>CAZRJR010000001.1:0-486810 GCA_964600985.1 uncultured Candidatus Saccharibacteria bacterium
TCGTGCGCCACTCGCTTTTGCCGCTAGCAGCCACTATGGAGTCGGACTTTTATGGTAGCTACCTAGCGTCGCTCGACCGACTCGAGGCGCTGAACGGCTCAATCGAGAGCCACATAGAGCAGCTACTGCGTTATTTAGACGACGGCAGCGAAGGCGATACATTACGGCTTAGTCGAACTGGCTTTGGTAAGCTCAGTCCCGTAGTACAGCTCAATGTTTTGGTTCACTTGGCTCGCAAGCTCTGCCCAGGGATTGGGCTGTCGAACGCAAACTTAAGTGAGGCACAGAAGTTCTTAGTGACGGCCAAAACTGGATCTCGCAAGGTGATCGGCGGAGTACTAGAGTTAAAACGCGAATACAATAGACTGATCTTTAGTCCGGTAGCCCTCGACAGCGAAAGGCAACAGCGAAGCGAGGGGAATATGACGCCACTGGGTGCTGGTGGGCACGAGTTTGGTCGCTTCTTAATTAGTATACAGCCCCAGGCGGGTGAGCAAACCTATGCTGAAGCTCGGCTGATCCCCCAGCGATATTATGTACGAAACTGGCTCAAAGGTGATAGAATATACCCTATTGGCCTAAGTGGATCCAAAAAGCTCAGCGACATCTTTATAGATAAAAAAGTTCCGCGAGATGAACGAACGAGCTGGCCGGTAGTTGTAAGCGCCCAGAACGAAGTTGCGTGGGTGCCTGGCTTAGCGCTTGATCGGCGCTTTGCGGCCGGTGCAAGCCAAGACCATTATTATGTAACCTGCGAGGTAATATGAAGAAGATACCCAAGAATATACTCTACTCAATCGTAGCTATAGTTGTGCTACTCGTGGCAGTGGTGGCGTTCTCGAACACTACACCAAAGCCAACCGAAGTGTCGCTGAGTAAGGCCATAGAGCAAGTTTCCAAGGGTCAGGTTGATCGAATCGACGTATCGGGTGACAAGCTGATCATAACCCTTAAGGACGGTAGCAAGGAGGCAAGTGTAAAGGAATCTGGTACAAGTCTCAAGGATTACGGCCTGGACTACACCAAAGTGCGCGTGGTGGTAGAAAACCCCAATAATGATTCTGGCAAGTGGCTCGACATAATTCTCACCGTGCTACCGGTAGCCTTGATCATTGGCTTCTTCTACTTCATGATGCGCCAGGCTCAGGGTTCCAATAACCAGGCTATGAGCTTTGGCAAGAGTCGCGCGCGGGTGTTTGGCCTCGAGAAGGGCAAGTTCTTGTTTAAGGACGTAGCGGGTGCAATTGAAGCCAAGCAGGAGTTGCAAGAGATCGTAGAGTTCTTAAAGTACCCCGCTAAATTCGAGGCTTTGGGTGCCAAAATTCCCAAGGGCGTACTGCTGTTTGGTAGCCCGGGTACCGGTAAGACTTTGCTGGCTCGCGCTGTAGCTGGTGAGGCCGATGTGCCGTTCTTTAGCATTTCTGGCTCGGAGTTCGTAGAGATGTTTGTGGGCGTGGGTGCGAGCCGCGTACGCGACTTGTTTGCCAAGGCCAAAAAGAACGCCCCATGCATTATATTTATCGACGAGATTGATGCCGTTGGCCGACAGCGTGGTACTGGTATGGGCGGTGGACACGACGAACGTGAACAGACCCTAAACCAGATATTAGTTGAAATGGATGGCTTCGAGCAGGGTACAAATGTGATTGTTATGGCTGCCACCAACCGCCCAGATGTGCTGGACCCAGCATTACTGCGACCTGGTCGATTTGATCGCCGCGTGACGCTCGACAAGCCAGACATGAAGGCGCGCGAGGAAATCTTGGGTGTGCATACTGCCAAGAAGCCACTGGCGGCCGATGTGGACCTCAAGCAAATAGCGGCCAAGACTCCAGGGGTTTCCGGAGCTGACCTGGCCAACATTGCCAACGAAGCAGCTATTTATGCCGCGCGCCACGATCGCAAGAAGATCACCCAATATGATTTAAATGAAGCCGTTGAAAAGATTGCCCTAGGCCCAGAGCGTAAGAGCCACATACTAAACGACAAAGAAAAAGAAGTTACCGCCTATCACGAGGCTGGCCATGCGCTCCTGTCGCACCTACTACCGTTGTGTGACCCAGTCCACAAAGTCTCGATCGTGTCGCGTGGTATGGCCGGTGGAGTTACCTGGAGCTTGCCACTCGAAGACAAGCATTATCATTCGGTCGCAGACTTTAAGGACCAAATGGCAATGGCACTTGGGGGCCGAACTGCCGAAGAAGTGATCTTTGGCGACATTACTACTGGAGCGGAGAGTGATCTTAAGCAAGTTAATGCCATAGCGCATGCCATGGTGACCGAATACGGCATGAGCCCTAAGCTTTCAAACCGAGTATTTGATAGTTCACAAGGTTCACCATTCTTGGGCCGTAGTTTTGGCGAAGGTCGAAATTACTCGGAAGCAATGGCAGCCGAGATCGATGCAGAAGTTGCTAAGTTGGTAGATGAAGCCACTAAGACTGCCCGCAGAGTAATTACCGAGAACAAGCGCCAGTTAGAAAAGATTGCCAAGAAGTTAATCGAAGTCGAGACGCTCGAGGGCTCGGCATTTGCTAAGCTGTTCGAGGAAGTCGACGCAAAGGCACCCAAGAAAGCACGTAAGTAAAAATTAAAAAGTAACTATGGTTACTTTCTTATCTCGAAAGTCTGGATAAGCGTGCGCAAAGTCGGCCACCCGAGCTGCTTGCCCAGGAGTTGGCTTAGCCTGACCGTTTTTTAAAGCTGGTCTGGGATAGTATGGTAGTAAGTCCATTTGCAAGAAGAGGCGCTCTAGAGGTTGCCAAATTTTTGCTTGGGTATGCCAAGTAAGGCTATCGAATCGAAACAAAATGAGCATTAGCATACTGGCTGCGGTTGAAAGCAAACAGATTACCATGAATGCAATAGGGTCCTGAACGTTAAAACTCAATATAAAGTAGAGTGTAACAATGTATAGTCCACCTAACGTGGCCCATTCAGATGTAGAAATTCTTTCCTGGAGTAGATTTTGAAGATGATAACGGTCCTCTTGCTCAGGCTGAAGCAAATCTACAATCTTATCTTTTGCAAACTTTGCCTTCTCGGTTTTTGCCTCAATGCCGAGACAGTATTTGGTAAGTGCAGTGTAGGAGTTGTCGGTGTTAGCATAATCTGCTAGTACATAGTCAATCTGCTCTACTAGATAATTATCGATAAGCTTTTGGATCTGTTTATGATCTTTTTCGGGTAGTTCAAGCGAGAGCATATATATAGAGTAAAGCATGCTTGATTCACTTCGGTTCACATCGAATAAATTGTTGTATCTCGTTCTTTGGTTATTTAGGCTAAAGCCAATGAATATACTGAATAGAAAGGAAGCTACGCTAAAGAGCGCATTCTGGCCGGGCGTAAGTCCTTTGCCAGGAAAATAATGAACGAACGTCGCAAAGAATATAAGTATCACACCGACTTGGATAGTTAGTCGTATATTTGTGATTTTCTCAAATACTCGGACTGCTTTTCTTTTCATGCTATGAGTATATACGGTTGGTCTGCGCCGGTAAACTACAACTGATATCAAGGGTGTTTCCTGGTATAATACGTAACAATGAAGAACATCATTCGTCGGTTTAATAAGCAGCAAACACTCGGGGTAGCTGCCTTTCTTATCTCGCTCTCGTACTTGCTGAGCCGTGTGCTCGGCTTGGTGAGGGACCGTTTGTTAGCTAGTAACTTTGGTATTGGCCCGGCGACCGATGCATATACTGCAGCTTTCCGCATTCCTGACTTGCTCTTTACACTACTTGTGTCTGGTGCGTTTGCTGTGGCATTTATACCGGTGTTTGTAGGCTACCTAGAGAAGGAGAAACAAAAGGAAGCCTGGGAAGTCGCTAACATAATTGTAAACGGCATTATTTTGGTTACTACCATTTTAGGCATCGTGGCCTGGGTGTTTGCCGTGCCGTTGGTTAAGGTGATCGCGCCTGGGTTTAACAACGAACAAATTCAACTTACTGCCAGTCTTACGCGGATTATGTTGGCCACGCCGCTGTTGTTTGGGTTGGCTAACGTGTTTGGGGCTATACAGCAGTCGTTTAATCGGTTCTTAGTTTTTGCCCTCGCGAGCGTGTTTTATAATCTCGGGATTATCTTTGGTATTGTATTCCTATCCAAGCTATTTACACCATCCATATACGGCGTGGCATGGGGCGTGGTAGCTGGCACTGGCTTGCAGGCACTAGTGCAGTTCGGTGGTGTGTTGGCACTTGGCTATCGTTATAGTTTCAATGTGCGCTTTCGCCACCCGGCCATAAAGCGCATTGTACTACTTATGATCCCGCGTTCAATTGATCTCGGCATTGACCAATTTAACGTAATTATCGAAACAGCCATTGGTTCGCATTTGGCAGCTGGTAGCCTCACCTCGTACTACTATGCTAACAACCTACGTAATGTTCCTATGGGATTGTTTGGTGGCGCTATTGCTACTGCGGCATTCCCGCGATTAATTCGTGCAGCCAAGTCCAAAGATAAGTCCAAGCTACCATCGGCAATTGTGCGCAACATTGGTTTAATCGTGTTCCTAACTGTGCCAGCCGCGGCGATCGCCATAATTATGCGCGGCTATATAGTACGCTTACTCTTTGGCTTTGGCGATCAAATAACGGCTGATGCTCTGGGTTGGCTGGCGCTTTCGATTGTGGCTCAGAGTGTGTTCTTCTTGGTTGCGCGCGTATTCTACTCACTGGAAGACACCAAAACACCACTCTTTACTAGCTTGGCTTCGATTGTGATTAATATAGTGCTTTCTATTACGTTGTCTAAAATATACGGCGTGTCGGGGCTTGCCATGGCGCTCTCGATTACTACGACCACTGAGCTGCTAATACTAATGTTTATGCTACGGCGCAAAATCGGTGACTATGGCGTTAAGTCCATCTTTGCACAACTTCTAAAAGTTACCCTCGCCTCATTGGTAATGGGTGGTGTCATGTACTACTTAGTCAGCCAAGTACTCCCGCTTCTAAAAGGTGATGCGGGCTTTATGGTGGTGGGCACTAAGTTTGCGATTATATCCGCCGGGGGACTCATGGTGTACTTGCTGGTTGCACGAGTGCTTCGAATTGGTGAGACCGACATAGCCTTCCGCTCACTTAGGCGGTTAAAATCTAAGGTATTTGCGCTCCATGGATAAGACTCGCAACTTTTGTATTATTGCCCACATCGATCATGGCAAGAGCACACTGGCTGATCGTTTAATTGAACTTACAGGCACTGTACAGCGGCGCGATATGCAGGCTCAATTGCTCGATAGCATGGAATTGGAGCGTGAAAAAGGAATAACCATTAAGCTGCAGCCGGTGCGCATGCAGTGGCATGAATACACTCTAAACCTCATAGACACCCCGGGCCACGTGGACTTTAGCTATGAAGTGTCGCGGAGTTTGGCAGCTTGCGAAGGCGCGCTCTTGGTAGTGGATGCGGCCCAGGGGATTCAGGCGCAGACGCTTGCCAATGTGTACCTCGCGATTGAAGCCAACCTAGCGATTATTCCAGTACTCAATAAGATTGATTTGCCAGCGGCGGAGCCGGAGCGAGTAGCGGCCGAAATTTCATCGTTAATTGGTTGCGAACCAGATGAAATTATTCGTGTTTCTGCCAAAGACGGCACGAATGTAGAGCAGGTGCTCGATGCAGTGGTGGCACAAGTACCGGCGCCGAAAGGTAGGGAGGAAGAGCCATTGCGTGCCCTTATATTTGACTCGGTATACGATGAATACCGGGGTGTAATTCTCTATATTCGAGTGGTGGACGGTGCACTGGCCGGCGGTCAAACTCTGAGCCTCATGCGCAACGGTAAGCAAGCTTTGGCCATTGAGACCGGCTACTTTAGTCCCCACAAAATTGCAGCGCCCAGTATAGACTGCGGCAACATTGGCTACGTGGTCACGAATCTTAAATCGATTTCTGATGCGCGGGTAGGTGACACGGTTACACTGGCTCGCGAGTCAGCCACTGAGCCACTTCCTGGGTACAAAAAGGTTCGGCCATTTGTGTACGCCGGTGTGTTTCCTGCTTCGGGCGAGGATTACCCTGCATTACGTGACGCACTCGAGAAGCTCAAGCTAAACGACTCAGCGCTCGAATACACTCCCGAAACCTCGGCTGTACTTGGCTTTGGTTTTCGGCTTGGTTTTTTGGGCTTGTTGCATCTTGAGATTGTGCAGGAACGCTTGGAGCGTGAATACAACTTAAGTCTGGTAATCACAAATCCGTCGGTGGACTACGAGGTGACTACCACCTCAGGCGAGGAGTTGGTGGTAAAAAACGCTGCTGATTTGCCCGATGTCAGCCGCATTAGCGAAATTCGCGAACCGTGGATTGCTGGCGAAATAGTGGTGCCAAGCCAATACCTAGGCTCGGTCTTGCAGTTAATTAATGCTGCACGGGGTATGCAGAAGAACCTAAATTATATCGAGGAAATGCTGTGCCTTGTAAGCTTCGAGGCCCCACTGGCAAATGTGCTAACTGACTTTTATGACTCGCTCAAAAGCATTACCTCGGGCTACGGATCGTTTAACTACGAGGTGAGCGATTATCGCGCCGAGAAGTTGGTAAAGGTAGATGTACTAGTCGGAGGCGAGCTGGTTGATAGCCTAAGCCTGATCGTACACCGCACGGAAGCTGAGCGCTTGGGGCGTACTATGGTCGAGAAACTCAAAGAAGTAATTCCGCGTCAGCTGTTTGTTATTAGCTTGCAAGCGGCAATTGGTGGCAAGGTGATTGCCCGCGAGGATGTAAGGGCGATGGGCAAGAATGTGACCGCTAAGCTCTACGGCGGCGATGTAACACGCAAAAACAAGCTGCTGGATAAGCAAAAGAAGGGCAAGAAGCGTATGAAGAAGATTGGTAAAGTCGACATCCCGCCAGAAGCATTTATGGTACTAGTAAAGCGCGATTAGTCCTTAGGCTTGCCGAATAATTCTTGATGTGTCACAATACCACTCGTCCTAGTTTGCGCACAGAATAGAGAATAGATGGCAGTTGATAGTGAAGGTAACGAGGAAGAGTTGATTCTTGACCTGCCCGGAACGCTTCGAAGTAGTTCACGAGGCAGTCTTCCGAGCAGTCGAGGAGGGTGCTGTTTCGAAGGGATTGATGGCACAGCGTGGGCTCAGGCGGTGAAGTCGAAGACTGCTGCCGAAGTGCAACCCAAGCACAATGGCTGACAACGAGTTATGTGGTTGCCCCAAGTGCAGCTGCGTAACAGTCGAAGAGTGCCTCGATCCTCGCTCGCGGTGCGAGCATCATGGCGCGTGCCATCGTAGTGATGCGGTGCGTACCGCAGATCATTACGTGGCATTGGAAACGGTTGATCCGTTCACCCTCCAGCCAGTCCAGGGGTGAGGCGCTCAAGGGCGCCTCACCCCTCCGGCCCCAGGATTTCCTGGGGTTCTTTGATTCTTGAAAATCCGTCATCTTAAGCTTATGCTTATAGCATAACTAGGAAGTACCATGGTAACACAGAAGCCCAAAGAACCGATTACAAAAACCCAAGAGCAAGAGGGCCAGTCGAAGGGAGAGAACGTTGGCAAGATAGTTATCATTTCTCTTATAGTAACTTTGCTGGTGGTACTTCCGGCATTGGGCACATGGTATTGGCAATCAACAAATGCTAAGCGCGAACAGGCAGTTCTGCAAAAGAAAATCGACCAGCTTACGATGGACAAACAAGCCTTAGAGGAAGCTGCCAAGAAGACTCAATCGGCTAAGGTTGCGGCGGCTCCAGTCTGCCCGAGCCTAACCAGCACCCAGATTAATAACATACATGCGGCTATAGAGAGCGGCAACACGGCTGCGCTGGATAGTCTTATGACCAGTTCAGTTAGCTTCGACGCTGCGGCCAGTGGCAAAACAGGTAGCGAAACCAAGGTCGCTGCCATAAGTGATCTCTCCAGCTTCTTGGTTGGCGTGAATGCGAGCTGGGACTGGAATATCACCTCGCCAACACTAGCCGCCTATAAGAATGGTAGCTATAAGCTGTACTTAGCCGACGACACAATTTATGGTGCAAGCATCGACAAGCACTTTATAAGTATGCGTGTCACTTGTGGCAAAATTGACCAAATCTTTGTGGCTGCGAACACTGATTTACTGCCATAGTAGCGGTTGATTATCGCAGTTTACTTCTGGAATCCGCCATGATACGATGTAGGATAAGTAAGGAGTGAGGTGAAATGGAAATTTTTGGACTTGGCATGGGTGAACTAATTGTTATCGCCATCATACTCGTTCTACTTGTGGGTGCGAAAAAGCTACCTGAGCTTGGTCGAAGCATTGGTATGTTTGGTAGGGAAGTCAAAAAGGGTCTTGGCCCAGAGGATGACACAGATAAGAAAAAACAAGACAAGTAATTGTCTGTAGGTATGGGCTAAGATTAGCCTATACAAAAAGAGGGTGGCAAAAGTCAGCATGTCTAAGGCGGATAATGATATCAAGACTATACGGGAGCACTTAACTGAGCTTAGGAGTAGGTTGTTTTGGGTTGCGCTCGTATTCGGTATTGGTGCAGCCATTGGGTTTGTCGCGAACCACACCATTACTTCGTGGCTCATACGTCCACTCGGGCAATCACTATACTTTTCGACTCCATCTGGCGGCCTCGACTTTATTGTGTCGATTTCTTGTATTGTGGGCCTGGTGGTGGCGCTACCAATTATTATTTACCAAGTAGTAGAGTTTATTCGACCAGCTCATCCGGGCCTCCAAGACTTGCGTCCGTTCAGGATTGTGCTGTTGGCGAGTGTGTGTGCGGCCTCAGGCATAACCTATGCCTACTACTTTGGTATTCCGGCTGCTTTGCACTTTTTGATCAACTTTGCTGGCCAAGACGTGAAGCCACTCCTGAATGCTAGCTCGTACATGAACTTCGTGATCATGTATTTAGCGGGCGCTGCTTTGGTGTTTCAGATCCCACTTTTAATTGGCATTAGCAACAAGATCACGCCACTCAAGCCGGGTAGTCTGTCCAAGCTGCAACGGCCGGTAATACTCGGAGCAGTAATTGTAGCTGGAATTATTACTCCTACGCCAGATCCTGTAAACCAAATGCTCTTAGCACTACCGCTGATTGCATTGTTTGAGTGTACGGCTTTCTACTTCTGGCAAAAGCGGCTAAGTAGTGAGCGAAAGGCCCGTCGCAGAATGGCGAAACAAATCTCTCAGTCTCCTGAGCCAACATCGCCCTTGCCGAACATTGAGTTTAATCCTGCCCCTGCACAAACCTACGACCCACCGATAACTGTTGCTCCTGTGCGGCAGCCAGTTGTTGAGTCGTCATTACAGCCTGCTCCTGTAGAGACGGTAGAATTTATACCGCCATCGTCCGATTCGATTCGTCGTGTGCGACCCAGTATACTGCGATTGGCCGAAGATACAGCGGCAAGTAATGCAGCTTACGAGAAACAAAAGCTGACGCAGTCAAGCCAACCAGAGAAAAGTGTTTTTTACGACGTCCGTCCTCCACTTCAGCCAGCCAGCTGAAATTTGATTGTACTTATGGTTGTGCTATAATAGGCTCAATCTGAGGAGGGTTTTATGTTGAAGAGTATATCGTCAGAAATCGACGCTGTATTTGAAAAGAAAGTGAGTCGTAAGGGTTTCTTACAGCATGTGGGGGTTGCTGCCTTGGGCGTACTGGGTGTGCAGTCACTGCTGTCTTCGATTCTTCAGCCAGCGTCGTCAAAAAGTAAGGCAACAAAACAAGACAATAGCTACGGTGGTAGTAGTTACGGGGGCTAGAGAGTTTGCTTACTCCCAAGTATTCAGCAAACTTATTTGAATACCTGCTCATGCTGTATAAGTATAAAACAGAATTACAGGAGGGGCGGTAGTGTCACGTCTTCCTACACCGGGTGGAGACAATGGTACTTGGGGAACTATCCTAAATGACTATCTGGAAGTTTCCCACGATAGTGCCGGCGCTCTTAAAGCTTCCGCTGTTACTTCCGCGGGTGCAGAGGTTACTACTAACAAGGATACCGACGGCACTCTGGCCGCCAATAGCGACACGAAGTATCCCTCGCAGAAGGCTGTCAAAACGTACGCAGACACTAAGCAGCCTCTCGATAGTGAACTTACGGCGCTATCGGGGCTTACATCAGCTGCCAACAAGATACCATATTTTACAGGTTCAGGTACGGCGTCTTTACTTGATCACGATACAGATACATCGCTCACGGCCAATTCTGATACTGCACTAGCAACCCAAAAAGCCGTAAAGACGTATGTGGACGCTCGAGTTTCTTTTTTGCCTAAGATAGCTAAGGAAACAGGGCAATGGTATTCGCAATCAGGACAAACAGGTGCTGTTGCATCAACTCTAACCGGAGCAGGTGCATTAACAGCTCATCCAGTATATTTGCCAGCCGGCACACTTGATCGAATTGCCGTTTCAACAACAGGGGCAGCAGTATCTACGTGGCGACTAGGTATATATACGGCTGATGCTACCACTGGTCTTCCTCATGGACGGAGCCCACTTCTGGATGCTGGCACGGTGAATATGAACAATACTGCTGGACTACAGTCCATTACTATTAATCAAGTGGTGAGTGAAGGGCTGTACTGGTTCGCTATTGTTTGTGATTCTTACACAGCGAACCCAACGGTCCACAGTATTAATTACGCCAATAACACACAGTCTCAAATATTTGGTTTACCGACCAATATGTCGAGCTTAGGCCGATACATGGTTGGTTACCTGTATGGCACAACTGTTACGCCTGGGTCCATGCCAACATTTCCTTCTAATAGCTTGAGCTGGACTGGAACTGTACCTAGGGTTGCGGTTAGGTACGCCTAGATATGAACGAAGTTACCCAAGATGGTCAGGGCAATATACTCGAGGAGATTGTTGATCATCAGAATGGAACCGGCACCAGGCGGGTGTTTGACCAAGACGGCAGCGTAGTCTTCGAAGGGGTAGTGGACCGCCCGATTCCACCAACCGAAGAGCGGGCCAGAAGATCTGTATCTAGTGAAGCTCTCCAAAAGCTTAAACATCAATTAGGTGACCCCGAGCTTACTTCCATAAGTGAACTCAAGTCGGTACTTAAAGACTTTATAGATAGTATTGAATAAGGCCAATCATTGATAGCTGCAATAGAAACACCTATACTAGTAAGCATAAGATAAATCACTATCGCAAGTACGCAATGAAACGAACTCATAAATATATCCTTTATACTGCAGCTATCCTAAGCATCCTTCTGGCCCCTGCATTATCTGGAGCAGCTACTGAAGACACGACTATTAGCTCCGTGGTTAGCTCAGTAATTAGTGTTTTTACCACCAGTGGAACGGTAAATGTTGATGTAATACCTTCCGGCGCTGGTGCGCAGACCATTGCCAGTGACACAATTACCATTAGCACCAACAATCCTACCGGTTATACGCTGAAGATTGCCGAATCAACGGCTTCATCTGACTTGGTCTCGGGCGGCGACACTATACCAGCGTCGGCCGGCACCCAGGCAAGTCCTGTAGTGGCGAGCGCGAATACTTGGGGGTATCGAGTGGATGGAGTGGGTGGTTTTGGTGCTGGGCCAACTAGCTCAGCTAGCAATGCTGCCATCAGCGGGAGTATTAAGTTTGCAGCTGTGCCCGCTACAGGTAGTCCCAATACAATCAAGACCACCTCGGCGCCAGCCAGCAACGATACTACTACAGTTTGGTATGGAGTGGCTGCCAATACCTCAACTCCACCTGGTACCTATACGAATATTGTGCTTTACACCGCGGTCACAAACTAAATGGGGCTAAGGGGGCTGAGTTTTAAGAAGGTTGCTGGACTTCTGCTAGCCAGTATGGTGATAGCTGGTCTATGGCAACCAAACCCCGCTCGGGCGGACCAGAGCGTAGCGGTTACCCCGACCTCTTCTGAATACAAGGTTGACCCCGGTGGCCAGACTAAGGGCACTATCCAAGTCCTAAACCAGGCAAACACGCCATTTAGTTACAAAGTGTATGTGACGCCTTATAGTGTAACGGGTGAGGACTACGACCCAAGCTTTAGCCCTACGTCTGGCGCTACCAATGTAGCTGACTGGATTAAGTTATCGTCTGCCACTGGCTCGCTCAGGGCTTATAGTGGCTCGCCAATCGAATACACCATTAACGTGCCGGCAAACGCTAAACCTGGATCGTATTATGGGGTTATCTTTGCTGAAACTGAGTCCAAGGTTGAAGGAAGTGGCGTAGCAACGCTCAAGCGAGTTGGGACCGTTCTCTATATTCGTGTAAATGGACCGGTGGTAGAGGCGGGCGCGCTGGCGAGTTGGCAAGTGCCATGGCTGCAGAAGCCCGATCTTACCCAGATCCTACGGCTAGCCAACACGGGTTCGGTTTATTACAACGCCGAAGTTCACACAGAGGTGCGGGACGTGTTTGGCGGTAAAAAGTTTAGCTACGAACAGAAGCGCAAAGTCCTACCTGAAAAGATCCGACGGATTACTATAACTTGGCCCGACACGCCGCCATTTGGGCTATTTGTAGTTAGTGGCAAGGTTGGATTTCTGGGTCAAACTGTACCGTTGTCGAATCAGTATGTATTAGTAATGACCGACGAAATACGTAGAATAATTGTTATAGCGTTCTGTGTAGCGGTTGTAATAATACTACTACGACTATGGCGCAAGCGGCGCAAAAAGAAGCGCGCACAAAAACAAGCGGGTGATCAGGGCCATGAAGCGTAGGTTTTCACGCAGAGCGATCGTAATCTTATTAACTTTTCTCGGCGCTACATTGGCCCCAATGGCTATTCAAGCGGATACCACCACGACTAACACGAGCTATGGTGTTGGTGATTACGGCACTTGTAGTTACGAAACTTGCCCCATTACTCTCTCGAGCAGTGGGGCCGTAAGTATCGATATATCCACACCAACTCCATCGGGAAGCTGTACCGTGCAGAGTGATTCGGTCTCGGTTCTAACCAGCAATTCTGCTGGCTATACACTCCAGGTTGCCAATAGCTCAACCAATACCGCTATGACGAGTGGAGCAAATTCAATCCCTGCCTCGAGTGGCACAAGCGCTAGTCCGACCGCTTTGAACGCCAATGCTTGGGGATATAGGGTCGACAGTTATGGCGGCTTTGGTTCTGGGCCAACCTCAGCCCAGTCCGGCATAAGCGCGCCAATCTCGAGTTTTGCTGGCGTACCGGCAAGTAACGCCACACCGGCTACCATTGCGAATACTTCGGTGGCTGCTAACCCTGCTGTAACCACCACGGTATGGTATGCACTTTGTGCCAACAGTGCTCTTTCGAGCGGCACCTACACTACAACCGTTACATATACGGCTACTACTAACTAGCTTGTCTGCGGATGAACCCTTAAGATTGTCGCCATAATTCTATCTAAGATTGACCTGTTCTTGGCGGGTTTACTGTACACAATCCCGTAGGAGCTCTTACTTACCTCGCGCATAATCTGTTCGTAATTTGCCCTGATCGTTGGGTCGAGCTTTACTCTCTGACCGCTGGTTGCCATTTGTACTGTAGGGGTAACATCGGCTTTTGTATTGCTTTGAATCTGAATTATTTCGTGTTTACTATTGAGTGTGATGATTCGCACCGGTGCTATAGTAGCCGAGATTATGGTGCTGTTTGCTTGAGCAGCTGTTGGCATGCCAAGCACGAGCGTGGCAAGTACAGCACTAGCAAGTAGATTTTTCACAAGGGTCTCCTAGCCACCCTCCGTTGTGATTTCTCTTAATGCTACTATATTTGCTAGCTTTGATAGCTTCAAGCATAAGCAGGAAAAGTAATTGGCACTCTTGACAGCCGAGTGCTAGTTATACTACAATAAATACATTAGCACTGGTTGCTAGCAAGTGCTAAAATATAAGCATAGATATGGAGCACACTCCTACACGATGGAACGTATTACTGAGCGACAATTCGAAATCTTGAGCAAAATCGTGCAGCATTATGCCGGGACTGCCGAACCGGTTGGGTCACTGGCGCTGGCTGACTACTTTGAGCTTAGTCCGGCCACTATTCGTGCCGAAATGGGTGCACTCGAGCAGGCTGGTTACATCTACCAACCACATATTTCGGCAGGTCGCGTACCAACCGATAGTGGGTATCGACTCTATGTAAATAGTCTTGGTTCGAGTCATGAAAGACCGCAATCGCGTAGTGCCCAGACGATTTCGAAGCGCGTTACAAGTCTTAAGGATCGCACCGACGCAGCTATTAAAATTGCTGCTGAAACACTTAGCGATCTAACTGGCAATACAGCCTTCGCTACCCTAAGTGATACTGTGTATTTCCACGGTTTGCACCAATTGTTTAGCCAACCGGAATTCATAGACCAGCTTCGCGCAGCTCAAGCTGCTCGCTACCTTGATCAAATGGGGGAATGGCTGTTTGGGCACCGCCTAGGCCAAGATCTGGATGTGTTCATAGGTAGTGAAAACCCATTCTTGCGTGGTAGTGGCATGACTATGGTCATAAGCCGATTCGAATCGCCCTATAGTGACAGTAGTTATATAGGTATTGTTGGCCCTACGCGTCAGAACTACGAGAAGGTAACAGGCCTGGTGCGTCTTACGGGCCAGAAGCTAGAGGAGGTATTAAATGGATAAAACGGATAAGCCACGCAAGTCAGCTAAGGCGCCGAAGCAGAGCAAAAGGTCGAGCGCACAAGACTACGAGCAGCAAATTGGCGAGCTTACCCAGCACTTACAGCGCTTGCAAGCGGAGTTCGAGAATTACAAGAAGCGTACCGAAGCCGAGCGCGGGGAGCTTATGAACATGGCTAAGCTCTCGGTATTGACTGAGCTTTTGCCGGCGCTCGACAACTTTGATCGCGCAGCTACACACTTGCCGCCAGAGTTGCAAGATAACGCCTGGGCTAAGGGCATGAGTTACGTCGGTGCCCAGCTCGAGCAAATCCTCGACGGCATGGGCGTACATAAGTACAGTGCACTAAATCAAGCTTTCGATCACAATCGCCACGAAGCCATGGAGTATGTGGAGGGAGCCGGACCGCCGGACGTGGTGGTCGAGGAGTTAACGCCGGGCTATGAGATTAACGGCAAAGTGGTACGCCCGGCTACTGTGAAGGTAAGTAAACCAATCAATGACGAGGCGAGTGAAGAACAGTTAAAGGAAGAGGAGTAACAATATGAGTAAGATTATCGGAATCGATTTAGGGACAACCAACAGCGCCATGGCGGTAATGGAAGGTGGCGACGCCACAGTAATTACCAATATAGAGGGTGCTCGTACTACGCCATCGATCGTGGCAGTGAACAAAAATGGCGAGCGTTTGGTAGGCCAAGTGGCTAAGCGCCAGGCTGTAATTAACCCTGATAACACCATCTTTTCGGTTAAGCGTTTAATCGGTCGCACCTTCGATGACCCTGAAGTGCAGCGGGATCTCGAGCTTATGCCGTATAAGATCGAAAAGGCTGACGGTCATGTAAAGGTAAAGATGGGCGACAAGAGCTACACGGCCGAGGAAATCAGCGCCATGATTCTAGGTAAGCTCAAGGCTGATGCCGAGAAGTACCTAGGTCAGCCAGTTACTGAAGCTGTCATTACTGTCCCAGCGTACTTTAACGATGCACAGCGTCAGGCCACTAAGGACGCAGGTAAGATCGCTGGGCTCGAGGTAAAGCGCATCATTAACGAGCCTACGGCTGCCGCTCTAGCTTATGGTTTGGACAAGAAGAAGGAAGAAAAGATCGTAGTTTACGACCTAGGTGGTGGTACGTTTGACGTATCAGTGCTTGAGCTGGGCGACGGTGTGTTCGAGGTTAAGTCGACCAATGGTGACACGCACCTTGGTGGCGATGACTTCGATCTAACCATTATTAACCATCTGATAGAAGAGTTCAAAAAGGATCAAGGCATTGACCTCAAACAGGATAAAGCCGCCATGCAGCGACTCAAAGAAGCTGCCGAGAAGGCTAAGATTGAGCTTTCGACTACCAATGAAACCAGCGTGAACATCCCGTTTGTAACCGCCGATGCTAGTGGTCCAAAGCATATGGATATGAACCTAACTCGCTCGGAGTTTGAAAAAATCGTAGGCGAATTGGTAGACAAGACCATGAAGCCATGCGAAGCTGCGCTCAAGGATGCTGGTCTCAAAGCCAGTGACATTGACGAAGTAATTTTGGTTGGTGGTATGACTCGTATGCCACTGGTACAGAAGAAGGTCGAGGAGTTCTTTGGCAAAAAGCCACTTCAGGGGGTAAACCCAGACGAGGTAGTGGCTGTAGGTGCTGCCATTCAAGGTGGCGTGCTTGGTGGGGACGTAAAGGACGTACTGCTTCTAGACGTAACTCCCCTTTCGCTCTCGATCGAGACTATGGGTGGCGTAGCTACACGTATGATTGAGCGCAATACCACCATTCCTACCAGCAAGAGCCAAACTTACTCCACAGCTGCTGATAACCAGACTTCGGTAGAGATCAACGTGCTGCAGGGTGAGCGCGAGATGGCTAGTGACAACAAATCACTAGGTCGGTTCATACTCGACGGCATTCCGCCAGCACCACGTGGTGTACCGCAAATTGAGGTAAGCTTTAACATCGACGCCAATGGTATTGTGAATGTTTCAGCCAAGGACAAAGCCACCGGCAAGGAGCAAAAGATTACCATTACCGGCGGCGGTAGCTTGAGCGAAGACGACATTAAGAAAATGCAGGCCGATGCCGAAGCGCACGCTGACGAGGACAAGAAGAAGAAGGAAGCTGCCGAAGCTCGTAACCACGCCGACACCATGATTTACACGGCCGAAAAGTCACTTAAAGACGCGGGTGACAAAGCCCCCGAAGAAGACAAGAAGGCTGTCGAGGAGGCCATTAAGACACTCCGTGACAAGCTCGATAGTGGCGATGTAGAGGAGATGAAGAAGTTGACAGAGGACCTCAGCACCAAGCTAACCAAGGTAGGTGAGGCCATGTACAAAGAAGCTGAAGCCGAACAGAAGGCTGAAGACGCTAGCTCAGAAGGCAAGGAAGACAAGAAAGAAGCTGACGCCGAAGAGGGCGAAGTAGTAGATAAAGAAGACAGCAAGTAAATGAGAACGGCCGACTCGGTTGAGTTCAGGGAATTTCTAGACTTCGTAGGAAAGTCTGGCTACGCTGACTCTAAAGCTCCCATAACTCAACTCGAGGATGGCTCACATAACCTCGTTCTCGAAAACAACGGATTTCGATTTCACGACAACTGGTTTGGTGGCGAACCGTATGGCGGACGAGAGGTAATATCTAAAGACGGTAAAGTATTCTGGATGATGGTTTACTATGGTGAGATTAAACAAGATGCGGGTACACCAGCCGAGGTATATGGAATTACCTTGAAAGAGGCTTTACGCCAACCAGATACCGAACTGCCTGTTCGGGGACCCAAAGTATTCAAGGCAAGTAATGGTTGTACCTATAGTTTTGAGTGGACAGGTAATTTGGACAGGTTTACTGGTGAAGAAATGATTAAGGACCCCAAAGGCAAGGTTGTTTATACGGCCGAGATGAGCGGAGGGCTTGTAGATTTATGAAAACAGTAATCTTCATCGACGGCGAGAACATGATGCACCAGGTGCGCGATGTGCTATATAGGCGTCGCTTGATCCGCAATCGTGACGAGCTGGTGGACTACGACATTCGAGCCCTCTTGGCTACTGCATTAGCAGACTTGGAAGACGTAGATATGCAGCGCGTACGAATTCGCTACTACTCTACCAAGGTACACATAAGCGATCAGAGCAATTCATTGCGTGAGCGCACCGAAGCCATCGCGCGCTGGGGCGAAAAGCAGCGCGAACAGCTCGAAAAGCAACGAATCGACTTTGTAGAAGCTGGCCATTTGCTCGTACGCGAAGGCAAGCGCTGTGTAGAGTGTGGCCATCGCGAGCCAGTGCTCATGGAAAAAGGCCTCGATGTACAGCTTGCAGTTGACCTTATACGCACCTCGGGTGAAAACGTACGACTCGTACTTCTAAGCTCAGATGGCGACCTTACTCCAGCCGTAGTAGAGGCGCGGCAGCGTGGATCCGAGATGGTGTATGTAGGCTTCCGTGGGGTGAGTAATGCTACACTTGGTCATGCGGCTGGTCAGCGCTTCACCATTAACGCCAAGCAAGTAGTTGCGGCTTACCAAAAAGGCTTAAAGCAGCGAGAGAACGAGAATGAATAAACGAGATTATTACGAGGTATTAGGGGTGTCAAAGTCGGCTAGCGCCGATGAAATCAAGCGTGCCTTTCGCAAAAAGGCGGTAGAGCTCCACCCCGATCGCGGCGGAGACGAAGAGAAGTTCAAGGAAGTTAACGAAGCCTACGAGGTACTGAAGGATGAGAAGAAAAAGGCCGCCTACGACCAGTTTGGTCATGCTGCCAATGCTCAGCAGGCAGGTGGCGGTGGTTACCAGGGCAATCCATTTGGCGGCGGCCAAGGCTTCGAAGGCTTTGACTTCTCGCAGTTTAGTGGTGGCGGAGGCTTCGGTGGGTTCGAGGACTTGTTCAGCGCCTTCTTTACTGGTGCGCAGAATCGTCCTCGGGACGTTGAAATTGCGATGACTATAGATTTTAAGGAAGCGATCTTTGGCGCTGAAAAGGAAATCACGCTGCGTGTAGCTGATAATCAAAAAGGCGAGCGCAAGCAGGAGTCGGTAAAGGTCAAAATCCCTGCCGGTATAGACGACGGCCAATCAATTCGCCTGAGTGGCAAGGGCGAAGTAAGCGCCAACGGCGCTAAGGGCGACCTATATGTCCATATACGGGTACGACCAGATCATAACTTTGAACGTCAAGGCTCACACATTGTGTCCCACATAAAAGTCGACATGGTGGACGCTGCGCTTGGTACTACGGCCGAGGTGAACACACTCGATGGCAAAGTGAAGGTCAAGATCCCGGCTGGTTCACAGCATGGCAAAGTACTCAAGCTAAGTGGTAAGGGCGTACCTATAGTACACAGTACCCGCCGGGGTGATCATTTAATCGAGGTGCTTGTAGAGGTACCTCACAAGCTAAGCAGTAAGCAAAAGAAGCTACTCGAAGAATACCGCGCCACTGAGGGCAAAAAGAAGCTCTGGCACTAGCTACTTGCGGGAGTTTACGCCCGAGCGCTATACTTAAAGCATAAACGGTAAGCTGTCTGTGCCCCACTTAAACCTAAGCTTTAATATGATGATACTCGCTAGTTTAGGCGCTGGCTTGGTGCTGGCATTCGTGGCTGGCGAGGGTAGAGTAAAGAAGCTAGCAACCGGGAGCTTGGTCGGGTTTTTGGTAGCTACGCAGTTAGGAGAGTTGGTGCACGCTCAGCTGGCCAAAGTAAGCTTTATGCCAGATTGGAGCTTGGCTACGGTTCAGCTCGTACTATTTGCTGTAGGTACCTTACTCTTTAACTTGGGCAAGGTGCACCATGTGGAGGGGCGGCAACGAGTAAATGCTGTGTCAATTGCTGTGGCGGTTATTACCATGGCGTTTATATTTGCTTCTGTTTTAGGATTCTTGACCGACTCTACGCGCGCGAGGCTGCTGAACGACTACAACCTTGCCGCTATGCTCTACAACTGGCATTTGGTACTCTTAGGCCTCACCGCAGCAGGTCTCATAATCCTCGAGATCATGGGTGCGAACACCAAGAAGCCTCGATAATAATTACTTCAAATCTAAAACCATTGAACATAACCTCCTCATATTATATAATATGTAATCTACGGGTGATTTAATAAGGATAGTAGTTTGGAAAATGAAGTTACAATAATCTCTAAAAAAGAATCAGGCTGGCACGTCGACCAGTTAATTCAGTCTGCCAACAAGTATGGCCTGAAGGCTAATGTAATGAACTTTGAGAATGCCAATATGCTTAGAGGTGACTTGTCAGAGATTGGGGATATTGTTATTTGGAGGGCCTCTTCTTTAGACACTCAGTCAGAAAGAACCGCTGTGGGCACATTGCTTCGTGGTCGCCATCTAATTAACCGCACCATCTTCACCGCACCATATACGCCCTATAAATATTATCAGCAAATAGCGGCCTCTAAGCCCACTAAAATTAAAGACATACCGACCTATCGCTACAAGACATTGGCAGCTTTGGAAGCGGCTCTAAATGAGGGTGTATTAAGCTATCCGTTTATTGCCAAGCCCAACCTTGGATCGCAGGGTAAGGGCGTGCTCCTAGTTGAGCAGGCGTCCCAACTTAATGAGCTTTCTGATAGGATGGAGAGCTATATCTTTCAGAATTTCATCAAGAACGATGGTGATTGGCGGGCAATTGTCGTAGGGGGTAGAGTTCTTGGAGTTATAAAAAGAAAGTCTAGTGGCGGAAGCCATCTTAATAACATATCTCAAGGTGGAACCGCTAGCTTGGAAACCGATCAAAAGGCATTACTTAAAATCTCAAAACTAGCGCTTTATGTGGCATCTTTTTTTGACTATACCTACTGCGGCGTAGATATTATTCAAGATGCAGAGACGGGCAAATACTACTTTTTAGAGGTAAACTCTGCTCCTGAGTGGGATGGCGAACAAGGCTTTCAGGCAATCACTGGTGTTAACGTGGCGGATGAACTTATGCAGCATTGTGCGAGGTTGCTTACTCGAAGCTCTAAGCCAACTACAGAGCTTGTTCGGGAGTACTATGACGCCAATATTGATCGACTAATTGATAAGGACTTCCATTACTGTTCCAGGATGTATCTCTGGACCGGAGAACAAGAATACAAGCAAGTTCTAGATGAACTTCAACAAGATTACATTGGGCTGGACGGCGCTAGTACTAAAAAGATTGTAGAATCTATTATCATACCTAGAAAAGGTAGCTATACTACGCCGGACGCAAATCGGCAGGAATATTTTAGCAAATATCCCAAGCTAAGAAGCTACAATAGTATTCTCTTTAAAGTGTTGTTCGCAGAAACGATTTATGGACGAGACATTAGGCCGATTGTTCGTAAGTTGGTTCCAGATCAGGAGTTTATTGGGCTCTATAACGCTCTTAGGAATGACAAACGGGCTGTGATGGTATTATCAACTCACGCTATTAATTATTTCTATAACCTTGCTCACTACTTTAGCGGTATCAAGGGGTGTGAAGATCTTATTAATCTGGACCCTGATTATTATTTGCAATTGGCTCAGGGCTACGACCAAGATATGGATGGCATAGGTATCGATAGAGTAAGAAAATACCAGGTTTATTTACTGACACATGCGGTTATTGGTGCGTCCAAATTCTACTCGCGACGCGTAACGGGCTCGGTTTATGTGGAGATGATGCGACTAGGTGAGCAAGTAATTGAAGAGTCATACACTAAGGTTTCACTTGATAACAAGTTGGAGTATTTGGTTTGCGCTAAGCTCTGCGGCTATAAGTCTTCGTTAGAAACGCTTATTCTAGGAGAGGCAGCAGCCTCACTGTCCTACACCGGAAATTTCATTATCGATACTCTTAACGAAACCAGAACATCCATGAGCACGAGCAATAATATATGCACATCGGAGCACCGCAACGTCCTGTACTTAATGGCCACTCGGCCCTATATAGGCAGCAGCCAGGAGCCTCAGCCAAACATATTGCCACAGGTAGGCTCTTTAACGAAGTCTGGTTTCGATCTGACCGAGATTGGGAGAAAAGCCTTCATTAATATACCCGATGCTGGGCTACAAGAAGTGTTGGTTCGTGTAGACACAGGGGCATATTATAGTACTATCGATGCTCACGATATTCGTGTAATCTCGGACAAGGAAGGGCAGTCTAAACAGCTCTCATTTACCATTAGAGGGTCTTCTAAGCCAATCATCACTTCGGAATTTAAGCAGGTGAATGTTAGAAGTACTACTGGAGAACAAGACAAACGTTATATAGTGATGTTAACGATTGAACACCAGGGGGTGGCTTACAAGACGGCCTTTAGCTTAGCCGATCGATCCATGATGCGGTTCTCGGGCTTACTTGGCAGAAGGTTTCTAAAAAGAGGCTTCTTGGTCAATCCAGCTAAAAATATCATTAACAGCACCAAGCATAAGGGAGAAGGCGTATGAAGATAGCAGTGTTATCAATCGGACCTGGTAACTATACTACCAAACGGCTCATGGAAGCTATTGAGCAGCGTGGCCATGAGGGGGTGCGCATTAGTTATAAAGAGGCCTATATGAAGATCGAGTCCAATCATACAAGCGTGCACGCTGACGGCTCGATGGTACAAGACGTGAATGCAATCATTCCACGAATCGCGGCTTCTTATACATCATATGGTGCGGCGGTGGTACGGCAGTTTGAAATGGGTCGTGTGTATAGCTCAGTATCTTCCCTCGCGCTGGTCCGATCACGGGATAAGTTACGTAGCATGCAATTACTAGCTCGTGCTGGTATTGGTATTCCAAAGACGGTGTTCGCAAATGCCGCAACCGATTCTGATAGTCTTTTAGAATTAATAGGTGGCTCACCGGCAGTTGTTAAGCTTGTTTCCAGCACGCATGGCAAAGGAGTAGTGTTGGCTGAAACTAAGAAAGCAGCTAAATCGGTGATCGAAGCCTTTAACTCCCTGGGTGCAAACTTTATTGTCCAAGAATTTATCGAGGAGGCTAATGGGGCTGACATCAGGGCTATAGTGGTGGGAGACAAGGTGGTTGGGGCTATGTTGCGCCAGGGGGCCGATGGCGAGTTTAGAAGTAATTTGCATCGTGGTGGTAGCTCGTCGCCGGTTGAGCTTACGCGCAAAGAACAGAACCTAGCAGTTAAGGCGGCTAAAACCCTTGGCCTGGCTATAGCGGGGGTGGATATTCTGCGTTCCAAGCGCGGCCCACTTATTTTGGAGGTTAATTCTTCACCAGGAATCCAAGGAACAGAGCGTGAAACCGGCTTTGACGTAGCTGGTGCCATGATTGACTTCGTGGTAGAGAAGGCTGGTGGTAAGAGGCGCAAAGATCGTATTGGTGCTTAAATAATAAGAAGTTTACTGCTCTTAGCATAAGTACTATGATGTATTTATGACAGAGCCCAATTATGATGCTAGTTCAATACTGAGTTTTTCAGACAAGAATACTGACAAATCAATCAAGGGCGAAGGTTATCGTAGGGTTGTTGAAGAACTTGAGGGTCAAGGGGTGGAGCCGCTGGTGACACGGGGCCAGCTTGAACAGCACGACATAGAGAGTGGCTTAGTACAACCCGGAGTATTAAGAGTGGTTGAGATGGATGGCGAAAGAAGGCTTACCACGGAACCTCTATCTGTCGATAGAGAGCTGGGAGCCACTTCTGTACGGGCTTATTACTCTAAGCTTGCAGAAGGCGTTGAGCTTACTGGAGCCCATGTTATTAACACCGTTCGTGTTCGGGAGTTGGACAAAAAGACGGAAGCTTACCGGCTCATTCATCAGTATCAGCCAGGGACACAGTTGGTCCAGCCAAATGCATTTGGTGAGCAAGTGGCGACTATGCGCACAGACAGAGTGGTACTCAAGCCCGTCAAAAGTGCTGATAGTAGAGGGCTTGTTATTCTGACAAAAGATGACTTGTATGATCCTACTAAGTTTGCTCTCAGCCACGATGAAGATGGTGGCTTGTCGCTCATTGGGCTTGATGGCTCACTTACTATAGATTTAACTGCAGGCGAGGGCTACCTTTTGCAGGAGATGATTGATACTACCAAACCGTATCCGTCGGGTATCAAAATCATTTCCGCTTGCCAGCAAGAATATGAAGCAAAAAAACAGTACCCAAAGGAAGTGCGCCTTATGGTCTATTGGGACAAAACGCGTGCTGATAAGCAACTCATAATACCTTATGGACGCATATTTACTCCACTTACAGGAGAAAGCGTTCGCACGAAGGCCAATCACGACGACGATTGGTTGCTACTGGATATTCAAAACGGCCTCCCTCATGATTTAGATGGCCTAGCTGCCGATGTAGTGGCTAGGATACTGGATTACGGGCACGTAGATTACCTGCATGGTGCAATTGACGTCGCCTGGGATGGCAATAGGTGGTACGTAATGGAGCTCAATATGTGGTTTCCGGCGCCTCCATCTTATAAGCTTGCTGAATCACACGGGGTAGTGGAGCTAGCCGATATCCATCGCAGGGAGATGGCTAGTTTATTGGCCAATAGCGCCAAAGATGCCAAAGCAAAGCATGGTCAGATGCCTCAATACCCAGATTTAAATGTAGAGCATTAATTGACTCTTAGCCTCAATCTGGCATAAAATATACAAGTTCAAAGCCCCACAAAAACTTCGTGGGCCTGTAGCTCAGCTGGTTAGAGCACCTGCCTTTTAAGCAGGGTGTCATGGGTTCGAGTCCCATCAGGCCCTCCAATGAAAGTGCCTCGCGTTAGTGAGGCTTTTTCATTGGACGAGTGAACTCAAGCCCATGACGTAGCTGCAAAGCAGGTGCCAGTCATGAGTTCGATAACAACGAACGCGCGCAGGAATGTATTTCGAGCACGTGAGGAAGTTATACACTTAGTAGTCCCATCGGGCCCTCCATTCCTGACTCCTTTAAGACGCGAAAGCGTCTTTTTGTTATACTTAAGCCATGAAGTCGAGAAGAGAAAATAATTCTGGGTGGCTTTGGCTTGCTTTACTGATTGTTGCAATTGTAATTACAGGCATCAGTTATTTAGCTTTCTGGCCAAAGAGTAAAAAAAGTCAAACAGCTGCTAATAAAGATACCAAATTAGAACAGCCCTCGGCTCAACCCGAAGTAAAAGCCAATGAGGCTCCTACAGGAACTGTTATTAAGACTGGCAATAGTCAATATGGCCCGATGCTTTTTGATAGCAGGGGACAGGCGATATACATCTGGCAGTTAGAAGATTCATCAACGGCTGAATGTTATGGCAACTGTGCCGAAGAATGGCCGCCCGTACTTACCAATGGTACACCAATTGCAGCCGGCGATGTAAAGAGTGAATTACTTGCAACTACCACGCGCACCGATGGTGCTACTCAGGTGACCTATAATGGCCATCCGCTATACTTTTATGCGCACGAAGGAGTGGGTCAAGTCGAGTGTCATAATGTCAAAACGCACGGCGGTTTGTGGTGGGTAATTCAACCAAATGGTATGCGCGCACCGTGATAGTGGGCTATCGATAGAGCCTATCGGCACGAAGGTAGCTTCACCGCAGCTCATGGTGGTCATCTATATCCCCTTTACTTAAAGACTCCTTCTCGGGAGACCTTATGGTTGGTATGATTAAGCAATGAATGCGAACTACAAAAAAGCATTACAAGAGCTCAATAAGACAGTAGATGGGGTTGGGCTGGGTGTAGATTCCGGCATTAAACACAGTGTAGCTGCCTTTAATTCGGTTGGCTTTAAAACCTCTGCTTCTTGCGAAGGCCACACTGATCACGGCCATCCATTTCCGTGGGTTGATTTTGGTACGAGTGATTTTGCAGGCGAACTAGAGCAGCCGCCAGCTTTTCTAGGATCTTTTGTGGCAGACCTTCATCAGTTCACTATAGACCACGATATAGAAGCAGACTTTGGGCTCCATGCATACATAGATAAGGATGATAAACGATACGTTATTGTGTCCGGGTCGGATGGCCATAGGCGACTTTATTTGGAGGATGTAAGTAAGAATGCCGCCGAACTAATTGAGCAAGTAAACAAAACTCAGGCCGAGAAGATGCTGGGCATACTACAAGAATTCTACGCCAGCAACCCCACTCCTTATGGCCCAATGCTATCAATGCAGTTTCGGGCTGACTATATGTTTCGATTGCAGCCTAATGATGCCGAAGTTATGGCGGGCTTACCGGCATCAAAAAGAACACAGAAGCACACAGAATATCTCGATCACTTTAATAAACTTGCAGATTATTTACTAGTAAAGTTTTCGTAACTTTCACAGGGGCCCTCTAAGTTAAGAGCTCGACTTCGTGCCAGGCTTTTACTTGGCAAGTTTGGTATACTCAAATCATGAAGAACCAATGGCGATATAGTCATACCGAAACCACTAAGGCCGAACCTGCTGCTATTTGGCAACGCTGGACTAATGTGGCCGGCTGGCCGAAGGAAGACCAGAATCTTGAGAAGGCTGAACTGGTTGGTGAGTTTAAAGTAGGTAATACGATCGCAATCAAGCCTAAGGGCTCACCAAAGTCCAGAGTAGTTATTACTGAAGTTACGCCAAATCAATCATTTGCGACCCAGGGTAGCATTCCACTTGGTAAACTCATCGTTGCTCACAAGGTAGAGAAAGGTGGAGCGCAAACAAACTTTACCCACACCATTACTGTGACGGGTCCATTACGCAAGTTGTTTGTGAAGATGGTGGTACAAAAGTTGGCTAATGATTTACCCCAGAAGATGCAAAACATTGCTCGCCTAGCTGAAGAACTATGAATGGTGTAGTTCGGCATGAAGCGCCATTTAGTTTGCGTAATCAAAACAACTTCTTTGGCGGTTGGCCCGTGGTTACAGACATCCCTCATACTTACGCTGTTGCAATTACTTTCCCTGTCGAGGGTTGGCAGAATTCGGCCGCCGTGGTGGTATCGGAACAGAATGGTACACTGAGTACCGAGGTGTATGGCACAAAGGAGTCAGAAAAAGCTATTTCTCAGACTCTAGCAACGTTATCACTCGACGTTAATGATAGTGGTTGGCAAGAGGTAGGTAAACGAGACACGGTAATCGCTAATTTGCAAAACAAGTATGGCTACTTACGGCCAATCTTGTTCCACTCGCCCTATGAGGCCGCGGCTGGATTCATTATTGGTCAGCGCATCTCTGTAAAGCAGCGCCAGGCCATACAGGCCAAAATGGCCGACCAATTGGGGCAAAAGATTATATTGAATGGTGCTGAATACGCTGCCTTCCCATCCCCGCAAGTACTCTTAGAGCTCAGCGAGTTTCAGGGTTTGAGCGAGGTTAAAGTTCGGCGACTCAAAGGCATTGCGCAAGCTGCTTTGGATGGCCGGCTAGATCGCAAAAAACTTTTGAGTATGTCGGTAAGCGATGCATTGGAGAGCTTACAATCGTACGATGGCATCGGTCCATTCTGCGCTAGTGGTATTCTCTACCGTGGTGCTGGGATAGTAGACAATATTACGGACGATGATCTTACCAAATACGCCGTCAAGCACGCTTATGGTTTAGATTTTAGACCGTCACAAAAGCAGGTTCTGGAGATTGCTGAATTGTGGAGGCCATACAGGATGTGGTGTGAGGTACTGCTACATGTGTGGATGCGCCGAGAGGTTGGTGTGCCAAAACGGCACTAAGGTTCCCGAGGTTTACACGAGACTAACTACCATGCAAGTTGTTAGTTACCCTCATGCTTGCAGCCTTGATCCGGCCAGCGGTATTCTGGGTGCATGACGCGCTCCATCCAGATTGTAGTTGTGGCCATTGGATTTTTACTCGGCATAGTGGCGGCTGAGCAGTTTAGTTTTGCATTGAATGGCTGGATCGTAGTGTGGGCGCTGTGTGCAGCCGTTGCTATTTACTACCTGCGCAAAGCCAAACTGGCCTACGTGCTAATTCTTCTTCTAGCACTTGTAGCTGGTGGCGTACGACAAGCGCACTTTGTAGCTTCGCAGCCAAGCTCGACGATTAACAAACTACACTACCATAAAGTCGTGGTGAGTGGTCAGGTAGTGGGTGAGCCCTACTGGGACAGCAAGAAGAACTATGTATTCTTCATGGACAACTTGGTGGTGGAGGGCAAGCCAGTAGCGGGCGAACTACGTGTTAAGTCGTTGGTGGGAAACGCTCGCGAAGGTTACAGGGTGGCAGTACAAGGTAAAGTACTGCCGAGTTTGGGCAGAGCTAGCAGCGCAGTTAGTTATGCCAGGGTTACTATTTTGTCCACTCAGCAACCGTGGCTTACGCAAGTTAAAACCGAGTTTAGCAAAGGAGTGCGGCGGGCGCTGCCAGAGCCATCGGCCAGCTTTATGCTTGGCATTATGATCGGAGCGCGCTCCACGCTGCCCAAACAAATTCAGGACCTGCTAGCAGCGGTTGGGCTTTCGCACATAACCGCCGTGTCGGGCTATAACCTAACCATTATTATCGTTGCTATGGCTCGGGTATTTGGTAAGAAGTGGCAGTGGGGTGGTCTGGTTGCTTCACTGTGGCTAATAATTGGCTTTGTGGTCCTTACTGGCGCTTCGGCATCGATTGTGCGGGCAGGCATAATGTCGAGCGCCTTTTTGCTTGCCCGCTACTATGGCCGCAAGCTAGATATGCTAGCCTGTTTAGGTATAGGTGTGTTGGTAACCCTATCATGGAGTCCGAGCTATCTGCACGACCTTGGTTGGCAATTATCGTTCTTAGCCTTAACCGGGATTATCCTGCTTACCCCTGTGTTCATAGCTGTTATTCCCAAACGGTTTGGTGTGCTAGGCGAGGTGGTGGCAGTTTCGTTAGCGGCTCAGCTAGCTACTTTGCCGCTGATTGCCTTTACCTTTGGCACTGTAGCCTTGGTGTCGCCGTTGGCAAATGCCCTTATATTGCCGCTTGTTCCACCACTTATGCTGCTCGGCTTTGTGTTGGGCATACTGGGTATGTTGGTGCCAGGTGGGGTAGCCGTATTGGCGAGTCCGGTAACGCTCTTGGTTAACGGACTGATTGACTTCATTCGCTACCTCGCTACCTTGCCGCACGCCACGATTGCCAACAGTGCACCGTCGTTACCACTTTTGATCAGCTTTTACTCCATCCTACTTGTCTTGGTTGGTTTTGGTCGGCGTAGTTTGGGTGAAGTGCCTACAACTGCTATAATTACAGGTATAGGAGATAGCAAACCAGTATGAGCGGACACAGTAAATGGCACTCTATTAAGCACAAAAAAGGCGCAGCCGATGCTAAGCGTGGCAAGATCTTTACTAAGGTCGCGGCCGAAATCGCTGTAGCAGCCAAAGACGGCGCTGACCCAGACATGAACTTTAAGCTGCGCTTGGCTATCCAAAAAGCCAAAGCTGTTAATATGCCAGCTACCAACATTGATCGTGCCATTGCTCGTGGTGCCGGCACGGCTGGTGGGGCCGCACTCGAGGAGCTCATGTACGAGGGGTATGGTCCAAGTGGCGTGGCGGTGATGGTAAGTGCGCTAACCGACAATCGCAATAGAACCGGCCCAGAGGTAAAGTCGGCCTTCGCGAAGTATGGTGGTAACCTGGGTGCGCCAGGTTCGGTGAGTTACTTGTTTGAACAAAAAGGCGTATTAGTTTGCAAGTCAGGTGCCGACAAGGAGGCCATGGAGCTCGTCGCAATAGACGCTGGGGCTACTGACATAGATGACAGCGGCGAACAATTGATTGTCTACACGGCACCACATGACGTAGAGAAGATGCGTGAGGCGTTGGGGCCGGACAACGTAGAGAGTGCAGAGGTAGAGAAGATTGCCAGTCAAACCATTCTCGTAGATGATGAAAAGAAGGCCAGTAGCTTGATGAAGATGATCGATACGCTCGAGGAGTCTGATGATGTGATTGAAGTCGCGGCCAACTACGACATACCTGACGAGATTATGGAAAAGTTAGGCTAGCTTCTCGTGCCACAGAATCTTATCAACACTTCGTTTGGTCTTGCCCTCTGGTGGGTAATCACGAAACAACCAATCGTACTCTGCAGGTGAGTGGGTTCGAAGGCTTGTACTGATTGCCCTCTCGTTACCAACGTAAAAACCGATGTGTGTGAAGCTGCCTTCTGCTCCAAAGTCCTGTGGCTCCCAGATTAGAATGGCGCCCTCGCGGGGCTTGGTTATTTCTACCCAGCCACTTTCTTCAAGGTCTTTGATCGTACTGTTGACCGTCATGTGGATTGACTTACTTAGTCCAAACATAGTGGTAATAGAGGATACGAAGTATGCACAGGACACGTCGCCGTCGTTTAGCACGTCTCGCTCGATACCTTGCTCCCTAACATAGAAGTTACGCCAGGTGTTAGCTCCCTTGCTGTTTTGAATGGCGGCCAAGTAGCTTCTAAGTATGAGTCTGGTGATGTTCGGGTCTGCCATACATGTATTATACACCTGCTACAATGGGTAGTATGAAGATCCTTGGAATTGACCCTGGCACTGCTACGACTGGCTTTGCTGTGTTGGAAGTACAAAATAATTCACGAAGTGTATTGGATTGCGGAGTGATATCTACGCCGGCTGATTGGGGCATGCCTAAGCGCCTACAGACGATCTATGACGACTTATCTGAGTTAGTACGTCACCACCAGCCTAACTGTATTGTGATCGAGCAGCTCTTTTTTACCAATAACATTACTACGGGGATTTCGGTTGGTCAGGCACGTGGGGTTGTTATGTTGGTTGGCGCTCAGCACAATCTAGTATTTGCCGAATATACACCATTGCAGGTTAAACAAGCAGTAACTGGTTATGGTAAAGCTACGAAGCAACAAGTACAGCAAATGGTTAAAACCATTCTGGGGCTCAAATCTATACCAAAGCCGGATGATGCTGCCGATGCACTCGCCATTGCAATCTGCCACGCCGCTACCCTCAAGCCTGCCACGATCTGATATAATCGGTATATGATCGCATTACTTCGAGGTAGGGTGGCGCATAAGGATGTCGAGCACATTGTGCTGGATGTAGGCGGTGTGGGCTACGGAGTGTACGTAACACCACAAGCCATGCATGATATCAGCCTCGAGAGTGAGGCCACTCTACACATCGCTGAGAGTATTAAAGAAGATAGCTATACCTTGTATGGCTTTTTGGAAGCCGAACAAAAGCAACTGTATACGAGGTTCTTAAGTGTGAATGGTGTAGGCCCCAAGGTAGCCATGGCAATTCTAGCTAGCAGTGACACGTCTCGCCTGATAGAGGCAATTCGCCATGGGAATGTAGCGGTGTTTTCTACCGTAAGTGGGGTGGGAGCAAAAACAGCCCAGCGAATTGTATTGGAGCTTAAAGGTAAAATTGACCTCAACAGCCCTGTGGTTGCTGCAGGAGAAGATCCGGCCCACCAGGCACTTGTGAGTCTTGGCTACTCACAGCAGCAGGCTGCCGAGGCATTACGCGAGGTGAGTGGTGATATACCAACTGCCGATCGAGTAAAAGCGGCACTCAAGGGTCTCAGGCGATGATAGAGCGCCATGAAGATATTAGCGACGCCAAAGAAGAGTCGTTAACGCCCGACGAACAGCAGTTCGAAGAAAAGCTTCGACCAGCAAAGTTCAGCGAATATATTGGCCAGGAGCAGATTAAGTCAAGCCTGGGCTTAGCAATTGCTGCAGCTAAAAAGCGCAGCGAGGCATTGGACCATGTGCTGCTCTATGGTCCACCAGGGCTTGGTAAAACTACTCTGGCGCACGTGATTGCAAACGAGATGGGTAAGTCGGTCAAGGTAACCAGTGGCCCGGCTATAGAACGGGCGGGTGACCTCGCCTCGATCCTTACCAACATGGCCGAGGGGGATATACTATTTATCGACGAAATCCATCGCTTGCCACGCACGGTCGAAGAAGTCCTTTACCCAGCCATGGAGGACTATGCGCTCGATATTATGCTCGGTAAGGGTCCCTCGGCTCAGAGTTTGCGCCTCGATTTACCACGGTTTACTATTATTGGCGCTACCACACGGTTTGGAGCGTTGTCGGGACCACTTCGCGATCGGTTTGGCTTAATCCATCGACTTGAGTACTACCAGCCCGATGAAATCGCCAGTATATTGGCCCGCTCGGCTCGCCTCATGGATATTCCCACAAGCCCAGATGTATTGAATGTAATGGCGGCTCGTTCACGGCTAACACCGCGGATTGCGAACCGGCTCATACGACGCGTGCGTGACTATGCTCAGGTGCATGGTGACGGATCGCTTAGTAGTGACTCGCTTGATCGTACGCTTGAGCTATTGGACATAGATGAATTCGGTTTGGACCGCAGCGATCGGCGCATACTCAATACGATAATAAACAACTATAGGGGTGGCCCAGTTGGTGTTGCCGCTATTGCAGCAGCAGCAGGCGAGGAGCCACTTACTATAGAAGACGTTTATGAACCATATTTAATCCAAATTGGTTTCTTGGAGCGTACCCATAGAGGCCGACAGGTTACCCCCAAGGCGTATGTGCATCTTGGCATTGAGCCCCCGGCCGATTCCCACACGAAGCTTTTGTAACCATTCAAGGTAGGGTAAACTATAGTTATGAAGCCAACTGATCCAGCTCGATGTAGATACCCTGGTCAACCCGAGGAAGAGGTAACTAAGCAGGTTTTTTACAAGTCGTTTGTGATGGTTTTGCCGGTAGTGGTGGCGGGGCTTATTCTGGGCGCTTTGGCCTTTCTTGGTATGTCGTATGGTGCTGCTCACCCCGAGATTAGGCTGGATCAGTACCTGCCGGTCATTAACGGCTCGGCCTTTGCTATGTTTTGCCTTTTGGCATTTGTATTGACTGGCTTGCTCATGTTTGGTGCGATCTGGATCTGGCGCAATAACCGTATACTCGTTACCAATGAACATATTGTAGATATCGATCAGGTTACGTTGTTTCGCCGGAGCGTGGCCACGCTTACTCTTAGTCGGATTCAAGATGTGAGTGCCGAGATTGCGGGGCCAGTTCAGACCGTTTTTCAATACGGCACAGTAGTTATTCAGACTGCTGGCCAACAAGAAAAGTTCAAATTTGACTATCTGCCGCACCCTTATGATGTGGAGCAATATGTGCTTGAGGTGCACAAAGAGTATTTGGCTGAACATGGTGAGACTGATGGTTTAGTGGAGCGCCAAGGGCTGAGATCAAACACGGGTGATACGCCCGGCGCAACAATTAATCAAAACCCACTCGAGCAGTAACTAGCTACCCTCATAGCTTATGAGTAGTTGATGAGCGGGAGCTAATTTGCGCTCAAGATCTCGTAGGTGTCTGCCGTACCTTTCTTAATGTCCTTATCCTTAGAGTTCTCTAGGTGTACCTGTAGAACATAAGAGCTAGCGGGATTACCCGAAGTAGAGTAGGTATATTGCACCTTGGTTTTAGGGTCTGTTGGGAGCGGTGGCTTGAGGTATGGCGTAGCTCCCTCTACGAGTACTGTCAGGGTTGCTGGATAGTTACCGTTCTCTTGGTAATAGCTTTCGAGAGCACTTTGGATCTTGGCCATATCTTGCTTGCGGTCAGCGTCACGTGCATTAATTGGACCAGCTACAAGCCGCGGGTACAGCACAAAGGCAAGTAGGCTCACGAGCACAATTACCACCAGTAATTCGAGGAGTGTAAAGCCTTTTTGGCTAGTAAATTTTTGGCGAGCTATAAGTTTCATTGCTTCCGTGTGCTTATTGCTCATATTGTATGACTTTTATGCTTATGGCGCAAGACGGCTCGTTTTGCGTGGTAGTTTCGCTTACGCTTTACTTTCGGTTTTTTGTTTCATAGAATGGCTCTATGAAGCGTTGCGCAACATTCATTTTGGTAGGGTTAGTGATGAGCATGGGGTTGAATTGTTTTGTTGCCGTGCGGGCTCAGGCTGTTTCCGGCAGTATGGTACTAAGCGAGGTGCTACCAGGCAGTACAGATTCTCAGAGTAACGAATTTATTGAACTCTATAATAATTCCGATCAGCCAGTAGCGCTATCTGGCTGGACGGCAGAATACAAGTCGGCTACTGGCAAATCGTGGTCCAAGCGGGCAACGCTGGCGCAGAGCGACAGTGTTCAGGGCCATGAGTATATCGTACTCAGTACCGAGGCTACGGATTCCCTTCGCCTCAGTAGTGGTATGGCTCAGGGTGGCGGTAACGTGCGCTTGCGAGACGCTAGTGGGAATGTGGTGGATCAGTTGGCTTGGGGTGACGGCGATAGTGCCGAGGATCAGTCAGTGTCAGCTCCACCTCTTGGTCAAAGCATGGCTCGGGCTCTTAGTGGCGATACTACGCTTCTCGTGGATAGCGATAACAACGCCAGTGACTTTCATATAGCTACGGCGCCAACTCCCGGAGCATCCCCTATAAATGACCAAGTGCCGGTGCCGGTTGTACTGCCTCCCGGTTCGACGGGTGGCGATGTGATTCTCAGCGAGCTTTTACCAGATCCTCAGAGTCCACTGAGTGATACGAAGGACGAATATATAGAGCTTTATAATCAGGGTGACAGCGATGCTAGCCTTGAAGGCTGGAGCTTACGAGACAAAACGGGCCACATATACAGGTTTGGGCCACTAAGTATTCCGGCCAATAGCTATATGGTATTCAAAAGTGCCATAACCAAGATTAGCCTAAATAATGATGGTGACGAAATATCCCTACTCGATGCCTCGGACGTGGTGGTGGATAGCTCGCCAAACTATGGCAGTGCCAAGCCTGGTCTTACGTGGGGCGTAAGCGATGGTGTATGGGCCTGGCTGAGCGAACCTACCCCCGGATCTTCTAATGCAGCTCCACTTCCGCCCGAAGCTCAAGCGGCCGCCAAGGCAACGAGTAAAAAGACCACTACCAAATCACCTACGAAGAAGTCCTCGGCCTCTGCTAAGAAAGCTAAAAAGACCAGCGCCATTGCTAAAAAGGCGAGCGCAGCGAGCCCTACATCTTACGCAGCTACCGAAGTTGCGCAGAATCCAAAGCTCTGGTCTTGGTTGCTGATCTTCCTAGGACTCGGTACTATAGGTTATGGAATCTATGCATACAGACCAGAAATTACACATATTATCCACCAGCTCCGAGCAAAGCTTGGCCATCGGTAAAAAGATCGGCCAGCATATTCGAGCAGGTCAGCTCATAGAATTAATCGGTGATTTAGGAGGTGGTAAAACCACTCTTACAAAAGGTATTGCTGCCGGACTTGGCGTACACAAGACTATCACTAGCCCTACGTTTAGTATTCAGCGCAGCTATGAGTTGCCCAAAGGGGGTATGCTCGAGCATTTTGATCTTTATCGTTTAGAGTCGGCTGACACGGTTGCCCAAGAATTGGCGGAATGCCTACAGGATGAATCGAGTATCGTAGTTATAGAGTGGACCAAGCCATTTGTGGCCTCATTGCGGTCCGACCGGTTGGTTATAGACTTGCAATGGAAGTCGGATAATGAGCGCAATATAGTGCTGCGAGCTACTGGGCCGGTGGGCAAGAGAGTCTTGGAGGCTGTAGCGTGATATTGGCTGTAAAAACCGACAACCCAGTGGCTGAGCTGTATATCCTCAACCACGACGGCACTGTTCAATCCGAATACCGTTGGCAAGCTGGTCGTCAACTCGCCGCGTCTCTTTTAGCCACTATAAACGACTTTTTAAAACGCAACTCACTGGGCTTAGGCGGTCTGACGGGTATTGTGGTTTACAGCGGAGGCGGATCCTTTACTGGTTTGCGGATTGGTACGAGTGTGGCCAACGCCCTGGCGTACAGTTTAAACATTCCCGTTGCCAAATCGACCGGCGAGGACTGGCTAAACGATGCTGCCAAGCTGGTATCGCAATCCAAGCTCGGTAGCTATGTGCGCCCCGACTATAGCGGCGCGCCAAACATTACTTAAACTTACTCACATTTTTGGTCGGCTTGACGCCTGGTTAGTAAAGGCATTTAATAAAGATAGGTAGTTTATTATTCTGTTACGCGGCTACTATATTTACTCACTCAACACTAACGACTTAGAGGTACGGCCATGGAACTCATTGTAATTGTGATCGCAGCGATCGTGGGCGCTGGCGCTGGTTTTGAAACAAAGACTCTTTTAGCTAAACAAAGGAGTGACAAAGCCGAAGCAAAAAGTAAGAAGCTGGTTGACGACGCCAGGGCTGAAGCCAAGGAAGTTGTGCTCAAGGCCAAAGAAGATGCCATTAAGTTGGCAGAGGCTGCAAAATCAGAGGATAGTGCACGGCGCAAACGTCTCGACGAGCAAGAGCAACGCTTGCATCAACGCGAGTCACATCTAGACAGTAAGCTCGAAAACTTAGAACGCAAGACCGACGCTCTAGCTGAGAGTGAAGCCGACATAGCCGCTATTAAAGAAGAGCTCAAGGCAATTCGTGCACGTCAGCAAGAAAACCTTGAGAAGATCGCCAGGCTGAGTCGCGACGAAGCCCGCGATAAGCTCTTGCAAATGACCGAAAAGGACATGAGGGCTGACATGGTTAGCTATATTGCTAAGCGCCAAGACGAAGCCCGCGAAAAGGCCGACGCTATGGCTCGTGAGATTATGGCTGATGCGATGGCGCGTCTGGCAACCGAGGCATCCGGCGAACGAACTATTACGACTGTGAAGATTCCCGATGATGACATGAAGGGTCGGATCATTGGCAAAGAAGGCCGTAATATTCAGGCTCTAGAGCGTGCCACCGGGGTCGATGTGCTGGTGGATGAAACACCAGGTGTGGTAGTGCTTTCCAGCTTCGATCCTATTCGCAGACAGATAGCCAGGGTAGCAATCGAGCAGTTGGTGTCGGACGGACGAATCCACCCGGCTCGAATTGAAGAAGTAGTGCAAAAGGCCGAAAAGGAAATTGATGCCGAAATCAAGAAGGCCGGCGAGGATGCCGCAAGAGAGGCCAAGGTATTGGGTTTACCACCCGAGATTAATAAGACCATGGGAATGCTCAAATTCCGCACGAGTTATTCGCAGAATGTACTGCACCATAGTATAGAAATGGCTCACTTGGCTGCTATGATTGCAAGCGAGATTGGTGCAAACCCACAAGTAGCGCGGGCTGCTGCTTATCTCCATGACCTCGGTAAGGCAGTTACGCACGAAGTTGACGGTAACCACCACCACATTACAGGTGAAATGTGCCGTAAGTATGGTCTGGACGAAGCCATTTGTCACGCGGCCGAAGCACACCACGACGATATTGAGGCGACTACTCCTGAGGCCATGATTGTGCGAGCGGTAGATGGCCTAAGCGGCGGTCGACCAGGCGCGCGCGGTGATACGCTCGAACGCTTTGCAGATCGCATGAAAGACCTTGAGAATCTAGCCAAGACATTCCCAGGAATTCAGAAAACGTTTGCCATGAGCGCTGGGCGTGAAATTCGAATATTTGTGAGACCAAGCGAAGTTGACGACCTAAGCGCCATTAAGCTCGCCCGCGATATTGCCAATAAGGTTGAGGCTACGCTAAAATATCCAGGCACTATTAAAGTTAATGTAATCCGCGAAACACGAGCAGAGGAGTATGCCAAATGAGCCCAACAGCAAGCAGCAAACAGTCCGGCATGAGCCGTAAAGAAATTGTACAAATCCTCGCACGCAAGAACGGTCTTACCAAACGTTCAACTGCCGAAGTGCTCAGTAGTCTCGAGCTATTAATTGCAGACGAGATATTGGCTGGCCGAACTGTTACACTAACTGGCTTCGGTACGTTTTATGCTGCTACGCGCCAGGCACGTCGTGGCATTAATCCAAACACCATGGAGTCACTCGACATTCCTGGTATGTTGACACCACGGTTCCGTGCTGGCTCTACACTCAAGGCCCGCCTACGCGGCAGCACAAAGTAGCGTAGGCATGGTGGATCGCTTGAATCAAGCACTTCCCAGGGTCAAACGTGATCTTACACTCGATATTTTACGCGGCTACTTCTTATTTGTAATCATCATTGACCATCTAGGTAGCTTCCCCTCGCTCTTTGAGCCACTGACTGGCGGCGGTATGTTGCTGGTCTCGGCTGCAGAGGGCTTCTTTTTTCTCTCAGGTCTGCTCGTAGGTCGGCTACGTGGCAATGACGTGCGGCACGGTCACATGGCAAAGGCTAATAGATGGCTCCTGCATCGTGCGGCGGTGCTTTATAGCATAAGCGTTGTGCTGACCCTCAGCTTTACCTTGGTGGCTCGAAGCCTTAACTACTTCCCGCGCGTTACGTTGGGCGTAAGTCACGCTGGCTGGCTGGAGACTATTCTGCGTACAATTACGTTCCAGTACAGCTTTGGCTTGGCCGATATGCTACCTCTCTATGCTGTCTACATGCTTATTTCTATTGGAGCACTTTACTGGTTGGCCAAGGGCAAGTGGCGTGCGGTTCTGGTAGTATCTTTTATAGTATGGGCCCTTAGCCTTGCATTAGCAGCGCCCTTTCGTCCGATTGGTACATATTTTTCAGCTACATCTTGGCAGCTTCTGTTCTTTGGTGGGCTCGTCTTAGGTTATCATAATCAGGCAGTACAGGATTGGTGGACAGGCCTGGGCCGAAGATTGCGTTTACAAATATTGAGCTTGGTTGCTACTGTGGCGGTTGCCGGCATAGCGCTGAGTTGGGCATTGCGACTTGTACGCGGGTTGTACGATAACTATAAGTTTTTCTTAGAACCAAGCTTTGATACTATTAAGCTTGGACCAGGCAGAGTTTTACTCTTTGCAGCCTGCATCGTGGTGGCGTATCACGGCGTAAAACACTTCGAAGCTACCATTAATCGCTGGGTGGGATGGTTCTTTGTCCCACTTGGTCAGCACTCATTGTTTGTCTACACGCTTCATAGTTTGCTAGTGTTTGGGTTTATTGGTCATCCTGTTAAGCAATTCTGGCCAGCGACGTTTCTTGGTTTAGGAATGGTAACGCTTATATACGGTATAACACTTCTATATAGCAAAGTCCCTTCCAAACATAAGTACTTATAGCTATAATCACTGTATGGAAGAACAGGCCAAAAAGGTCCAGCAAGTTGTCGAGAAGGAGGTGATCAAAGAACTCACGCCCAGTCGCTGGGTTAAGTTTGTACGACACCTTGGGCCTGGACTCGTAACTGGTGCTGCCGATGACGACCCCTCGGGTATAGGCACATACACACAGGTGGGTTCCGCATTTGGCTACTCACTTGCTTGGATGATGCCTTTCATGCTACCAATGATGATCGCGGTCCAAGAAATGGCTGGCCGCATAGGATTGGTAACGGGTCGCGGCCTCGCGTCCGTTATGAAGGAGAACTACAGTCGCTGGTTCCTCTATGCCGCAGTGTTCTTTTTGGTGTTTGCCAACACGGTTAATATAGGTGCCGACATTGGTGCGATGGCGGCTTCGGCTCAACTACTTATTAATCTCCCGTTTGTGTGGTGGACACTATTCTTTACTCTTGCCATTGTGCTCTTAGAATTGATTGTTCCATACAGGCAGTATGCGAAAATTCTTAAATGGCTTTGTCTCTCCCTGTTTGCCTACGTAATTACAGCATTTATGGTAAATATGCCTTGGCGTGATGTATTGCATAAGACTCTTATTCCGCACTTCCAATTCGACCCTGCTTTTATCTTGGCAATCGTAGCTCTGCTCGGCACAACGATTTCTCCATACTTATTTTTTTGGGAGCCTAGTCATATAGTCGAGGAGCAAGTTGCGCATCGTTGGCGTAAAGAGGGTGACGGTGCACCACTCGTGACCGACCACCGCATCAAAGATTTTCGTAAAGACAATGCTGCTGGTATGCTGCTTTCGCAAATCGTCGCCTTCTTTATTCTGATTACGGCGGCGGCCACCTTGCACGCCGCAGGTATATTTAATGTGTCGTCGGCCTCCGAAGCCGCCAAGGCACTAGAGCCACTCGTAAAGGGATTTCCTAACGCCGGGTTTGTCGCCAAGTTATTATTTGCATTGGGGATTATTGGCACTGGCATGCTAGCCATCCCTATACTGGCTGGCTCGGCCGGGTATGCGGTTAGTGAAGCACTTGATCTGAAAGAGGGATTATTCCGCAAGGTTTCTAAAGCCAAGGGGTTCTATGCGGTAATTGCTGGCTCTACGCTTACTGGGCTACTTATTAACTTCGCTGGCATCGATCCAATCAAGGCCCTCTACTACGCCGCCATTATTAATGGGGTCATGGCCGTACCACTCATATTCGTAATCATCCGCATTGGTAACAACAAAAAGATTATGGGTGAGCGCAAGAACTCTAAGCTTTCTAATGCAGTTGGTATATTTACGCTGGTAGTTATGCTGGCCGCAACGCTTGGCATGGTGTTTGTACATTAGAAGCTAGCCTCGAGTCAGTAACTAGCCAAAGTTTTGCAATATACTTATGCTCGGATTATAATCAAAGTATGATACTAAGTCACAAGCTCACAACCTGGTCGTCATTTATTTCCTACTCACCAGTAAACGGATCGAGGAGCCAGGGTTAGATTAGTCCAAAAGTTATCTTCTAAAACTGCCTTCTCGGGCAGTTTTTTTGTTTTAGTTAATTTGTCCGAGAGTACCTACAAATCCAAATACGTTCTAGGAGGCAGTTGTGGTTGTGTTGCTCGAATACTTCAATGCTCACCCGGTAGGCGTTTGCGAGCACAGGGTGCGTTTGTGCCCGGTGTGTGGCCGACCGTTCGAGGAGGGTCAGGTGAAGCTCGGTTACTTCGATCGAGCTACCAGTGGCTACTACGAAGTCCACGACGGCTGTGAGGTCGGCTTGCCGAGCTTTATTGAGAACCAGGAGGTGGACTGTGACGGAGATCTTTCGTTCGCATGTTGATTTTCAGGAGCTCCTTGGTGAAGTCGCACGTCGAGGCTTTGCGTTTGAGGCCGAAGGAGTTTGTCTGGATTTCTGTCGAGAACTTGTCGAATCTGTCGACTCAGTTGAGCTGACGCGCTACTTCAGACAGACCGATAGCATCTGTGTGAAGACCGAGGCGTTGGTGTTGCGGACGGATCAGGACATCATTCCTGTTCCAATCCGATTGCTGTACGAAAAGGTCACGCAGCGAGTGAGGATGTCGGCGCCGCGGTGCAAGCCGAGCCTCAAGCAATGGCTACCAAACGAGATTACCATACAGCGATTCAGTGAGCATGATGATCAAATATCGCGACATCAGGATTTTTCGCCTGATCGTGAGCTGATCATCATCTTTACCATCGAGGGCGCAGGGCCGTTTAGGATGTATGAGGCGAGGCACAGTGCTGAGCCCACGCACGCATTCGAGACGGCATCGGGCAGCATAGGCCTGCTCATTGCACCTGCACTAGATGGCGCAGATCATAGGGTCGACATTCGTCCAGTCCACTCTGCAGATCCAGCTCACGTGCTGCCCCGCACTACCATTACCTTTCGGATGGTAGTGGGGAGTAAGCCAGGGTGAGCATGAACGTATCCGAACTAAGAACCCCCGTGGCATGTGCTGCGGGGGTTCATAACGTGGTACCATGAGTCTTATGAAGTTCAAGCAGGGGTGGGATAATTGGGCTTTCCCAGTCATAGGGGTGGGTTATGGAGTTATGGCGCTAGCCGATTATTACTTCCTCGGTTTTTCGTGGCACATGTTTGGACTCTGGCTTGGTAGTATTGGGATTTTTGGTTGGCATTTCTTTGCAGTGAGACAAGTTGGGTGGGCTAAACCGAATGTTACTCGGCTGGATTTTGCAGTAATACTTGGACTTATTTTGGCTTTCGTGCCACTCTACTTGTGGCGTTTACATCAGTTACCCGTACAAGTTAATACCGACGAGATCATCCTTATGGGATATTTTCAACGGCTCGCACATGCTGCGTGGGTTGATCCTTTTAGTATTATGGGTGACTACTTTGGCTTACCTTCGGGCATCTTTGTGGTTTTTGGTAAATTAATAGGTCTTTTGGGAGGCATAACCCTATACCATACTCGCATCATTCACGCGCTGTCTGGGCTGGCCATAATTGCAGCGGGTTTTTGCTTGTTTCGGCAGCTTTTAAGTAGATGGTGGGCAATAGTTGCGACAATCGTGATGGGGGTAAATCACTCACTGGTTATGATTAGCCGTATGGCTATGCGTGACAACACAGGCTTATTAGTTGAGCTGCTAGCACTTAACTTCTTGGTGTTTGGCTTGAGGCGTCGAAGTCTGTTTTGGACCTTTGTAGGTGGAGCAGTCGCTGGGTTATCTGTTTACACTTACTACCCGGTCAGAATATTACTGCCGTTATGGTTACTCATGCTTAGCATAGATTGGCTTGCTCGCAAGTCGCAGCGCTCAATTCGTGAAATTGCAGCAATGGCTGGTGTTACAATTCTTGGCTGGTTCCTAGTGGCTGCACCCGGTTTAGTCTCGAGCATAGGCTCATTCAGCCTAACTATGCCGTTCCAGCGTGAACAATTCTTGTTTACTCATGAAGGTCGCCAGGCGCAAATGCAATGGGTGGGAGCTAACACCGAGACCGAAGGTATACGCAGGAACATTATACAAGGGCTCGGTGTGTTTAATGCTCAGACGGTTGACCATGGCTGGATCTATCCAAACTACGGCCACGGCTTCGTCGATCCAATAACTGGCTGTCTTGTTTGGGTTGGATTGATAGCATCGTTGGTATGTATAGTACGCCGGCGTGGTTCGCCGGGGGACACAATCGGCGTGGTTGGCCTGCTTGCACTTTTGTTCTCATTTTCGTTTGTAATCACTAAAGCCCCAGATTATACACGCCTACTTATTATCTTGCCATTCGTGGCTTATTTGGTGGCAAGGGGACTCATGGCCCTCTATGGCTTATTGCCTAAGCGCTGGGCTAGTGCGGGTAGTGTCGGCGTTACTCTAGCAGTCGGAATTATAGTTGTGGCGAATTTGCTCATTGCCCGCGACTTTGTGGTAGCTGGTCAGCGCAATGGTAATAACGTAGGCTCTACACTACGTTATGTAGAGGGTTTGCCGCACAAGCCGGATTACACTCTCCTGCTAGCCGCCGATAATACACATCCATACTATAGCTGGGGTAACGAAAGCGCGTGGCTGAGTTGGCTGAGCTTTGGTAATCAGGAAGCTCGTGCAAGGGTAGTAATGCCAAGCCGGCTACTAGATACTTTGCCACCAAGCCACTTTAGTATATTTATGAATCAATTAGTTTGGTTGCAAAATGGCCGTATATTGTACAGCATATACCCACAAGGGAAGCTTACTCAGCTGACTTCTGCTCCAATTCTCTATGTGTTTACTGTTAAGTAGTGGATACTCCTGGGTGTGCAAAATAGCCGTAATTGGCTCTTGCATAGTAAAGCAAAAACAGCCGCTTTAACGACTGTTTCTACACAATGGGGTGAGTGATGGGTCTCGAACCCACGACCTCTTGGACCACAACCAAGCGCTCTAACCAACTGAGCTACACCCACCGTAATGTAATAAGCTGAGCACCGTGGAGGCCGCCACATAAGAGCCTAGGGCTCGCCGCATTGGTCGTCACAAGTGCTCATCTCGACTAAACCACGGCTTAAGCAAGATGAACATTCATGGTGTCCCCGGTTGGATTTGAACCAACGACCTACAGCTTAGAAGGCTGTTGCTCTATCCAGCTGAGCTACGGGGACTTGGTGTAGGTCGGGGATAACTTTGGAGCGGGTAGCGTTGAAGGTAGCAAGCCACCTCTGCAACGTGCTTGGTGCCTATTCGAGCAAGCTCGGCTACCACGCTGCGCGCGTTGCTCCACCAAACCCTACGGGCTTAATACCTGGTATCTTTCCAGGAGCCAGCCTCTGACTTGCGTTAGGGTCTAGCTCCTGGAGCGGGTAGCGGGAATCAAACCCGCATCGCCTGCTTGGAAGGCAGGCATAATAATCATTATACGATACCCGCTTGAATTCCCTGGCGCACTATTATTATACCTATAATTAGTGCGGAGAGAATACCCAATTCTATCTTATATTGAGCTCTTTTTCAAGCTAAGCCTAGGGAGTGCTCTTGCCAAGTATGGCGCTCATGGTATTTAATGAAGTTAACAAGTGCTAACCAAGGAGACCAACCATGAAGAAGTTTAATATAAAACACGCCGCTACCACCAGCATACTTACCAGCGTTTTACTTGCCCCAGCCGCAATGGCCCACGCAGATGATTACGACACTGCCACCACAGCTGGGGCCGGCTGGGCAGTGTTTTGGCTTATATTTGGACTTGGTATTATTGCCGTGTGGATGGCATTGTTTGTGTTTTGGATTGTTATGTTGGTCGACGCACTGCAGCGCAAGAACTGGAAGGACGAGAGCCAAAAGAACCTATGGATTATACTCCTTATAGTCTCATTCTTCTTTAGTGCGAGCGGGATCGTGGCAATTGTGTACTACTTTGTGGTTCGCAAGCCGCTCAATAAGGCTGGTATTGACCAGGCCGAAGTTGTGTCAGCGCCAACCGCTACCTCGACCTCAGTTGCTGGCCCAAAGAAAACTACAAAGAAGTAATACCCATCGCACTATAATTTGGGCAGTTACTCACTTGAACTCAAGGTGTTATGGGTAGATAATACATCTGCTCGTTGAAACCTACAGAGAGGATGCCAGTTGTGGCACGTGCAAAGAGTCGTGGAGCCGAGAAGATCCATCAGCAAGTTCCGGGAGCAAGCGGCCTGGAAGCCATCCTTCGGCCTTCGATCGAATCTGTCAACATCACCCCGCGTGAGAAGAAGGCGATTAGCCGGCTGCTGTGGTTGGGCTGGTTGCTGTATCGCGCCCGTGTGCGCAAGGCGGATGCCACGGAGCGCGAGAAAGAGCTCAAGGATGAGATCCTGGAAGTGATGAATCGCGTACCCACGGGTGTGGTCGGTGTAATTAGCCGCGTTGGTGGCCGCACCCGCATGCATGTCGAGGTAGTGCCCAATGTTGGTCGCGAGGTCAAGAACTCTTTGGCCGTGCTTCGGCTCTTGCGTCGTCGCAAGGTTAACAGCGAGAGAACAGCGAGGATTGAGGAAAAAATAGATATTCTAAAAACTGAGATTAGTTCACTACAGTCACAGCAAACCGACCCAGTTAAAGATGCCCTAAGTCTCGAGCAGTTCTTGAACCTATCAAAAAACGCTGCTTCTAACCTGAAGGCAGCAAATAGTGTGGCAAAAGACGCAATATGTAGAATATTGTTCTTGAACCTTGTTTTGGATGACAAAAAAAGGGTCTCCCACACCTGGAAGGAACCCTATGCTACATTGATGAAAAGTGAAAAAGTACAATATGGTCGGGGTGAAAGGACTCGAACCTTCGACCTCGCGGTCCCAAACCGCGCGCGCTAGCCAGCTGCGCCACACCCCGTGAAAGAACAAATAACGCCTATAACCTTACCAATTTACGGGAGAAATATCAAGAACAGAATGGCTGGAGCGGTTCTGTGCTATAATCTTATCAATTTGGGCAAATTAACAAACAAGGAGGTAGTATGGGCGATATTAAGCACGTTGTTAAGAGTCAGGACTTTACACCAGAGCAGTTGGCGCAGTTGTTTGATCGAGCTGATATATTTACCAAAGCGATGAAAGATCCAAGCCAGATGGCACGGCTGTAAAACCTTGGCGCTGGGAGGCAGGTGTTCACGCTCTTTTACGAACCCTCGACCCGTACGCGGGTAAGCTTTGAGGCGGCCGCAAACAATCTGGGCTTACGCGTGGTTGGTACCGAGAACGCTCGCGAGTTTAGCTCGTCGGCCAAGGGCGAAACTATAGAGGATACTATACGGGTGCTCTGCCAATACCACCCGGCAGCGATTGTGATGCGCCACCACGAAGAAGGCGCGGCCGAAAGGGCGGCGGCAGTGAGCAGTACGCCTATCATAAATGGTGGCGATGGCCGCGGTCAGCACCCCACTCAGGCTATGCTGGACCTCTATACGATTCGTCGCGAATTGGGCGTGCTCGAAGACCTCCATGTAGTGATTGGCGGTGACTTAGCAAACGGCCGCACTGGCCGTTCGCTGGTCTATTTACTCTCTAAGTATTCTGGGGTGCGCTTCAGCTTTGTAGCACCCGAGAGTTTAGAAATGAGCCAAGATATAAAGGATCACTTGGCCGAGCACAGCATTCCGTTCCGGGAAACGCAAGAACTCGATGAAGTGTTGGCTGACGCCGACGTAGTGTACTGGACGCGCGTACAAAAGGAGCGCCTGGCTGAAGGGGTGGATTACGTTGCTGTTTCGAGCCACTACGAACTTGGCCGAGAACACTTAGGGCAGATGAAGCAAAAGTCGATAATCATGCATTCCTTGCCCAGAGTAAACGAGATTAAGACAGAAGTAGACAGCGACCCACGAGCAGCTTATTTTCGCCAAGCGGGCTATGGCTTGCCGGTACGCATGGCAATATTTGAGTGGTCGATTGGACTAAAGTAGCGCACTAGTTCCGTCCGAGGCGCTTGTCTTCGATCCGATTGTGAAATCCTTGGCTCGATAATTGTACTAGATTCACTACCTTGTCAGATAAGAATATCTCCACCCCGCTCGCAAGTGGCTTGCTGTAGCCGTCAAAAATAATTTGCAGTGGCCGCTCTGCCAGCGTGGCATTGTCACACATGACCGCAACTACACGATCGCCTGCGAGCACGTGTGGTCGTTGCAGGCTCGAGTACTGAACCGATACATGTGGGTTGTTCGGCGTGACTACATAGGCGTTCTGAATGGTATTGTCTATGATCGGCCCACCGCTTGCGAGCGAGTAGGCAGTAGAGCCCAGCGGTGTTGCAAAGATAATGCCATCACCCACGAAGCTACCGGGTGAGTCTCCGATTTGTAAACTAAACTTGGCCGCGCGGGCACCAAGGCGTTCGATCGAAATATCATTAAACGCATAGCCAATTATGCCCATGGTATCGCGGGCGGCAAGTAGGGGCGCGGTAATAGTAGAGTAGGAGTCCTCTTGGAGTGCCCTAATGAGCTTCTCGGTATCGCTAGGTTCAACTGCCTGCAGAAATCCAAGTGTGCCTGCCGATACCCCTACAAATGTTTCAACTGAATCTATGTGGTCGCGAATCGCCTTGAGCAGTGTACCATCGCCGCCAATGGCAAAAACAATGGGTTTACTTGGTGTATAGTCCAGGCGAGCAATCGCGTCGCGGAGCTGTTGCTCGACCTTTTGGGACTTGTCGGTTGGCTTGGTAATAAAGATCGGCTCGGCCATAGTGCGGGCTACACCTTAAACATAATTATTATAGTAAAGGTCATTACTAGGCCACCTAGCAGTTTGCGAAAACTGCTATCGCCGTTGGTGATCTCTAGGTAGGCCCAGGTAAACAAAAAAGCCATACTCAAAACGCCGAAGCCGTGTTGTAATGTATTATTGATTGGTAGCATACTCATGAGCTTAGAGCTAATCCAGCCGATTATCGGTAGGTTGGGGGCTTGGGCTATCACAATATTACCGTCACTATTACTGCAAAAGTCTTTGATTCTGTGGTTAAATCTTTTTGCCATAGATTTAAGTATAGCAGCTTGAGTCGGGCCACACCGGCTAGATACTGTACCTACGCTAACAAATAGACATAGTGTCGGTGTAGCACAACCTACCTGGCATCCTGGGCAATTTTACGAATTGCTTTGGCGCGAGACCTTATAACGTTCTTTATAAGCTCGTCCGACAAGGGATGTTCGAGAGTGAATTGAATAGTTCCTTTTGACGTGGTGAATCCGCTAAGCTGTGGATCCAGTTCGGCAATAGCCTCGGCACCAGGGAATATACTTAAGTGTTCTTTGAACGCTGCGTAAGCGATCAGGTACTTACCTGCTAGTTTGAATCCCGGCATACCATAGGTAATGCATTCTGTAGCCTCGGGTTCTGTTTGCTGGATTAGCTTGCGTACGCGTTGCAGTTCGGCGCGCTGTGGAGCTTTTAGCTTGTTGAGGTAATCTTCAACTTCTTTCATATTTATAGTGTAGCAGAAGTTTCTTTACAATTCCTCAGCTAGTTCCTACCCGGCTTGTCAGACATAGTAATTACGCTTATCATGGCTGTAGTACGAAAAGCGTAAGGCTTTTGTTTAGAGAGGAGTGTCGGGAAATATGGCCAGACTACCTGTTCCTGGTAGCGATAAGGGTACCTGGGGTGAAGTACTTAATGAATTCTTATCCGTAGAACACAATGCCGACGGTACGCTGAAGCCGGGCGGTACGCTTGGTGCGTATGCTCCTAAAGCGAACCCTACTTTTACAGGTGTAGTAACGGTCCCCACTCCCACGAATGCCACTGATGCAGTTACTAAGGCGTATGCCGATAATCTGGTAGTAGGTGGCGCACCTGATGCTACAAGTAGTGCAAAAGGTCTCATTCAGCTTACTGGCGATCTCGGTGGTAGCGCGGCTAACCCTAGCGTGCCTGGCTTGGCGAGTAAAGTGCCTACCTCGCGCACAGTTAATGGCCACGCTCTCTCGGCAGACATTACGCTTAGTAAAGCAGATCTTGGCCTTGGTAGTGTAGACAACACGTCCGATGCCGGCAAGCCGGTCTCAGCCGCCACTGCCGCGGCATTGGAAGGCAAAGCAGACAAAAGTGCAGTGCCGGTAAACGTTAAGGATTATGGTGCTGTTGGGGATGGAGCTTCGAATGACACAAGTGCTTTTACAGCAGCTATAACAGCGGCTGGCTCGACTCGTTCGATATTTGTCCCAGCCGGTACCTACAAGGTTGATCCAGACTCCATTGCTCTTAGTACGAATGCTGTGATTAAAGGTGAATACTATGCTCGCACAATTATTATTTCATCTTCGGGTACCAAGGTGGGATCTGGTATTTCTATTCAAGGCCAAGGCGTCGAAGTGTCCAACCTTTATATTCGGGGCTACTATTCAGGCATTGAGAATTCTTACTCAAACACAAAGATCTATGACAATAAGTTGTCGTACAACGTCATAGGTATTGATTATGCCGCTAACTCTTACATAACTAAAGCTCGCGGAAACGAAATTACCTTTAATGATTTAGGCATCATAATCCGTACAAACGCACAGCCTTACCAGCTGCTTGTGACTGAGAACACCATAGATAATAATAATGGCGTTGGGATTGCCGTATATGCGACTTCGGGTGGGTTAGTGATCGAGAATAACACCATAGAAGGAAACAGGAACTACTCGACTAATGTAGGCTGCGGCATACTGATTAAAAGCTCTAATCTTTCGCGAATAAAGATTGATGGTAATTGGTTTGAGACCAATGGCAATCACGCCACTACTGCGGTAGATATTCTTATGCTAGCGCCCAACACCGAGCCTAGTACAGGAGCTGCATTACGCTCGGCCATTGTAGGTGTTTTACCTACAGGAGAGCAAGCAAATTTTACAAGCGGCGGGTGTGCGTATGGTGCCGTGTCGATTACCAATAATGCCTTCATATTTACCAAGTACAATGTGGTGGTGGCTGGATATAAAACTTTGGTAGGTATTGCAGACAATAGCTTTAAGGGTGTACTAAATCTAAACAATAAGCATATTTTCCTGAATGTTCCCTCGGGCACTACCGGTATGGGTGGCGGCCGTGTTGTGATCAATGGCAATGGATACAAGAATTCTGACAATGCTGCGATTGACGCTCAGGTGTCCACTGGGATTGGCGACTCTATTGTATATGCCGACAGCGTGCTCAGCGGAGCAGGGGACATCTACATATATAACGACAACCCTGTAAATCAGATTATCCAAAAGTCCTCCACGTATACCATTACAGCTACAGACTCTATCATTAGTGCTGACGCTACAAGTTCGCCATTTACCATTACACTCCCTAGTGCAGTTAATAATACTGGCAGGACCTATGTAGTGAAGCGTGTAAATGCTGGCGGGAATGATGTCACTCTCAGTGCTGCAGCCGCAGAGACGATAGACGGTGCTGCATCGGCAATGCTAACTGCTCAGTGGCAAACGGTAAAAGTTATATCAGATGGATCGAACTGGCTTACCGTGTAGCGGCATGCAGATTAGTTATGTGTGCAGCCGGAGAATATGGAGATCACTCCCTTGTCCACGTATCTATAGCTCGGGAAGCAGTGCATACATTGCGCTTCCCGGGAGCCGCTTTCTGAAGCCAGACTTGGCCCGAGATATGTCATTACTCTGTGGCAGGTTGATCCATGGATCCATCCAGTGGTTGCCGTGCCTTACAAGGTAGTGCCCTGCAGGATACTTTTTTGACCTGCGAATTAATACTATCGTTCCTTCTTTATAAATATGCCCCCGTAGCTTTTTGTTTATGTATCTTGATTGGTAGCGCAGCCCATTGTTGTTTAGTGCTCTGGCAAGGTCTTTCACCCAAAACCTGTTACTCTTGGCTTGCTTTGGGCCGAGTAAATCTTCGGCTCGCTTGTAGCTAGTGTTAAGAAGGAAGGCAAAACAGGCTATTCCGCAGCCGTATTCAAACTCTTGAGTTATGCTTTTTCTCATACCAAGAGTGTAGATTTTCTAATTATATATGCAATCTAATAAATACGTTAGTTGATTTTAGAAGGCTTTCACCGAAAGAACTTTTGTGTGCAGTGTTGGGTGCAGTGGCGTCCGCCTAAAACTTTAAAAGACACTGAGCTTTACAAGCCCAAATGCTTATGTTACCGTTAAGAAATAAGCTGGGATATCAAGATGGCTCAAGTCAAACCAAGACAACTCTCCGGAAAAAAATCCACGAAAAATAGCAAATTAATCAAACCAAATAAAATGAGCAAGAAGGGCTTAGTGCCTGTCATCGCGGTTGTTGTGCTTGTTGGTGGATTTGTGGTGTTAAAAACTTTTGCTTCAGGAACACCGAATCGAACATCCAGGTCAGTTAAGTTCAGTAAATCTTACACAAGTGGAAAGTTCAAAAGTACTGACGGCAAAGTATGCGTCACAGCTCGCTTTAATAGCAAGTTCTTTCCAGGTATAAAGGATAAGTATTACTGGGCGGTTCAAGTTTGGGATAGGCAGGGGTTCTATGCTACCGTAGCAACTTCGAAAAAGTATCAGGCTAACGGTAATCGCGATCATGAATGTTATGATGGGCGTATCTACAAGGGGAATACGTACCGAGTACAATTCTTAGACGGTGATCCAACATACAACTATACTATAAAGGGGAGTTACTACGCGTCTGGCTTCTATCGTAAGTAGTTACTAGCATCTCTAAAGCTAGAAATATGCAGACTGTCAGCGCTAAAATTCTCCCGCAAAGCTAATTTCGGGTTCAAGGTGGTAACCTGTCTTAGCCAATACTTCCTGTTGGATAGAGGCAATAGCATCCCGTATATCTTTAGCAGAGGCTTGCCCTAGATTGAGAATATAATTAGCATGTAATTCTGATATCATCGCGCCACCAAAGCACCTGCCCTTTAGGTTTGCCCTCTCGATGAGTCGGCCTGCACCAACTCCTTCAATCTTTTTAAAGACCGAACCGCATGACGGATAGTCTTCGAGCTGTGGCTGCTTAGACTTACGCCACGCTAAGTTTTCTGCAATACGGTGGTTTATTGTCGATCTGTTGCTCGGCTTAAGCTGGAAGCTAGCTTCGAGCACGACAATGTTGGCATGGTGTAAGATCGAATCATCATAACCGAACTTAAAGAAGGTTTTGTCGACCACCTTTGTATTATTGTCACTATCAAGAATAACGCTTGAGACAAATAATTCGCTAATAAAAGCTGTGCTCTTTCGGTCAGGTGACAAAAAGTGCAAGTTTTGTCGGAGTGCCCCACCTACACTGCTTGGAATGCCTACAAAGTGTTCGAGACCAGAAAGTGACTTGGCCTGAGAAGCTGTTATGAGCTTACTAATAGGGGTACCACTTTCACTTACAAGCTTGTGGCGTTCGAAGTGAAAAGCACGAGCTTGGTTAAGGATCACAATACCGCGAAAGCCCTTATCGCCAATTAGTATGTTGGCGCCTGTGCCCAGGATAAAGTAGGGAATTTTGCAACGTCTTGCATATAGGACGGCATCCTTGAGCTCATCTTGTGAGTGCACAGTTACAAACAGATCGGCCGGCCCACCAATTCTGTAGGTTGTATACGGTGCTAAAGAAATGTGCTTTTCTATCCTTCTAGGGTCTAGCATCCCATAATCATAGCAGCCAACGTGACTTCGGCAAAGGAGCTCTGATCTTGTATGTTGCAGCACGGAGCACCGTGCTATCTGATCACGCGGGCCTTCTTTTTGAATTTACACTGTAACTTAGACTCCCGTAAAGGAGTCTAGTCTTGGAGAGTGCCTGAAAGCCATCTGGAGGCAATGGTAGAGTTAATCGCAAATGAGTTATACAAAACGGAGTAACGAAAGACCGCCCGGTGAAGGACGATCTTGTCGTCCGCACCGAGCGGTGGAGTAACCAGGTAACTCCTGGCGAGCATCGCTACCAGACGAGGTAAGCGTCCCCATGAGGATCGAACGCGAGCCCTGACCCATCGATGGGCCGGACTTCCACCTCGTAGCTGGGACGAGTCTCCTGGCTGACGAAGGGCTGCCTGAGCCACTTCTCGATACGGAGGCCGAGGTCGTTCGAGATGGCCTGCCTGCGCATCTCGTAGCCGTCTTCGCAGTCCGGGTCATCTTTGCGGACCAGCTCTGTCGCATCTCGATCGCCTGGCTGGACGTCGATCGCCCAGTCGTCGTGGTTGAAGTCCCACGGGTGCTGCCGGTGAACGCGGATCTTGACCTCGCCAGGGGTGATCTTGGTCTTGTCGACCTGACTCACGGCACGAGCAACCATCTTGGGCAGATCCAGAAGGAACCGCCGCGTGAGCTCGAAGCTGTAGGGGAAGCCCGACGTAGTGCATCCAGGGACTTGGCTGCGCCACTTCGCCTCATGGATCTGGTCTTCATCGGGCAGCCAGCTGGCTGCACAGAAAACATCAACTACGGGCATTGTAGCCCTCCTTGTTCAGGACGGGCTAGCCGTCATTGGTCATTCCTAACACGAGAACTGGTAAATAGTAGTATAAATACATGAAAAAGTCAATGCATTTAAGCCCAAGCAAAAAGTAGTATTTAACTTATTAGACTCCCACAAAGGGGTCTTCAAGCATAAGGTCTATGGAGGGCCATCGTAGTGCCAGTAGCAACTGCTATAAGGAGCTAAGCAGCTGCGGCTAAAGTCACGCTACTAATGTCCCGCTCGAGAATAGCCTTACGATCAGAGCCAACATCTAAGCCGTAGGCGTTATAAAAAAATGCTTCTGCGTAATCTTCATTAGGCGCCTTACTGCCATATTTTGTTACTGCAGTCTCGGACGATAGGGAAACGAAACCAACTCCCTCTGTACCGTATGCTCGTGCTTCTAACATATGACCCATTTCGTGCACGATAGTAATCTCTCCATAGCTTAGGTCTGGGCTAACTTTTGAGGTCCAGTCGCCAGGATTAAGAAAGCCCATTTCGACGAGCAGGGCTTCTACATCGCCCACACTCATTGCGGCTTTTGATGCATCCATAATTATTGCGTTTTCATCTGCTAATGCCTCGCCGCCTGTATCAATTGCTCCATCAGCAAAGTAAATCTTAAGTCCAGGAAATGCTGCTTCAAGCTGACCACCGAATTGATCTTGCAGCCGATCTAGTGCCGCCTTAGCAGCAGAGGCAAGTGCTTCCATCTGCTCTATGTTGCCAAGCCCTATGACCTCGATACCTCCCACGGAGGCCATGGCGTGCTGCTCTGACCCAAATTGTTGCAATATCGTTTCTATTCGGCTAGACTCCATCTCCTTTTCTTGAGGTATCATCGCCTTTAACTCATCAGCCAGCTTTTGTGGCTTATCCGTAGCTTCCTCGGGGTTGTTCGAGAGGGTTTCCATGGACTCATCATACCAACCAAAAAAGACTCCCGCAAAGGGGTCTTCAATCATAAGGTCTATGGAGGGCCAGGTGGGATTCGAACCCACGACATGCTGCTTAAGAGGCAGCCGCTCTAACCAACTGAGCTACTGGCCCGCAATTGTGCGGACATATTGTGCATGGTGCGCCCTGAGGGATTCGAACCCCCGGCCTTCTGATCCGAAGTCAGACGCTCTATCCAGCTGAGCTAAGGGCGCATCTCTCATTTAGTGAGGCTCAAGAACCAGGTTATTTTAGCACAAAAATTCATCCACGGCTAGACCTGTTATATAGGAGTCACTACCAGTATAATAGTGCGAATGAAGCACTCCCTACACCATGCCAAGCTGAGTGGCGGCTCCGAGCTCCTACTCATAGATGTGCCAAACTCGCCGGCTCTATACTTTTCGTCTATTGTGCGCGCTGGATTGCGCTACGGTGAGCCCAAGCGCTCCGAGCTACCTCACTTGCTGGAGCATTTGGCATTTGAGGGCAATAAGGACTACCCCGACGGCCAAGACTTTGCCTTTGAGGTAGAGAAGCTCGGTGCGTACTCCAATGCCGAAACGAGTGAAACCGCAATTCGCTACTGGTTTGAGTCGAGCATTAGCTCGCTCGATAATGTAATTAGTTTGGCCTGCTCACAGCTCAAGGAACCAACCTTTGCGCCCAAGGCTATTCGACAAGAAAAAGAGGTAGTTACCCAAGAGCTTCTGCGCTATAAGGAAGACGATGGTGAGCGAGCCTGGTTAGCTAACATGCGCCAATTCTTTGCGGATGGCTACCCAAGCATACGGCAGAGCATAGAGTCGTTGGATGCTATTCGGCGCAAAGACTTGGTGGACTTTTACAATGCCACCCATACTACGGGCAATACTAAGTTTCTGCTCGCGGGTGCGTTTAATGGCAATGCACAGCATACGGTTCGCCAGCTCGAGCAAAACCTAGCCGACTACCGCGCTGGCAAAGAACTCGACTGGGTGGCGCGCCCTCTTACTCCCAAACTCGAGCGGAGTAGTAGTTTAACCACTAAGCTTTCTGCCCAGGCGCACTTTCGTCTTACCTTCCACTTGCCAGAGTCACACTACGAGCTCCTGCCAGCGTTGAGGATATTCAATACTATCTTTAACGTAGGTAGTTTCTCGCGCTATCATCACTTGGCCCGTCGTCGTGGGCTTTCGTACCATCCATACTCTGGTTTTGGCACAAACCCGGACTACACGGAGTTCTTCATGGCTGATCAAACGGAGCCGAGCAAAGCCCTGCCGCTCTTTGAATTAGGCGTGCGCGAGCTTAGTAAGATTATGCAAGGCGAATTTAGCGCGCGTGAGTTTGAGCGAGCCAGGGGTTACGTAACGGGCGATTTTGAATCGAGCTTTCAAAAGCCGAGTAACTTTGCAGGCTGGTATGGACATGACTTTAGCGCTGGCCGCAAGCTAACTGACCCAACTGAGTACAAGGCTCGCTTGGAGGCTGTGCAGCCTGCCGATCTAGAGCAGCTGGCTATACTGTTTACATCTGGTAGATGGGTACTAAGCCTAGTGGGGCAGACCATGCGTGAGCAAGAAGATAAGTTCCGCATGGTGCTACGGAAGTATTTAGGGCGTTAATATCCTTAGACCCGGGCGTGTCTGAAGCGTCTAATGCGGAATTGTTGTCCACCCCTTGTCCTTTTCTTGAGAAGAAGTTAGAGTTAGGCTATGGATCTAATTCAGCAAGGATATGAACAGAAGGGGGCGTGGGGTATCTCTACATCTATAGACTTGTACGGATGTGACGCTGAAAAAATCCGTAATGCCAAAGCTATTGAAAATTTTGTGGTTGAGCTCTGTGATCTAATAAAAGTAACGCGGTTTGGTGAGTGTCAGGTTGTTCACTTCGGTGAAAAAGAAGAGATTGCTGGTTTCTCTATGACACAGCTTATTGAAACATCGCTTGTTTCTGCTCACTTTGCTAATCAAACAAATACAACTTACCTAGATGTTTTTTCTTGTAAATACTATAACCCGCAAATAGTTGCTGATTTCGCTAAAAAGTATTTTGAAGCCGAGAATTACGCCATGAATTATAATCTAAGAAAGTAGAATAGTATGAATCCAGAAAGGCCATCTTCCATTTCTAGCAAAGAAAAGGGCTCTACTGAGTCAGGGAGAGATATCCAGCCATCTGGGTTTGATTTTGAGGCATATCGGGTTTTGTTGGATCAAGGTGCCGTCGGTTCTCGTAAAATAGGCCTGATGGATCCAGATATGGCACAACAAGCTTTCCTAGACCAAAGGACTGTACTGGTTAACACTCAAGGAATGTCCGTACCGGCGATTGTGCCAATTGAATATGTGGAAGGGTGGGATCAGGAGCGAGCACGAAGGATTGCGCAGGAAAACGATAGCGAGGGCCAGGAAGTTTACTACTTGGCGTTGTCGGGGGATATGATCGAACAATTTGTGCGGCAGCCCGAAGCACTCGCCGATCTGGCTTCGAAGGCGCGAGAAGGATTGAAGTTGTACTTTGAGCATACATTGGCTCAAGACGATAAAGTGGTAGAAAACTTAGGAAGATTATTATCTGCAGCTGGTTTAAGCTGGCACGAATTACCGCTCATGGACTCCCAGGCACAGGAAGGGAGGGAGCAGGCCTCAATGTCCTTTTACGCTGCCCTAACTCATCACACTAGTGTCGAAACGACACCTCTGGAGCCAATTAGTATTTACGAAAGATTTGAACAACTTGTTGCAGAAGGAAAATATGAAAAGTTTCCTGAGAACGGCCCAACTATTCTTGGCACACAAGACTTAGACCAACATCTTAGAGACCAGCTATGGGATTTATATGAACAAAGATTCCAAGATTTAGGAGAGAATCATCCTATTTCAATGGAGGATAATCGAGATTTCTTTGAACAACTCATCGAAACACAAGGTACTACTTTGAGTGTGTACTTCAACGAAGGAAGGCCAGTTGCGTTTATGTTCTTTATGACTAGTCCGGAATCAATTTCTTGGATTAATTCTGATTTTATAGAGGAGCATACAAGGGGTGAAGAGCGATTCTTGTTCTTTCCTGGTATCGTGGCACGAGCAGATGGCGTCGGGCATTATGCCGAGCCCGTTATACAGTTGCCGACTCACGTTATTTCTCAGACCAGCTTAGATTATAGAGTTTGTTTTGAGAGCACAAATCGATCAAGTGGCTATATTCCAAGACTTGTAGAGGATTATGTAAACGCAACAGCAGAGCTTAGTATCGACCCGCCTGCACCCATTGATACAACATATTATCGATGCTTAGAGGTGAAAGGGGCTTAACGTACCCAGTTAACGGAGTATTTTTTCAGGAAAGCACTCGGTCTCAATAGTAACTTATGTTGCCTCAGGCCTTCTATACCCAGGTCTTGCTCGAGGTTAACATGGGTTAGGCCGTGATCTGCCAGTAGTCCAAGTGCAGAGTAGAATAGATAATCAAATAGATAATTAAATTTATAACTGCACTTAATATGGTGAATTATCGCATAACCTTTATTCGGTAGTATAGTGGTAATTAAGAAGCCCTCTATTTTGTTGTTAATGTAGAGGCGTAAGACGTGGCAGCCTGCTCCATTCAGTGAAATCAATCTTCGTTGCAATGCAATATTTTCAACCTCTTCAGGGTCGTTACCAAATTGATAGGCACTTTTCCAGTTTCTTAAGAGTGATATTAGCTCTTTGCCTTCTTGCCCGCCAGTCAGTTTAGTAAATGTTGTCTTGATGTTTTTTTCATAACTCTTTTTGAATGAGTTAATTTGATATCGAAGTCTTTTATATTCAGGACCACCCAGGCTTAAAAAAGTTGGGATATGATATACGTAGTCCCAATTGTCCCTGTTTTCAGTAATAGATATAAAGTCCAAATCTATTTCGTGCATAAGACATTCTGGCAGCATTGTTAGCATGTATGTAGATGGAGCGTTACCGATTAGCTTTTGTATGGTTTCGTTTGCTAAAGAACTTCCAAGTATACTGATGCTTGGCTCAAGCGGATTGTTGCTGAATATGTCCGTAAATTTAAAAATGACATTGTTGTTGAGCTGAGCAATCACTAAATCGTCATTTATGTTGAGCCACGTCATGAGATTTGCGAAACAGAAGTCTGCGTATGGATCAAATTTTTCGTAGAATTCTACATACCACTGACTGTCTGTGGTATCAATCGATCTGAAAGAAGGGAACAGAGGTAGGTTTCCGGGTAACATATATAGGCAAGCATAGCACAACTCTACTCCTGTCGCTATTTAATAAGAAAAAGCTTAACTTCTTTGCTATACTTATGCTATGTATATAGGCCAAGCACTCATATATGTGCCGATCGTCATCGGGGTATTTATTATTGCCTCTCTTACATATTTTCGTAGAGCAACGAACGGCCTTTTTATGTTTTCAGTTTTTAGTCTTGTTATAGGCTGCTGGATTGGCGTACAGGGGTTAGCTCAACTCAATACATCGACAGCTAACAACTTAATGTTTATACGAGCTTCAAGCGCATTTTCTGTTTTGATTGGACTTACATTCTACTTATTTATCTTTTCTTATCTAAAGACTCCACGTAATAAAATACTAGATATTCTTATCTTCTCATCATCTTTAGTGTTTTTCGGACTAAATTGCACCGGTGTAATGATTCAAAAGGTCGAGGTTACTTCAGCAGGAATATCGGTAACAGAAGCCTCAAGCCTATACACCGCTCAGTTGATTTTTGTGGGCTTGTTGGTAATCGGGAGTCTTATAAAGCTCTTTCGCATGGCGCGCAAAGAAACTAAGGTAAATAGATTTAAGAATTACCTTATGATATTCGCTTTCGTTCAAGCGGTAGTTTTTTCTGTTGGGGCAACAATCTTTTTCCCTACTCTCGCTATCAGTCAATATGCAATCGTGGGGTCTATTTTCCTCATGGTCCTTATTATTGCGTATGCAATCATTAGACATAAGCTGTTTGATATTCGAGCTGTTGTTGCGAGAGCCCTCACTTATTTACTTGTAATTGTCACAATATCCATTACCTATGGCTTACTGGCATTTGTACTTGTCGGTGGTTTAATCTTTAAAGACAGTCAGTTGAGCCTTGCACAGCAAGCCTTCTATGCCATTTTGGCCGTCATCTTGGCCTTTACCTTCCAGCCAATTCGCCGGTTCTTTGAGCGTGTGACCGACAAGATATTTTACCGTGACAAATACGATCCGCAACAGCTTATAAATGCAGTGGGGCGTATACTCACAGCCGAGATTCGCCTAAATGTGCTAACAAAAGAAGTAACTAAGGTGATTGAGCAGCAAATGCGCGTGGGTAAGGTGGACATCGTGGTGGTAAATGACAAGAATATATACTACCAAGCGCGGGTGTTGCGTGGCGATAGTAGCGAACTGGAGCTTAAGGATCTGCAGGAGCTAGGCAAACCCATGCTGGTGGCAGACGATATGAGCACGGGCGATCGCAAAGATATTATGGACAAGTATGGCTTGCGGGTAAGTATAACCTTGCGTACCTCAGAGGAGTTCGTGGGCTACTTACTCCTGGGGGAAAAGCTCAGTGGCGATATATACAATGAGCAAGATCTAGCAGTGCTGCGAATTATTGCCAACGAGCTCGCAGTGGCGGTGCAAAACGCCAAGGCCTATACCGAAATTCAACAGTTCAACAAAACCCTGCAAGCCAAAGTGGTCTCAGCCACACGTAAGTTACGACGGGCTAATGAAGACCTCAAGGAGCTCGACCAGGCTAAGGATGAGTTTATATCGATGGCGTCGCACCAGCTGCGTACGCCGCTCACTACCGCTAAAGGCTACGTAAGCATGGTGCTCGAGGGTGACTTTGGTAAAATTGCCCCGGCTATGAAGGAGCCACTCACGCAGGCGCTCGACAGCGCGAACCGTATGGCTGGGTTGGTAAGTGATTTGCTCAACGTCAGTCGTATGGAGGCCGGCCGATTCTTTATAGATCCAACGGACGTGGATCTAAATACCGAAGTGCCAGCGGAGCTTAACCAGCTGCAGACCATGGCTGATTCTAAGAGTGTAAAGCTTATTTATCATAAGCCAGCTAAACCAGTACCAATGATGAAGCTGGATTTAGATAAAACACGCCAGGTGATTATGAACCTAGCCGACAATGCTATTCACTACAGTGCACCACCAAACGGTGGCGGCAAGGTAGAGGTAAGCTTGGAGCTCGATGGCAAAGACATTGTGTTTAAGGTAGTGGATAATGGTATTGGTGTGCCAGAAGCTCAGCAGAAGAAATTGTTTAAAAAGTTCTTCCGGGCGGCGAATGCGCAAAACACCCGCCCGGACGGAACCGGGCTAGGACTTTACTTAGTGAAGCGAGTGGTAGAGGATCAGGGTGGCGAATTAGTGTTTGAAAGTACTGAGGGTAAGGGCTCAACCTTCGGCTTTAGGATGCCCGTGCATAATAAAATTCACCCTAACTCTAAGGCAGCTCAAAAATTAGCTGGGAACGAGACGCAGCTGAGCCCAAGTAGTAAGGCTGAGCTACAGCCAGAACCAATGGAGGCTAAGTCGGCCAAAGTGTCGATTGCCACTAAGTCCAAGACTAAATAACTCTATGACCAGTGTGCATTGTGCTTACGCAGCACTGGCGTTAAACTAGAACCAAATACGGAGGGTGTTATGCTGGCTTACTTTGTAGTCTCATTTGTAGTTTGCCTCGGTGTATCGAGCGCGATCATGTTGGCGGCGGATCGTAAACAGCACGTGGCAGCTACTGCCTCTTGGCTGGGCGTGGTAGTATTTTCGTTACTTGTAGCAGCTGCGCTGTCACTTCTCAATATTGGTCGCTAAGGGGTAATGGCCAGCTTGGTGTGAAAGTGCTAGACTAAGGGTTATGAATAAACTCATTTCGGTTCGAAATGTAAACGTACATGGCAAGCGCGTGTTCTTGCGGGTGGATTTTAACGTGCCCATGGAAGGCGCCAAGATTACTGACGATCGCCGCATCGATGCTGCGGTACCTACCATAGAATATTTGCTCGACCAGGGTGCGAGCATAATTATAGCGAGCCACTTGGGTAGGCCAGATGGCAAAGTGGTACCAGAGCTTAGTCTGGAGCCGATTGCTGCTAAGCTCGCCGAGGTGCTAGACAGAAAGGTAGAGTTTGTAGCCGAAGCAGTCGGGCCTAGCGTGCACGAGCAGGCTAGTAAACTCAAACCCGGGCAAATACTTATGCTCGAGAACCTACGTTTTTACCCCGACGAAGAAGCTAACGGCATGGAGTTTGCTCGTGAATTAGCAAGTCTCGCCGACGTGTATGTAGATGATGCTTTTGCTTGTGTGCACAGGGCCCACGCCTCGATTGTAGGCGTGGCGGCCTTACTGCCACATGCGGCTGGGTTCTTGGTCGAAGAAGAATTCCATACATTACATGGTTTGCTCGAGAAGCCCGAACACCCGTTCGTGGCAATCATTGGTGGGGCTAAGGTAGCTGATAAGTTTGAACTTTTAGACAACCTTCTTGGTTTGGTTGATAGTATTGTGATTGGTGGTGCGATGGCCAATACGTTTTTAATCGCGCAAGGCTATGGAGTGGGTAAGAGTGTAGCCGAACCAGAGCTCAAAGACAAAGTGACTACATTTATTACTAAGGCTGCTAAGCACGAGGTAGAGTTGGTATTACCAACCGACGTAGTGGTTAGCAAATCGCTTGACAGTAAAGAGGCCAAAACGGTGACTGTGGACGATATTGAGGGCGATGATATGGCGCTTGATTTGGGGCCAAAGACTACGGAGGCAATTAAGAAAGTTATAGCGTCGAGCAAAACGGTGTTTTGGAATGGGCCACTTGGCTATACGGAAAACGAAGCCTTTGTTGCTAGTTCGAGCGCTGTGGCTGAAGCCATTATTACTTCTGGAACCCACTCAATCATTGGTGGTGGGGACACATCTGGGTTCTTGGATCAATACAGTAAGCCCGATAAGTTTGGGTTTATTTCTACCGGCGGTGGGGCTAGCTTGGAGCTCTTGGCCGGCAAAGAACTACCTGGGATTGCAGCACTCCAGAAGTAATCCATCTTCATCTTGTAGCTAATCCCGACTTTGGAGTTGGAGATATTATGCTCATCATCCCGAGCCTTCTTCGTCACCCTACCCTCCGTGTCATTCCGGCGTAGGCCGGAATCCAGTCCTTAAATAATCTTTACTTTTGAAGATACCAAAAGTAAACAAAAGTATTTCCGACCTACTGGTTCGCATACGAGGTGCGTTCGTTCGTCTATACCCCAGAATGTCGTGCCCACTGCAAGTTTGAGTACTCTCGTGGCTCACTCCGTCTGGATTATAGACTCCTCACTACCTGATGCCCCACGGTCAAGGCGGGGCAGGTGGCTACGGTAGTGCGTAAGTATTACGAATGCGGTGTAGCGCAAAGATATTACCCAGTGACTGATCGCTACCCGGCACGGTGCTAACCGCAGTGCTAAAGCCAGCTTGCTGGGCTGCGGTAATCGACACCGTATTGTATGAGCCATACGGGTAGGCAAGTGTAGTAATGCTCAGTCCAAGCTCTTGTTCGAGGCGCTGTTTCGAAGTGGTAATTTGATATACTTGATCGCCGGCGCTGAGCCCGGCGAGCGCCAGGTGGTCTATCGTGTGGGCACCAATCTCGATTAGTTCGCTGGCCACTAGGCCGCGCACCTCGTCCCAATTCATGTATGAGTCTCCGCAGGCCAAGCCGGGTGTGCGCTCTATGCCAATGCAGTACTTACTCTTCTCGCCACCGATAATAAGGTAGTAGGTGGCGCGCATTTGGTACTTTTGCAGGATGCTGAGCGCGCGCAGTTGGTCGCTATAACCATCGTCAAATGTTATCACTAATGGCTTGGGCGGCAGGGTGCAGGTTTTACGTAAGCCGCATGCTACCTGGGCCATGGTAATGGTGGTGTAACCACGCTTTTGTATAATCTGGAGTTGAGACTCGAAGTCGGTCGGCGTTTTATGATACATAACGATCGGGATAAACGTAGTGTCATGCACAGGTGCAGCAGCTTGGGCGGCTCCGGCATGCTTTGCTTGCTTGGCTTTTGCCTCAGCGAGCTCTGCAATTTTCTGATCCACGAAGGCATTGTCGGCGCCTAGTTTGCTTTGGAGTGCAGTAAGTCGCCATATAGCCTCGACCGGTTGAGCTGTAGCGAAGAGCCAATTAATGTGGTCAAGTTCATCGCTGGCGTTATAAAGCCCAGCAATAATAATGCCGTGTGCTACCTGTTCATCGGCAATGCTATGCTCAGTTAGGCTTGCCTGCTTGTAGTCCTCATAGAGGGTACTCACGGCACTAGTGGTTTGTGCAGTACCGGGCTGAAGCACGAAAAAGTTGTGGTGCCAGCGGTGTAATCCAAATGCAATAAGCGCTGTAAGACTCGTAGCTAATACAATGCCCCTAAAAACTGCAGTGCTAAAATATTTGCGAGGCTCCTTAGTAGATAATTGTAGAGTAGTCTCTGGTTCGGTCTGAGGTATAACGTGCTCTATGGGTTCGCCCGAGCGCACGCTTTGGGCTTCCGCCAGCTCAACTGGTGGAGTAGTAGTGATCTCTTGAGTATTCGTGAGATCTGCTTGGACCAACTCCTGGGTGTTAGGATTAACCTCTGATGGTATAGCCTCGATTTCTAAACGAGGTTTTGCGCGGTATACGGCCTTTTTGCGCGCTTTGGTTTTGCGTGATGAATGAGTTCTTTTCGATTTTGCCATAGCCAGGGGTTAATGCATGTAACTTATATAGTTTAGCAAACTATTGCCCGGGCGCGTAGGCTACAGACGTTATTGCGGCTTGCCGTATATATAGCCAAAGCTTGTGGCTGGCACCCAACGCTGGCTGACTCGGTTCCAGCCAGCAAAGTTCATTTCGCTAATGAGCACGCTATTGCCTTCTATACGCTCCACGTAGGCGACGTGACCGTACCAGCCAGCCGGTGTCCAGGCAATTGCACCTGGCACAGGGATATTGCCTGTTAGCCAACCTTCGGCCTTGGCGTGCGCCATCCAGTCGCGGGCATTGCCCCAGCGGGCTCCGGTAGGTCGTCGGCTAGCTACGTAGTAGGTGCATTGGCCGTAGGCGTAGCCACCGGTTGCGTAGTATTGAAGTTGCGCCGGTGGTGATGATTTGGAACGAAATGCAGGTAGAGCGGCTGTATCCACTGTGGTTGTAGTAGTGCTGGTTGGCTCGGACTTGGTTGGTATGTCCTCCGGTTTGGTTTCGGCCGAGGTTCTGGCGGCATCTTCCTTGGCCTGAGTTGGGCTTGAGTTAGTTGCTAGTTTGGATGATTCAGGAGGGTTAGCTTTGGCCGGTTCCTGCTCACCACCTACCATAGCTACAATGCCTGTGGGTACCGTGGCAACTTCTTGCCCTACATTTGCAACGGCGCTAGCCATGGCTAAGTCTCGCGCTACCACGTGACTCTGAGCTTGCTCCAGTACGGCAACTACCCGGGCGTTAAAGCTGTTGCTGGCCGCATTGGCGCGCTGGCTGAATTGAGTGGCGGTAGCAATCACTTCCTTGCCAAACATGGGCAAGCCCCGTTCGCCATAGTTATAAACTAAGCTGCTTGCTCGTAATACTATAGCACTGGCGCTCGCTACTAGTGCTAATAGTAAGGCAGACTTGAGCGCATGCTTGCGCTGGCGAGCCTTGGCGCGCGCTGCATCCCTCTGCTGTAAGTGCATGGTATAAGTATTGATAGCGTTTTCTCCGATAGATCATCGTACCTTATCTGGCAAGCTGATTTCAAGCATAACTACGAACAAAATTCGGTACTATTTTGTGGTGTTTGGGGTGGTATTCTCGAGCTTACCACTGAGGTCAATGAATTTGTACGGTTGCCACATGTTGTCTATGTAGTGGTTGTCGGGCAGCAGTGGCAAGTTGGTGCCAAAGTAGGTATTAAACACAGTGCGGAAGGAATTAACCGGTGATATAGTTGGGTAAATAACGCCGGATGGAGCGCCGGGCAAGTAGTAGGCGTTGAGTATGCCGGTCTTTTGTTGCAATTCGCTACTAGTAGCTTTGTTCCAGTTAAAGCCCTTAGTGTTGCCATCAAAGCGCTTGGGGTATGGACCTTCGTCAGCCTGCAGGATAATAATTGGCTGCTTGTTGGGGTTACTGGTTAGCTGGTTAATGAGCTGAGTGACTTGATCATTGGTATACTTCATTTGTTCTATGTAGAGTTGCTTCTCACTCATAGCTTTACCACGCTGAGCTGGCGCGCCGTTGGCATTGAATACATACGGTGGGTGCGGTAGTAATATGTGAGCAAAGACCATCTTGGGGCCAGGCGACGGAGCGACGGTACTACGCAGCTGGGCAAGTTCGTATAGGGCACTTTGGGCATGCAGGCTCTGTGCTGGAATGGTGCGTGTGCTAAAAAGTGTAACACCACCAAGTTTGTACGTGGCGCCCATATTAACTTGCAAGATACTGCGGCGTAGCAGAATCGACTGGAAGTCGGACACACTAAAGTTATGTCCGAACAATGTGACGCCCCGAAACGAGTGTAGGCTAGTGTTGGCACCTGGATTAGAGCGGGTAGGGTCCCACCACGAACCGAGTTGTGTGTAGCTATAGCCTTGCGACTTGGCGAAACTCGCCGCACCGTTAGCAAGGATCATACGCTGTGTGAGTTTGGTGGAACTAACGCTGACCTGATCTTTGGCGCTAAGCGTGGGTAAGTATTGACCATTGAGTGACGATGCAACCGACTGCACAGTGTACGGGTAGTTAGAGTGGGCGTCGGTAAGTTGAAAACCTTTGGAACTCAGAAAGTTTATAAAGTCATCGTTGCTAAATCCGTATTGGGTCCGTAGCGTTTCTTGGCTGGCATAACGATCAAGGATAATGTAGTACATATCTGGCTTCTTAGCTGGGGCAGTGCTGGCCTTGGCACTGGCAAGCGGCGAGCTAATAGGCAGTGCATCGATGCGATAGTTCATTATATGGTAGTGGGCGATTGTGTAACACGTGTAGGCAAGGCTGGCGCCCATGAACACCGCCACCAGCCTTACCGGGGGCTGCCAGCTTTTAGTCGAACGGCGCATGACGTTGGTAAGCAACACAGCAAATACAATGCAGTACAGTATGATTATTCTGCTGGTGTGGAAGACTGGATTGCCCAAACCAATGGCCGAGAGCACATCGGTAATGTTGTCCTGGAGTGGTATAAAGGTAAGGATTATGAGGAGTAGAGCGCTCGCAAGCAAACTAGCTTTGTACACGTGTCGTAGCAACAACCAGCTAAGGCCGAATAGAAGCACTGCTAGACCAAGGTTACATAAAAGTGGAACCGCCAGCTGACTAAAGTGCAGTTGACTTTGGTTTACGGCGAACATGGAGACAACGGGCCAAGCCGCGCAGAATATGAGCAAGGCAGCAGCTGGTAGGTTGCGTAGCAATGCAGATTTAGATAGTTTGCGCGGAGCAGTAAGTGGTTTTTTACTCGGCGGCTGTCGGTGTTTCACGCTCGACTCTTCATGAGGTACATAGTGCGCTTAGAGCCTTTGATCGGCGTGGTCTCAATTATAGTAAAGAAGCGCTTAAACGCAGTTTCAAAGCCTGCTGCATCATAGTCGCCAAACACATCCTCGCGACTCATGAGTAAGCGCTTAACCATACTATCTTGTTTGGGTACAAATTCGATAATAAGGTATTTACCAAGGCTGCGAAAGTATTCTGCTACGTGCCCAAAGGGTACGTTATTACCAATGGTCAGGTGGTGGATCAGTGCAAGCGCCATGAGAGTATCGGCTGGTCCACGCTGGGCAAGCGAACTACGCTCTTGGCCCGCCCAGCCAATGCCCGAGCTAGGGTTGGTAAGGTCTACGAGCAGGGGTAGGAGCTTGGTGTTGCTTTCTGACTTGGCATGGAGATAGTTGTGCTCTATGGCGATAGGGTCGTCGTCAAAGCAGAGCGTGGTTCGATTCCGGGCACTTGCTAGGCGACTAAACACACCGCTATTGCCGCCCAAGTCCCATACTTGCTTAGCGCGAGTGCGCTCCAGGTAGCGTTCAACAATTGCCTTTTTGTCATTAAAGCTGGCTTTGGTGTAGCTGTGCTTGTCGTAGTAGTCCCCCCAAGTAGTTTGCTCGCCCTTAGGCTGCCATTTAAGTGAGTTTATGGCGCTCTCTAGACTATGAATGAGGGCGAGCATGCCCTGACGAGACAACTTGGCGGCACTTGGCTTGTTGTTCGGCGTATTGTTGCCGGCATGCTTAGCCTGCGAGCGAGCATGCAGGTGAATGTGCAGGGCTGTACTTGGCTTAATCCGACTACTGGCTCCAAGTAGCTTACTGGCTAAATCAAGCGGGACTCCGTCGATATACACGCGCAGGAGTTGGCTGAGCCGAACATCACGCTGTGCCATAAGGGCAAGTGGTGCCAGGAAGTGCTGGCAGAATTGCTTATATGCCACCCAGGGTTTGCCCTCTTGGTAGGCTTCGAATGACAGCGTGTCAATCATGGTCGGTAGGCCATCGATGAACTGAATGTTGTAAGCACTGGCATCCTTGAGGCTCATGCCATGTTCGAGTGCAACTTTTTGTATGTTCAAGGTTGCAAGTGCGGCGTCCTTAAGCTGGCTAAAGCTCCATTCGTATGGGTAGGAAATAAACTCAACCAAGCTGGGTTTAATGATTTTGTAGACTACCCCACTGTCCTGGGGTGAGGCTGGCTGCTGGTTTGCATCCATTTCTTTGTGAGCAACGAGGAGCTTGGCTTCGGTGAGCTTATGGTAGAGTCCCGAACTCATCAGGAGTTCATAATCTGCTCTGCACACTTGATTGATTTGCCGGTACACCGCGCCGTTATGACTAAACACAAACCCACTTGGGTCGCGAAACGAAGCTGGGTTGGTGTGGATTGCTTCGGTCATACCTACGAGCTTTTTTGGACTGATTGCTTAGTTTCTTTAGTGGGTGATTCTGGGCCGGCTTTAGCTTTTTTGTGAAAGATTCCGCCGAAGAATGCACTGATTTGCTTCCAGAAAACTTTTACAAGGTACGATACGGTGGCCAAGGCGGCGATTACGATCTGTACAATACTCGATCCCATACCCGGGTCGAGGTAAGCGTGGGCTGGTTTTGGCACAACTTGCCACAGGATTAAACTTAGTATAAAAAGGTGCGACGCAAAGACTAAAATTCGTTTCATAGTGATTCCATTTAGGTTTTTATAATTATGGACCAAGTCGCGATTGACTTACGAGGAGGGAGAAATAGCAAATTCCTTCTTACTATTGTAGACCACTCCAGCTGAAGATCAACTTAACTGGGCTACGAAGGGGGCGTATAGCGGGGGCCATCGCCAACCGAGAAGATCCGCGGACTATCGCCATCGGGGAGATTGATGAGAGTTACATGGCGCCCATTCTCATACCCGCCAGCGTGGAGAAGTGCGGGGTGATAGATGGCGCCACTCTCAAAGTCATATTCGCCATCCGGCGTGTTTGGTGGGGGGCAGTTACCTACTCGAATAGCGAATTTAGATCCAGAAACGGCTTCTTGAGTTAAGTTTGAGCCGTAGAGGCCAACTGGACCATTGACGCCGCGATAGCACCACATCCACACATCGTCTCTAAGTAGGCTGAGTGTTGCAGCTACGCTCCCTACATTATTGCCGTCGTTCCAGCCCGCACCGTAGCCAAATATCTCATCGATTTGCCAGGCGGAACCATTCCACCACACATGGTTATGGCGTGTATCGTGCGACAGTGAGGGAATGGTTGAACTATCGTTAGCCCCTGAGCCTGTCGCTATGAAGTGAAAGTGCCCATCCTTATCTACACACCTGCCACCCGCCGTGGCTCCACCGATACTAACTCCACCTACTTTAATCGCGGCTGCGCCAACGCCAGCTACACCATCGAGCGTAGTACGGTAGGTAAATGGTGCGGTAACTGCTTCACCCAATACATTCTCCCAGGTACTACCCTTGTCGTGGCTGCGCACATAAAAGTATTCGGACATGGTGGAAGGTGTGCTGGTCGACATACGCCATACATATACACAGTGCAATGTGTCTTGGAGATCTACGAACGAATGAAGTAAATAGGCGCGGTCAGGAATATCGTCAGTGTCGGCTGCGTTATCCACGCCTAGATTTGGCGTAGTCATAATTTCGCCCGTGCCCACACAGGGCTGCCAAGTATCTCCAGGATTTGGTCCGAGTCGCCACATAGTCTGGTCGCGACCAACCGGGTTGGCAGTATCTGACTGATCCTGGTGCCATATGAGCGTGCCATCCGAGAACACCTCGTAAGCCTGGTAGGTAGTATAATTAGCGCCCGAGGTAAGCCAGTTAGCTGGGTTTGGTGCTTGGGCCCAGCTGGATATGTTATGCGGGCTCGTTGATTTTATGTACTTCATGGGTTGCTGGTGGCCGTTTCCGGATATGTGTATGTAGCCCTGGGCATCTACTGCTAAAGCTGCCGCGAAGTGTGAGTCCGAAACTTCAATTGGCCCAAAGGTAGCCGAGGCGGTTCCTGGCGTAGCTACATTGGTTACGTCTACGGTTGTCCACGAGGTACTGGTGCGCGGCCGTTGACAAACCAATAGCCGCCAGTCAACAGTAGTAACCAGGCAGTACTCGTAGTTGGCGGTGCGCCAAACGGTCGGCCAAGCCGAGGCAGTACCGTTGCGAGCGTTGCCGAGGGCTGTTGCGTAGCCAGCCATGTGGCCTACGCCCTATGAAGCTTTACTACTGCCGAATTGAGTACCATGTCTATCTGTGCGCCAGTCGTAGAGAAGGTGGTATAGGCACGAATAGTGTGAGTTCCCGATTGATCAATGCTCGATGTTGCCGAGCCGACCGATGTAGTACCGGTGACCGCCCATCCAGCAGTTGAACCGTTGGAGAGGTGGAAGATGCCCGAACTTGATTGTGTGCTAAGGCTCGAACCGATTACTATTTCGATAGCAGCACGCCATTTGCGTCGATCGGCATTGGCGGCTACACTCGTCATGGTATCAGTCATAACAAGCGTGTCGGCAATGTAGAGTCGAAAACCAAGATCTATGGCAGAACCCGAATCATTGTTAAATGTACCGGCTAAGGTGAGTTCAATTACATCACCAGTTTGTAGCTTTCCACTCGCGACTGAGTATGAGTACAGGTCACCATTAGAGGTGACAGTGCTTGGTGTGGCGCTGGAATCGAGTACATGGGTACCGCTCGAATCTACATACGACTTGGTGGTAACGTCGTTTGCATCCACGGGTGTAGCGGCCGATAGTATGGTGAAACGACCAGTTGCCGAGGAGCTCATAAACGCCGAGCCGTTAGCTGTGGTTATGCCTAGTCCTGGTGTTCCAAATGCGTTACCAAGCCCTGCGTAGTAGCCTGTGGGTACATCGGTAGGGTAGGCTAGTACCGAGCCTGCTCCAACTGTAACCACTCCATTACCACTGGGGTCTACAGTGAGGTTACCCGTCATGGTGCCGCCAGACTTTTGAAGACTCGACGTGAACTCAGACTCATTCACACTAATGGTAGATATACCAGTAACTGGTGCAGATATGTCTATGCCGGCACCCGCTACGAGCTCTGGCGCACCGAGCTGCGAGTTTACATATTGCTTGGTGGTGGCGTCGGTGGCATTAACTGGTTCGGGTACGGTAACTGTGCCGGTAAAGGTGGGGCTTGCTAGGGGGGCTTTGCTGGCTAGATCACTGGTAAGGTTGGCTATCTTGGACTGAGCAATCGCCGCACTACTGTTTACGTTGGCATCCACAATTGCATTGGCTGCTATTTGCGGACTGTCCGCAGTGCCGGCTAAGTCGCCTGCCAATTGAATCTTGCCCTTCGAGGAGGTAGTGGCATCGGCCACTCCCGAGGAAACAAGCCCATCGGCGTAGGCTTTGGTAACGGCCTGATTGGCACTGGTGGGTGTAGGTACAGTTACACTACCGGTAAAAGTAGGGTTGGCAAGCGGCGCATAGCTAGCCAGCGTACCACCCGACTTAAGCGTACCGTCGCTATTATGCTCTACGCCAAGGTACTCATTAAGGACTTCTCCCCAAGTGCCTTTGTCGCCTCCTGGCTGCGGTAACCGTGCCAACTCCACCTCCATTTACCAAACGTGTATTACGCTTATGATATCATGTTGCTTTCTACTAAGGAAGCCTGGCATTAACCTGTTACTTTTGTACTGTTTTTGTTATGCTTAAGCTAATTCAAGTAATACGCAGGAGTAGGTGGAGAGAATGAAGCGGGTAGGGCAGATTCTAGGAATATTGGTTGCTAGTTTGGTGCTATGCTCCTGGTGTGCAGTGCCAACTGCAGCGCGGGCCGACAATAGCTATTCGTGTGGCACCTATAGCGCGGGCGATTACCAAGCTGGCTCGTGCGATGCGGGTGTTGTGGACCAGGTGACCCAGCCAATTACGAACTTTATAAACAACACACTACCGGCAACTGGTACCACCATTCCGGTATTTATAGGTGCAGCCGTAGTCACACTCGGCGGGCTTGGGGTGTATCTGGTTCTCAAAAGGCGTCGTAAGAATTCTGAGCAGGAAAACGTTTCAATTGAGGGTTAGCAACTTAGAGGGTGGGTCATATGGGGTTGAGCCGAAACAGCTTACTGTGTGAGATGGTGGCCTAGTTATGGATATTAGTAAAGCCTAGTTTGTTCTCTAGATAGACAACTGTTGGGAGATTAAGGAGATGGAACTTCACGCCAAAAGACGATAGTTTATATCCAATCTCTGGGTTAACTCCACGATCCACAGAGACTAGGTTAAAAGATTTGTCCTCGTACTTCTTCAAAAAAGTCTCGATACTATCAAATAGTACTAACTCAACATGCTCTAGACCTTCTTTAACCTCTCTTCCAGGATTTGGGGCTGGTAATTCAATCGTATCTATTCTCCATTTCTCATGGTAAATGGGAGAATCCAGTCGAAATGTAGCAATGGGTCTGCCGTTAATTATTAACCTCTCCCAGCAACTCAGCTACAAGGGCCAGATCGGCCTTCTTCTGTTCATAGTTCTTCATAGAATGTGTCCTGTAGCATATATGATCCATCTGAACAAAGTCGGCCATATCAAAGCCTTCGGCCTCTATTTCGGCGGTAATATCCTTCAGGAATACTTTGTAATCACCAACAATCTTTTTGAGTTCATTCATACTTTAATCCTAACACAAAAGACTCCTCTCAAAGTCTTTTGTTGGCAATTACTACATTGGTGATCCTAATGACTGAAATCTCGAACTTCAAGGACAGTTTGAGGATCTTAACTGCGAAACCCTAGAAACGACAAAGCCGACTGACGCGCGAGGCGCCAATCGGCAATGCCAGTTCGGTACTCCGATGTTCAGTACGACCAGTAGTCGCCGTAGTCGGAGAACGGGTCGTCGTAGTCGTAGCGACGGTGGCCGACGTCGACGAGGCTGAAGGCGAAGTCGCCTTCGTCATCAGACTCCATCTCGCGAGCGGAGGCCTCATCGTCTCGACACCACCAGCAGAGCTTCTCGCCACCACAGGTGATGTACCAGGTCTCGGCGTCCTCATCGAACACCAGGTGATGCAGGCGCTCGTCCTCGAGGACCTGCATCCGGAAGAGGCGCCGACCGAGCTCGTCGTGGGTGCGGTAGTCGTCGACGTGGATGCCGAGATCGAAACGCACGGTGACCAGGGCCTTCTTGCCGGGGGTGAACGAGACACCGGGGCCGTTGAACGGGCCGTAGGGTCCTGGGATCGGCAGCACATCGACGAGTGTGCGGTCGAGGATCTGGAGGGTGACGTTGACCTGGCGCTCAGCGGCGAGCAGCAGGTCTTTCGAGGTGCCCTCGTACTCGATGGACATGTTTTCCAGGAGGCACATGGCCGTCCCTTTCATGATCGTCTTGGATGGGTGCGAACTGACAGAACTTAACGTTCGTCGTAATAATAGCATAAAAATAATAAATTGTCAAGACTGGTGATCCCGCGGGGAATACTAGATGTATAACCATCGTCATTCGTTAAGCCCAAAAGCAAGCTTTCGGCTTTGTCTCACTCCTCGATTATCGAACCCCTTCGGTGCTCAGTCGCCAACGCAACTACCATACAAAAAGCCCGAGCATAGGCTCAGGCACTTTGTATGGTGATCCCGCGGGGAATCGAACCCCGATTGCCAGGATGAAAACCTGGTGTCCTAACCGTTAGACGACGGGACCTCGTCCAAGCATGAACTTTAGCTTCTCGTCTCGCAGTATGCAAGCCTGTCAGCTGCCGTCATGCTTCTCCACTCGATTTTGTAAACAGCTTCTAGCGTCGCTTCGGTTCACAAAATCGGTTAAGGTCTAAAACAGACAAATTAACCATGTAATAGTAGCATTTTAGTACCTAAGTTTCAAGGTGGCAGGCGCCCATAAAACGAAAGAACCCCACGGATTCTATCCGTAGGGTATGTATGGTGTCCGCCTGGGGCGAGACCCGGGTGTGAACGATGTGTTCTGCCCGGGTCTCGCCCGACCCGCTCTCCGTGGTGTGGAGAACGTGGGGCTCCCCCTGTCCGGTGGAGGGAGGACCGCTTGGCGTGCGCCAAGCCGGGGGAGCCCCGAAGGTGGCCGGTCGCAACTGGGGCGGGCAGCCAGCGCGACCGGCCGATCTTGGCGGCTTGTTCAGCCGCCGTCGACCGGTTGGCCGACGCTCACCTCATTGGTCGAGGTGTCCACCACCTTGCACTTCACACCCTTGGTGTACGGGGTGGCGTGCTTGGCGTCCGGCGGCAGGATCTGGGCCTGTCGGCACGTTGTGACGACCGTGTGGCCATCCGTGGTCTTCACCACCTTCCCGTGGGTAACCATCACGTGGTCGCATCTGTTGCCATCCGCGAAGGTCGCGTCGAGGTTCAGGCTGTGCGCCTTCATGTAGGCGCGGTAGCCAGCCTTGATGGCATCCTGCTGCCCCTGGCACTTGCCGGCGTTGTAGCCGTGGTTGAAGCCATCCTCGTAGCGGTGGGTGTGATACTGGGAGGCCCAGTAACACATTCCGGCGATGATCGCCAAGCTGATCACAAGGATCGGCACGGCGGGGATGTAGGGGCGACTGCCAGTCACCCCATCGGTGCCCTTGCGGGCGGTGTCTGGTGTGGGGGAGGCCATGCCGCCCCTCCTTTCTGAGGTGCGTTCGTGATCCGGTTGATCACGAAAAGTGAAGCTATAATATCAGAAAGATAGCATTAAGTCAATACTCTTATGGGGCTTAGAACAGAGAAACCCGCTTGAGTCTCTCGGATGTCCTTTGTGGGACGGTAGAGAAACCCAGGCGGGTGGTTGGGTGTGGTGCGTCGACTAGCTCTGGATCACCTGCCAGCCCTGCAGATGGCGGTAGAACATCACTGCGATCATGAAGAGCACAACCACAATGACGACACACAGGAGTTTGCACAGGAGCTCCCGATCTCCCGCCTTGACTGCCGTGTCCTGACGATCGTGCAGGTATGGCTGGGTGTAGGGCGCGTAGGGCCAGTATTTACGCATATCACCTTCTTTCAGAGGGTTGGCGCTGCCATCATGGCGATAACAGCGATGATGAACAGGATGGCGCAAGCACGCAACAGCGGTAGTAGAAGACATCGCCGACGTGGCCAGGTAACGCTGGGTTGAACGGCTTGGCCAGGCCCTACGTAATGCACCCGCGGATGATCCGTGGTGTAGTGGCGCTGCATCACAGGGTCACGCTTCGTGCGCAAACTGCTAGCAAGAACCCCACCAGGATCACCAGGACCAGAAGGCCCCGACTGCCGATCGTCATCGCGCCGTCGCCATGACGATGATCAATCCCGCGATGATGAGTAGCAGCAAGACCCGACGAAGTGACCTTGAAGTGTTAGACGAACTCGTCTGACACTCGTTCTGCCACCATGGCTTCGGAATGCCGTACCTCGGTTCGCCAAGGCGACCGTCTTCACCATCACTTCCTTCCACTACATTACCTCCTGATTGTCGGTATGTTTTTTGGTTATTTCCAGGTGCTAAACAGCGTGGCTCAACTATATTCTTGCAAAAAGGAAAAATCAATATATTTTCTCGATTGGTGTTTGTGCCGGATTAGCCTATAATAAAGCGTAAGAACTAAGATTAACCTGGGCGGCGGATGAGTAATAGGGCTACATTGGTAGTGGCGAACTGGAAGATGCACCTGCGGGTGACGGAGAGCTTGGCGCTTGTGGAGCGCCTAGGTAAGCAAGTGGAGACTAAGGCTAACACCGAGGTGGTGTTGTGTCCGCCAGTGAGTGCTGCAGGTACGATAAAGCTTTATATGGAGGCGCACGAGCTAGAATTCAGCCTGGGCGTACAGAATGTAAACGAGCGTGACGAAGGCGCATATACCGGCGAAGTATCTGCTGCTATGGTGCGGGGTTTAGCCAAATACGCCATTTGTGGTCATTCCGAGCGGCGTATATACAGTCGTGAAACAAGTAAACAGGTCGCAGCCAAAGTAGCGGCCTGTGTGCGCAATGGTATTCGACCAATTCTGTGTGTGGGCGAGAATTTAACCGAGCGCGAGGCACGGCACGGTAAACGACGCGTGTTGGACCAGCTACGGGTGGGGTTGAGTCTAGTGCCGCGGAGTGAGGCTGGTGGGCTAGTAGTAGCTTACGAACCAGTCTGGGCCATTAGCACCACGAAGCATACTCGACACGCCAACCCTGACGACATTGCGCCTATGCTACAAGCTATTCGCCACGAGCTCGAGGAGATCTATGGCGAGGAGGTAGGCGCCCAAATTCGAGTGCTCTACGGGGGGAGTGTGGACAGCCATAATGCCGGTGCATACCTGGGTCTCGATGATTGCCATGGGTTACTAGTAGGAAATGCAAGCCTAAATTGGGCAGAGTTTAGCGCTATAGTACGCACGGCCCAAGATCGCGACCGTGGACAGCCTCGACACCAAGCAGTTGGCGCCGTATAATACGGGGCAATAAACTAAGATTAGTAGTATCAGCAGGAGAAACACATGACCACACTAAGTTATGGCGAAAAAGCCCCCGAGGTAGTGAATGTAGTAATCGAAATCCAGCGTGGCGGACGCAATAAGTATGAGTACGACAAAGCAAGCGGACAGTTGGTGCTCGACCGAGTCAATGCTACTATGCTGGGCTACCCGGCCGACTACGGCTATGTTCCTGGCACGCTCTGCGAAGATGGTGACCCAATTGATGCGCTGGTGGTGATCGACGAGTCTGTACCGCATGGCGTAGTGGTGCCATGTCGGCCTGTAGGTGTGCTCTACATGGTGGATGGTGGCGAGAGCGACGAAAAGCTCATATGCGTGGCCGCCGATGACATTACCAAGGACCATGTGCAATCGGTTGAGGACTTGGACGCCAACTTTAAACAGATTGTAGAGCACTACTATGCTCACTATAAGGACTGGAAGAAGGACTGGAAGGGTGCAGAAGTCAGCTTTAACGGTTGGGGTGACGCGAGTGAGGCTAGAAAGGCCATTGCTGATTCGATAGAGCGCGCTAAAGTTTAGACTGAAACCTTACTCCTGGCCTCATAAAACTTCGACCTGGATACTGTAAAGCACAAGCTCTATAATAGTATTATGTCAGCACATCGCTTATTCAGGAGAAATAAAAAAAGAGCTTTGAAATCCGGAAAGTCTGAATTTGATCGACTTGTCTACTTTGCAATCATAATCGGACCTTTACTCACACTTCCACAGATTTACACTATATGGGTCAAGGGCGAGAAGGGTGTCTCGGTTATTACATGGGGAGCATACTTGGTCGCGTCCGCGATATGGCTTATGTATGGACTGAAACACCGCGACAAGCCGATAATTGTGACGGAAGTAGTGTGGATAATCTTGGAGCTCTTCATTATAGCTGGTCTTCTAAGATTCTAGAATTGCCTCGTTGCTTTGAGGCTGTAACAGGTTAGAAGTTACGAAATTTGATTGACAGACGAACACATTTTTAATACACTAAAGCCAATATAAAAAGCCAAATGCCAAAGCTATTCTCCCGGCAATTACAGAAGACCTAGTAAGGGAGCAAAAACAAAAGCCTATTCACTAACGAAAGAGGCTTATTATTTTACCTAGTTACAGACGTTACGGACGCAATCAGCCAATGGGGCTAAAGGGGGCACGATCTCCGCTCCAGCGCTTACTAACACGGGCCAAGGCCTACATAACTCCGCGCAAGCTTATGGCGGGCGGAGCTGTTTTGGCGTTGGCGCTGCTCACTAATGCCTACGCGCAGAACAAACTTACCCTTAATAGCAAAGCCTACGCTGATGGTCAACACCTAGTAAGCGTGTATGTAGACGGCAACAAGCGTGTGGTCGCTACCTCGGCTAGTACAGTGGGGGCGGCTCTCGAGCAAATTAAAGTAGATTTGGGTAAGGGCGATGTGGTGGAGCCGGTGCTGACTACGGTGGTGGATCAGCCAATGTTTAACGTGAACATATATCGTGCTATGCCTGCTACTATATTCGATGATGGTAAGAGGGTGCAGGTACTGACTGGGTACCAGTCCCCGCGCCAGATTGTAACAGCTGCTGGACTAACTACTTACCCCGAAGACCTAGTGCAGATGGACCGTGTAGACGACTTTGCACTTGGCGACACGGTAGGCCGACAGATTACCATAACTCGGGCTAAGCCGGTACAGGTGATCCTGGCAGGTCAGGTGTATAACTTCCGTACTCAAAAAGCTACGGTGGGTGAGCTGTTCACCGAAAAAGGCCTGCAGGTAAGCGCCAGCGATGTAGTAAACACCGGCCTCAGCGAGCCACTTAGTTCGGGCCAGCGCATAGTTGTAAATCGCCTAAGCCAGAGCATTGCGCAGTCCAAAGAGCCAATCCCAGCCGGTGTAAGTTATGAGTATGACGCGAACCAGCCAGTAGGCTATACAGCGGTAAAGCAAGCTGGTAAGGACGGTACCAAGATTGTGAGCTACCTGGTAAACCTTACGAATGGCGCCGAGACGAGCAGAAGCAGGTTGGACGAGAAGGTGCTCGAGCCTGCTGTAGCGCGTGTGATAGTCAAAGGGAGTAAAACTGACGCTATTGGTGATAATGCAACTCTGTTATATAAGTTGAGGATGTGTGAGGCGGGGGGTGATTACAGTAAAAATACAGGCAATGGTTTTTATGGTGCATATCAATTCATGGACAGTACGTGGGATAAGTATGGTACGGGTTACGCTCTTGCATCCGACGCACCCCCTGCTATTCAGGATTCTATAGCTCTTCGAAATGCTCGCGCTAGTGCTGGAGGATTTTGGTCTCAACATCCGGGGTGCTCAAAGATCCTTGGACTGCCGAAGTTTCCTTATTAGGTATAGTTTTAAATGGACTTATCGGATCGTAAAAATCTTAAATTAGCACTTAAGCTATCGGGTTTGGAAGCCAAAAAGTCGTACGGGCAAAATTTTTTGATCGACCGAGACGCTTTGGCACGAATTGTAGGCGCAGCTCAGCTGCAGCCGACCGATACTGTGCTTGAAATCGGTCCAGGACTTGGCGTGCTTACCGATGAACTCGTAAAACGGGCTGGGCGCGTAGTAGCAGTCGAGGCTGATGCCGAGCTGGCAGAACTGCTAGTGCGCAGAATGCCCAACAATGCTGAGATTGTGCAGGCTGATGCGCTCACCTATGACCTTAGTGTATTGCCGGCGGGGTACAAAGTGGTTGCAAACCTGCCATACTACATAACCTCGGCTCTCCTGCGCTCACTCCTGGAAGCAAACAACAAACCCACGAGCATTACAGTGTTAGTACAAAAGGAAGTCGCAGAGCGCATAATTGCCAAGCCGGGCAATATGTCGATATTAGCTTGCAGCGTGCAGTACTATGGCACACCAAGCTTGGTAGATATAGTTCCTGCCAGCAGCTTCTACCCTGCACCTAAGGTTGACTCAGCTATTTTGCACATTGACCTCCATACCGAGCCGGCTTTCGCGGCTGATCCTAAATTGCTCTTTCGATTAATTAAGGCTGGCTTTGGCGAAAAGCGCAAAATGCTCCGTAATTCGTTGGCCGGCGGGCTGGCAATAACGTCCGCCGAGGCAGTAACGCTGATTGATCAAGCGGGCCTCAGGGAGACTGCCCGGGCGCAAGAGCTTGCTATGACCGATTGGCAGCGCTTGTATCATGCGCTCTATGTGTAGTTCGATCTAGAGACTAACCTGAGCCGTGCTTAGGGCTTATGCTACAATAAGCATATGCGCTTTACTCGTTCTAAATCTCGTTTTCGTCGCCTGCGCGGACTTATGCTTATGCTGTTTGGATTGGCGCTCGTTAGCTTCGGCGCCCATAAGCTCTACGCTCAGAGTGATTTTGCAATCGACACCACGGTGACTTACCAAGTAGAAAGTACCGGTAGCACCAAGGTGATAGAGCAATACTCGGTGGCCGGGGCAGCTAGCAACAAGTACCTCGATAGCATTACGCTGTCTACGCCGGTCGATGATGCCAAGAACGTTAGCGCGGCCTATGCAGATGGTACAGCTATCCCGACCACTGTAGCTACCAAGAGCTCGGACCAGCAGGGCTACACATATAACTATGTCGAAGTTACGCTAAAGTTTCCACGCAAGAACGTTGGCGCTACGCCTTGGCAGTTTAGCCTAAGTTATGACACACTCAAGCTGGTTGACACCAAGGGCACGGCACATACAGTATATGTGCCGGCTATTGCCGCCAGCGCTCAGCAAGACGCTAATTATACCGTGTATGTAACGGTTCCTAAGGACTTTGCTATGCCACACAGTTCGGGTGTAGTGCCTACCTCCGAAGGTATCACCAACGGTCGCGCTAAGTACAGTTTTACCCAGCAAGACCTGGCCAAGCAAGCGATCGCACTTACCTTCGGCGATCAAACAGTGTATAACGTGAATTTTAATTTCCCGTTGCGCAATGACGGCGCCGTAGCGCGTACTATGACGGTTACGTTGCCGCCCGATACATCGAGCCAAAAGGTGTACATAAACTCACTCGATCCTAAGCCGAAAGCAACCCGACTCGATAGCGACGGCAATATATTAGCCGACTTTACGGTACCTGCCCGCACCACTATTACGGTCAAAACTAATATTTCCGCAGTCGTAAAGTACTTAGAATACGACCTTTCGGCTGGCGGTGCCAAGGGCGACATCCCGGCTGATTTGGTAAAGACATATACAGCTCACACCCGTTATTGGCAGACTCTCGATCCAGATATAGTAATCAAAGCCAAGCAGGCAGCTGCTGACATACCTAAGGTCGCCGACCAGATCAAGGCCATCCAGAAGACGGTGGTGGATACCTTGTCATATAACGATAAGAAGATCAAGTACAATGTGCGCCAGGGTGCCGCCAAGGCATTGCAGAACCCGACCAACGCGGTGTGCTTGGAGTATTCAGATCTCATGATTGCTTTGCTGCGTGCCCAAGGAATTCCGGCTCGTATGCCGGTTGGATATGCCTATACCGGGGATTTAAAGGCCTCGAAGGCCGTATCGGATTCGCTGCATTCTTGGGTAGAGGCATACATTCCTAATGTGGGCTGGATAAACGTCGATCCTACATGGGGCGAAAAGTATGATAATTTCGGCAAGAGCGACTTGGATCACTTGGCCTTCGCGTTGTGGGGTGCGAGCGATAGTAGTCCGGCAGCTGTCATGGTAGGCACGGCTGACACCGGCTACCAGTACGAAGCTACGACTATTAGTTATGCGGGCGAATTACCTAAGCCAAAGTTAACTAATGCCGTGGTCGGTACACGCTGGGTGATTTTGCCCTACGTAAGCGTGGTACAGTACAAAGTTAGTGGCCCTGCAGGAGTAGCTGGCGACAATTACGAACTCGTGGTAAGCGGCGCGCTCAACAAAACAATTGAGTTAGGTTCGCTAGCACCTAGCCAGCAAGTGGCGGGCTATATGCCACTAGTGGGCGCCGGTTACTTGGGCGCCGTAAACTTAGCGTTCAAGCAAACTGGTGATGTGCCCTCGGCACTAAGTAGTGCTAGTGCTCAGTCGAACTACTTGCCGCTGATAGGGATAATTGCGCTTGTGATTGTGATCTGCTTGCTGCTGCTGTTAAAATGGATACTTAAACGCCGCAAGGCTCGCGCCAACGCCGCTTTGTGGAAGGGTGGTAAGCCCGAAGAGCGAGAGCAAGCGGCAGAACGTAGTACCGAAGAAATACTCAAGGACATATCTGTCCGCACCAAGAAGATTCAAAATGACTCCGACCAATCAGCCAAGTAAGTTTTATGTAACCACGCCGATTTACTACATTAATGATCGGCCGCATGTTGGTCATGCTTATTCTACGATTGCGGCCGATGTACTGGCTCGTCATTGGCGTACCAAGCTGGGGGTGGAGAATGTAAGGTTCTCGACGGGCACTGACGAAAACTCCAAAAAAACAATCGAGGCCGCTGAGCAAGCTGGTAAAGACGTTGGTGCATACACTGACGATATGTCGCGGCTATGGCGCTCTACTTGGGACGAGCTCGGCATTAGTTATGACGACTTTGTGCGTACGAGCGAGGGTAGGCACCAGGTAAGTGTAGAGAGTTTAATAACCAAGATTTACGATGCAGGCGACATAAGCAAGGGAAACTACGAAGGTCCATATTGCTTCCGCTGCGAGGCCTTTTATAAGCCAGAAGAATTAGTGGATGGTGATTGCCCGATTCACAAAAAGCCAGTTGAAATTGTTAGCGAAGCCAACTATTTCTTTGATCTGCCCAAGTACGGTGAGCGGGTTAAACAGGCAATTAGCAGCGGAGAACTTGAGGTTCTACCATTGTCGCGCCGCAACGAGGTGCTGGCGTTTATAGATCGTGGATTGGAGAAGATTTCGATCTCGCGCGCCAATCAAGAAATTGGCCTGGAGCTGCCGTTTGATCGAACGCAAAAAACATACGTCTGGGTAGAGGCACTCATAAACTACTTAACCGTCGCCGGCTACCCCGATATCACCTACTCACAGTGGTGGAGTAATTTGACCCATATTGTTGGTAAGGACATCATTAAATTCCACTGCATTATATGGCCGGCTATGCTCTTGAGTGCCGGCTTAGAGCTACCAAAACGAGTTTTTGCCCACGGTTTCTTTACTATCGATGGCGAGAAGATCTCTAAGAGCTTGGGCAATACGATCGATCCAATCAAGGTAAGAGATGAGTATGGCAATGATGCGCTGCGCTACTTTTTGCTTCGCGAAATTCCGTTTGGTGCCGATGGCGATTACTCCAATGAGCGATTCAATACGGTGTATGAGACTGAGCTTGCCAACGATCTAGGCAACCTTGTGCAGCGTGTGGCGGTGATGACAGCTAAATACTGTGACGGAAGGTTTGTGGCTCAGGCTGTTAGCAGACCTCAGACTGTCAATGAAAAAATCGAAGAACTTAAGTTTGATGATGCGCTACGTGAAATATTTGCAGTTGTTAAAGAACAGAACCAGAATATCGAAGAAGCCAAACCTTGGCAGCTAGCTAAGACCGACCCACAAGCAACTCAGAAGTTGCTGAATGGCATTATTGTCGAATTACTGTGGGTTGCCCGTTTACTTAAACCATTCTTGCCAGATACGGCAAAGAAAATTCAAGACACCTTTGCTGACGGCAAAGTCGATTCAGAGGTTGGTATTCTGTTCCCACGGGTTGAAGTGGGCGGTTCTACACAATCGAGTGGCGGAGACAATAATGAATAGTAATGACGATGTACGACATACGCAAGAACAGAGAGTAGACGACTTGATTCGCCCGCTTTTATATGGCGTAATGGCTACCGTCTCACCCCAAGGCAAGCCACAGTCAGCTGTGGTTGCTTTTTCTCAAACCGATCAATTAGAGCTCATTGTGGCTACAGGTAGTGATACACGCAAGTTTATTAATCTGAGTGCAAACCCATCCGTTGCTATGACAATTGGTTGGGATGATTGGGTTACGGTACAGTATGAGGGGATAGGGCAAATTCTCAAGGACGAAGAAGCAGAGCGGGCCAAGGCAATTCATATTGCCAAACACCCTGGTTCTGCTGAGCATGCCAATAAGCCTACAGAGCGCTACATACACATCAAGCCAAGCTGGATTCGCTACTCGGATTTGTCAAAACATCCTGCAGAGGTGTTTGAGTTACGCTATGCTGATTGATACCCACGCCCATATTCACTTCGACGACTATAAAGATGACTTGCCTGCTGTACTAGCAAACGCCAAGGCCAACGGTGTGGAGCGAATTATTTGTGTGGGTACCAATGAGTTAGACTCGCACAGAGCACTCGATTTTGTAACTGACGAGCTGGTGTCTAAACAGGCTAAGGGTGTCGCGCTTGCGGCGACTGTGGGGCTGCACCCTCATGAAGCTCATAAAGGTCAGTCAGCGCTGGAAGCCATTGCCTTCTTACTTAACGTGGGTCAGCCCGTAGCGATTGGGGAGTGCGGCTTAGATTACTACCGCAATCTTTCTACTAAAGAACAACAACATACTGCACTGGAGTTTCAAATCAGATTGGCACTTGAACATAACTTGCCACTAGTGTTTCATGTGCGAGAAGCTTGGGATGACTTCTTTGCAATGGTGCAAAAGTATCCCGATCTGCGTGGCGTAATTCATAGCTTTACCGGTGGCCCACACGAGGTAGAGCGCGCTATGCAGCACAATCTTTATTTTGGGCTAAATGGGATCATGACATTTACTAAGGATACTCAGCAGCTCGAAGCTGCTAAGCTCATCCCATTGGATCGCTTACTGCTCGAAACCGACTCTCCATACCTGTCGCCAGCCCCACTACGGGGCAAGCGCAATGAACCGGCCAATGTAGCGGTGATCGCACGATTCTTAGCAGATTTGCGGGGCGAAGATTTCGCAGATCAAGTTGAGGCTACAGGCAAAAATGCGCAAAAGTTATTTGGCGGCACAGCATGAGGCCGGATCATGGTGGGTTGCCAGAAGAACCGAAAGATCCTCGTCGGAAGGACCTTGGGCCGGCGACTATGGAGCAAAAAGATGAGGTTCGAAATTTGGCAAGGTCTATTTTAAATAGGGTGCGACCGAAGGGCGCAGAGGTACCTGCGAGAGAGCATATTAGGGCTACCTTGCCAGACGGCCGAATGATGCATATAAAGTTTGTAAACCAACCAGTGGCGAGTGAGCCGGTATGGAGCTGCATGATCGTAAGCCGCTTAGATGGCAAAACAACCCAAGCAGTAGAGTATGAAATTATCTATGATCGCGACGAAAACTTTCCCTTTATTCAGCATGTAGATATTACCAGCGTTGAAGACACTATAGGGTTTCTAGATGGTAAAGAGGATGATGTGATTGCATGGGGCGAGAGATTGAAGGAAGAGAAAGCCGAGCGTTATGCTAAGGATGACATGCTTATGAACCCCACGGTCAGTGCGGTCGAAGCAAGAAGTTTGGCGCATGACATCGACACCATGACCCACTTATCTGACGACCAGATATTCTATTCTCGGCTATAATCTGCTAGAATAATGCGCTATGAAGGCTCGGAACCGAATATATCTAGATTACGCTGCTGCTACTCCCCTCGATAGTAGGGTGGCAGAGGTAATGGCTGAGGCTCAGCAAGTGTATGCTAATCCTAGTACTCTCTATACTGAGGGGCGGGTAGCAAGGGTGGCTTACCAGGATGCTAAGAAGCGAATTGCTATGGTGCTTGGTGTGCGTGCCGGTGAGATCATGCTCACCTCGGGCGCTACAGAATCGGATAACTTAGCAATTCTCGGTGCAGTGCGGCCACATTTGGCACAAAATGCCCACATAGTAACTATCCCGACTGAGCACAAATCCGTGCTCGAGCCGATTGCTCAATTAGAACACGAGGGCGCGAGTGTGAGTATGGCGCGCGTTGACCACAATGGGGTAGTAGACCTGGTAGATTTAGAACGAGCAATAGGGGAGTCGACCGTGTTGGTCTCGATTGCAGTCGCTTCGAGCGAGATTGGCACCATTCAGCCCATGGCAAAAATTGGTCAGTTGATCACAAAGATTAAGAAAAATAGGGTAGAGCGGGGGATTACTACTCCCCTACTTCTCCACTCGGATGCTTCGGCAGCGGCCGGCCTACTCCCCCTCTCCCCCGCTCGCCTTTCCGCCGACCTTCTCACGCTTAACCCTTCTAAGTTTTATGGCCCGCGTTCGGTTGGCATTTTGCATGTAAAGTCGGGGACTCAACTCTCGCCCATTATATATGGCGGCGGCCAGCAGGGCGGTTTGCGCCCAGGGCGTGAAGATGTGGCGAGTGCTCTGGGCGCTGCTATGGCGTTCGAACTTTCCGAGCAGGCACGACAGATTGAGGCTGCTCGGCTGGCACTCCTGCGCGATGAACTCCTGCGCGGTTTAGCACAGGCGCTACCCAGCCATCTACTAAACGGTCACCCTACTCGGCGCTTAGCCAATCATGTAAGCATTTGCCTACCAGGCCTAAACGGTGAAGATATACAAGCACGCTTAGACGCCCGAGGATTTGCTGTAGCTACAGGTGCTGCCTGTGAAGCCACGAGTGACGCGCCGAGCACCGCTATACTAGCTTTGGGTCGAAGCCAGACCGAAGCTCAAGGGTCGCTACGCATTACCTTGGGGCGTGATACGACAGCTGAGCATATTGCAAGTTTTATTGATGCTTTAAAGCAAGTAGTGCAGGATCTTGCTACACTATAACTATGCATAAATTCCTTATCAGTTTGGGAGTAGTATGTGGTGGATTGGCTATTGTGGCTGGTCTGGCATTCTTTGGCTTGGGCTTTTACCTTTCACCCCAAGACAAGCTTGAAAAAGCGGACGCCATTGTAGTGGTGTCGGGGGGGCAAACGACCACTCGGGCGGAGTACGGCATAAAGCTCTACAAAGCTGGCTATGCGCCAACCATTGTTTTTAGCGGTGGTGCGATTGATGATGGACCGTCGAATGCGGCAGCAATGCGCCAGCAAGCTCTTGAGGCTGGTCTGAGTGACGACAACATCCTACGCGACGACGACTCACAGAATACCTACGAAAACGCAGTAAATTCTAAGCGACTATTGGATAGCATTGGGGCCAAAAAGATCATACTCGTAACCTCTCCCTACCACCAGCGCCGCACCGACCAAACGTTTCGAAAGGTACTAGGGCCGAACTACAAAGTAATTGGCTCGTCGGCCGTGGATAGTCGCTGGAGCAAGTCGGCTTGGTGGGAGACTGGCTTTGGCTTTAATATATCTATGAGTGAGCTGTATAAGCTCCTCTACATTGGGCTAACCGGTAGTTACCAATGAGCGAACGTGTTTTTGTAGGTCTGTCTGGCGGGGTGGATAGCTCGGTGGCTGCTGCGTTGTTGCAGCAGCAAGGCTACGACGTGGTGGGTGTGTTCATGAAAAACTGGAGTCGTGACATCGGTGCTAACCACTGCCCGTGGCGAGAGGACCTAGCCAGTGCACGAAGTGTGGCTGCGCATCTTGGCATTGAACTACGGGTGTATGACTTTGAGCAGCAATACTTTGATAGCGTTGCTAAATACATGATCGAAACATACCAGAAGGGACTCACGCCGAACCCAGATGTAATGTGCAATGCCGAAATAAAGTTCAAAGTGTTTGCCGAACGGTGTTTTAGCGAAGGGGCAGATTATATTGCTACCGGCCACTACGCCAGGGTCGGTCGCTGTGCGGAGCACTCTGCTGTGTCGCAGCCTCAAGTGCTCGCTCGGCTCGGGGACACCACACCTCTGCTGCGCGCTTCAACTGCTCCGCGTATAGCATCTCTGCACAGCAACCTTCAACACATCTGCTTAAAGCGAGCAGCGGATGCCAATAAAGATCAAACGTATTTTTTGTATCGAGCGCCGGCAGAGAATTTAGCTCGCACCCTTTTTCCACTCGGTGAACTGCCTAAGCCAAGGGTGCGTGAGTTGGCACATGAGCTTGGCCTGCCTACGGCAAATCGGCCTGACTCTCAAGGCTTATGTTTTGTAGGTAACATCCCTTTGCGTTCGTTCCTGGGTGAATTTATACCTCCTAAGCAAGGAGATATCATCGATCAAGATGGTAAAGTGATTGGGCGGCACGATGGCGCTTTCTTCTACACTATTGGCCAACGACACGGGTTGGGCGTAGGGGGTGGGAAGCCATACTTCGTATATCGTATAGACGTCGTCAAAAACGAGCTACATGTTACGACCGATCCCGAAGCGCTCGAAATGAACACAAGAGAATTTACTATAGGTGACTGCGTGTGGTTGACTCAGCCAAAAGAGGATGAGATGTATAATGTGCAGGTGCGTTACCGCACGCCGGCCAAGCCTGGTCGGCTAACAAAGCAGGGGCACAACTGGCGCGTAGTACTCGAAAATCTGGAGCGGGCGATCACGCCTGGCCAATCAGCAGTTATATATGACGACGACGTGGTTGTGGGTGGTGGAATCATAGCGTAAGTGGTATAATTCGCCCATGGAACCAGACGTAAATCAGCCCTCAACTCCCCCTTCAGCTCCTGCTCCAGGACAGTCATTTCAGCCATCGGCGCCCAATCCTTCAGCCAAAAAACCTAAAAGGGCGGGTGGGCCAAGCACATACCATGTGTCATGGCCGGTAGTGTTTGTGGTACTCATACTAATAATTATGTCTCTCGGTGGCTGGGGTTATCTTCGCTACGCTCGCTTGCAAAGCCAGCTTAGCTATAAGGTCGAAGCCTTAAACAACAAGCAAAAGGAGCTCGACCAAACTAAGGCTGATTTAGCAACCGCAAGCAAGGTGGTTAATCAAGTTACCGGTGCCTCGGCTACTGTTACTATATCTGAGTGGGGGGTTACGTTTACACCGGGTGCTGATTTAGTGCGCTTCACATATGTTATGAACAAAGGCCAGGTTGTACCTTCTACTACCAGCCTCATGGAACTCGCCTGGACTAAGGCCACCGCCCAGACTGCAGTTGGGGACTACTTGTGTTCGCCTGCCGACTATCCACTTGGGTACATGGCGCGAGGTAAGGCGACCGACAAAGTGCCCGTGGCTGGCAATATTCTGTTTAAAGACTACGCCGACACAAAGAGTAACAAAGACGTGATTCAAGTCGGTGAATATTACTATGTAGTTATCGGTCCACAAAGTTCCTGCTCGACCGACAAATCGGTGAGCGATCTCGTAACCAAGCAAACGGCCGCTCTCAAGGCTGCCTTGCAAACCATGGTATTAGCTCGGTAGCTCTCGCCGCCACGACAGGTTATATAGTATAATATCGGCTATGAATGTAGCTGAAATCCGCCATAAATATTTCGAATTCTTTGAGTCCAAAGGCCACAAGCTCATTCCGCGGGCCAACCTTGTGCCGCAGAATGACCCAACAACGCTCTTTACCGGCTCTGGCATGCAGCCACTTTTGCCGTATTTATTGGGTGAGCCCCACCCAGCTGGAACGCGTGTCGTTGACTCACAGGCATGCTTTCGTGCTGAAGATGTCGAAGAGGTGGGCGACAACCGCCACACTACATTTTTTGAGATGCTCGGCAATTGGAGCTTCGGTGCCTACTTTAAAACGGAGCAAATCAACTACTTCTTTGAGTTTTTGACCGAGGTAGTGGGCTTGGATCCGAATAAACTCTATGTGACTACGTTTATTGGTGATGAATCAAATGGTATAGGCAAAGACAGCGAGGCGGCAGAATTGTGGCAAAAGCTATTTGCCAGCAAGGGAGTCATGGCCGAAGTAGCCGAGATCGGCTCGGAAAGCGCTGGGTATAATCGAGGCATTAATCCTGGTGAGCGAATATTTTACTATGATGCCAAGAAGAACTGGTGGAGTAGGGCGGGCGAGCCTGCTAATATGCCAGCCGGTGAGCCGGGCGGGCCAGATAGTGAGGTGTTCTATGATTTTGGTACACCACATGATACAACCTTTGGCGAGCATTGCCACCCTAACTGTGATTGCGGCCGCTATATGGAGATCGGTAATTCGGTATTTATGCAATATGTGAAGCGAGCCGATGGCGGATTCGATGAGCTAAGTCAGCGCAATGTGGACTTTGGTGGCGGACTTGAGCGTATAGCAGCAGCTGCCGAAGGTAGTGGCGATATGTTCCGTATTAGTGTGCTCTGGCCGATCATTGAGCACTTGGAGCGGCTCTCCGGTAAAAGTTACGCCGACCAGCCGCTACCGATGCGGATTATTGCAGATCACTTGCGAGCTTCGGTATTTCTGGCGGCCGATGGGGTAGTGCCAAGCAATACCAAGCAGGGTTATGTGATGCGCCGCGTGCTGCGCCGAGCTATCCGCCAGGGCTTAGTGTTGGGACTGAGCGACGACTTTCTGGGCGACATTACGCACGTAATCGCAGGGCTATACAAGCATGATTTTCCGGAGATTGCAGAGCGTGAAGGCGATATTGTTCGTACACTGATGCAGGAAGAAAAACAATTCCGTCACACCCTAGAGCGCGGCTTGCGTGAGTTCGAGAAGCTTACGGCTGAGTCCAAGAATCTAAGTGGCAAAATAATCTTTGAGCTTTCTGACACCTATGGTTTTCCGAGTGAGCTAAGTGTAGAAGAAGCCGAGGTGCGTAACATTCCCCTGGACACCAATTGGCAGGACGAGTTTGCTAAGCTAATGGCCGAGCAAAAGGAGCGAAGTCGCACCGCAACAGCCGGACAATTTAAAGGCGGTTTGGCCGAGCATAACGAAACAACTACTAAATATCACACAGCTACACACCTTATGTACCGAGCACTCCGAAATGTGTTGGGGGATCATGTGGTGCAGCGCGGTAGCAACATTACCAACGAGCGTTTACGCTTCGACTTTAGTCACCACGCCAAAATGACACCAGAGGAGATTAAGGCCGTTGAAGATATAGTGAACGATGCGATTGCTAAAGACTACCCTGTGTCGTGGGAAGAGATGCCGACCAAAAGGGCATTCGAGTTGGGTGCGCTGGGTGCCTTTGGTGACAAGTATGGTGATAGTGTAAAGGTCTACACAGTGGGCAATAAGGATGGTGACTGGTATAGCAAGGAAATCTGCGGCGGACCACATGTAGAGCACACCGGCGAGATTGGTAAGTTTAAGATTACCAAAGAAGAATCATCCTCGGCCGGCGTGCGTCGTATTAAAGCAGTTATAGAATAATTTACAAAAGCAAACGCCCTCCCCGAAGGGAGCGCATTCGCTCCTCCGAAGAGGGGTGGTCCGGACTTTACGATCGGGATGCTTCGATATCTCGAAACATATTCAACTGGTCGATGTAGGCCTTGCGGCTTTGCATCGAGTAGTGTAGCGCGATGGTCAGGCAGAAGGTTGCAATGATCGCACCTGCTACTCCCAGACAGAGCCAGCCAAGGATGATCGACAGACCCTGGAAGCCGAACTTAACCTTCCCAGCCGTCACAGATCCCCGGGGTTCGATATTGAGCCGCTTGGAGATAACGCCAACCTTGCCGCCAGTTGTGGCCAGCAGAACTTCGTGGAAAGCCGTTCCTGTCGTGACCACAACGAGTGGCGCTACCCACCAACCATACATGGCAATCAGTTCGCAGACCAGCGCGATGGCAATTGAGACCACCAGGAGCTTGTCTGCCAGCGGGTCAATTGCTTTACCATAGCGGCTTTCAGTACAAAGACCTCGAGCAAGTTCGCCGTCGATGCCATCACTGATTATCAGTACGCCCGCGCCAAGGATCCAACCAGCTCGCTCCCAGAAGTTCGTACTGGCAACAAGCCCCCAGACGACGATCCAGAAGGTCCCCAGCCGGATGGTTGTGATGCTATTGGCGAAGTTGCGTACTAGCCAGGGGCGAGTATCGGGGTATTCTTGCCCTTCTACTCTGTCTGCGAAAAGAGGACGCGTGTCTGGCCAGTGCATGCAGATCCAGAATTCTAGCGGGTGCAAGAGCCACCGGAAGAACTCTTGAGACATCTTCGAGGCACGCTCAGAGAAGTCTGTTAGCTTTTGCTGAACGTTCATGACTCCTCCTAAGAGCTCGGGTAATGGGTACAGAAAGAACGTGGATATACCTTACAACAGATTAGGGCAATTCTCAAGCTCTAGCGTAACGACCAGCTAAGCGTTACAATTATGAGGTAATACAAAGGCAGTATGGCGTTTAAGATTTCTAAAATCACCAAGAAGCTCAACAAAAGGCCCAAGAACCAATATTTGGTGGCACTTGACATTGGTACCGAGTACGTAAAGGCGTTAATTGGTGAGGTAAAGGGCGGCAAAGTAGAAATAATTGGCGTGGGTCGCCAGCGTCAACGACTCACTGACATGGCGAATGGTGCGGTTACTGACATTGCTGGCGTGGTAGAGAACTGCGACGCAGCACTCAAGCGTGCCGAAGAAATGGCCGGGGTGGTGGCTAAAGATGCGGTAGTCGGTATAGCGGGCGAGCTAGTAAAAGGTGGCTCTACCACGGTAAGTTACCGCCGAGCACGACCCAATATGCAGATCGACGAAACCGAGCTACGCGATATAATCGAGCGAATTCAGAAGGATGCCTTCGAGAAAGTGCGCAAAGAACTAACCTGGGAAACCGGCCAAAAGGAGCTGGACGTAAAGCTGGTAAACGCCGCGGTGGTAGACGTATATATAGATGGCTATAGGGTTACAAACCCGGTCGGATTCCAGGGGCGCGACGTGACTATTCAGATCTTTAACGCTTTTGCCCCCATGGTGCATTTAGGCGCTTTGCAGTCCGTAGCACGCGACTTAGACCTAAACCTCATTAACGTAGCTGCTGAGCCATTTGCGGTTGCTAAGTCGGTAGGCGCCGATGACTCTACGGAATTTAGCGCGATATTTATAGATATGGGTGGTGGCACGAGTGACATTGCAGTGGTGAATAACGGCGGCGTGGAAGGCACTAAGATGTTTGCCATAGCGGGCCGTAGTTTTACTAAGCGAATTGCGAATTCGCTGGGTTTGAGCTTCGAAGACGCCGAGAAGCTGAAGCTTGATTATTCGGCTGGCAAGTTGAGTGAAGCTAAGACCAAGCAAGTGGCCAAGGCGCTCGAGGGTGATATAGAGGTTTGGTTGAGTGGTGTAGAGCTATCGCTCGCGGAGTTTGACCAGCTGGACCACTTGCCTGCCCGCATACTGTTGTGTGGCGGCGCGAGTGCTTTGCCCGAAATCAAAAAAGCCCTTAGCTCAGCTGAGTGGCAAAAGAAATTACCGTTTGCCCGCAAACCAACCATAGACTTTGTGAGCCCCAGCGAAGTGAGTCGTGTGGTCGATACTACCGCCAAGCTTGTAAATCAGCAGGACATTACGCCTATGGGGCTAGCGAATCTGGGCCTTGATATTGTAGGTAGTGAGAACTTAAGCGAGAATATCATTCAACGCTTGAGCCGTACGCTGAGTTTGTGACCCTTGTTACAAACCATAACGTTTTAGCAACTTTTGCGCTATAATAGCTCTTATGGATAATGCCGAAGTTATATACCTTGAAGTAGATGCCGAGATTACCGAGGCGATAGATAAACTTAAGGCTGCAAAGGGTGACAGCGTAAAGCTAGTTGTGCCTGCGCGCTCAAGCTTGCTACAAAGTAGCGTAAATCTAAAACTGCTCAAAAAGTCCGCCAAGGACCATGGCAAAGAGCTGGCATTGGTCACGGGCGATAAGACCGCTACGTACTTGGCGGCAGGGGCTGGCTTGGCAGTGGCCAAGACGGTAAAGGCAGAGCCCAGAGTGCCAGAAGCAGTGCGTGAAGAAGCTGAGCCAGATATTGTAGAGCCCGAGGAATCAGCCGGAAAGGGTGGTGAGAGTAAATCAGGTAGTAAGTCTTCATCGAGCTCTGGTGGGGGCAAGAGCAGTAAAGCCAAGTCCGACGAGACGGTCGAAGAAGCAATTGTGTCCAAGCGTATGGTGGGCGAAGAGGATCTGGAGCCCAACGAGTCGGCTGTGAGTAAAAAGAAGGCCAAGGTGCCTAACTACAGCGCTTTCCAGAAGAAGTTGCTGGTAGCTGCTGGGGTAGTGGCCGCAATTGTGGTGGCGATTATACTGTTTATAACACTCCCAACTGCCAAGCTAATTGTGCTGGCTAAGGCCGATAAGCTGCCGATTAACTCTAACTTTGTGGTCGACGCTACGGCTACGCAGAACGACCCACAGGCACTTACCTACGCAGGACAAAAGCTCACTCTACAAAAGGACCTTACGCAGAACTTTACTGCAACTGGCAAGAAGGATGTGGGCACGAAGGCTACTGGCACGGTTGCTATATCTAACTGTTCAAATTCAGACGACTTTACGATTGCGGCGGGCACAGTACTTAGTTCAAGTGGTAAGAACTTTACGCTGAACTCGGCAGTTGCGGTGCCGGGCGCTAAGTTCTCAGGTGGAAACTGTTCGAAAGCAGGCGTAGCAAATGGCGCGATTACTGCGAGTGCCAATGGTGATAGTTATAATCTTGGCGGAGTTACCTTCTCGATTGCAGGTTATGATCCTAAGGTGAGCGCTAAAGGTTCCACATCTGGTGGTGCATCCAAAACTGTTACAGTGGTAACGCAGGCCGATATAGACGCGGCGACTCAGCAGGCAGTGGAAGCAGCGGCCAGCAAATCGCGCGATGAGTTGTTTGCTAAGGCAGGTAAGGACGGTGTGTTGTTCGAGGATACCCTGGCTACCAAGCAAGACTCCGTTACCTCGAGTGCGCCTGTTGGTAGCGAGGCTAGCAATGGCACGGTCACGGTTAAGGTAACTTACTCGGTCTACGAGACTACCAAGGAGACTATGAACTCACTCTTAAACACTTTGGCCAAAGATGGATTGCCCAAGGGCGATCAGCAGCTGTATCAAAACGGTATCGACGACGCGGTCTATACCTTCGTAAAGAATGTGAGTGATACCCGCGTGCAAATGAATGTGGCCACCAGCGCCTACTATGGTCAGCGAATTGATACGGCGCAAATAGCCAAACAAACTGCCGGCAAGTCAAAAAAGGATGTGACTGCAATAGTGCAAAAGGATAACCCTAGTGTCGTCTCTACCGAGGTGAATAGTAATCCTTCGCTAATGCCTAGTATGCCTATGCTCAGTAGTCACATACACGTTATCATCAAGGTGAGTACGCAATAGTGGGATTGCGTTCAGGGCAGTCCGTAGTTGCATTTGACTTTGGCAGTAAACGAATCGGTGTGGCTCTGGCTGAGTATGGTTCTAGTCAGCCCCGACCGCTTACCACTCTCGATGCTACAATGAATCTATGGGCCCAGGTGGGCCATATACTGCGACAGCATAGCCCTGTAATTGTTGTGGTGGGATGGCCGCGTGGTCTGGATGGCCAGCGTACTGCGCAAACTCATGCTGCCGAAAATTTTGCCAAAGAACTCGAAGCCCGCTATAGTGTCGAGGTAGCCTTGCAAGACGAAGCACTGAGTAGCGAGGAAGCGCAGGGTAGACTGGACCCTAGGCTCGCAATTCGCAAGCAACGCCAGCTCGTTGATGCGATTGCTGCACAAGTTATATTGGAGGATTATTTGCGTGAGCATGCTTAAGAAGATTATTTTAGCCAGCATAGGTATCGTGGGTATTGCTTTTGTAATCCTTGCATCTCTTTGGGTGTTTGGCGTGTATGTACCGCAAAACAGCCAGGCTTCCAAGTCGGTGATCATCGAAATTTCCCCTGGTTCATCCATCAGCTCCATTGCCGAGACGCTTCATCGTAACAACATAATTAGCTCGGCGTTTATATTTAGTCTCTATGCTCGCACCAGCGGCAAGGGCGATAGACTTATTCCTGGCACTTACCAGTTTAAGGGTAGTATGAATATACCTCAGATTGTTGATTACTTAGCTAGTGGCCGAGTGGCTGCTCGCAAGATTACTGTGCCGGAAGGCTATACGGTGAACCAAATCGCCAGGCTATGGCAGGGTGCAGGATTTGGGAGTAGCGATGAGTTTATAGCTGCCGCGAGTAAGACGTACACTTACTCATTCCTGCCAGCTCCGGGAGGAAGCTACAGATACCAGGTAGAGGGCTATTTATTTCCGCTCACCTATAGTGTAAGTGTGAACGCTACTGCCGAGAGCTTCGTGCGCCAAATGTTGGCGGCTTTTGAGGCTCAAGCACTACCGACCATTACGCAGGGGCTGAGTTCGGGTGGTCAGCTCAAAACGGTGCAAGACGTAGTCACGCTGGCTTCCATCGTAGAGCACGAAGCGAATGACGTTGATAACCGCGGTAAGGTTGCCGGTGTGTTCCTGAACCGCTTAAGCCGTGGTATGGCCCTCGAGAGTGACGTAACGGTTGTATACGCCACAGGCAATACGAACTTAACTGCCACTGATCTGTTGAGCCCATCTTTGTATAACACCCGATTGCGCAAAGGTCTGCCGCCAGGACCAATTTGTAATCCGAGTTTAGAAGCGATTCAGGCCGTGTTAAACCCGACTAAAACAGACTATATTTTCTTCCTGGCGGGCAAGGATGGCCAGGTATACTATGGTAAAACTCTCCAGGAACATAACCAAAACATCGCTCGCTACCTAAAATAGGCATTTTATGCTTTATTTAAAGATAAAACGATGGGTTGACCGCTCGATTAGGCCGTGATAGACTTATCTACGTAACTCTACCAAGCATATCCAGTTCTTATGATGTGCAGCGGTAGATGAGCCTGCACCAGTTTGTCAGACAAGGAGTTTTAACGAAACAAAGGTCGAACCCTCTTGTCCTGGAATCAACTAGGAGAAAGACAAGCCGCAGTATGAACGCAGTTCTTTTTAGTTCAAACGCGTTAGAGGAGATGCTTTATTAGTAGAAAAGCACTTGGCCTCACCCTTAGAGTGCGTCACGAGTCATTCGTTGGCGTGGGAGGTAGCCATACTTTTTCGAAAATAAAAAACTCGCACATTGCGGCTCAAACGGGCTCAGATGTGCAAAATAAAACTCGATTCTCTCAGGCTCAAACTGGCCTAACTCAAAAAATCCAACTCGATGCCCTTAAGCGTAAGGGAGGTGAGCACAAAGCAGGCTTTGCTCGTTTTGGTGTTCATGTTGCTGTCCTCGCAATGGTAGGCGTGTTTGTAGTGGCTGGCAGGTATACTCCAAGCTTTGCCCAAATGGGCGGGAGCGGGGCTGCGGTGCCTACAGCTGATCAGACTTCTGAGCTTGCTGCTGGCGCTGTAGTAGCCTCAGCTACCAATAGTGTAATTAAGGCTGATGTAGCCGAAATAGCCAACACTGCTAGCTCGCAAGTATATCTTGCTACAGCCGGTGATGGCTTCTTGGCTAAAAAGCAGCCTATACAGGTGTCCGCCCAAACGCACGATGTAGCCACCTACGCGGTTAAGAACGGCGATACGCTCTGGAGTATCTCGTCTCAGTTCAACATTACCACCGACACGATTAAGTGGGCCAACGACCTTAATGACGACAGTATTCTTAAGCCTGGCTCACAGCTTACCATTTTGCCCGTTAATGGCATTCTCTATGAGGCTAAGGGCGGTGAAGACTTGGGAGTACTCGCTACTAAATACCAGGCGAATGCGAGCATTATAGATAGCTTTAACGACCTTCAGGGTGCTGCACCAGTAGCTGGGACGAAGCTTATTATTCCGGATGGGGTAATGCCGCAAGTAGCGAGTGTGGGCGCACCAACCGTGGCGAGACCTGCTGCGGTAGCGGCTGCTGCGTCTCCTGTGTTCTCTTATCGTGGGAGCGGCAGTGGTTATACACCTGGCCAGTGCACGTGGTATGTGGCCTCACGACGTGCCATTCCTGGTAATTGGGGCAACGCCATTAGTTGGTACTACAATGCTCAAGCAAGCGGCTATGCCGTGGGCGTTATACCTCGTGCTGGAGCAGTTGGCTGGGAACGCGGCATTAACCACGTAGTGTACGTAGAATCAGTTAACGGCGACGGTTCGGTCAATATTTCGGAAATGAACTTTAACTACCAAGCTGGGGTTCTTCACCGCCGCACTATGCCAGCTAGTGCCTTTCTCTACATTTACTAAACATTCTTAATTTGCATTACAAACCCGCTTGGACACACGACCAAGCGGGTTTGTATAAGGTACAATGTATAAGTGACTATTCTCGATGATCTTAACGAAGCCCAACGCACTGCGGCCATTACGATTGATGGCCCAGTACTTATGTTGGCCGGAGCTGGGAGCGGTAAAACCAAGACGTTAACCCATCGTATAGCCTACTTGTTGCTCGAAAAGCGTGTGCAGGCAACGCAGATTTTGGCCGTGACCTTTACTAATAAAGCCGCTAGCGAAATGCGCGAACGTATTAGTACGCTCATGGGAGTGCGTGCTGACTCATGGAGTTTTTTGCCCTTTTTAGGTACCTTTCATGGTATCGCTAATAGAATATTGCGCCGCGAAGCTGAGTACATCGGCTACCCACCCAACTTTCTAATATACGACACCTCGGACAGCCAAGCCGTGATTAAGCGCATATTGCGAGATCGTCACCTGGACGAAAAAATGTACTCACCAGGTCTGATGCTCAATCTCATTTCATCAGCCAAGAACGAACTTCTCACTCCTGCCCAGTATAAAGACCTTGCGGCCGGCAAGATGCAAGAAATGGCGGCCGAAATCTATCCCGCATATCAGCGCGCACTCAAGGAAGCTGGTGCTATGGACTTTGACGATATGATCATGCAGTTTGTGCGCTTGCTGCGGGAGAATCCCGAGGTGCTGCAAAAGTACCAGAATCAATTCCGCTATATTATGGTCGATGAATACCAGGATACAAACCATGCTCAATACCAGCTCATTCGCATGTTGGCTGCGGCTCACCACAACATTTGCGTAGTTGGCGATGATTGGCAGAGTATTTATTCATGGCGGGGGGCTAATTACGAGAATATATTGAACTTCGAAAAGGACTATCCTGAGGTGCAGGTGGTTAAGCTGGAACAAAATTACCGTTCCACCCAGACTATCTTGGATGCCGCTCATAGTGTTATTACCAAGAACACATCTCGCAGTGAAAAGAAACTATGGACTGATTTGGGGGCGGGTAGTAAGATCATCTGCGAAACCGTCGGCGATGAGCAGCAAGAAGGCAGGTTTGTGGTGGAGGCCGTTACTCAGCTGCGCAATCAAGACCCTAGCTTGAGTCTCAGCGATTTTGCAGTACTGTATCGCACTAATGCTCAGTCACGTACGCTCGAAGAATCGTTCCTGCGCTATAATATGCCTTACCAAATTATCGGTGGCGTGCGGTTCTACGAGCGGAAGGAAATTAAGGATATGCTGTCCTACCTGCGCTATATATATCAGCCAAGCGACCTAGTGAGTTTGGCACGAATTATTAATCTGCCACCACGTGGCTTGGGCGAAAGTAGCTTAAGCAAGTTCTTTGCCTACGTGCGCGAACAAGGCGTGAGCGCTCTGGAGGCCATGACTGAGCCTAGTCAGATTCCTGGACTTACACCTCGAGCCGCTCGCAGCTTTGAGCAGTTCGCAACATTGGTTACGAGTTTGCGTGCCGACGTAGAGCGCCTCAATCTCGGGGGCCTTGTGGAGGTGGTATTACGCCGGAGTGGCTATCAAGACTGGCTGAGCGACGGTAGCGCGATTGCTGAAGACCGGCTCGAGAACTTACAGGAGTTCATTGGCGTAGCTAAGTCGTACGACCATGTGGGCCTCGAGGACTTCTTGACCGAAATTGCCCTGATCGCCGACGTAGACCAGTACAAAAAGGGTGTAGAATCAGTCACACTCATGACGCTCCATGCCGCTAAGGGTCTGGAGTTTAATACGGTATTCATGGTGGGGATGGAGGAGGGAGTTTTTCCACACTCACGTACGTTCTTCGAGCCCATGGAGCTCGAAGAAGAGCGCCGCCTTTGCTATGTGGGTATGACGCGAGCCAAGCAGCGGCTGTATATGGTGAGTGCGATGAGTCGCATGCTATATGGTACGAGTCAGCACAATGCTCCATCGCGGTTCTTGAGTGATATTCCAAGTGATTTAGTAACTATCCGCCAGCCAGCTCAGTTTGAATCCATGCCCTCGGTTTTCTCGAGCTTTATGGGCTCTACTCCCACAACTCAGCGCAGTGAATTCGACGCCAAGCAGGGCGATAAAGTCGTGCACCCAAAGTTTGGCGCAGGGGTAGTGGTAAGTCGTGATGGTCATGAGGTAGTAGTTCAATTTAACTCAGTTGGAAGCAAAACCTTGAATTTAGAATACGCTCCGCTCAGACGGGCTTAGAGGCTGCCTGTATCGCCTTGTAGCAATACAACTGTAGTGGTATAATGTCAATATATGTTTACAGATAATGTTACAATTCGAGTCGTTGCCGGCAAAGGCGGTAATGGCAAAATGAGCTTCCGTTCGCGTCACGGCCAAGCCAAGGGCGGCCCCGATGGTGGTGATGGAGGTAATGGTGGCGACGTAGTACTGCGCGCAGATAGTAATAACTCCACGCTGTCGAAGTTCCGATCGGCGCGCTTGTGGCAGGCTGACCCAGGTGTGGATGGCGGCTCCAATGACCGCAGGGGGCGGAATGCCGAAGCTCTCGTACTCACCGTACTACCCGGCACTAGTGTGTATCACGAGGGCGTCTTAATTGCCGACTTAGTACACGATGGCGATGAGGCAGTCGTGGCACGAGGTGGCCGCGGCGGCTATGGCAATGCTCACTTTACATCCTCTACCCGCCAAGCTCCCAAAATATCCGAACTCGGCGAACCAGGCGAAGAAAAGGACTTGCAGCTCGAGCTTAAATTGGTTGCCGACGTGGGCCTAGTGGGCTTACCTAACGCCGGTAAATCAACGTTACTGAGCGTAATCTCAAATGCTCGTCCACAAATCGCGGACTATCCCTTTACTACCCTAGTGCCCAATCTTGGCGTGGTGGACATGGATGGTAAGACATTCTTGGTCGCTGACATACCGGGCTTGATCAAAGGTGCAGCCGAGGGCAAAGGCTTGGGCGATGAATTCTTGCGTCACGTAGAGCGCACAAAGGTGCTGATCCATATGATTGACGCAACAGCAAGCGATGTAGTGCAGGCTTACACTACTATCCAGCATGAGCTTCAGAATTACCGCATTAATCTGGCTGAATTGCCGCAGGTTTTGGTGCTTAATAAAGCTGATGGCTTGAGCCAAGAGGAACTCGATGCTAAGCGGCAGCTGCTAGCACAGGCAGCCGGACTAAAACCAGTCGATGTCATGGTGATTTCGGCAGTTGCCAAGCAAGGGCTTGATGTGCTTCTGCGCAAAGTTATGCGCTTGCAGGAACAAATGGCGGAGCGCGAAGTGGCAGAACAGGCCCTCGAGCAAAAGTCTGAGTCAGCTATGCCGGTAATTCGCTTGCAAGATTCGAGTGACTTTTGGCAGGTACACAAGGTGGACGATACTACATTCGAGGTTCGTGGCACGGCACTCGAGGGTTTTGCAAAGCGCAGTAATTTGAATCAGTGGCAATCACGTGAGCGCTTGCTCGACATATTTAAGAAGCGCGGTGTATTGCGCGAGGTGCGGCGCCAGGGTGGTGGCGAAGGCGCTACTCTACGTATCGCTGGTAAGGAGCTGCAGTGGTAAGAATTAGCTACGAGGTGGCTGACACACTCATAGTAGCCGATACACAGCCAGATTTGTTTTCGCCAAAAGGTCTCGATATGGGCTCGCAACTACTTCTTGAAAGTGTAGCTAAACTAGGGGATTATAACAGCGCGCTGGATTGGGGTTGTGGCTGGGGGGCAATCGCGCTATGGCTGGCCAAGCACCAGCCGAAGAGCCACGTGGTGGCGCTTGATAGCGATATAGCGGCTGTTACTACTACTCAATCAAATGCCCTGGCGGAAGGAATTGAGAACATCCAGGTTGTTGCCAGCCACGGCTATAGTGAAGTTAAGAATTCCAACCTTGATCTTATTTGCTCAAATCCACCCACTCATCGCGGTCGCGAGGTGGTAGATAGTATGATTGCCGGATCGTTTGACCGACTTAAGCCCGGCGGAAAGCTCATTCTGGTAGTCGAAGCTCGCATTAAGCCTTGGGTGGCGCGCGAGATGACCAAAGTATTTGGTGGCTACAAGATTCTCAAGCGGGGCCCCAAGAACGTAGTGTTAATGTCATCCAAGCCAGACGGTTCTACTGGCACAGATATGCTATAATTCTCTTATGGTAAATGTAAAAAAAGCCGACGAGTTTTTTAAAAAAGAAATTGATACAGCCGAGATCGAGACGAGCGCTCACTACACCTACCGTGATGGCTTTCGGTTGGGGTTAGGCTTTTTTGTAGGCTTCTTGTTGGGATCGGTAATTCTCACGGTTCTCGTGATGGTGCTAAGTAGCGTATTGCGCTGACGGCTACATGTTCGCTGGTTGATTTTTTGCTCGTTTTAGCGCACAATTGTTGCTTGGTGCGGGGAATTAGCTCAGATGGTAGAGCGCTTGCATGGCATGCAAGAGGTCAGCGGTTCGATCCCGCTATTCTCCACCAGGGATTATACTAACGCGGAGGAACTTTCGTGGAAGAACGAATCAAGCAGTCGAGTCAAAAAGCTCGAGAAAAAGCAAGAGCATCCAGGCAAAAAGCTCGCGCCGTTGCTAAGAATCAAGCGAGTGGCTTTGCTACATTTATTCGCGAACAAGGCGTGGTAGGGCTGGCAGTCGGCTTTATTCTTGGTGCTGCAGTAGCTAAGGTAGTTACCTCGCTCGTAAACGACATTATTAACCCCTTACTTGGCGGACTACTCGGTCAAGCAGGTGGGCTCAAGACTGCCACCCTCAAGGTTGGTTCGGCTACGGTGGCCTGGGGCAACTTTGTAGCTACACTCATCGACTTCACGATTATTGCTGCCATAGTTTACTTTGGGATTAAGATCCTGCGCTTAGACAGGATAGATGTAAAGGCCGAAAAACAACTGGCCAAGGTTGGTACCATCGAGGCCAAGCTTCCATAACGAGGTTTGTGTTAAAATAGCTTCAATACGTATGAAGCAAGCTGCAAAAAAAATTATTACCCGCCGGCTCACTCGCAAGCTAAAGCTGCTCCTTAGTACACACAAGCCAACGGTTGTAATGGTAACCGGAACAGTTGGCAAAACCAGTACTAAGGTCGCAATCGCACAGGTGCTCGAGGCTGCTGGGCGCAAGGTGGGCTATACTGAAGACAGTTACAACAGCGACATTGGTTTGCCACTGAGTGTATTTGGGCTCAAGGTACCAGACAGATTGGGCGATGTACGGGCGTGGCGTGGTATATTCAGAGAAATAGACAAGCAAATCGCGCAATTTAACTATGACACACTGGTGCTAGAAGTCGCCGAAGACGACCTTGAGCTTATGCTGCCGTTCGTGGAGCTTATTAAGCCAACCCTAGGTGTGGTTACGGGGGTTTCTTTAGCACACACTGCTCGCATGGGGGGGCTAGATAAGATCCTTGCTGATCTCAAGAAACTAACCAAACCGGTACCTAAACTCATTTGCAATGCGGACTTTGCTGAGCTACGCGCGGGATTTAAGCCAGTTGCCACATATGGTACCACTGCAAAGGCCGATGCTATGGTAGAGAGTGCCAAGCGAGCTACCGATGGCAAACTCACTGCGGAATTAAGACTATTTGGCTCTACAGAGGTGGTTAAAACTCAGCTAGTCGGCCGCCATAGTGTGTCAGTACTCTTAGCTGCTAGTGTAGTAGCCCATGAGTTAGGGGTGGAGACGAAAGTAATCGTGTCTGCCCTCGCTAAAATCACTGCAGTAAAAGGCCGCATGAACTTGCTGCCGGCCGTGAATGAGGCACAGTTAATCGATGATAGCTACAATGCAGCTAGCCCAGTTGGAGTGTTTGCTGCGCTCGATACCCTTAGTGAATTTAAAGGCCGCAAAATTGCAGTATTGGGCAATATGAATGAGCTTGGCACCAAGAGCGAGCAGGCACATCGTGAGGTCGGTGCTTACGCTGCAAACATTGCCGATATGGTAGTGGTAATCGGCCCTGATGCCGAAAAGTATCTCGCGTCTGCTGCAATTGATGCTGGCATGGATAAGTCGGCGGTTAAGGTGTTCCATACACCCTACGAGGCCGGGCACTACTTGAAAAAGAAGGTTACTAAGGGTGATGTGGTATTGGTAAAGGGATCGCAGAACAAAGTTTTTTCGGAAGAAGTCAGCCGCATATTGCTCGATCCTAAACTCGATCCAGCTGATGTGCTGGTGCGTCAGTCAGACTTTTGGAAGCGTAAAAAGAAAAAGGCGTTTGCACAATAGATGAGCGCTCAATCAGTTGACCCACTTTTAAACAAGAAGGTTATTAAGCTAGGTTTTCAGGCTTCGAATGAAGAACTGGAGCGCGTAAAAAAAGCCACTGAGATTGAGCGCGAATGGTGGTCTGAAAGAGAAGCGTATAGTAGTTTTTCTGCCATTGAAGAGGACGTAGGCCGGGGTCATATGACCAAGGTCGAGGGCGCCACGAATTATCTTCCGGCAATGAGATTCAGGAATCCAAAGCTCAAGATACAGTATCCACCATACTTAGAAGGTTTAACCAAGGCGCTATTGGATGAACTGACGCAAGAATGGCGAACGCGTATGGATGCCGAGGATCAGCCTAAAGATGTACGACTTGCCGTAGCTAACCTAACAATTACCCAGGCTTATCAAAAAGAACTTGCCAAAAGTGGAAAGTTGGCCATTTTAGGCAATCCACATGTTCGTGGCGTGGCGTTTGATATCGATGCTAGTGCATATTATTTTGGCGATACGCCAGTTAATGATCGACAAAATCTTAAGAGTGAATACGACAAGCGCTTCACTGACGCTCAGGCAGCTTCGTATGTTCCGCCGTTTAGGAATTTTGATGAACACCTCACACGACGACCTTTGGAGATATTTGGGGAAGTTCTACAACAAGCCAAAATAGACGGAAAGCTTAACTTTGTTCTTGAATATCCTGGAACTAATAATGCAAGCTACCATATTTGTCGTAATCCAAACTATAAGCCTAAACTTGACAGTATGGCTCGCGGAGACTAAACTAGCCCCATGAAATCACAACAACTCAACCTGCTGGGTCTCTTGCTTCGCTCGCCACGGTAGGTTTGTTGTATACCATATAAAAGATCTCCAGACCGCCGCGAGGCGGCTTTTTGGTTCGCCCGATTGCTTCCCAATATCGGTCTGGAAATCACATTTGCAGACCGAAGCAGGAAACAACCACGAGCTTGGAGGCTCACATGTGTAATGACGATCGCTCTAAGGCTCGCCGTGACCACAACGGCGCAAGCGACGAGGACGGAGTGGTCTACCCGCAGGCCGAGAGCTGCCCGCACTACGGCACACCTTCTCGGGCTCTGCCGCCTGATCACCGCAACTACCCCGCCTGATCGGCCCTGCCAGCTGGGGTAAGTGGCAAGTGCCACTTACCCCAGCACCTCACTTTTACTATTAACCAATAAGTAGGCTACAATACAGGTATGAGTAATCAATCCCCCAAATACAATCCGCAAGACATCGAACCCAAATGGCAAAAGATTTGGGATGAAACTGGTGTGTACACCGCTAACTTAGAGAGTGATAAGCCCAAGTACATTGCCATGAGTATGTTTAACTACCCTAGTGGTGCCGGCATTCACATTGGCCACGCTATGAACTACACCATAAGTGATGTAAAGGCGCGCTTTAAGCGCCAACAGGGATTCGAAAGCTATCATCCGGTTGGCTGGGATGCCTTTGGTTTACCGGCCGAAAACTATGCCATTAAGGCAGGTGTGAGTCCACAAGAGAGCATGGCTACCATCATCCCGAGCTATCATAAACAATACAAGGCCATGGGTTGGAGCAATGACTGGGAGAAGGAAATATCTACCCACTTACCCGAATACTACAAGTGGACTCAATGGATATTTAGCCAAATGTACAAGCACGGCTTGGCGTACCAAGACAAGCGGATGCAGTGGTGGTGCAACAAGTGTCAGACTGTGCTTGCCAACGAGCAAGTGATAGACGGCAAATGCTGGCGGCACGACGGCGCAGATGATCCTATGGTAGAAAAAAAGGAAGTAAAGCAGTGGTTCTTTAAGATTACCGAGTATGCCGATGAGCTCTTAGAAGCAACTGATGATCTTGATTGGACTGAGAGTGTGAAGACAGCACAAAAGAATTGGATCGGCCGGAGCGTGGGAGCAGAAGTTAAGTTTGCAGTGGAAGGCAGCGAAAAATCTATTACAGTCTTTACTACCCGAGCCGATACACTCTTTGGTGCTACATTCCTAGTACTTGCTCCTGAGCATGAGTTGGTAAATAAACTTACCACTCCAGAGCAAAAGGAGGAAGTTGAGGCGTATATTGCGGCTGCCGCTCTTAAGACCGAGGTTGATCGCCAAGCAGCCAAGCAAAAAACGGGTGTATTCACTGGGGCGTACGCAATTAATCCAGTAAATGGTGAGAAGGTGCCAATCTGGATAGCGGACTACGTGCTAACTGGTTACGGTACAGGTGCAATTATGGCGGTGCCAGCGCATGACGAACGAGACAATGAATTTGCAAAGAGGTTCAATCTGCCAATAGCTCCAGTTATTAAGCCGGTGACCGGCGTTCCTCAGGAGAACCCCGAGTACCGGAAGAGTATTGTTGCAATCGTATACAATCCGCGAACAGAAAAGTACCTTTCGATTAATTGGGGCAAAGATGGTGGCAATATATTCATCGGTGGCGGTCAAGAAGAGGGTGAAGATATTGTGACAACTGCCTTGCGCGAGATTCGTGAAGAAACAGGTTATCAGAATGTCAAACATACTGCTACTACGCCAACAGACATTGAGCACCACTACTTTGCACATAGTAAGAGGGTAGCTAGAAGGATTGATTGTTCTGGATTACTATTTGAGCTAGAAGATGATCAACAATTTCAACAATCACTTGAGGCTGATGAACAGGGTAAATTTACAATTGATTGGCTAACAAAAGACGAAGTACTAAAGAGTGTTAAAGATGAACTACATAGAACATGCTTTGAACAGCTTGTATTAGAACAAGTTTTTACAGCAGAAGGCCTGCTTATTAACTCAGGGGCATATAACGGCATGACTACGAGTGAAGCGCGTGATAGGATAATTACCGATTTGGCAGGCAAGATTGGTGATGAGGCTGTTGACGTTGAGTACACTACTAATAGCGAGCCGGTCTTTATACAGAAAGTTTCAGGAAGTGCCGTAAAGAAAGATCAGCCCTTTGTAGAACGTGAAGCTATTACGGCAATCGTAAAGCATTGGAAAGAAGATAAATATATTGGCCTAAAGTGGAAGCAAGTTGATTGGGAGACGTTGATTACAGGTGGAGTTGAGGATGGCCAAACTCCAGAGGAAGCTGCTATCGCTGAGATTCGTGAAGAAACAGGTTACTTACACCCAGTTCTTAAGCAGGATTTCGGCACAATGCATGCTAAGTTCTTCCATGTTCCAAAGAACGAGAACAGACACGCACACTTCTCTTGCTTGTACTTTGAATTGGCCGATGGGGTGAGAGAGGAGATTGCTGAAGAAGAACAGCAGAATCATGAAGTTGTATGGTTGAGTGCTGAAGAAATGACAAGTTTTAAGCTACCAGCTTCGCACCGGTATATGTGGGATCAACTTAGAGGGAATTCTTCTGGCTTAGCTGCGGAAAAAGTTAATTACAAAATGCGTGATTGGTCAGTATCACGTCAGCGCTACTGGGGTGCGCCGATACCGATTGTGAATTGTGAAAAGTGCGGAACAGTATTGGTCCCAGAGGACGAGTTACCAGTAGAGTTGCCAGAGCTTACCGACTTCGTGCCAAGTGGTGATGGCCGCAGTGCCTTGGCCCGTGCTACTGATTGGCTCAACACTACCTGCCCTGATTGTGGTGGGCCGGCTGAGCGAGAGACGGATACCTTAGACACGTACATTTGTTCTAGTTGGTATATGTTCCGCTACTTTGATCCGCGCAATCAGCAAGAGATCTTTGAATCCAACGTAGTTAACAAGTGGATGCCGATCGATTTTTATAATGGTGGCGATCATGCTACTGCCCATATGCTTTATGCACGGTTTGTAACCCGATTCTTTAGCAAGATTGGTTTGGTGAACAGCCCGGAGCCCTTTAAGCAGTTCCTATTTAACGGGAAGGTGCGGGCCAGTGATGGTAGCGCGTTTTCGAAGTCTAAGGGCAACGGCATAGATCCACTCGATGTAATTAATAATGGCTATGGCGCTGACGCTTTGCGCATGTACTTGATGTTCGCGGCTCCATTAGAGATTGACGCTCGTTGGGATCCGCAAGGGGTGCCGGGTACATTCCGGTTCCTCTCGCGGTTGTGGAACTTGGTTAGTGAATACCAAGCTGCGCCACAGAGTGAGTTGAGCGAAGCAGCGGGCCGGACAGTACTTAGTCCCATGCATGCTATGGTCAAAAAAGCTTCGCAAGATATCGAAGAAAACCACTATAATACTGCCATTGCGGCGATTATGGCTGGGCTCAATGACTTGTATAAGCAAAGGAGCACGCTAGTGCGAGGCAAGGTGTGGCAGCAAGCGCTCGAGATGATCGTGGCTACTGTAGCGCCATTTGCGCCACACATTGCGGATGAGTTGTGGCAGCAGCTCGGTCACAGCAGCAGCGTGCACAAGGACACTTGGCCGAAGTGGGATGAGGCATACCTTGTGAGTGACGTTATCACGATCGTGGTGCAAGTAAATGGTAAGCTACGTGGTGAGTTCAGTGTATCTACCGATAGTACAAAGGAGGACTTGGAAGTAGAAGCGCGCCGCTTGGCCGAAGAAAAGGGGTGGATAAAAGATGAGGTTAAACGAGTCGTGGTCGTGCCGGGGAGGCTGGTTAACATAGTAGTTTAGTCCCTCTCATGCCAAAAAGCCTTCGACTCCGCCCCGGAAGTGGGGCGGAGTCGTTGTTGTACGAGCTGCTCAGGCCTGTGCTTGCACCTTGTACTCGCGTTCCTGGGGGTTCTGAGCGTGGAACTCCACAGCCTTCTCGAACAGCAAGATCTCGGTCTCGGAATCGCGTGCCAGGAATGCGTTGAGCCAGTCCTTCCAGCTTGCTTCGAACTCCCTTGGCAACGGGTAGGTGTGGTCGATGAACGAGAAAGAAGCCTTGATCTGCGTGGAGAGCGCGGTGTCCTCCACCTCTTCGAGAGACTGCTTGCCGCACATCAGGTGGCAGATCCTGTTCAGTTCTCTGATATCGGTCCACGCCACCCAACCGGTTGAGGGGCTAGTGAGGAAGCCCAGGGCTTCTGCGAATGTTCCTTGCAACTGCTTGGCCATTCCTGGCCTCCTTTGGTCCACAGGTTCATTAGGTAGAACGAGAGTATTATACAATTCATTGGTCGGTTGAGCAATAATGAGGCATTGCAAAGAATGCGAAAAAATGCTACAATTCGTAGCGAAGAATATGCTAATAAACATTCTGGATCTAAGCCGAAAGCCCGAGGGAACTCAAGATACTCGAGCCATTCACATTGACACTTTAGAAGACGTAGACTTGGCAAAGCCCTTTGAGGCCCAGGTAGAAGTTATGGTAATAACGCCACAGCACTTTTCGGTGCACACACGAGCTAGCCTGGTGGTAAACCGCACGTGTGATCGTTGCCTTAAACCCTACGAGTACCCACTGAGCCTGGACTTTACCCAAGAGTTTGCCGACGACAGCGATGACGCCGACTGGCCTATAGTAAACAACCAGATCGATGTGCTTGAGCCGATTCGCCAAGAAGTCTTACTAAACATTCCAATGAAAAGCTTGTGTTCACCAGATTGCAAAGGCATTCTTGAGCCACACTAACTAATACCAACAGGAAATAGGAACCTTATGCCAGTACCAAAAAAACGCACCTCCAAAGCTACTAAGGGTCAGCGTCGTAGTCACGACAGCCTTAAGTCAACTCAGCTTGTAGTCGAAAAAACTTCGGGCACTAGCCTACCGCGACGATTGCACAAAGCTGCAGCACTGGGTATAGCACGAATTAAGAAAGTTTAGGCCATAGTATGGCTTCGAATCGTCACCTCGGCCGGATCGTAGCGCTCCAAAGCTTGTATGAAAACGATTTTCGCAGCGATATAGCTGAGCTTGCTACAGACCTCGACGAGATAATTAAGCGAAACTTAAGCGTCTATGGCGAGAGTATAGAAGACACGAGTTTTGTATCCGACTTGGTTAAAGGTACGATCGAGCACCAAGAGCAGGAAGACGCCATGATCGTGCCGGCAGCTCCGGAGTGGCCGATTGACCAGATTGCTAAAGTAGACCGAGCGATTCTGCGCATGGCCCTGTACGAACTAGCCATTAAGCGCGACGTACCGCCCAAGGTGGTGATTAACGAGGCAGTTGAGTTGGCTAAGTCGTTTGGTGGGGACAATTCCAGTAAGTTTATAAACGGTGTGCTAGGTACTATTTATCGACAGAGTGATTTTTATGAACCAGAAGAAGACAAACAAGCCCAAGCTAAAAAGTCAGCGTAAGGGCGATTCGCGCGCCAAGGCAATACCGGAGTATACTGCTGGTGGCATAACGTTTCGTAGGACTAAAAGTGGTGCTATAGAGTTTTTGCTTATGCAAGACCACCGTTCGCGTTGGACAATTCCTAAAGGTCACGTAGAGTCGGGCGAGACGCTCGAACAAACTGCCTTGCGCGAGATGCAAGAAGAAGCCGGCCTTACTAAACTCAAAATTGTAGATCGCCTAGACAAAGTGCATTTCTTTTACCGTCGCGAGGGTAAGCTGATATTTATGACGACCTTTATATTCCTTATGGAAGCACTCGACCCTGATGAGCCCTTGGTGTTAGAGGACATTCAATGGGTCCAGGACCTTAAATGGTTCCCGGCTGACCAAGCACGTGCTTTAATAGAGTATAAGGGCACTAAGCTACTACTCGATATGAGCGTGCAGAAGCTAAGAGAAATGGGGCTAGAGGTATAACATGTTTGAGCAAAAGAAAATCGAAGACATACTAGGTATAGTATTTAGCTCCCCGGAGCTCATAAAGCGCGCCTTCGTGCACCGTAGCTATATAAATGAGCACCCTAAAGCCGGGCTAGAGCACAATGAGCGCTTGGAGTTCTTGGGTGACGCTGTGTTGGAGCTTGTAGTTACCGATCACTTGTATCGCAACTACGACAGCCCCGAGGGAGAATTAACCAGCTGGCGGAGTGCCTTGGTAAAGACCGAATCGCTGGCCTCGGTTGCCGAGCGCTTGGAGCTGGGCCAGTACCTGCTTATGTCGCATGGCGAGGTTAAGAGCGGTGGTCGTTCGCGCACAGCATTGTTGGCTAACCTAATTGAGGCTATTATTGGTGCAGTATACCTGGATCAGGGCTATGACGTGGCGGCTAAGTTTATCCAGGATCAGCTTGTAGTGGCTTTGCCGGCAATACTTAAGTCGGGTGCATACATAGATGCCAAGAGTAAGTTTCAAGAAGTCGCCCAGGAGCGCGACGGGGTAACTCCGCATTATGAGGTACTGGCCGAAGTTGGTCCGGATCATGAAAAGACCTTTACGGTGGGCGTGTTCTTGGGCAAAAAGGAACTGGGCCGAGGAGACGGCGCAAGCAAGCAGGCTGGTCAGCAAGCTGCGGCTGCCGATGCTTTAAGTAGGTATACCAAGAAGTAATTATTATTACAATTTTATAGGCTACCTTTGGGAATAATATCCTAAGATTGGTTGTTTTTATTGCGCGCCAACGCTTAAGCCGATACAGTAAAAACACACATGCGATCCTAGACCCGTAAGGAGGTGATCCCTGTGTCAAAGAGAGTGAGGCCAGTGTACTTCACCTTAGTAGCTGAGGGTGACTATTCTCTGCACCCAATAATCGAGATCACTACCAGTTTCACCTGGCTTGGACGTACAGTTGATAGCGACATCTGGCTCCCCAAGGGTTGGAGGGAGAGTGACTCGCGTGAGATGGTCGATATCACTGTCGCAGCCCTGGACCAGAGCCCTCGTTGCGCTCAGTTTTATGCTGAATTCGAGGACGATGAGCGCATCAGGAGCTTTAACTTCTTCGGTAAAGGCATCGAGTTGACGCTCGCGAATGCGGTCGATGTTGAGCTGCGGCTCTGGATCGAGCCCTTTTGGCAGGCGATTCGCAAGATCATTGCTTCTGATTCTGGCTTGCGTAACTCGCCGGAATCAGTGCCTATTATCAAATCGGCTTTTTTCCCAGCGTCGGGCGGGAGTGGACGGCAGGTTATGTCTCGTATCTAGACCTCTCGAGTTCACCTGGAGGGGTCTCGAGAACTTCATTATCTATTTGAGTTATCTCGGTAAGACTAAACTAGTAGTATAAGGTTGACATTCACCCTGGTTTATAGGTAGAATAGTGTGTATTGATTTTTGCGCTGTACTCAACCAAGCAGCCAAGCCAATTTCACTAGGTAAGTCTAAACGTAAGGGAGTCTATGCTCGTAATCCGATTGGCCCGCGGGGGTCGCAAAAAATATCCAGTTTACCGAATTGTAGCTGCCGACAAGCGCCGCGCTGCAACCGGTAAGTTTGTAGCCGTACTCGGTAATTACAACCCACATACTAAGGAGCTCAAGTTCCATAAAGAAGAGCTAAATACTTACATCCAGAATGGTGCGCAACCATCTGAGGCCGTACTGCGCCTTATGCGCAAAGATGGTATTGAGCTACCTAAGTGGGCCGTAATTGTAGACAAGCACCGCAAGCCCAAGAAGGAGCCAGAGGCAGTAGAGGAAAAGACTGAAGAGTCTACAGAAGCTCCTGAAACTGCTGGCGAAGAAGTTGCTACCGAAACTCACAATATAGACAATGCTGAGGCAGAGCAGGTTAAGGAAGAAGCTGCTAGTGAAGCCACTGAGACCGCGGCCGACGCTGCTATCGAAACTGCTCAGGAAGAGAACGAAGCTAAAGAAGACGAAAAACCAGCCGAATAATGCGGCAAGTTTAGTAACGAAACAGGCCTGCATGACATAGCAGGCCTGTTTCGTTACAATATAGGCATAACAATAGGAGTAGAGGTATGGCAGATGCGGTAGAAATGGACCAAGCTTTTATAGAATACGTAGTTAAGTCGATCGTAGATAACCCAGATGCAGTAGTGGTATCACGCTCAGTAGACGATAGGGGGGTTTTGCTAGAACTTACGGTAGACCCGGATGATATGGGTAAAATCATCGGCAAAGCTGGCGCTACTGCTAAGGCGATCCGCACGCTGCTGCGGGTACTTGGTGCAAAGAGCGATGCACGCTTTAATCTCAAGATCGCGGAGCCTGAAAGTGACGGCGCTGGTTCGGGTATAAGCCACGAGGATAGCGTAGCGGAAGAAGCTGAGTCTACGCAGCAGGGTGATGAACACGAGGCAGAACAAGACGATCGTGCAGAGGCTATTAAGGCCAAGGCTCGCGAAGGTTTAGAAGATCTCGACGACTTAGATATTTAGACTTAGATATTTAAATGAAAATCAGCATTATTAGTTTATTTCCAGAGATGTTCGAGGGGCCGTTTGCACACTCCATGCTGTGGAAGGCGCAAAAGAACGGCCAACTTAAGTTTGAACTGATAAACCTACGTGACTTTGGCGAAGGACCGCGCCAAACGGTCGACGACACACCCTACGGTGGCGGTGCAGGCATGGTGCTTAAGTGCGAGCCTGTGTTTGCGGCGGTCGAGAGTGTTAAGGCCGACTCGCCAAACGCCAAAGTACTCATGATGACGCCACGTGGCAAGCGCTACAGCCAGCTTGATGCCAAGCGGCTCAGTGCCGAGGAGCACATAGTCATTCTATGTGGCCATTACGAGGGCTTTGATGAACGAATATTGAGTATTGTGGATGAGGAAGTTTCGATGGGCGACTTCGTGCTTACTGGTGGTGAAATCCCAGCCATGGCAGTGGTAGATAGCGTAGTTCGGCTCATTCCCGGTGTGCTCGGACATAACGATTCGGCACACGATGAATCGTTTAGTGCAGGACTACTTGAATACCCCCAATACACAAGACCAGACGAGTTTCGATGTATGAAGGTTCCCGAAGTTCTCAAAGGCGGTAATCACGCAGAGATTACAAAATGGCGCCGTGAACAAGCGGTGCAAAAGACCACTCAAGCCCGCCCAGACTTACTTGAATTCTAACCAATACTTAAGTGTTGGCGATTGACCGCAGTGCCGCTTATGCTTTATTCTAGAAAGTAGATAAACAGGTCTTATACTATGCCTCCCCGACTAGCTGCTGCAGAAACTGGAGCAACCACTACTAAACCAGAATCTAGCTTAAGCGCACAACAGCTTCGTGATGATCTCGAAGCTATGGTCGCAACCCAAAACAACGGCCAGGGTCCTGCGGTAGAGAATCGAGTAACGAATCCTACTCAGGCTATTAGCGAAAGCCCAACTGCTCCGGGTAGGTTTGAGGCCAAAGGTGCAGACATCGGCGCAGGTATAGATGCTCTCGCTGCAAGGGGTAGAAGTGCCGTTGAATCAGGTAAGGTTAAGGCTGCAGAAGTTCGTGACCGAGTAAAGAACGGTGCCGAACTTGCTGCCGAGAAGAAGGCTGCAGCGGTGAGTATGGCCAAAGAAAAGTCCAGTAAGTTCCTCTTAGCTGCCATAGGCACGGCAGCAGCAGGGGCTGAGGCAGTGGCGAGCGTACCAGAGCGAGCACGCCAGCGGGGTAGAAAAATTGCAGATTCACTGAACCGCTGGGGTGCAAGGCAGATGGAAAAACTCTCCACGCGCGCTACTAAAACCAAGGAGAGAATATCGGCTGGCCTAGGAAATGTTGCGGAGAAAGTTGGGTCTAAGGTAGAAAGTGTAGTTGCCAAGGTAGATACAGCGGCTCAAAACTGGGAGGCGCGATTGCAGGAAGCTCGCCGTGAGGCAGAAGTCGCCGCCGAGAAGGCACGCAAAGAATCGCTCATTAAGAGCTATGTTGAGGCACGAATACTGGCAGCTCAAGAGAAAGCTGATGCTGAGCATGTAGCTGCGGTCAAGTTGGCTGACGATGAACGGGAGGCAAAGGTTAAGGCGGCAGACGGCAAAAGAGCTGCGGAGATTGACCTTGCAAGTAAGAGTGCCGAAGGAGAGGTAAAGGATTTAAGCGCCGACGAAATTGAGGAGAAGATGAAGAACTTAAATACCAACAAGCCAGAGGCTGGTGTAGTGGTCGAAAGCCCAACAGGAGTTACGCCTTCGACCCCCGAACCGGCACCAACCGCTCCAGCCACACCCGAGACTCCAGTAATGCCGGCGGCGGCGTAAGGAAGATAGAAGTATGCAACAAAACAACATAGAAGACATTATACTCAAGGAGATTGGAAACGAAGGCTTGAGCGAAGAGGCTAAAGCGGCCTTGCTGGACGACATAGCCGAGAGTGTGCAGAATTACTTTATAGCCTTTAGTTACCAAAAACTAAGTGAGGAAGACAAACAGCAGCTAGAGACGCTCATAGATGCGGGCGACGAAACGGGCCAGGACGAATTCCTAAAGTCCAAGATTCCGAACCACGCCGAGGTACTGCAGCTGGCAGTTGACCAGACTATAAAAGACATTAAAGAATCACAAGCCGAGCTCGATGCTGAGCTGGCCGACCTAAGCCCTGCGGCCCCAAAACCTGGCGCGGAGCCTCTGGCGCCACTGCCAAAAGGGCCGCTATCCGAAGTGTCAGCACCTGTAGTTCCGGCTGCAGTTACGCCTCCTGCTACACCACCGCAATCCAGCATACAGCCTGTTAGTGCTGTACCAGTCGTCCAGTCTCCAGCTGCTTCGGCAAATTCAGTACAACCAACCTCAATCCCACCAACACCCCCTGCGCCCGTTGTCGCTCCGGGTCCTACGCCGACTCAAGACTTGCATGCTTCTACACCGCCTGCTACACCTGCTGCGCCAGCGCCCATGTCTCCAAATCCAACTAACTAGGGCGTACAAATTATTGCTTGTGCTACCATAGAATAATGTATATCCTATATGTTATTCTCGCAATTTTAGCCGGCCCTGTGGTAATTGAGTTTGCTGGGTATTGGTGGCATAGACTGGGCGAGCACGGTGGCAAGCTTGGCCGCGCCGTAGTGGCTAAACACTACAAGCATCACGAAAAAGACTACCCGGTAACTCGCTATAATCCGAGCGAAAAGAAGTATCGCAAGGCTGGCTCGTGGAGTTGGTACGTGCTCGGTGCGCTCATTATAGCTGCACTTTTTGTTTCGCTTCCAAGGCCCTATAACTATGTGGCAATTGTGTCTGGTATACTCTACGCCAAGTTCGTAATGAGCTTATTGCACGGCAAGTTTCATGTACGCACACAGTTCGAGAAGTCCAAGTGGTTTCGTACGCGCCGGCATTTGCACGAGATTCATCATTGGGGACCATATAACTATGGCATTTCGTTCTATTTCGTTGATCGATTGTTTGGTACGTATCGCACGGATTTTCCGGAAGCCAAAGAGCGCAACTTCCCTAAATCGTGGCAATAGTGCTTTGGCTTGCCGACACGATATATATTTGATAGTATTAAACCCATATGCAAAACACCGTAATTTCTGTAAAGAATGTAAAGAAGTACTTTGGCAAAGTTAAGGCGTTAAATGGCGTTAGTATTGATGTAGAGAAGGGTAAGATATATGGGCTGCTTGGTCCGAATGGGGCTGGTAAAACAACTCTCGTCCGTGCCTTGGCTACTCTTATTGAGACCGATGCGGGCAAGGTTACTATTAATGGTTTGGATCTTGCTACAAATCAAGATGAAGTCCGCAGAATGATCGGCTTGGCTGGTCAGTTCGCAGCTGTGGACGACTTCTTGACCGGTCGAGAGACACTCATGATGGTGGCGCGCTTGTATCATGTACCCAAAAAGGAAGCCAAGAAGCGTACTGATGAGCTTTTGGATCGGCTAAGTTTAACTGATGCTGCTGATCGCCCTGCCAAGACGTACTCTGGTGGAATGCGTCGCAGGCTTGATCTGGGCGCGAGCTTAGTAGGAAAACCAGAAATTATCTTTATGGATGAACCAACCACTGGTTTGGATCCGCGCACTCGTCAGGAATTGTGGGGACTTATTCGCGAGTTGGTCGATGAAGGCCGTACACTCCTTTTGACCACTCAATACCTAGAAGAAGCCGATGCACTGTGTGATTACATTAGTATCATTGACCGCGGCAAGGTTGTAAAAGAAGGCACTGCCTTGCAGCTCAAGGCTAGCTTGGGTCGTGATGTTGTAGAAGTACACGTGGCACCCGCCGATCAAGACAAGGCAATCGAATTAGTTAAAGCAACTACTAAATCAAAGCCAACTGTAGACGAAATGACCCACGGCATTAGCGTGCGAGCTACAAAAGGTACCGACACAATGCTGAAGATCGTAGCAGCTTTTGGTGATGCGAAGATCAAACTGCGCGATGTGTCAGTACACCGCCCAAGTCTAGATGATGTATTCTTGTCTGTAACGGGAGACAAGAAAGCGGTAAGTAAAAAGAATAAAGGGAGTAAGAAGTAATGCAGCCTAGTGTGTTTAAATCTCTCTTTCTCGGTATCGGTGATATCGGTGTGCTCATTAAGCGTAATCTTACTCGCTTTAAACGTACTCCGCAGGTTGTAATCTTCTCTTCAATCCAGCCAATTATGTTCTTGACCCTCTTTAATTATGTATTTGGTGGCGCTATTGGTGTAGCTACTGCTGGTCCCTACATTAACTTTTTGCTACCAGGTATTATTGCTCAGTCAGCTTTGTTTGGAACTCTTCAGACGCCCATCGCCTTGATTGAAGACTTAGATAGGGGTTCAATAGATCGTTTTCGTAGCTTACCGATCCTCCGCGCAGCCGTGTTGGCGGCACGCACAACGAGCGATAACATCCGCACTATCTTTGTTCTCCTCCTGCTATTTGGAGTCGGGATACTTATGGGCTTTGATGCTACAGCGCCAGCCTTGCACGTAGCGGCTGCGTTGGCCCTCATGGCGTTCTTTAGCTATGCGTTTTCTTGGCTCATGGCAGCACTTGGTTTATTTGTCCGCAATGCTGAAGCAATGCAGACAGCTGGATTCTTACTGGTATTCCCATTAACCTTTGCTAGTTCAGTATTTGTACCAGTTCAGAGTATGCCAGAATGGCTACAGGTATTTGCGCGTAATCAACCCGTTACGCAGATAGTGAATGCTACACGTGTGCTGATGTTTGGTGGTTCTCTTCACTCTGTTTGGGTTACGCTCGTTTGGGCAGTGGGAATTTTGGCAGTTGGTGTGCCGCTTGCAATTTGGAAGTACCGCCGAACTGTCTAGATCTGGAATTTGTTGTGCAAATGAGCTAGAATAGCGTAGTTGCTCTGGCTCATCTATGTTGGGACGTGGCCAAGTGGTAAGGCGCTTGATTCTGGCTCAAGAGATCGAAGGTTCGACCCCTTCCGTCCCAGCCAAGTAATTATCTATTCAAAATATCTCTATCGGCGTATCATGCAAGTTATAGGCGCTCACTCGTGCGCCGCGCACCTATAGTAGGGAGGAGGCTAGCATGCCTCAGCAAGTTCACGATCGCAATTCGATTCCTGACGCGGTGGTAGTGGTTGTGTGCGGTACACTTGTTGCCCAGTGGTATTCTGGCCTCGTGTACGGCGCCACGGCTCACTACATTCATACTCAACTGGGCTATGAAGTTCGTGTACTAGCCATTCCGCAGCTTGGCACTGGCTCGATCGACGCTGCTAGCGAAAGTATGGCTAAGCAGCTAAGGCATGAATACCCGAACCCAGCTACTCGGTTCATAATCCTTGGACATAGCCAAGGTGGTAGTCATGCTATTGCGTTGGCGCGGCTGCTTGGAAGTAGGGCGATTCGACCTGTTATACCACTTGCAGCTCCGCACCACGGGACCATGCTGGCAAGCTTGGGTAAGAATCTCGGCTTTTTACCAGCGGCGTTTCGCGAGATGGCCACACACTCCGAGGTGTTACGCCGTCTGCGCAGTGCGGAGCAGTCTGCCGAGGGAGTTGCAGAGCTCGAGATTGTGAGCATCATGACGTTCTTCGACATTGCCGTGCTGCCGTTCTCGGCCTCGCTTCTGAAGGATGCTGAGAACATTGTCCTGGCACCCAAGGTGCTACACCCACTTCTTCGCCGGCTTGGCTTGCGGCGCAGTAAAGGAGTGGAGCTGGTGAATGGTTTGGTGGGCCATGTAGGAATCGTGAAGCATCCGGCAGCACTCCACGCCATTAAGGAAAGAATCGAGAAGCTTGAAGCTGCGGAGAAGGCGCGAGCTGACGAAGTAGTGGCTTAGGCCTCTGGTAGGAGCACTTCGCTGACACCGGGGGCTCTTACTATTATCCATGGCAGTAATTACTAAAAAATAATACAAATTTTCAGATTAATTTTGTTGACGACCCAAAAGCATAACGACTATACTAAAGTTAGAACGTGGTTCATTGACAGGTAGATAGGTACTGTCGGTGGCCACATTTTGCTTATAAACCAAAACAAGCATACCAAAGGGGCGTCATGCACGATATCGTAGACGAGTTGGAGACCAAAGGCTGGCAAGACCTTGCCAACTGCCTGGGGGTAGATCCAGATCTGTTCTTTCCCGAGCGGGGCGCGAGTACGCGCGAGGCCAAGGAGGTGTGTAGGGGCTGCATAGTCCGAGAGGATTGCCTGGCGTATGCCTTGGCCAACGGTGAGAAGTTCGGGATCTGGGGTGGTCTCTCCGAGCGTGAGCGGCGTCGGATTCGCCGCCAGCGCCACATCGAGCGGCGTTCGGCCCTGGATGCTGCGGCCACCAGCGACTAGATCACGCCATCAAGCGGCGTTGGATACACAGAGTACCTACTTCCTACGCCTTCGGCACGAGTCTCTGGCTCATGCCGGGGGCTTTTGCCGCGTGGGCTCATGGCAGGAAAGCTCTAAAACGCTTAGTCTTTGTCCCAGACAGTTCCGCTTAGCAAATAGTCAGCGAGGATCATAATACAAGCGCCAGTCGGAATAGCGATCAATGCACCTACAAAGCCTGCTAATGTGGCGCCACATATTACAAACAGAAACACCAGCATGGGCGATATATTGACCGTGCGACTCATAATCTTGGGCGAGAGTACATAGTTCTCAAATGATTGGTAGAGTATGAAGAATATCAGCATAATGATCGCTTTGCTGGGCGACTGAAAGTACGCCGCGGTAATAACAATGATTGCGCCGAGTTGAGCACCAATAAGGGGGATGAGGTCGGTAACACCTACGATTAATCCAAGCACCGCAGCATATGGGATGCCCAGAATGGTAGTTATGAGCCCGGCCGAAATAGCGGCAACTAAGCTCGTGAGCAAATTACCATTAATGTAGCCCGTAATAGTCTTGTACATAAGGCTCGTGAGCTCGGCAAAGTCCTTCTTTTTGCTGGCTGGTACGCGACTCAACGCAGTGCGGAAGTACTGTGGCCCGTTGAGTGAAAAATAAATAGTAATAACTAAGATTGTGAAGCCGGCAATAAGGCTATTAATAACCGCTACAAAGCGGCTGATTGAGCCAAGGAATAAATTTGACAATCCAGAAGCTACAGCACCCTTTTGGCTCTCAAGATATTTACTGAGCCCGTGCTGGTTTAAGAAACCAACGATCCCAGAGGTTTTTTCCGCTAGTGTAGAGCTGATGTTGGCCGTGATTGATGGCCAGTTAGCAACTAGCTGGGCAGTTTGTTTAATCAGTGGTGTAATAAATAGGATAGTGAAGCCCGCCAACGCAAGTAAGGTGATTGCGAGCACAACTGCAAGGGCAAAGCCGCGCTTTTGACGGGGCATACGCTTGGCCATACGGCTTACTGCTGGGTTAATCATAATGGCAAAGAACGCTCCGATAATTAGCCACACTATTATAGTTTTAAGCTTGTAGGCCACATAAAGGCCCGCGATGCTAACTAATAAGGCAGCGACGACTTTGTATGTGGTAACTGTAGCGGATTCGTGTTTCATAAGTTTAAACAAATAATACCATATAATCGTTACTTATACAATACTTGCTCGTAGAGGTATAATAGAAGGAGTAAAGGAGACAGACAATGCTAGGTTGGGTAGAAAATATAGAAGAGCTAACACTCCGCAATGAGAACTTTCGTACAGAGGTGTTTACTGGCAAACACAGTCAGCTTACCGTAATGCACGTAGAGGTTGGGGGAGAAATTGGGCTCGAGGTGCACCCTGATAACGACCAGTTCTTACGCGTTGAGCAAGGCAAGGCTAAGGTAGAATTCGGCGAGAGCAAAGACAATTTAGTAGAGAGCTATGATGTAGAGGATGACTGGGCCATTATCGTGCCTGCTGGTACGTGGCACAACGTTACCAATACTGGCGACACCCCACTCAAAGTTTACTCGATTTACTCTCCGGCCCACCATCCAGTAGGCACGGTGCATAAGACCAAGGCCGACGCTGATGCTGCCGAAGCCCACGAGCACGAGTAAGGACCTTTACAGTAGACGCAAATATACTCATTAAGCTACAATAGCGCGATGCGTGTTTCCGACTATAGTTACGACCTCCCTAAAGACAAAATTGCTCAGTACCCACCGGTAGAACGCGGACAATCGAGCTTGCTTGTGCTTGATCGCGCTACTGGCGAACTGAGCGATTACAAATACAGCGATATTGTGAACTACCTTAGTGCGGGTGATGTGCTCGTTATTAATGACACCAAAGTCATAAAAGCCCGGTTGTTGGCAGAGGATAAAGACAACAAGCCAGTAGAGCTTGTGCTACTCGAAAAGCATGGTAAGTCTACTGACCATCATAGTCACAGGGTACTGTATCGTGGGCGACTGAGTGCTGGGGACAAGCTATGGGTTGGTGATGTTGGGCTGACGGTCGAGACAGTACATGAGGGCGGCATCGCAGTGATTGCCTCGGATTACGATCTTGAGCAATTGGCCCAGCAGCAAGGTAAGGTTCCGCTGCCACCCTACATGAAGCGCGAAGCAACCGCAGAAGACGAGCAGCGTTACCAAACAGTGTTTGCTCACACAAGTGGTTCGGTGGCGGCACCGACAGCGTCGCTAAATATGACCGATGAACTTTTAGCAGTGCTCGAGGCAAAAGGTGTAGTTATTTGTAAGCTAACGTTGCACGTAGGGCTTGGTACGTTTTTACCAATTCGTAGTGATGAAGTCGAAGGTCACACAATGCATAGTGAGTATTTCGAAGTACCTGCGGAAACTGTTAGGACACTTCGATTGGCAAAGAGGGCTCAAGGTCGAGTGTTTGCCCTTGGTACAACTGTGGCGCGTACGCTTGAATTCTGTGCGAGTGACATTTTGGCCCGAGCATCTGTTGAAGACCTTAGCGGCGAAGCCAATATATTCATCTACCCAGGGTACGAATTTAGCGTCGTCGACGCGCTGATTACCAACTTCCATGCACCCAAAAGTACGGTACTTATGCTGGCGGCCGCTTTTGCAGGGTGGGAGAACCTGCGTCGTGCGTACACGTATGCGCTCGCGCGTGATTATAAATTCCTTAGCTATGGTGATAGCATGCTGATACTATAGGTACTATGAAAGATTTTGCGTTCTCAATCAAAGAAGAGCTTGGTGGTACTCTAGCACGTGTGGGTGAGGTAACTACACCACATGGCAATATTCAAACCCCAGCGTTTATAAATGTGGGTACTAAGGCCACCGTTAAGGCACTGACGCCAGAGCAAGTAGGTGCTTTGGGCGCACAGGCTGTATTAGCAAATACGTATCACTTGTACCTTCGACCTGGAAGTGACATTGTGCGTGAGCAGGGTGGGCTTCACAGGTTTATGAACTGGCATGGGCCAATCTTTACCGACTCGGGGGGCTTCCAGGTGTTCTCGCTCGGTGAGGCGTATGGCAAGGGCGTGAGTAAGGTCGCGAGCGGAGACGATAGTGTACAAATAGACAAACGCCCTAATACGACCAAGGGAGGCAAGCAACTTGCCAAAATTGACGATGATGGAGTAACGTTCTTTTCGCACATAGACGGTAGTAAGCATCGACTAACACCAGAGCGATCTATTCAAATTCAGCATGATTTGGGCGCGGATATCATGTTTGCTTTCGACGAGTGTACTTCGCCACAAGCCGATTACATCTACCAAAAAGAGGCGTTGGAGCGCACACATGCGTGGGCGCAGCGTTGTTTGGGCGAGCATCAGCGGCTAGGAGTCAGTAGCCCGGAAGGGAAGTATCAGGCACTGTTTGGGGTGGTGCAGGGCGGCAGACACGAGGATTTGCGTCGTTACTCGGCTGGTGTTTTGGGCAATATGGACTTTGATGGTTTCGGCATCGGCGGCTCGTTTAATAAAGACGACATGGGCACTGCAGTGCGCTGGGTGAATGAGATGCTCCCCAAAGACAAGCCACGTCATCTGCTGGGCATTGGCGAGCCAATTGACTTGTTCGAGGGGGTGGAGAACGGCGTGGACACATTTGATTGCGTGAGCCCAACGCGTGTGGCACGCAATAGCGCCGTGTATACGCCTTCTGGCCGAGTAAACATCAGTAATACCAAGTACATGCGGCAGTCGGGCCCGGTCGTAGAAGGCTGCGAGTGCTATACTTGTCGAAGCTATTCGGTTGCCTACCTCTCACATTTGGTTCGGGCCGATGAAATGCTCGCTGCCACATTGCTCTCAATTCATAATCTTCACTACATAACTCAGCTCGTGGCGGACATCCGCGCGTCAATTTTGGACAGTAGCTTCTTTGAGTTCAAGAATAGAGTGTTGGGCCAATACTATTCCTAGTCCAGTCCATAAATTGCGCCTCCAAGCATAAGCACGTATAATACACATCATATGAGAGGGTGGAGAATTGTGAAGGCAATAGTCTCCGTCACGGCTATGACATTGGCTGTGGGGGCGATTATGGTTATGCTTCTGCCATTCTCAGCTAAGGCAGGGACGACTATTATTGTAAATTCATCCTCAGATACCACGGTAGATGAGGGTGAATGTACTCTTAGAGAAGCGATTACTGCAGCAAACTCGGATACTGCTTCCGGCCCAACACCGGGCGAATGTGCGGCCGGCAGCGGGGCAGATACTATAGAATTTAATATTGGTCCGCAAGATGGGAGTGTTAAAACAATCACGCTCGATAGTGCTGTACTGCCTGACATTACCTCTCAAGTAACGATAGATGGTTACTCCCAAGATACAGCTACTCCGAACACTGCTATCGCACCAAACCCGTTTAACGGCACATTGCTAATTGAATTGGATGGCGAGAACACTCCGGATAATAATGCGTCTGCCGGACTCGTAATGGCATCAGGATCAGACCAAAGTGTTATAAAAGGCTTAGTCATTAATCGTTTTCCAGGATCAGGTATAGCCATTAATCCCGGAGTAGATGGTGTTGCATTTAAGGGAAACTACATAGGAACTGACTCATCTGGACTTATCGCACGACCCAATAAGAGAACGGCCATAAATACATTTAGCGTAGATATAGATAGCGGCGGCCCAACTAATGGTGTTATTGGCGGGAACCAGCCTGCTGATCGCAATATACTTTCTGGCAATACGTGTGGATGTGTCGACCCGGGTAGGTTTCCGCAAGGAATATCTATTGCTGGTGGCTCAAATGGCTGGATAATTAAAGGTAACTACGTTGGCATTGCAGCCGATGGAGTGACAGCAATGGGCAATCAGGCAGGTGGGATCACTGTCGACTATATTGACGGTATAACGATTGGTGGCTCGGAAACGGGAGCTGGTAATATATTCTCTGGTAATGGAGACGGCGGTATACAGCCCGATGCCACATTTAATGGAGTTATACAAGGCAACTACATTGGTACTGATTATACCGGCACAGTCCCTGTTTTGAATGGTGCTAAGGGTATATCGATTGCATATGGGTGTGAAAATATACTTATTGGAGGAACCACTCCAGGAGCAAGAAATATTATTGCGAACTCGCCAAATGGATTTCAAGGGATCTATACTACGACCACTATGTTTGGTCACCCAGACACAGATAATATTTCAATCATAGGAAACTCAATTTTTGACAATGACGCGCTAGGGATTGATATCGGCTCTGATTCGCTTACACCTAACGACCCTCTAGACGTAGATACGGGGCCAAATGGCTATCTAAACTTCCCTGATAACCTCCTGTATTACGAAGGAGGTGGCAATACTCATGTTGCATATAGTCTAGATGTTCCTGCCGGTAATTATCGTATAGAATTCTTCTCAAATGATTCACCAGACCCTTCAGGCTATGGTGAAGGACAAACGTTTCTTGGCTATCAAAACATAACCTCGGCAGGCACAGGTTCGCAAGCTTACTCTATAATATTGGCAGGAACATCGTTACAGAATATTTCTTCTACAACTACCGAGATAGATGGGTCGTCTGATGGTTTTGGTTCAACTAGTGAATTTAGCGCTATCGCAGAACAAAGACCCGATGTATCTGACCTTTCACTCACTAAGACTTTAGTAGATCCGCAAAACGTTACTCCTGGCGGCACAATCCATTACGACCTCACACTTACAAATAACGGCTATAGTCCAGCCGATCTATCAACTCTTAATGGTGGTGGAGGTGGTAACCCGTTTCAGTCGGTATTTATTGATTTCTTGCCACCTGAACTCACGTTTATTAGTAGCTCCAACCCAGACATAACCTGCACTGATGCAGGAACAGTGATAACAGGTCTAATTGCTGTCCATCATAGTGACTGGCATACGATAGCTTGCTTTTATACGGGAAGTGATGGAATTATGCAAGAAGGCGGAACCTTCACAACTACCTTTTCTTTGAATGTGGCTAATGACTCGGATCTTAATTTTGTAAACTATGCGTTGGGGGGTGCCTATTTTGCAACCGACCCTGATAGTATAGCTATAGGTAATGCTCTTGATAGCTCATTTAGTAATAGCGGAGACCCGGACTTCATTGATAGCATGATTGCGGCTGAGCACAATAACTTTGCCTCCGCTGTCTATCCGGTATCTCAAAGCGGTAGTGGGGGCAACAATGGTAATAATACGGGATCTATCGACTTACTTGCTCAAACAGGTGTGAATGAGTACGCCTGGTATGGCTTAGCGCTAATTTTGATGATCAGTGGCAGCATCTTTACCAAGAAAAGAATGGCAGGCAAGTAGTTCTCGATCCTTGCTCTATTAAATTGCTATAATGGTCTTTATGACGGTAAAGAATGAAAAGCACAGAGCGCTTGTTGGCAGCCTCGCACTCGCTGCTATCTTGGCGGGTGCGGGAGTGTATATATTGCTCACCACGGCAGCGCCGGTAATCTTCGTTAAGAGGAAAATTAACATTGCTACAGTTCCAGTTGTTAAGAAAGAAAAGCGACTCATCATCCCCCAGCAGGGCATAAACGAACTCATAAGTAGCGAGGGTGTCGGTGCTCTAGAAAAAGGTGTATGGCAGCGCTATCCCGAGCGGGGCAAGCCAGGTGCCGGAAACTTTATACTGGCAGCACATCGATTTGTCATGGGTCGTTGGCCAGGCGAAACTATCCGTAAATCACCCTTTTACCATGTTGATGGAGTGAAAGTAGGAGACACGCTGTATGTAGACTGGAATGGCCGGCGCTTTAGCTACCAAGTGACCAAGACGTATAAAGTAAAACCAAATGCGTTCGAGGTCGAAGCTCCGTCAAAGCAGCACAAGCTTACATTATATACCTGCACGCTTAATGGCAGTGCTGATGGGCGTTTGGTTATTGAGGCTGTTTTGCAGCCTGCTCCTGTGGCTGTGCCAGCGGCAACTTGAGGGTGAAAATACTACCCTTGGGAGAGGAATGCTCGAGGGTTATTTCGCCACCATTACGTTTGGCGAGGCTTTGGGCTATATAGAGCCCTAAGCCCGTACCGCCAATTTCACGGGTTAGCTTATTGTCGAGTCGGGCAAACTTCTTATAGAGCTTTTTGCGGTCCTCGGGTGCAATGCCGCTGCCACTGTCTTCTATACTCACCAGGGCCCAGCTAGCCTGCTGTGTAATCTCTACTGCCACATGGCCCTTTGGTGTGTACTTTATAGCGTTCTCGATAAGTTTATGCAGGACCTCTTTGATCTCGTTGGGGTCCCCGGCTACACTGATTGGCTGGGTGTGTCCACCTAGAGCCAGGGCAATTCCTTTAGCATCGGCCTTTGGTCGATTGACCTTCACTACATCTTCAGTGGCTTCGGCTAGATTGAATGTAGTTTTTTTCTCATAGTGTGGCGCTTCGCCGTTGTCTATTTCAGAAACCGTTAATATGTCTTTAAATAGTTCCGAGAGTTGTAACGCGGAACTATAGGCTTGCTCCACCAGTGGCTTGGCGTCAGGGCCTAGCTTGGCTATGTCGGGGTCCAGGGCATTGGCTAGGTTGCCTTGTACAATAGTAAGGGGGGTACGCATTTCGTGCGAGGCTGTCACGATAAAGTCATTGCGTTCACGTTCAGCCACTTTCTGTTTGGTAATATTCTCAATCAGAATTACGCAGCCTATGCAGTCGCCCCGCTCGGCTATAATTGGCGCCAGTACAAGGTGCAGCGTGTTTTTGCCCAGCTTCACTTCTGGTACATCGGCCATTTCGCACTTAGCATGGACCTGCTTAAATTCAGTTTCCACGCCAAGCTTTGCAAGCGCTTCGGTAATCGACTTTTTGCTTTTCGAGGTAATCTCTAGCAGATCTTTGGCTACGGTGTTGAGCTCAAGCACATGCATATCTTCGTCCAACATAATAAACCCGACTGGCAAGCTGGCAATCGAGGCCTCAAGCTTGGCATGCTCGGTATACAGTTGTTCGTTGCGTTCAACTACCTTTTGTTCTACTACACGCTCTTCTTTGGCGAGCTGAGCGTATGCTTTCTTGAGTTCAGAGATATCCGTCATAACAAAGGCGTAGCCTGCAAGCTTGCCCTGGTCGTCGAGAATACTACTGAGCGCTAAGTCTACTGGAGTTACATGATGGGTAGTTTGAGCAATAACGGTGAGATCGTCAAATCGCTTTGACTCTTTAAGACTTGGGTCGGATAGAAGGTAATGACGAATCTTACTAAAGTCTTCGGCGGCAAAGAGGCTGTCAATACGAACTACTTTATGGCCGCTCTCACTCGATTCCCCGATACCTAGTAAGTGCATTGCACTGGTGTTGGCGTATTCAAGCTCAAACTTGAGGTTAGTCACTACTACCGTTTCCGCCATAGTTCCGAGTATGTTCTCGGCAATTTGGGCGGGGTTTATGCTGAATAAGCTGTAGCGCAGGATGCCGTAACATAAGAGCGCGCCCATAACGGTGGTAAATAAGCTCTCTAAGGGAATGAAGAATGGCAAGTTTAAGTAAGCTGGCAGTATGTTGGTGAGCGTGGTGCCAATGATTGGTACTAGTACACTTATAAGAAATATACGCGCTTGCCGTTTTTTCTTGCCGTGGCGCTCACGAATGTAAAAACGCACCATCAGTCCGGCAATAAGTAGAGTTATAAACTGGAACCAAGCTAGGTATATAGTGCCCAGCGGACCAAGTACCATCTCATATCCCCAAAAGTGCGGTATAAGGGCTTCAGGCCGACGGATAAAAATGAAGTTTGTGGCAAGGGCAAGCGATATTATAAGGTACGAAACCGTAAGCACGAACGTCGATGAGCCTACAAACTCCTCGGCTTTATCGTAGGTTATGTTGACCACAAATATAAGAAGCGCCGGTAAGCCAATCAGTGCTGAGAGTGCAATGCCAGCCCGCACTACCATGCCGGTGTACGCATTACCGGCTGCAAAAGTACCCAGGTCGGTCAACGACCAGAATAGTGCCGAGGTAATAAACAGGTTGAGCCACAAAGCACCTTTGATTGACCGACGTCGCTTGGCAATGGTGTGTAGTAAGTAGATGTTGGTCAATATCGATAGGATGGGCACCGCTAGGTATGGACGCAGATGAAAGGTTAGTCCTTGTGAGGCGGGTAAGGTAGTAATACCATGGAGAATTGCAAGTATAAACAGGCTCGAGGAGCCAATCATAATCCCGGCTAAAACACGGTTTTTGAGCATAAGGGTATTATACTAGAAATTTAAGCCTAGCATAAGCATTATAGATTTGACCTATATACCTTGCAGGGTGGTGCCAATATTGCTCAGACCTACTCCAAATACGAGCATAAAGGTGAATAGTACAATAGTTACGATTGCAAGACTGGGCCATACATCGCGCAACAGTGCTTTAGGGCGGATTTTGCCATTGTAGCGGTGGTCGCCCACGATAGTACTAAGTGAGCCTAGGTTAATAGCAAGCGCAATGACTGGAAAGACCACCGCCCACACAACTACTACCGCAGAGTTAAATATCCACGTGCCATAGAAGTTTGCTAGGTTGTCTGATTCTGGAATACTTAGACGGTACAATATGCTGACCGCCAGGATTACCAAGAAGGGTGTAAGTAAAGCAATACCGGTCGCGGCGTGATGTTCATAGAGTGCGCGCATGCGGCGCATGTGGCGAATCTGAGCCAAGTGATACTTACTTGGCTTTTTGTGAACTTTTGGGTTTGCTGGTTTATTATGCTTACGCTTAGCCATAGCATTATTATAAGCCAATTTGCCGCAAAGTCGATAGCCAGGGCGGGCTTAGCTGGCGTAAATCTGGACTTTGTAGAATAATAGAAGTATGAAGTATTCCAATTTATTCTCTCAAACCAGCAGACAAGTTTCGGAGCAAGAAAAGTCACTCAATGCCCAGTTGCTCACCCGGGCTGGCTACGTCGATCAGCTCATGGCAGGCGTATATAGCTACTTACCGCTCGGATTGATCGTTTTGCGCAAGATCGAGGGTATTGTGCGCGACCATATGAATGGTCTTGGTTCGCAAGAGATCCTTATGCCAACCCTTCACCCTAGCTCAATCTGGAAAACAACCGGTGGCTGGGACAATATAGATGTTTTGTTCAAGATCCAGAGCCGTACTGGCAATGACTACGCACTGGGCCAGAGTGAAGAAGAGGTTGTTACGCCACTAGTAATGAGTCGAGCGCAGTCGTACAAAAACTTACCACTATCGGTATACCAGATCCATTGGAAGTATCGCGATGAGCTGCGGGCTAAGAGTGGTATTATGCGTGGGCGAGAATTCTTTATGAAAGATATGTATAGCTTTCATACAAGTCAAGAGGACTTTGATGCGTATTATGAAAAGGCTAAGACAGCGTACCTTAAAATCTTCACCGAACTAGGACTAGAGGCAAAAGTTACAGAGGCATCGGGCGGAGACTTTAGTGAGAAAGTTTCGTACGAATACGAGGTGCTCACTGAGGCTGGTGAAGATGTAATCTACTACTGTAATAACTGTGATTTCTGTGTTGAAGACGAGATAGCCACTGTTAGCCCTGGTGACACTTGCCCACGTTGTGGTAATGATGTGCTTAAGGAAGCTAAGGCCGCCGAAGTGGGTAATGTGTTTGATCTTGGTCAAAAGTTTAGCAAGGCATTTGACCTGCCGTATACCGATGCCGAAGGCAAGCGCCAATTCCCCATTATGGGTTGTTATGGCATCGGCATTAGTAGAGTTATGGGTGTGATTGCCGAGAAGCACCGTGACGAGAAAGGCCTCGTGTGGCCTACTAATGTAGCGCCATTTACCTATCACATAGTTGCCCTGCCTGACCAAGCTAACATTGCCGCTGGTCAAAAAGTGTATGAGCAGCTTGGTGCCAACAATTGTTTATTCGACGACCGTATGGATACCAGCCCAGGGGCTAAATTTGGTGACGCCGACCTCATTGGCTGCCCAGTCCAGATTGTGGTGTCGCGCAAAACCCTAGAGCACGATAGTGTCGAGGTAGTAAGCCGCAGCGGTGCTTTTGAAACATTTATGTTGCCACTAGCGCAGATCGAGAGTATTCATGACCGTATTAAGCCATAGGTATTAGTGTGTCGGAGTTTCGCGATAAAGTATACGCAGTGGTCCGAGATATCCCCGAGGGCATGGTCATGACCTACGGGGAGGTCGCTCGCCAGGCAGGCCACCCGGGTGCTGCTCGAGCGGTCGGTACGGTGCTAAGCAAGAACTATGATCCATCGGTGCCCTGCCACCGGGTAATTAAGAGCAACGGTCAGCCGGGCCAGTACAATCGTGGCAGTGAGCGTAAGGTGGAAATTTTAAGGTCAGAAGGGGTCGAACTGTGAGTAGTCTTAAGATTTACTCATGGAATGTAAACGGCATTCGTGCGGTAGTGCGTAAAGACGCTCTGGCTCCATTCATACAGAACCATCAACCAGACATTTGGTGCTTGCAAGAAACAAAAGCCAAGCAGGGCCAGGCCGAGGTTGATTTGCCAAATTACCACGAGTATTGGAATTCGGCCGAGCGGCTTGGCTACTCGGGAACAGCGATATTTTCTAAACCAAAGCCGCTTTCGATCACAAACGGTCTGCCAGAGAATATCGTGTCAAAGTATGAGTTAACGGACAGCTACGGCGACCCGAATGCCGAGGGCAGGGTAATGACGGCGGAGTACGGGGGCTTTTACTTGGTCACAGTATATACGCCCAACGCCAAAGACGACCTCTCGCGTATTCCACTCCGGCACAAGCACTGGGATCCGGCTTTCCTCGAGTACTGTAAGCAGTTGGAGAAAAGTAAGCCAGTTATTTTTTGTGGCGACCTCAATGTTGCCCACACCGAAGACGATTTGGCTCGTCCCAAACCAAATATTGGCAAAAAAGGCTTTACCGACGAAGAACGCGAAGGTTTTCAGAATTTCATAGACGCTGGATTTGTTGACACACTGCGTTTGTTTCACCAGGGTAATGGATTTTACACATGGTGGACGCATTGGGGAAACGCGCGAGCTAACAACGTAGGCTGGCGGATCGATTACTTCTTGGTCTCAGAGTCATTAAAAGACAAGGTGGTAGCTGCCAACATTCACCCGGATGTGTTAGGTTCGGATCATTGTCCGGTGAGTATTGAGCTAGAGATCTAGGGTTATTAAGTGGGGAGGCCCTCGCAAGAAACTGTAATAGTTTCGAGCGAGGGCCTCGGGTTGGTTGGGCTTTAGCGAAGGGCGAAGCGCTGTGCCTACACCATCTCCCAGAGGGCAACGATGTGGTCAGACACTTGGTCCACCGTCCAAGTGCTGGTGTCGATCTGGACGGCATTTGGATGCTTGATCATGGGGGATGTCTCGCGGGTGGCATCCTTTTTGTCGCGAGCGATGAGCTCCTCGACGCTACAGCCCCTACGAGAAGCTGCGACGATAGGGTCGCATGTCAGCCAGATCTTGAGCTCAGAATCGGGGATCTCCCAAGCTCCCGCTCGTCCTTCGATGATGCTGAGGGGGCGATCGGCGATGAAGCGTCCCGCAAGGTCTTCAACAACCTTACGTACCTCAGGAACCTCGGCAACGTAGGGGACGAAGCGGCCGATCTCGGGTGTGTAGAGAATGCCAGAGCAATTCACTCCGTTGATACTACTCACGCTGCCTTCGGCGAACTCAAGCCTGTACTCCCGGACGGTGCGGCCCGCTAGCCCAGGCTCTGCCTTCAGGTTGGCTCCTCCCCAGCCTTCATTCATGAGCTGGAGGGCGAATGCGCGGTAGATCTCGCCGGAGTTGAGGTAGTCACAACACAGCTTCCTGCCGGTTGCCTCGCCATTCGAGCTGGTGCCCGTTCCTCCGCCTCCGTCGATGACGATGACTCGCTGCTTTACTTGAGAAGCCATGGCTTCTCCCTTCTTGGTCGAGAGATATAAGGAACCAGATATATCCTACAATCGTAATTGAGGCCAGGCAAGCATGAGTATTAACAGTTATACATGCTTGATCTGACGCGAGCTTTCTGCTACAATAACTACCAATTGTTTTAACTTAGGAATTACCAATGGCCAAAAAGACCGCCCGCGAATTGATTGTGCTCAAGAACCCCAAGACTGGCACACTCTATTTTACTCGCAAGAACAAAACCAATAGCCCAGACAAAATCAGCCTCAAAAAGTTCGATCGGGCAACTCGCAAGGTAGAAACTTTTACCGAAACCAAGATGAAGCTCGGCTAGCCAGATCGGCCCGAGCTTTTTTTGTTAGTTCCAATCTGATATTATCAGAGGTATGAAGAAAAACCTTACCCCTATTCTTGTAGCGATTGGTATATTGGCAGTGATTGGCTTCGTGGTCTTTGCTGTTATGAATCCTAATAATGACAGTAACTCGAGCAGTGATAATTCAGATGCACCGGCCAAGCCTACAGCGGCTCAACAAGCCCAACTTAAGGTTGGCCAGCAAAAAGGTGATGCTAATTCCAAGGTTACGGTAACTGAGTTTGGCGATTTTCAATGCCCTGCTTGTGGCGCGTTCGAAAAAGAGCTGCAGGCAACTATATTGCCTCAGTATGGTGATAAAATCAACTTTGTATTCAAGCACTTCCCGCTGGTTCAAATCCATAAGAATGCCTTGACGGCTGCTTACGCTACTGAATCGGCATCGGAGCAAGGTAAGTTTTGGCAAATGCACGACAAGCTGTATGCCAACCAAGACGAGTGGTCCGAGCTTGATAACCCGCAGCCAAAGTTCGAGGCCTATGCTACGGCAATCGGGCTTGATCTAAATGAGTTCAAGGCCGACATGAAGTCGAGCGCAGTGAAGGCACGTGTGGAGCGAGACAAAAAGCTCGCTGCCGACCTTAAGCTACCCGGTACTCCGAGCTTCTTTGTGAATGGCGTATTGGTTACGACCAACACGACTGCTGATTTAACTAACGCCATATCGAGTGCCCTTGCGCAGTAAGGCCTATGGTTATGTACTGGTAGGACTGGCCACGCTTGGGCTGGTTGATGCCACCTTATTAACCCAAGAACACTACAGTGGCAAGGTGCTGCCCTGCACTATAACCCACGGTTGTGGCACGGTACTTACGAGTAAATACTCTACCGTGGCCGGTGTGCCCCTAGCGGTTTTAGGGTTGGTGTTTTACTTTAGTGTGTTGCTTACCGCACTTTATTACGTGCAAACTCGACACATTCTCCTTAAAAGACTCTTGCTTACGATGGGTATTGTGGGCTTTGTGACTTCGCTCGGCTTAGTTTACATTCAAGGAGCGCTCATTCGTGCCTGGTGCCAGTATTGCTTACTCTCGGCTCTTACTTCTACCCTGATATTTGTGTTTGCTATACTACTTAATGTAAGCAAAGAACCAACCAAGGAGGCGCCTCAGTATGAAAAAGCTTGATCACATTATTGAATTCTACGGCGAGACGTGTCCACATTGCCTCTCGATGAAGCCAGTTATAGAATCACTCGAAAAAGAAAAGGGTGTAGAGATTCAGAAGCTCGAAGTTTGGAATAATGCCGAGCATAAAAAACTCATGATGCAGTACGAGGATATTATTGGTGAAGCTTGTGGCGGATTTGCAGCAGTACCAGCCTTCGTAAACACTAAGACCAAGCAAGCACTCTGTGGCGCACACGACACCAGGGACATAGAGGCCCTTATAGACGGCGCAGATTGCACTGGTAATGTCTGCAAGCCGCATAGCAAGCTCTAGTCTCGCGTTGCGAGTCGGCGCGTAGGCGAGTAGAATGGTAGCATAAGCACTGAGAGCTAAAGGAGGGAAATGTGGCGGTAACTCGCGTAGCGATTAATGGATTCGGCAGGATTGGGCGTAATGCTTTTAAATTAGCGCAGGCAAATACGGCGCTCGAAGTGGTTGCTATTAATGATTTAACCGACACGGCCACACTTGCTCACTTGCTCAAGCACGACAGTAACTATGGGGAATACCACCAGGAAGTTACGGCCGGTGAAGGCTGTATTATGGTGGCGGGTAAGCGTATTGAAGTGTTAGCAGTCACCGAGCCAGCTAAACTACCATGGGCAAAACTCGGCGTAGATGTAGTAATTGAATCGACCGGTCGGTTTACCAAACACGCCGATCTCAAGCAGCACCTCGAGGCTGGAGCCAAGAAAGTTGTGCTCTCAGCCCCTGAAAAGGACGATACCTATGGCGATACTATTGTAATTGGCGCGAACGAGAAGAGTCTAAGGCCAGATCGCAAAATTATTTCAAATGCCTCCTGTACCACCAACTGTATTGCACCAGTCATGGCGGTGTTAGAAGCCGAGGTGGGTGTGCTTAAGTCCCTCATGACCACAGTGCACTCCTACACGGCCAGTCAAATGTTGCAGGATGGCCCGGCCAAAGACCTGCGTGAGGCCCGAGCGGCTGCACAGAACATCGTGCCAACTACTACGGGGGCTGCCGTTGCCGCAGCACTAACCGTGCCAGCACTAAAGGATAAGTTTGATGGCCTAAGCATTCGCGTGCCGAGTCCGGTGGTGTCGTTGAGCGATATTACTTTTATGGCCAAGCGTAGAACGAGTGTGGAGGAGATTAACAAAATTCTACAGCACGCTAGCAGCAGTACGCACCGCGGTATTATTCGCTACAGTGAGGAAGAGCTGGTCTCGACCGACTACAAAGGCGACCCGCATTCTGCAATTGTAGACGCTAAGCTTACTAATGTAGTCGGTGGAGACTTGGTGAAGGTAGTGGCGTGGTATGACAATGAGTGGGGCTACTCTAATCGGCTAGTCGAGATGGTGGAGCTGGCAGGTAATTCGCTCTAAGCCAATGACGATCTTCATCGCATCTGACCACGCAGGGTTTACTAAAAAACAGGTGTTAGCACGAGCCCTGGCGCATGATGGTGATTTTGATGTGGTTGACTTGGGGCCGGAACAGCTAAATCCGGGTGACGACTACCCAGTATTTGCTGAGCGAGTGGCCAGAGCGGTGGTTGAGCACCATGGTAGTATGGGGATTTTGGTATGTGATAGCGGTCAAGGTATGGAAATGGCCGCCAATAAGATCGATGGGGTGCGGGCCGCGGTGGCCTGGAATGAACACATTGCATACGAGACTAGACGAGACAATAACAGTAACGTACTGAGCTTGCCGGCCGCAGAGCTGAGTGAGGCGGAGATGCTCAAGGTAGCCCAGACGTGGCTACAAACCGAGTTCTCAGGCAGTGAACGACACGAGCGTCGGATTGAGGAAATTAAGCAGCTCGAGCAAGACAATGACTAAAGTAGTTCCGGCGATTTTGGCTAGTAGTGTTGATGATTATAGGGTTAAGCTTAGGCTGACTCGGCAACTTACTGACCGCTATCAGCTCGACGTAATTGATCCAGCTTTTGCAGATAACAAAACTTTTGATCTAAGTCAGATAGAGCCTCGAGTGGATATGATTTGTGACATACACCTCATGGCAGTGCGGCCATTAGATTTTTTGCCCGATATCCTGGCCCTGCGTCCACATTTGATCATAGTACAGTTTGAACAGGCACTTAATCTAGATAAAGTGTTAGACAAGATTGCAGCCCAAGAGATCAAAGTTGGCCTAGCAATTAACCCCGCCACCGAAGTAGAGCAGATAAATAAATACCTGCCTTTACTCCAGCATGTCTTGGTTATGGGTGTGGATGCAGGTTATTCCGGCCAAAAGTTGCAACCAAAAGTGCTAAAAAAAGTTGAACAACTACGCCGCATTACGTCGACTGTTGAGGTGGGTTTAGATGGTGGGGTGAGTGCAGACTCCCTGTTAGTCATTGCTAAGTCGAATTTTGATGTCGTGAATGTAAACTCGTATTTATTTGGGTCGGCCGATCCGCTTGAGCGTTACTCTGAGCTTATCGAGGCGTTTGCATGAGCCAGTTAACGACTAAGCAGCTCGAGCTCAAAGCCAACAAGGTTCGAGAGGACGTAATACAAATGCTCATCGCGGCTGGTAGTGGGCACACAGCGGGTCCACTCGGCATGGCTGACGTACTAACCGCACTATACTTTGCGGTACTTAAACATGACCCCAAAAATCCCAATTGGCCAGAGCGCGATCGACTCGTGCTTTCCAACGGTCACATTGTGCCGGTTCGCTACGCCGCAATGGCAGAGGCCGGTTACTTCCCAGTGTCTGAGCTCAAGACCTTGCGTAAGTACGGAAGCCGGTTGCAAGGTCACCCAGAGCGGCTACGCTTGCCGGGACTCGAAACTACTAGTGGACCATTGGGCTCTGGCCTGAGCCAGGCAGTTGGTATGGCGCTTGGTCTACGCATGGACGAATGTAAGCTGCAACGCGTGTACTGCTTGACTGGTGATGGTGAGCTGGATGCCGGCAATATATGGGAGGCTGCTATGTTGGCAGGCAAAAAAAAGCTTTCTAACCTCACGGTAATTGTTGATCGTAACAACATTCAGATCGATGGCCCGACCGAGACTATTATGCCGCTCGAGCCATTAGCTATGAAGTGGCAGGCGTTTAATTGGCACGTGATTGAAATTGATGGTCACAATATGGAGGAGATTATTGCAGCCTGCGAACAGGCGCGGGCGGTGTACGAGCGACCGACGTGCATTATTGCCCATACTATTCCGGGCAAAGGAGTGGACTTTATGCAGTACGATTTCCGCTGGCATGGCTATGATCCCGCTGGCAATCATGCCGAACAATTACGAGACTACCGCCGAGCCCTAGAGAAGCTCCGTACCCTTAATGGCCGTATACGGAGTGAACACGAATGATCGTAAAGTCGCAACACTTAAGTTCTAAGTTGTTTTCGCCAGCCGTAGACTATGCACCAACACGTCGGGGATTTGGTGAAGGGCTGTTGGTCGCAGGACAAAAGAATGCCCAGGTAGTTGCGCTCTGTGCTGACTTAACCGAGTCTACCCAGATGCAATTATTTGCCCAGGCTTACCCAGAGCGGTTTGTCGAGATTGGTATAGCGGAGCAAAACTTAGTGACGGTGGCGAGTGGCTTGGCAGCAGTTGGTAAACGACCTTTTGTGAGTAGTTATGCGGCGTTTTCCCCTGGACGGAATTGGGAACAAATTCGCACCACCATAGCGCTTAATGACCGGCCGGTTGTAATTGTCGGTTCGCATGCAGGCTTGTCGGTAGGGCCCGATGGCGCTACACACCAAATGCTCGAAGACATTGCGTTGATGCGAGCATTACCCAATATGACCGTAGTGGTACCCTGCGATATTCACGAAGCTCACAAAGCAACACTAGCGGCAGCGAGTTATGGTAAGCCAATATACATTCGGTTAGCCCGCGAAAAGAGCGCTACGGTTACTACCGAAAACACGCCATTTGAAATTGGGAAAGCGCAGGTAATGTACGAAGGTGAGGATGTCACGTTGGTCTCGACCGGCCCGCTTTTGTACGAAGCCCTACTGGCAGCTCACGAGTTGTCGCAGCACAACGTGCGGGCCGAAGTTGTACACGTGGCGACTGTGAAGCCACTAGACGCAGATACTATCCTAGCTAGTGCCAGCAAGACAGGTGTAGTAGTGACAGTAGAAGACGCTCAAGTGAATGGTGGGCTTGGTGGCGCAGTTGCGGAGTTGCTGGGTGAACATCTACCCTTGCCTATGGAGCGAATTGGCGTGCGTGATGCATTTGGTCAATCGGGTACGGTGCCAGAACTCTGGGAAGCATATGGCTTAACCAGTCCATATATAGTTAAGGCAGTACAGCGCGCAGTAAAAAGAAAGGCACTATGAAAACTCAAGTACTATGTATTGGCCCGGTTCACGGCGAAATCATTTACACTACCAAAACACTAGATCCCAATTTGTTACCACAACGACTTCGTAGTATGGTGCACGCACACGCGAGTACCCAGGCGCAAGATGTGGTGTTTAACTGTGGCGGCGGCGGTCAAGTTGCTGCCACGGCCCTTAGTCGATTAGGGGTTAAAACAGCGCTCTTAGCTCAGGTGGGTCAAGATAGTTTGGGGTGTGAGGCAGTACGCAAGCTTAAGGGTGAAGGCGCCGATATCTCGCTTGTTGTGCAATCAACTCAGGCTGCAACCTCGGTACTGACAATCCTACGGTCGCCTCAAGATGATCGATTTGAGCTTAACTATATTGCACCCACGGGAGGTTTTAGCAAGAAGCAGCTTGCTCAGCTTGATAATGTTCAGCCCGATTGGCTGTATGTAAGCGGGCCATTCAATGACTTAAGTGAGCTCAAGCTGGCAGTGTCATGGGCCAAGAAGTCAGGCGTTCAAGTGGCTGTTCGTCTTACACAAAGCGATATCGTACAAGCCCGTAAGGTTATTAAACTGCTATCAGCGGTTCAGATTTGTTTCTTCGAGGCAGACGACGCCGAGCTTTTAACACATCAAACAAGCGTGGAGGAGTCTTTGGTGGCGTTGCGCGCAAGTGGGCTGCGAACGGTAGTCGTGCAGGATGGTGTGCTGGGAGCTTACGCAGTTCATGATGGGTTTATATATCAAACCAAACCCAATCGTAAGATGTCGGCTGTAAATATGTCGGGTGTGAGCGAGGCCTTTGCTCCAGCGGTATTGGCTGCACTACTCACGCAAAACGATTTTAGCAGTGCTCTCGATTTTGGCATGGTTGCCGCTCGCGCGGTGGCAAATTATGTAGGCTCCGAAGCAGGTTTACCTAAAGGTTTTCCGCACCGGGCTGGGAAAGTAGACAAAAAGTTCTTATAATGACAAATAGGTAAGCATATGCAGAATACAACTTTTGGACTAGACATATTGGCGGTTGGCGACGTGGTTACGGATGCATTTATTCGTCTTGGCAAACACGAAGCAGTGGTGAGCGAGGCCGGGCGCGATCATCATCCGCTTCTATGCATGACGTATGGTTCAAAGATTCCTTTCGACGAAGCAATCATAATTCCGGCAGTTGGCAATAGTGCCAATGCGGCGGTTGCGAGCGCTAAGCTTGGTTTGCGCACGGCGTTTTATAGTAACGTAGGCTCTGACCAGGTAGGTAAGGACATTATACGTGCACTACATGCGCACCATATATCGACTGAGTACGTATATATTAACCAAGGCAAGAAGTCCAACTACCACTACGTGCTGTGGTACGGAGCTGACCGTACAATATTAATTAAACACGAAGAATACCAGTACAGATGGCCGCGGATTGGTGAGCACAATAGGCCGCGTTGGATATATCTTAGCTCGGTAGGAGAGTCGGCCGAGGAACTACACACTGAGCTCGTAGAGTACCTAGCCAAGAATACAGGTGTAAAGTTGGCATTTCAGCCAGGTACCTTCCAAATGAAGCTCGGCACCACCAAGCTTAAGGCGCTGTATGCCGCCACCGAGCTGTTGGCGTGCAATAAAGAGGAGGCTCAGCAAATTAGTGGCAACAATACAGTCGACATAGCTAAGCTAGTCAAAGCACTGCATAGGCTTGGGCCGAAGATTGTAGTTGTTACTGATGGGCCAAAAGGTTCATATGCTTCCGATGGTAAGTTGCTATGGAGTATGCCGATTTATCCTGATCCAGCCCCCCCTTACGAGCGAACGGGAGCTGGCGACGCCTATACATCTACCTTCGTAGCTGCGTTGGCTCAAGGCAAGGACATACCTACGGCTATGGCTTGGGGTTCGATTAACTCTATGAGTGTGGTACAGAAAATCGGTGCACAGGAAGGGTTGCTGACTCAGGGCGAAATTAACAAGTTGCTAAAGGATGCTCCAGCTAACTTTAAAACTAAGCAAGAGGAGCTGGCATGATATACGACGTGGTAATAATAGGTGCTGGACCTGCTGGTATGACCGCCGGGGTATATGCGGCACGCAAAAAGCTCAAAACACTTATGCTGAGTCGAGATATTGGTGGCCAAGCAGCTTGGAGTAGTGATATAGAAAACTACCTGGGCTTTAGTATGATTACGGGCGCTGATTTAGTAGCTAAATTCGAACATCACCTGGAGAATTTCAAAGATGACGTAGAACTTCGGATCGTGCAAGAAGGCGTAACGAGCATTGAACGGGATGGTAAACACTTTGTGGTCACGGCCGATGGTAAGCACGTGTCGGCGCGGGCGGTTATCATTACGGGCGGAAAGTTGCCTCGCAAGCTGGGTGTAAAGGGTGAAGATGCTTTCTTAAATCGTGGCGTTACTTACTGCGCATGGTGTGATGGACCAATCTTTGCCGGCAAGGAAATTGCAATTATCGGTGGAGGCAATGCTGCTCTCGACGCAGCAATTAATGTTTCTAAAATCGTCAAACACATATATATCGTGAACCTCACGCCAGAGCTGACCGCCGACCCAGTTATGGTTGATAAGGTGAAGGATTTACACAGTGTGCGCATTATAAATAACACCGAAGTGGTGGCAATCGATGGCGATAAGTTTGTCAGTTCAATCACTATTCATGAGCGCGAACATGGTACCAAAAAGCAGCTGCCGGTCGAAGGCGTATTTGTAGAGGTGGGTTCACTGCCTGCCACTGGTTACCTCAAAGGAACGGTAAGGCTCAACGACGGTGGCGAAATAGTTATCGACAAATATAACATGACCAATGTGGAGGGTATATTTGCAGCCGGTGACATTACCGACGTGGTAGAAAAGCAAGTAATTATTGCAGCCGGCGAAGGGGCGAAGGCGGCTATTCAAGCTAGTCAATACTTGAGTCGCAAAGAGGCATAAGCTTTTCATGGCAAGACTTGCATGACTGTGCTATACTATACTTGTTAAAGTAAGGATCGCACCATGACGAGCGACAACCCAGTAATTGTATACACTACTCCTACCTGCCATTTCTGCAAGGCGGTCAAAGATTACTTAACCGAGAAGAAGGTGGAGTACAAAGAGATTAATGTGCAGGCCGATGCGCAAGCGGCCGACGACATGATTCGTAAGTCGGGTCAAATGGGTGTGCCAGTAATCGACATCGACGACCAGATTGTAATTGGCTTTAACAAGCCAAAGCTTGACGAACTACTCGCGGCTAGCTAGACCTACGTAAGTGCCATAGGCAAAGCCCTTAAAACTTTGAGATTTTTTTGTGCTAAGTTGCCAGTGTGGTGGGCTGCTAAAGTTGTTACTATAAGTTCATAGGGTGATTTTAGATTTAGTCGCGCCAGCAAGCTGATTATGGTAACTTGTGTATACAGTACCAATGCTCGTTAGCAAGGAGTTAAATTGCTAACGAGCTTTGCGTTTATGCTTGAGCACATTGCTGTTATACTTGGCTCATGGTCGCTGCTGGACACACAAGTATTGGGGTGTTGGTCGCAATTACGGTACACTCAGTTGTGCCGCAAACTTCCCTGTGGCAGCAGGGCATCATAGTATTTGTATTGGCAGTCTTGTCTCATTACATAGTAGACTTCATTCCGCATGGGCACTATAGTATGAGTTTTACAAGCCCAACATGGCCCCAGCGTCTTACAGTATTACTAGATCTTATTGGCTTTGCTTTGATCGTTGGACTCATAGCTCTTGGCCAGTATGGCTTCGGCTCGGAATTGCTCTTAATAATTGTCGGGGTATTTGGGGCCCAACTAACAGATATATGGGACTGGGTAATAGTAGAACGCGGCTGGGTTAGGCTAAAAGGATTAGTGCTTAAGCATCGGAAGTTTCACAAACTTATTCATTGGCACGACGTAGTCGATCACTATGGTAAGCGTAAGGCCAGGCCAATTGGCTGGTGGGACGCCTGGCAGGTGTTAGCCGCCGGATTAGCCCTTGTGCTACTATTGCTTGGGGTATAATGGGTGTATGTCGCTTTTCGATCTCAAGACAACATACGCGCCATCGGGTGATCAGCCGGCGGCAATAACCAAGCTGAATGCGGGCTTAGCACGTGGTGACCGCGAGCAAACGCTCCTTGGAGTTACGGGGTCCGGTAAAACCTTTACTATGGCCAATGTTATAGCTGAGGCGTCTCGACCTACACTTATACTGAGTCATAACAAGACATTGGCTGCGCAGTTATATGGCGAGTTTCGGGAGTTCTTTCCAAACAATGCAGTGCACTATTTCGTAAGTTATTTTGATTACTACCAGCCAGAAGCTTACATCGCTCGTAGTGACACGTATATAGAAAAGGATAGTCAGATTAATGAAGAAATCGACCGACTGCGCCATGCGGCCACGAGCTCGCTGCTGAGCCGCCGTGACGTTATTATTATCGCCTCGGTGAGTTGTATATATGGCATTGGTAGCGTGGACGATTATGCCGAAATGACCGTGCGACTCAAAGCCGGCGAGCTGCGCAAACGGGACAAAATGCTACGCCAGTTAAACGACATTCAGTACACTCGCAACGACACAAGCTTTGAACGCGGTGTGTTTAGGGTGCGCGGTGATAACGTCGACATCTTTCCAGTTGGTGAGGAATCGGCCTATAGGCTCGAGTTCTTTGGCGACACGCTTGAACGTATCGTACGTATTGATCCGCTTACGGGGGAGATTGTTAAGACTCTCGACAGCCTAAGTGTTTTTCCGGCCAAGCACTATGTGACTCCACGCGAACAGCTGGAACGTGCCATGGTTAAAATCCGCGAAGAAACCACCGAGCGAGTAGCGTACTTCAAGGCCAATGATCAGTTATTAGAAGCTCAACGACTCGAGAGTAGAGTTAAGTATGACCTGGAGATCATGGCACAAACAGGCTTTGTAAAAGGCATCGAGAACTATTCGCGCTACCTAACTAACCGTGAGCCAGGCGATCAGCCAGCCACGCTCATGGACTACTTTGCCGACGACTTCCTGATGCTGGTAGATGAGTCTCATATTACTCTGCCGCAAGTACGAGGGATGTTCAATGGAGACAGGGCACGCAAGGAAGTTTTAGTAGAGCATGGCTTTAGGTTGCCATCAGCGCTCGATAACCGCCCTCTTACCTTCACTGAATTTGATCGCCACATTAACCAAGTTGTATATGTATCGGCCACGCCAAACGAATACGAGCTGAGCCGGTCTACTCAAGTGGTGGAGCAGGTAATTCGACCTACCGGATTGCTTGATCCAATTATCGAGGTGCGGCCGGTCGAACACCAGGTGGACGATGTAATTGCGGAGCTTCGCAAGCGAATTAGCAAGGGCCAGCGGGCGTTAATTACAACCCTAACCAAACGTATGGCCGAGGACTTAACTGAGTACTTAGTCGATATTGGCATTAAGGTGCAGTACCTACATAGTGACGTAAACACCTTTGATCGTACCGATATATTACGTGACTTGCGGCTTGGCGTGTATGACGTGGTTGTTGGCATTAACCTTCTGCGCGAGGGATTGGACCTGCCGGAAGTAAGCTTAGTAGCAATTATTGACGCCGACAAAGAAGGTTTCTTGCGCAGTGAGAGTTCGCTCATTCAAACCATTGGCCGAGCAGCTCGTCACCAAGAAGGTATGGTTATTATGTATGCTGATACGGTGACTGGCTCTATGGAGCGCGCAATTATCACCACTCGCGAACGGCGTGCGTTGCAAGAAGCTTACAACAAAGAGCATGGCATTACCCCGCAGTCGGTTCAAAAAGCAATTGCTGAGAAGATGCGTGAGGAAGAAGAAGCACAGACTGCCGATGTGCGCGAAATTGACTTTGCCAAAGTACCTAAGGACGAGCTCAAATATTTACAGCGACAACTCAAAGAACAAATGCAGCTGGCGGCAGCAAACTTACAGTTTGAGAAGGCCGCCGAGCTACGTGATCAGTTGAGTGAGATTGATGAGGTTATGAAGGGAAAAAGGATTAGAAGGTAATTGTGGGTGAATTAAGAAGCACAATTCATAACCGAGAAGCAAATGAGCACGCGGGGAATGGCGAACTGAAAGGTGGCTTACTACGGCAAAGAGCTTTGGCTGACGAACTTAGTCATATAGCCGCTGTGCGGCAAATGCAAGTCGATCAAGCTCGGCCTCAGCTGCCTTCCACCGAGCAACCCGAGACTGTGTTAGGATCAGATCAAAAAACCGACTCAACCCCTTCAGTAGGAGCTGTATCAGTTGATGAACCTCAGTTTGCTAAACCAGAGCCAACTCCAAACTCCGTCGATACCCATAGCGATAATAAATCGTCTGCCATTACCTCTGCAGTCGGGAATGAAGCAGTCCGGCTAGCAGCAGAAGCAGAGGACCAGGTGGCAGATGCTGAAGGCCAAGCCGAGAAGGTCCTGAAAGCTAGTGAACTTGAGGGTAACCTGGTCGAATGCAGGGATGGTGTCAATAAATTGACTCAGCGGGACAAGTTGGTGGTGGATGCTATTGGTGGTGCTATAGATAAACTCAAACGCATATATGCTCGAATTCCAGACCGAGACTATAAAGCCCAGGAAGATGTAGGAGTACTCGTGCGAGCTTTAGTGGCAGCGCAAGAGAGTATTGAGGAGAGGTCACGGATACTACAGCGACAAACAAGAGACAGGCTTGGAGAAGAGGGCATGACTAAAAGGTTACGTACAGCCGAGGAGGGTAATGGCGACATACCAAATAGGCAATATGATGAAATAAATTCACTCATTACCGACTTCGAAAAAGCAATTAATCAGGCCGAGGAGGATGGCGACAATATCACGCGCTTTACTATTCGAAAAATCCGTGGCGTAACGGACAACCTTCGACCGAGTGACCCATTGCTGGCAATCATAAATCGTGAAGTCGGGGATCTTGAATCTCTACTGAGGGCGGTTAGTCGGGGTAAAACTAAAGAAAGTTTTGAAGAAGTTAAACGTTCGGCTAGGCGATCCAAGGAGGCATTGAATAAGTTGCGTGTTAGCTAGGTACGCTGCTGCGGACTTGATACTCATCGCGAAACCGTGTATAGTTAATCCTTGATTTAACCCTAGAGGATGGAGCAATCAGTGGCCGATAAGATCGTCATTAAAGGTGCTCGCGAGCACAACCTCAAAAACATTGACCTTACGATTCCCCGCGATAAACTGGTGGTAATTACCGGTCTCTCTGGCTCCGGAAAATCCTCACTTGCTTTCGATACTATCTACGCCGAAGGCCAACGCCGATATGTAGAAAGCCTTAGTGCTTACGCCCGGCAGTTCTTGGGCCTTATGGAAAAGCCCGACGTAGATCAAATTGAGGGCTTAAGTCCGGCTATTTCGATTGACCAAAAGTCGAGCTCACGCAATCCACGATCGACGGTTGCCACGGTAACCGAAATTTACGATTACTTGCGCTTGCTGTTTGCGCGCATTGGTATCCCGCACGATCCTTCTACCGGCGAGGTACTTAGTAAGCAAACTCCAGCCCAGATTGTAGACGCAATTCGTCAGTACCCTAAGGACACCAAGATTGTAATTCTCGCCCCTATTGTAAAGGATAAGAAAGGCGAGCACAGACACTTGCTTGGTGAGATCCAGAAGGCTGGCTATAGCCGCGTGCGCCTCAATGGTACACTCATGCCAATCGACGAAGTGCCCGAGCTAGATCGGCAAAAGAAGCATACTGTAGAGGTGGCGGTAGATCGGCTCACGCTGAATCCCGACGAGCCGAGTCAGCGCTTGGTAGAGTCAGTCGAGCAGGCATTGCACTTAGGCGAAGGCGTAATTACCGTAATGGACTTTGATTCGGGTGAGGAGCGGGTGTTTAGTGAACACTACACGGCGGCTGACTCTAACTTCTCGCTACCCGAAATCGAACCACGCTTATTTTCGTTTAACTCACCACATGGCGCCTGCCCCAAGTGTACGGGCTTGGGCTCGCTACTGATAGTCGATCCAGAAATGGTGATTCCAAATCGTCGCCTGAGCGTTTCAGAAGGCGCTATTCGACCATGGAGTCGCACCACCTCGCGTATGACCTGGTATAGTAAGCTACTCGAGGCGGTGGCTGATAAGCATAAATTTAGCTTGGCAGTGCCAGTTGATAAGCTTAGTAAAGAAGCTGTTGAGATATTACTGTATGGTACAGCCGATGAAGAGATCGGTGTGCGTGGTCCTGGAGGCCGGACCTACAAAACTACCTTCGAAGGTATAATTCCAAACCTTGAGCGTCGCTATCGTGAGAGTGATAGTGACTTTGTAAAAAAAGAAATCGAACGCTATATGACTACTCAAGAATGCCAAGAGTGCCACGGCAAGCGCCTTAAGCCCGAGGTACTGGCCATTACGGTAAACGACAAGTCAATTGCCGATCTTACCGATATGTCGGTCGAGGACGCTCTGGCAGCGTTCGGTACTCTTGAGCTCAACCCCCAAGAAAAGCAAATCGCTGCTCAGATACTCAAAGAAATCTGTGAGCGTCTTAAGTTCTTAAATGATGTTGGCCTTAACTACCTTACACTTAATCGTAGCGCCAACACATTGGCCGGTGGTGAGGCGCAGCGGATTCGGCTTGCCACCCAAATAGGCTCCAGCCTTATGGGTGTACTCTACATACTCGACGAGCCCTCGATTGGTCTGCATCAGCGCGACAATGATCGACTCATTGCTACCCTGCAAAGACTGAGAGATTTAGGTAATACGGTGATCGTGGTAGAACACGACGAAGATACTATTCGTGCCAGTGACTTTGTGGTCGACATTGGTCCACTAGCGGGGGAGCATGGCGGCAAGGTGATTGCTAGCGGTTCGCCGAGCGAGGTGGCTAAGGTCAAAGACTCGCTTACAGGCCAATACTTGAGTGGTGCCAAAAAGATTGAGGTGCCTAAAAGCCGCCGTAAAGCAACTGATAAAAAGCTGACTATTGTGGGAGCGAGCGAAAACAATCTTCGTGACGTTACGGTCGACATCCCACTCGGCATTATGTCGGTTGTAACTGGCGTGTCGGGATCGGGTAAGTCATCACTCATTAACGACATACTGGCACGCAAGCTCAGTCAGGAGTATCACCGATCGCAAGAGCCCGCCGGCAAGCACAAGGAGATCCTAGGCACCGAGCACTTAGATAAGGTAATTGACATCAATCAATCTCCGATTGGCCGCACGCCGCGCTCGAACCCGGCTACGTATACTGGTGCATTTACCGACATCCGCGATTTGTTTGCTATGGTGCCCGAAGCCAAGATCCGGGGCTACAATTCTGGCCGCTTTAGCTTTAACGTAAAGGGTGGTCGCTGCGAAACATGCAAGGGCGATGGGATTATTAAGATCGAAATGCACTTTTTGCCGGACGTGTATGTAACGTGCGAGTCTTGCCACGGCAAGCGCTATAACCGTGAAGCGCTCGAGATACTCTACAAAGGCAAGACTATCGCCGATGTACTAGAGATGACCGTCGAGGACGCTTGTGATTTCTTTGCCAACATTCCGTCTGTGTACCGCAAGTTGGAAACACTACGTAGTGTGGGCTTAGGCTATATTCGGTTGGGTCAGTCTGCCACTACACTCTCGGGTGGGGAGGCGCAGCGCATTAAGCTTGCTAGTGAGCTGTCCAAGCGCGCCACCGGACGTACACTCTACATTCTCGATGAGCCAACTACTGGGTTGCACTTTGAAGACGTGGCCAAACTACTCGAAGTACTTAATGCATTGGTGACCATGGGGAACTCAATGTTAATCATCGAGCATAACTTAGATGTAATTAAGTGTGCCGATTGGATTATCGACATGGGCCCAGAGGGCGGTAGTGGAGGTGGAATGGTCGTGGCCCAAGGTGCCCCAGAGCAGGTTGCCAAGGTAGAGAGGTCGCATACTGGCGCCTACCTTAAAAAGCTCTTAGCAAAATAATACAAAAGATAATAGGCCAATACTTTTATAGTACGAGAAGGGAAGGGGCCGTAGTGATTGACATATCTCTACGGCCCTTCAGCCCCTCTCGATTCCTAGAATTGTGGCGTGCAATAGAAGTGTCCGCCAGGCTTCGGCATCGTCTAGCTCGGCCTTGCGCATGCCGATCATGAGCAGGTTGGCTAGCTCGGTCTCGGCGACCCTGCCAGCCCAATGCTTGAACAATTGCTCGATGCCAGCTTCGAGCTCCGCAGCGGCTTGCTCCGACTTGGCCTTGCTGTACGAGGCTTTGAAGCGAGCTTCTTGCAAAACCGATATCTGAGTGAGATTGGCTACGAGTTCGGTGGCTTGCTCGGGGTGGGATACTGCCATGAGCAGGATGCGCCGGACGTCCTCATGAGTATTGCCCAGGTTGTCGTAGGCGTGCATATTGCCTTCTTCCTAGTGTTGTGAGGAACTACATGAACACTATCAGTGTAGCCGGAATATGTTGATTAGGCAATATAGTGCATCCTAAAGCAAGATCAACCTGGTATAATAGTGGTATGAATACAAGGTTAAAAGCTAAACTCAGCCAATTACCCAGTGAGCCTGGCGTTTATTTGCACAAGGATGTGCAAGGCAAGATTATATACATTGGCAAAGCTTCGATTCTAAAGCGTCGGGTGAGTTCGTATTTTCAAAAGAATCATCGCGACATTAAAACGCCGATTTTGGTGGAGAACATTGCCGATGTCGATTGGATTGTAACTAGCTCAGAGATCGAAGCACTCTTCCTGGAATCGGAATTAGTGAAACGCCATAAGCCACTCTATAACATCGAGCTGCGTGATGACAAAAACTTCCTCTACATAAAAGTTACGACCAACGAGGATTTCCCCAGAGTGAGCTATGTGCGCCGGCCACAGGACGACAAGGCAACTTACTTCGGTCCATTCATATCGGGCGGAAGTGTGCGCACAGCAATGCGCTACCTGCGTCGTATTTTTCCCTACATTACTGATGCAGCCTGGCCCAATGTGAGTGCTCTGCAGCACCAGATTGGTGTATCGCCTCCACCCGACATTAGCTCGGCAGAGTACAAAGCCAACATTCGCAAGCTCATGATGGTGCTAAGAGGAGACAGTACTAAGCTTGTGCGAGAGGTAGAACGCGACATGAACAAGGCTGCAAAGGCCATAGACTACGAAGCTGCCGCCAAGCTACGCGATCAATACCTAGCGCTTAAGTCCTTGGCTCAAAAAACGGTGTTTGGCAAGGAAGAAACCTTCGACATTACGCTCGATCAGGCATTGAGTGGCTTAGCGCAGCGCCTTGGTTTACCCGAACCGCCAAAGCGGATTGAGGCATATGATATTTCCAACTTTGCTGGCGGTGATGCGGTCAGTAGTATGATCGTATTTACCAATGGCCTACCAGATCATCGAGAGTACCGGCACTTTAAGATGCGCACCAAAGGCCCAAACGACTTTGCGATGATGCAAGAGACTATGCGCCGGCGCTTTAGCGGCAAGCACGACTGGCGGCTGCCGGACGTAATACTGATTGATGGTGGCAAAGGGCAGCTTTCGGCAGTTAATGAAGTCTTGATGGAGCTAGGTGTAAAGATTCCTCGCTTTGGCTTGGCTAAGCGGTACGAAGAGGTGATTCGGCTGAGCGACCAAGTGCAAGCGGCGGCCAGCATTCGACCCCAAGAAGGTGATGAATTGGTGCAGGAAGACACGTTTACCACACTGCGAATTCGTCATAGTTCACCTACCTTGCAGCTGTTGCAGCGAGTGCGAGACGAGGCTCACAGGTTTGCGGTGAGTTATCACACACATTTGCGAGACAAACGCACTAAGACCTCGGAACTTGATAATGTGCGGGGGGTAGGGCCAGTTTCGCGGCGTAAATTAGTGCGGGCCTTCGGCAGTGTAGCCGGCGTACGACGAGCTTCGCTAGCTGAGCTCCAGCAGGTGGTAGGGGCTACTGCAGTTGCGGTGTACGAGGCCCTCCACACTGATTGAGTCGGCGGTAGCAAGAACGACGCTAGAGCGCGAATATGCTATACTGAAGGAATGCTAAAGCGCTTCTTTCTTAGCTGGGGAGCGAACTTTGTGGGGTTGGCGCTAGCGGCCTTATTCTTCTCCGGCATACAGTATCAGGACAAAATTAGAGTACTAGTGGTGGCGAGTCTGATTTTTGGCTTAGTCAATGCCCTGATTCGACCGGCAGTGGTTATACTTTCTTTGCCCGCAATTGTGCTCACCCTGGGGCTCTTTACCCTGGTGGTGAATACCGCTATGCTATATATAACGAGCGCGATCTATAAGCCGTTTCAGGTAACAAGCGTGTGGGCTGCCCTGGGTGCAGTGCTTGTGGTGTGGCTCGTAAACTACGTAATGGTAAGTCTTATAAAGGAACCAAAGTCGTGAAGCAATTATTGCAGTACATTACCCTCATATCTGCGGTACTCTTGGTGGTAGTTATACTTCTACAGAACCAAGGTGCTGGCTTAGGTGGGGCATGGGGTGGAGAAGGTAACTTCTATCGTTCCAAGCGCGGTGCCGAGAAAGCGCTGTTTGTGGGGACTATTGTGATCGCTATAGTGTTTGTGGCAAGTTTGCTGGGCGGTCTACTCGTTAAGTAAATGCTGTCGTATATTAAATTCCGCTGGCATCGGCAGATTCGGCGTTTGCGCAAACGACTCTGGGTGGGGCGGCGTTGGCTTAGTAATTATCTAGATAGGCACGTGTATGGCGCCTGGCAAAAGCTTGGTCCGCTGCGTTGGATGTTTGTAGCATGGCTGGGGATTGTAGTCTTTGCCCTGTGGGGTGTGCTTGCTGGCATTGGCAAGCTAGACTCATACTTTGTTACTACCCAGCCGGTACCTGGCGGGATTTATACCGAAGGCTTATTGGGTGAAGTACGCATTGTGAACCCAATTTTACCTGAGAATACCGCCACGAGTGATGTCGATAAGCTGGTGTTTAATGGTCTCACCAGGGTGAATACACAGCGCCAAATCGAACCAGATTTGGCCGAGCGCTGGGATGTATCGGCCGACCAAAAGACGTATACGTTCTACTTACGCAAGGGAGTGAGTTGGCACGATGGTCAGCCGTTTACAGCCAAAGACGTTGCCTTTACTGTAGCGGCTATACAGAACCCTGATAGCAAGTCACCGCTGTCGGCCAATTGGCAGGGTATTAAGTACGAGGTGGTAGACGATAGCACGGTTAAGTTTGTGTTACCCAATAGTTATTCGTCATTTTTGTCGGCTACCACGGTAGGTATATTGCCGCACCACTTACTGGACTCCATCCGTCTCTCTACACTCCGTATCAATCCATTTAGCCAGCATCCCGTCGGTACTGGGCCCTACGCATTGTCCAGCCTAAGCAACGATAGTGGCTTAATAGTTTTAAAGGCTAATCAGCAGTACTTCCGGGGTAAGCCACTTATAGACGAGGTGCACTTTGCACTGTATAGTAGCCCGGCTGCACTGCTCGACGGCTATGCACGTAAGCAGATCTTGGGCATATCCGAGCTTAATCCCGACCAGTTGGCGATGGCCAAGAAGAACGACAATCTCACGGTAAATGCCTTTAGTTTACCTGCCTACGTGGGTTTGTTCTTTAATACCAAAACACCATACCTGGCAGACGCTACTACCCGACAGGCAATCGCTCGGGCAATTGATCGCAAGCGTATTATAAGTAGTGCATTGTCTGATTCTGCTGTGCCCATTTATTATCCGCTTCTGCCGGGACAAGCAGGGTTTAATGCTAAGGCGGCGCGCTATAGCTACGACCCTACTGCTGCGGCAGCGGTACTCAAGACTAAAAAGCCCGCGCAGCCCCTGCGACTCGTAACACTTAAATCGCCAGAATACAGTGCAGTAGCGCACGAAGTAGCCCAGGAGCTCAATCTTGCCGGCATACCAGTTGTGGTTACAGAGGCCGACATAGTCAGCTTGCAGCAGAATAATATACGGGCTCGTAATTACGACTTGTTACTGTATGGTCAGAATGCCGGTGTGGATTCCGACGTGTATTCGTTCTGGCACTCAAGCCAGGCGGCCGACCCGGGTCTGAATGTGTCGAATTACAAAAACGCCGAAGCCGATAAGCTCCTTGAGGCTGCCCGTTTGGCTCGGGATGCTAATTTGCGCGCTGCCAAATACGCAAGCTTTGTCGATGTATGGGCCAAAGACGCCCCGGCCGTATTGCTGTATAGCCCACGCTACCTATATGGCCAAGATGACCGCGTAGAGGGCTTAGTGGTAGGTAAGATTGCCGAGCCAAGTGATCGATTCTACCAGATAGAAAAGTGGTCTATGCGCCGAGCTCGTGTGCTCAAGCGCGACGCCGCGACCGAATAGACTCTGGGCACACGCTATAGCCTGTAGTACAATGCAATATGTTCTATATGTGGATCCGTATATTTGCCGCGGTGGTGCTGCGTGGATGTAAATATGTGTAGACACCAGCGTGTCACGGGGTTTAGTCTAGATTAGTATCCGACAGATTTTTAAAAGTAACAATACAATATACCGCGGTGGTGCTGCGTGAGAAACGTAAATATGTGTAGACACGAGCGTGTTGGCGGCGTAATCTGGGTGAGTATCCGACAGATCTTTAAGAGTAACAATAAAGTATGCCGCGGTGGTGGAATGGTAGACACGCTAGCTTCAGGTGCTAGTGGGAGCAATCCTGTGGAGGTTCGAGTCCTCTCCGCGGTACCAGCATAAAGCCCCAAGATAAGCTTGGGGCTTTATGCTGGTATGAAAGTTAGATAGCTAGGCTCGTGAGTAAATAAAGTTATAGCCTTTGTCGGTATTGCGGTCCCAGGTGTAGTAGGGGCTAAACAGGTAGAAGATGTTTTGGTAGGCATTTACACCGGCCTTTTGGTTCTCGTAGGTGCCGTCCTTGCTGTGTTCGGGGTTATTAGTGGTTTTAATGAGTGTGGAGCCCTCTGGTATGCCGCTTGTAGGGCGCAGGCAGAATGTAGTGCCACTCGGTACGCTTATGCTGAATTTACCCTCGGCGTTCGTCTTGGTGGTAAAGTCTTCGTAACAGGTCTGGAGCGTAACATCGGCCTGCGGTTGATCGTTTATGGTAATCTGCCCGGTAATGGTCACATTGTACGAGGCGACAGGGATAGTGGGTAGTAAGTCTGGTAGGGCCAGTGGTACAGGCTTGGGGGTGGCAGCACTAGACCAGCAGTAGTACGACGCGTTCCATGGTTGAGTGCCCCGGCGCGAAAAAGCCACACGGAAGGCTTCATCTTGTACAGCTGGTGGTGCATCGGACGCCTTGGGGTACTGGGCGGCTGTTTCGGCACTTACATTGCTGCGCCAGGTACCAATGTCGAACTGATAAGCGCCATAGTGGGCAATACCATTAAAGGCAGTATAGTTGGGCGTACTGTTGGGCCCACTACCGCTTTCGCAGCCAGCTATGCGGGTGCGCCAATAATCTACATTGTCGGTATAAACCACGTAGCTGCCAGCTAGGCTGCGGTAAATTATATATACGCCGCAAAGGCAAAAAAGTGCAATAAATGCGTACAAAATAGGGTTACGGTGATGTTGAACCTTGTGGCGGTGGTGCACCAGGTGCTTTTTATGATGTGGATGTTGATGCGCGTGGCGAGTTTTGTGTTTTTGTGGCATATGCGTGTGTTAACTTACTCCAAATATATAATGCTTATGTATATGTGTCAACAACTACGTATGTCGCAGTATTCAAGCATAAGCAAAATTGGTATACTGGCAGATATGAAGGACGTAGTAAACGAACTCGGCAGCTTACTTCTAGGGGAGATCACCACAGATTCTGCGGCGCGGGATTACTTTGCAACCGACGGTAGTGTGTTCGAGCTTAAACCCCAAGTTGTAATTTACCCCAAGACCGAAAACGACGTTGTCCTGGCCGTAAAATACCTCGAAGCTAAGGCAAAGGCCGGCGAAAAGATCAGCCTTACCTCTCGCGGTAAAGGTACGGACCAAGGTGGTGGCGCACTGGGCGATGGCGCCCTCCTGGTTATGCCGGCCCATATGAAGCGCTTTGTGCGCATGGGTAAGCGCAGCATCACGGTAGAGTCGGGCATGATTTACCTTGAACTACAAGGCATACTCCACAGTCATGGTCGGTGGCTGCCACCGTACCCAGCCAGTATCGACTTCGCTACTATAGGCGGTGCAGTGGCAAACAACTCGGCCGGTGAGAAGACGATTAAGTACGGGTCTACACGCGACTACGTGCAGTCACTCAGGGTGGTGCTAAGCAATGGTGATGTGATTACCACCCGACGCTTAAGTCGTAAGGAGTTGGCTGCCAAGAAGCGCCAAGACGACTTTGAGGGAGAAATTTATCGACAGCTCGATGAGCTCCTGAAGGCTAATAAGCAGATTATTAATGCCGCCCCGCCACAGACAAGCAAGAACTCAGCGGGCTATGATCTGTGGGATGTGAGGGGCCGCAACGGATCGTTTGATCTCTCGCAACTCATTGTGGGCTCGCAAGGCACACTTGGGGTAGTTACCGAAGCTACTTTGCGCACCGAAAAGCTCAACGAGCACACTATTCTACTTACAGGGTTCTTTGAAACGGTCGAGGCTATGGCCGAGGCGGTGGATAAGATTATGCCGCTTGGTCCAAGTGCGCTCGAGGTGGTAGACTACCATTTGCTTAAGTTCTTGCGCGATCACCACAACCACATTATTGATGGCTTAATCCCCGAGAAGTTACCAGCAGTAGCTTTGCTTGTGGAGTTCGACGACACCAAGCAGTCGCGTAGGTTGCGCAAGGCGCACAAGGTAGCCAAGGTGTTTCACGAACTAACCTACCAGTCTGGCTATGCGACTGATCCTGATGAACAAGCCGCCCTGTGGAAGATTCGCCGCAGCGCCGCCGCAGTTATATGGATGTACAACGGCCCCAAAAAAGCCCTACCAATTGTGGAGGACGGTGTAGTGCCGCTAAAGAATATGCCGGAGTTCTTGCGGGAGGTATACAAGCTGTTTGATAAGTACAAGATCCAAACTGCGGTGTGGGGACATGCGGGTAATGCCAACTTCCACCTGCAGCCATTCTTAGACCTCTCGAACTTTCGTGATCGCAAAAAGATATTTAAGCTCATGGATGAGTTTTACAAGTTGGTCATTCGGCTCGAGGGCTCTACTTGTGGTGAACACAACGACGGCATTCTGCGTGGCCCCTACCTTAAAAAGCTCTATGGTGCAGAGATCTTCGACCTGTTTTGTAAAGTCAAAGAACTGTTTGATCCCTACAACTTTCTAAACCCTGGTGTTAAAACGGGAGCTACTCTAGAAGATGCCGAGGTGCATTTGCGCCGCGAATACTCCATGAAGCACCTCCACGACTTCTTCCCGAGCCTGAGCCACACCAAGCCCAAAGCTGTTAAAAAAGAAGAGTTTTTGTAGTACAATAGCCTAGTTCATTTTGCGCGGTCGTGGCGGAACAGTAGACGCGCTAGCCCCGAAGGCCTCGCCTGGGAAAGTAAGATTGAGGGCTAGATGAGCATCGACCGATAAGTAATCACATTAAAAACAGAATATCTATGTGCGGACGTGGTGGAATGGTAGACACGCTAGCTTGAGGGGCTAGTGCCTAATATATCAGGCGTGGAAGTTCGAGTCTTCTCGTCCGCACCAGCAATTATTTTGGAGAGCACTATGAAACTGTTTTTAATTAGACACGGAGAAACCACTGGAGATGTTGAAGATCGTTACGGCGGTAGTTATGACGACGATCTAACTACAAGGGGTCGAGAGCAGGCTGAGGATCTTGCAGATAAGTTAGCCGGTGAAAGTATTCAGAAGATTTTTTGCAGCCCTCTCGCTCGAGCTCGACAAACTGCAGAATTTGTCCGCGCTAAGACTAACGCTGACTTAGTCGAGCTGCATGATGTTCGTGAACGGAACCACTACGGAATACTGAGTGGTATGACGAAGGCCGAAGCGAAGCGTGACTATCCTGAGCTGGTTGAGCTTGTTGCAGATAAGCTTAGTACTGTGGAGGGTGGCGAGTCGTACCACGATTTTGGCGCTAGAGTTGAGTCAGCCTTTGCTGAAATTAAGAATTCTAACCACGATACGGTGGCGGTACTAACTCACGGAGGAGTACTGCGTTATATCTTCCGAGACATATTAGGACTAGGTGAGATAAAAGTAGGTGATTGTGGTTATGCGGAATTCAGGATTGTCGACGGTAGCCCGGAGTTGGTTAAGGCTCAAGGGATTAAGATACTCTAAAGTTCTTCGCGGCTTCTACCACATTGTTAAGTAGCATAATTACCGTAAGTGGCCCTACGCCGCCAGGTACCGGGGTAATAAATTCGGCCTTCTGTTTCACTGCGTCAAAGTCTACATCGCCAGCTAGTTTGCCAACTGATTCGTTAATTCCTACATCTACTACGGCTGTACCTGGTTTAATCATATCGGCCGTGACCAAGTTGCGACTCCCGGCAGCACTAATTACAATATCGGATTGCAGAGTTAGGCCCGGTATATCGGGGGTCTGCTTGTGCGCGACCAGCACCCTTGCTCCTCGTTGCTTAAGGAGGTGGGCAAGTGGTTTACCAACTAGGTTACTTCGGCCAATCACGCAAGCTGTTTTGTTGGCCACTGGTATATCTGCGCTTTCTAAAATCGCTATTACTCCAAGTGGGGTAGCGGGCACAGTGCCAGGCCGGCCATGTTCGAGCGCATCTTGGCTGGCGGAGGTAAGGCCATCTACATCCTTAGTGGGTGGAATGCAGTCAATCAGGTCTTGTGGGTCATACCAGCCAGCTAAGGGTAGCTGACAAATTATGCCGTGCACGTCGGCGCGCTTGGCAGTTTCTTTGACGAACACTTTGCTACCATGCTCGGTTTTGCCTGCTAGATTATAATACTCCGTGGCAATGCCCACCTCTTCGGCGCGTCGTTGCTTCATACGTATGTATACCTGAGCCCGCTCGTCGGGAGCCACTCCAACAATCACGAGCCGGGGAACTATACCTTGTTCCTTCAATCGAACAACCTCACTCGTAAGCCCTGTGGCTATGGAGTCGGCTAGTTGTTTTCCGTTTAACACTTTAGTCATGCTCGTTATTGTAACAAAAAAGACCCTCAAGCGGGTCTTTTTATAAGTACTGGTGGGTGATGAGGGGTGGTTGCTGGCGCAACCTTCGTAAAGTGCTTGGTCAAAACGCAAACAAGCTTGGCATTGACGCTGCGCGCTTTACTCCACCGAACCTTCGGTTCTCGTCCCTCAATAAATATCCAAATAAAAATATGACCCCAGTAAACTAGGGTCATATTTTGGTGGGTGATGAGGGGCTCGAACCCCCGACCTCCTCGGTGTAAACGAGGCGCTCTAGCCAACTGAGCTAATCACCCATAGTGGTATCGAGGCTAAAGAACTCGTATATATTACCTTTATTTAGTAGGAATTTCAAGTATATAATCTCTGGCCATAGCGGGCTCTGCGTCAAATAATCTGCTGCCAGTCGGCCAGAGGTTCAATACATCTGTCAACTTCAAGATTGTACTTCGTTCATGGTTTGCTAGTGTAAATCTCTAGCCTTCAACTGCTACTTCGAAGCCACCATACGCCATTCTCTTCATGTCGGCTGGCATTTCAAAGTCAGCTTTGTCCTTGAAAGCTTCACTCATCTCCGCCATAACAAGCTTATTGACTTCGTCACGGTGTTCTTTGGACTTAAAGATTATAAAAGAGAACCATACGTTTTCGTCGGCACCCGCACCTGCCATCTCTTTATAATCCCGCGATTTTTCGTCGCCCATCTCTTGTTGCTTAAGGTCGTCGCCCTTGCATTCAAAATACTGGAGCGCACCGTGCTTCATCCATGAGTCTCGGCCCATTTTGGCCATTTCTTCGTATTCGACTTCTTTACCCTTTGGTATAACTAGCACAAATCCATCAACGTATTTAGCCATCTTTTTGCTCCTTGCCTTATAATAATGTTCTTTTAATTTTATCATTTTAAAGTAAAACAAAAAGGACGTCGAAGCGTCCAATAATTCCCATTTGGTGCGGGTATCAGGACTACAAAAGTATAGCTTCGTTGCATGCTCGAAATACATTTCTGTGCGTGCTCCTCGTTATCAAACCCGCACTTCGTGCTATTTGGATTTGAGTCAATTCCATATCAAAGAATAAGCCCCATCGTATAAATGGGACTCATTCTTTGGTGCGGGTACCGGGACTCAAACCCGGGGCCTCTTCCTTGGCAAGGAAGCGCTCTATCAGCTGAGCTACACCCGCGTAAATGTAATATAAACTGGTGGCGAGACTCGGAAGGTTGTAAACAAACTCCACAAAGTGCTTGGCAATCATTCAAGTAGACTTGATTGTTGCGCTGCGCGCTTTGCTTCACCGAACCATCGGTTCGCCTCCTGGTCATAACCAGGCTTCTGCACCCCGGCGGGGTACAAAAGCCTGGTGGCGAGACTCGGAATCGAACCGAGGACACGAGGCTCTTCAGGCCACTGCTCTACCAACTGAGCTATCTCGCCGCGTCGCCACGTGTGGCAGTAAGTACAGCGATAATCTTAGCAAAAAACTGACTGTTTGACCAGGCTTTTACTTGAGTAGGCTCAATCAGGTATAATAGCCAAGTTATCGCGTTACCGAGGTCTGGTGGCCGAGTGGTTAGGCAAGGGTCTGCAAAACCCTGTACAGCGGTTCGATTCCGCTTCAGACCTCCATTTTTATTTGGAGTTATTTAAGCAGCCTTATTTTGATCGTTCGCTTCGGGAGTGAACTGCTGGGGTGTATTGCCGGCTCCAATATCATAGCGCTTGTCGGCCGATACGACCCCAGCTTTGCCACTTTCTATAGCAGCTTTTTGTTGAGCTTCTAGATCAATAACACGGGTAGATTTCTCGTTGTTGCCTGATACTTGATCCTTTGGTAGGTAGCCGGGTGTAACGATAGGTTGTTCGGCTTTTGCACCTTGTCCGCCTGTGTCCGGGTTCTTGTGCTTCCCAAACCATCTACTAAAGAAGCCTTTATGCTCTTTCTTTGGCGGGGTAAGTGATTCAGCAGATACTGCCTCAGATGGAGTACTATCCGGAACATTGATAACAGATTCGGTAGATGGCGCAGCTTTTACATCGGCTGGGGGAGCAACGTTATCCGCCGCAGCAGTCGGGTCAATTTGGTTTTCTCCGCCTACAACATACTGGGGCTTTTCTGGTGGAGCTGGCGGTTCGCTCGCCGCGGCCGGCATGGACTGTTGGTTTGAATCGGGGCTAACGGCCGTGGCTTCGGCAAAGCCACCACCTGCGGTTTTAATTTGATCGGCTTGGCCAGCTTCTTGTACAAGTGGATTTACTAGTTGCTGTTCTGGGGATGCAACATCTAGGTCCGGGGTTGGCTTTAATCCTGGTTGTGGCGTTAATTCTGGGGTCATAATTCACTCTCCTTGTTTAGTACAATACTTACGTCCAGTATATGCAAACTGCTCATATCTGTCGAACTTTTAGCTTACTTAGGCTACAATAGAGGAGTTCATGCCCGGGTGGTGGAATTGGTATACACGAGGGACTTAAAATCCCTTGCCTTTTTGCGGCTTGCGAGTTCGAGTCTCGCCCCGGGCACCAAGGAATAATTACTATGAGCAATAACAAAATCCTTTATCAGGGTAGAATTATCGAGGTGGTGGAGTTCTCTCCTGATGGCAAGCGGACATTTGAGTTTGCCCGCAGAGCTCCCGGCACCCGTACAATTGTTAAGGTTGGCGATAAAATTCTTTTAACTCGCGAACATCGGCACGAAGTAGGTGGTTACGACTACCGTCTTCCCGGCGGTAAGGTGTTTGACACTCTGGCCGAATACAACGACTTCTTGTCTACAGATCCATCAACTGAAGATACTTTGCGTATTGCTCAAGACGGAGCTGTGAAGGAGCTCAAAGAAGAAGTAGGGGTGAACGTAGGCTCGCAAGATCTGGATTTCTTACACAAATCAGTATGTGGAGCAACTGTGGAGTGGGACTTGTACTACTTTGCAGTTAATGTGTCGACGGGTCAGCTGGGAAGTCAAGAACTAGAGGAGGGTGAGGATATCAGTACTGTTACAGTTTCGGTTCAAGAGGCCAGGACGATTGCGCTTGACGCTTCTAAAATGAGTGAGGATAGAAGTGCTGCAGTGCTTTTGCGTTATCTTGAGGGCGATTAGCTCAGTTGGTTAGAGCGCACGGTTCACATCCGTGAGGTCACAGGTTCAAATCCTGTATCGCCCACCATGCAATCGTAGTATAATATTGGTATTAAGAGTGGAGCTAGTATGAGTATAGGACTAATTATTTTACTGGTCGTAGTAGTAGGTGCATTGTGGCTGTGGGCTACATACAACGGTTTGGTTAAGGCCAAGCTGCGTACCGATGAAGCGTTTAGCGACATTACTGTGCAAATGAAGCGTCGGCTGGACCTCATTCCCAACCTAGTGGAAACGGTCAAGGGTTATGCTAAGCACGAAAAGGGTGTGTTCGAAGAAGTAACCAAGGCTCGTACAGCTGCTATGAATGCGCCAGAGGGTGACCCAGCCGCTATGGCCAAGGCCGACAATGCATTGAGTGGTACGCTCAAGAGTTTGTTTGCAGTTAGCGAAAGCTACCCAGATCTAAAAGCCAACCAGAACTTCCAGCAGCTGCAAGAAGAGCTGGTAGATACCGAAGACAAAATCCAAGCTTCGCGCCGGTTCTACAACGGTAACGTGCGGGATCTTAACACTAAGCTACAGGTGTTTCCGACCAACATGATTGGTGGTGCACTAGGGTTTAAGCCCAAAGACTTCTTTGATGTTGCCGAGAGTGAGAAGGCAGCGGTAGAAAAGCCAGTCGACGTCAAGCTCTAGGCGTAACTCAAAGGGGTCTACTAGCGGTTTTTACACCCGATTCTTGGTATAATAATGCTATATGTATAGCTCAATTGCCAAGAACAAACGCAACTCGTGGCTACTAGTCGGCTGCTTTATAATCGTGATCACGCTGCTTGGCTGGGTGTTTGCCCAAGCCTTTGGTAGCACGTGGTTCCTGTGGGGGTCGCTCGCTTTCGCACTCATTTACACCTGGATAAGTTACTATAACTCCGACAAAATGATTCTAGCTGTGTCAGGAGCAAAGCAGGTGCAAAAAAAAGACGCACCGGAGCTCTATAGAATTGTGGAGAACTTGGCGATAACCGCAGGGTTGCCTATGCCTAAGGTCTACATAATTGACGACTCAGCACCCAATGCATTTGCAACCGGTCGCGACCCGCAGCATGCTATAGTAGCAGTAACGAGTGGTATACTCGATAAGCTTAACAAAGTGGAGCTGGAGGGCGTGATCGCACACGAACTTAGTCATGTGGGCAACTACGACATTCGACTTATGAGCTTGGTAGTGGTGCTCGTGGCTGTAATTGCACTGCTGAGTGACTGGTTCTTGCGTATGAGCTTTTGGAGTAGTAGGGACAACGACAACAACAGTGGCCAAGGGCAAATGATTATGCTGGGCATTGGCGTGGCACTGGCTATATTGGCACCGCTAATAGGCATGCTGTTGCAGCTGGCCGTAAGTCGTAAGCGGGAATATCTAGCCGACGCTTCGGGTGCTTTGCTTACTCGCTACCCCGAGGGCTTAGCCCGAGCACTCGAAAAGATAGAGCATGACACCGAGCCACTCGAGGAAGCCAACAAGGCCACGGCTAATCTATATATAATTAACCCTTTGCGCACAAATGTAGCAAGCAAACGCGGTAATGGCTGGGTGGCAGGACTGTTTAGCACTCATCCACCTACGGCTGAGCGCATAAGTCGCTTGCGCGCTATGGAGAATAATGTATGAAGCTTAAGCCAAGTCGTAAAGCTGATTCTAGCACCAAGGTCGGGCAAAAATTAACTGGAGTAGTCCCACGGCTTACGGCCACCTGGCGGTTGTTTTGGCAGCAGCGTGGAAAGTTTGTGTTGCTTGCAGCCGTGGTGGCGGTGCCAAGTACTCTGGTGCGGTCGGCCAGTGCGGTAACAATGGACTTTTCAATTGTGTTGTTTGTAGCTGGACTTTATACAGTGTTGGCGCTCATATACTTTTGCCACCACTTATCGACCGCTACTAAGCAGTCGATAGCAGTCATATATACTCGGGCGAGTGGGCGATTCTTGCAGATGTTAGGCGTAACGCTACTGCAGGCATTGGCCTTGTTGCCAGCAATATTCGCGGTGGCGCTGTTGGTATTTGTGAGCTCGTTTGACATGGCTAAGTTACTGTATATACCGGGCTTTTTGCTCCTATTCTTTGCAATCCTCGGCGCGGTGGGCTTGAGCATGGCCCAGTTTATAGCCGCCAGTGAAGATGCGAGTGTAATCGGTGCGCTTAGGGCAAGTTGGGTGCGTACTCGGGGCCTAAAGCTTCGCCTATTGGGGCATTACGGCTTGTTCGGATTCATTGTAGCCATGGTGAGTGGGGTGGTGTTCTTTGTGGTTAATATTAGTTCGGTACTGGCTACTAGTTGGTTTGTGCAGGGTGTAGTAAGTAGCGTGCTCCTAGTAATAATCTTGCCGTGGCTTGTAACATACGGGTATAGCATATATGACGAAACAGCCCAACAGTAAAGCCCAGGCCAAACAGCGATTAGCCCAGCTCAAGAGCCAGCTCGAGCAGTACTGGCACGAATACTATGTGCTCGATGCTCCCTCGGTAGACGACGGCGTATATGATGCGCTCAATCAAGAATACCGAGCTTTAGAAGCCCAGTACCCCGAACTAGCCACCGATGCTCTTATGAAACATGTGGGTGGGCGAGCGCTCGAAAAGTTTGCCAAGGTCGAGCATGGCAAGCGTATGCTGAGCTTGCAAGACGTGTTTGACGTCGAGGGTATCGAAGCTTGGGAAAAACGAATTCACAAACTGCTTGGCGTACAACAGGTGAGCTACTTTGGCGAGCTCAAGCTGGACGGGCTGGCAATGCGATTGGTGTACAAGGGCGGTAAATTTGTGCAGGCTGTAACACGTGGCGACGGCAGTGTGGGCGAGGACGTAACGCACACGGTGCGCACTATTAAGACCGTGCCGATGGAGCTCAAGCATAGTAGTAAGGTGGCGTCGCAAGTTTATGACGAGTTTGAAATCAGGGGCGAGGTGGTGTTCCCCAAGGCAGCTTTTGCTAAGCTTAATCAAGAGCGCGAGGCTGCTGGTCTGCCATTGTTTGCCAATCCACGCAATGCCGGAGCTGGTACTATTCGACAGCTAGACGCCAGTGTGGCGGCTAGTAGGGGGCTGGAGTTTATTGCTTACGGGATAGAAATGGACCTACCAGAGCTTATAACCCACTCCGATGAGCATGAGTTAGCAGAGGCGCTGGGGTTCAAGGTAGAGCCGCACTACAAACAATTAGCTAACATTGGCGAGATCGAAGCCTACATAGACCACTGGGGCGAGCGCAGAAATAGCCTTGCGTTCGGTACTGATGGCATTGTGATTACCCTCAATAGTAACGCCGACTTTGAGAAGCTAGGGGTAGTTGGAAAAGCACCGCGGGGTGCCATTGCCTACAAGTACCCGGCAGAGCAAGCTACCACTATACTCGAAGACATTCGGGTGAGTATTGGTCGCACGGGCGCAGTTACCCCGTATGCCGTGCTTACGCCGGTCAAGGTAGCCGGCAGTACGGTGGCGCGAGCAACGCTCCATAACGAGGACGAAATTCGGCGCAAAGACCTGCGAATTGGTGACACGGTAATTATTCAGAAAGCTGGTGATATTATTCCTGAGGTAGTCGAACCGATTAAAAGCCTACGCACCGGTAAGGAAAAGCACTTTATAATGCCACTAGAAATTGATGGGGTTAAGGTGGTGCGGCCAGAGGGTGAGGCGGTGGCACGCTTAGCGGACCTAGGTGCTGGCGAGGTGCGCTGGCAACAGTTGAACCACTTCGTGTCTAAGGCGGCTTTTAACATCGACGGCATGGGCGAGAAGATTGTGGCGCAACTTATGGAAGCGGGGCTGGTAGAGTCCCCCGCTGATATATTCACACTGACCAAAGACGACCTACTGGGTCTTGAGCGCTTTGCCGAGCTAAGTGCAGAAAACTTAATTACTTCAATTAAGGAGCATAGCCAAGTTAGCTTGGGGCGGTTTATATATGCGCTTGGTATTCGTCATGTGGGCGCCAAAACTGCTCGAGACATTGCAGCTCACGTGCATTCGCTGGATAAATTTGTAGCTATATCGTCTAGAGAATTGGGTGACATCGACGGTGTGGGCACGGTGGTGGCTGAGAGCTTACTAGCTTGGCTGGGCAACGACCATAATCAAAAGCTTATTAAAGACTTGGTGCGGGCTGGAGTGCGGGTAGAGGATGAGGCTGGGGTGCAGGGCGGCAGGCTCCAAGGCACTACCTGGGTGCTTACCGGCACGCTCGAACACATGACACGCGAAGAAGCGAGCGAGAAGATACTGGCGGCTGGTGGTAAGGTGAGTAGCTCGGTTTCGGCCAAAACGACTTACGTATTGGCAGGCGCAGAAGCTGGCAGTAAGCTTGCCAAAACAGAGAAGTTGGGCGTAAGGGTCTTAAGCGAAGCTGAATTTATAAAAATGCTCTAGTTTAAGTCGGCTACACATTGCCTCTCCCGGCTGCTAAAATACTCCTATATGGCAAAGTTTACCAAATCAGAAGTAGAGCAGGTGGCAAGCCTGGCGCGCATTGGGGTGAGTGATGCGGAAAAAGATGAACTCACCCAGAGTCTCAGCTCAATCCTAGAATTTGTGGACGAGCTGCAAGCAGTAGATACCAAGGGTGTAGCACCGACCAGTCAGGTAACTGGCCTAGAAGACGTGCTGCGTGAGGACCAAGTGGTGCGCTGCGAGCTAACGCGCGATGAGTTACTGGCTAACGCGCCCGCAACTCACGAAGGATATGTAAAGGTAAAGCGAGTACTGCAGTAATGAGCTTAGAGTATTTATCTATCACCGAGGCCCACGATTTACTGGTGGGTAAAAAGGTGAGTGCAGTCGAGCTAACACAATACTACCTAGATAGAATCACCAAGCTCGATGGCAAGGTGCGAGCTTGCCTTACTGTGTGCACTGATGAGGCATTAGCCGCTGCTAGGCGAGTCGATGCCGACATTGCGGCTGGTAAAGATATCGGATTGCTTACTGGCATTCCCTATACGGCTAAAGACATGTTCCTAACCAAAGGCATTCGCTCTACGGCTGCGAGCAAAATTCTCGCGAGCTTTGTGCCACCATATTCTGCCACCGTGATCGATAAGCTTAATGCGGCCGGCGCAGTCTTGCTAGCCAAAGTAAACCAAGATGAATTCGCACATGGTGGTAGTACTGAGAATAGCGGCTTTCACCCTACTCACAACCCGTGGGATTTGGGCCGAGTGCCAGGTGGTTCGAGTGGTGGTTCGGCTGCAGCGGTGGCGGCAGACTTTGGCATATTTAGTATGGGCACCGATACCGGTGGGTCGATTCGCCAGCCAGCAGCGTATTGTGGTGTAGTGGGACTCAAGCCCACCTACGGGGCTGTGAGTCGCTATGGCGTGGTGGCGATGGGTAGTAGTTTGGATTGCATAGGGCCCATAACGCGCTCTGCCGAAGATGCCGGCATAGTCTTTGACACCATTGCAGGTCGCGATGGAAGAGATGCTACGACTATTAATATAGACGCAAATCGCAAAGAAATTGCCAGAACTAAGAAGATGCGAATCGGAAGCTATGCCATGATAGACGTGGAAGAAGATAAGTTCGGTGACATAGCTGGCTTTGCCGAGGCTATGCAGGCGGCCGGGCATAGTGTGGATTTGCGCCCACTATCACCAACGAGCAAAAAGGTAAAAGACGATGTTGCCTTGGCATCCTACTATGTGCTTACTCCGTCCGAAATTAGTTCCAACTTGAGTCGCTATGATGGTGTTCGCTTCGGACATAGTAGCGAGCAAGCACATACTTTGCGCGAAACCTACGACAAAAGTCGTGATGAAGGCTTTGGTGATGAGGTAAAGCGCCGTGTGCTGACGGGCACATATGCGCTCTCGGCCGGCTATTACGATGCGTACTATAAGAAAGCCATGCAGATTCGTACATTGCTGCGTGAACAGTTCGAAAAGATGTTTGAACAACATGACATTTTAATTACGCCAACTACGCTTGCACCGGCTTTTAAATTAGGTGAGAAGCAAGACCCCGTTGCTATGTATATGACCGACATTTTTACCGTGTCTGCTAATCTGGTTGGCATCCCGGCTATAAGCATACCTGTCGGTTTTGTTGATGATATGCCTGCCGGCTTGCAACTCATGGCGCCCCAGGGCCACGATGCTGATCTGCTGGCTGTGGCGGCCGCCTACCAATCGACAACGGCATGGAATGATTTAAAACAAAGGAGTCCTAAGCTATGAGCACATCTGGTCTTATTGCCGTACTCGTGCTGAGTGCTTTGGCTGTGGTGCTCCTGCGTCAGTCGGCCAAGAGCTCGCAAAGGCGCAAGCCGTATCGCGGTATGAAGGTTGAACGTGCTGGCGAAGTCTATGACTTAAGCCGAGTTGCACCCAAATGGCACGAAATTCAAGCCATGCTCAAGAACGGACCGAGCGGATTGCGTAGTGCGTTGTTTGAAGCCGACAAATTACTTGATTACGTCATGCAGGCTAAGGGCTTTCATGGCGCGACTATGGGTGAGCGACTCAAAAGCGACGGTAAACGACTGGGTAATTTGAACGACGTGTGGGCAGCGCATAAACTGCGCAACCAGTTTGCCCACAGCCTGGACCATGACATGGTTCCGGCCCAAGTAACCAAGGCAGTAAAGGACTTGGGTAAGGCAATTAGCGACCTAGGGGTGCGCATATGAGCAAGACCTACTTGCCCACCATTGGCATAGAGATCCACGTGCAGTTGGCTACCAAGACCAAGATGTTTTGTAGCTGTGACAACGACTCGCGCACAGCCGAGCCCAATACCAACATTTGCCCGGTATGCTTGGCTTACCCGGGTAGTTTGCCAGTTGCAAACAAGCGCGCTGTAGAGTTGGCCATTAAGCTAGGTCAGGGTTTGAACGCCAAGATTGCCAGGCGCACAAGCTTTGATCGCAAAAACTACTTTTACCCTGATTCGCCAAAGGGTTACCAGATTACACAAATGGACGAGCCTATAATCCAAGCTGGCCACGTCGAGATTCTGGTTAATGGCGAGTTTCAGCGAGTTGGCATTCACCACGCCCACCTCGAGGAAGATGCTGGCAAATCTACTCATCCCGACGGAGCGAACTATACTCTGGTGGACTTTAATCGTGCTGGTACGCCGCTCATCGAGATAGTCTCGGAACCCGATATGCATACTCCCGAGCAAGCGCGTCGCTACCTGCAGGAAGTCTACAACATTGCCTGCGCGCTTGGCGTGACCCATGGTGACTTGGAGCATGGTAACTTCAAATTTGATCTCAATGTGTCCGTCAGTCCAGACGATTCACTTGGTACTCGCACAGAGCTTAAGAACCTTAATTCGTTTAGGAACGCCGAACGCGCCCTAACGTACGAGATTGCCCGCCAGATAGATGTGCTTGAGTCGGGCGAGAAGGTAGTGCAGGAAACTCGTGGCTATAACGATGCAAAGAATACTACCTTTTCCCAGCGTGGTAAGGAACAGGCTCATGACTATCGTTACTTTCCTGAGCCAGACTTGCCACCACTCGTCATTACTCCGCAGATGATTAGTCGAGCCCAGGAAGAAGTAATTACATTACCCCGAACGGTGCGCAAGGAATTAATTGCTGCCGGTGTAGGTGTAGACGAGCAAGATGTGCTTATTGGGCAGCCAAGTACGCTTGTGATATTCCAGCAGGCTCGCGAACAGCTCCAGGATACGGCGCTTACCCCTAAGCTCGTAAACTGGCTAGTAGGTGATTACCAAGCCTTGCTTAGTAGCGGTGCTCCATCGGCTCTTCAGCCCGAACACCTGGCGCAATTGGTAGAAATGGTGGCGCGCGGCACTATTAGCTCTAAGATTGCCAAAGATATATTTGCAGATGTGGTGGCGGGCAGCAGTCCGCAGGACGTGGTAGAGCGTAAAGGCCTAAGCCAAATATCTGATACCAATGAGCTTGAGGTGGTTATAGACAAAGTACTGTCCGCCAACCCCAAAGCCGTAGCAGAGTATAAGGCGGGCGAAACAAAAGTACTCGGCTTTTTGGTAGGCCAGGCTATGAAAGAAACGCATGGACAGGCAAATCCTAGCTTAGTCAATGAGTTATTTCGCAGCAAACTTTCTAAGTAAATGCTACCCTGGCAAATGGTTCGGGTAAGATCTATAATAAAAGAGTAAACAAGGAGTCGATATGGATACAGCGTTCTATACCTGGTCTGCTGTCCTGTCGGTCGCAACATTGGTGTTGCTAGTCTTGGCGATCGTTGCGATCGTATTAGTGGTAAAAATACTCAGGGCCGTGCGCCACATTTCCGAGAAAGCCCAAGAAAGCGCCGATGCTATGACCGATGTTATAGAAGGGGTTCGGGACAATGTGGTAAACCCAAGTATGGTCGCCACGTTTATTAGCAGTTACATTAATAAGCAAGCAAGTAAAAGGAGAAAGAAATGAGCAAGAATGATCACAAACCTAACGCTGCTGGCGTATTTGCACTGGGCGCTGCAGTTGGTGCCCTGGTAGGTGCTGCCGCAGGTGTTTTCTTGGCACCCGGAAGTGGCAAGGAAAACCGTGCTGCTGTAGCCAAGATGTTTCACGATGTAGTAAGTGAGCTAGATCGTGAGATTAAACAACTCAAAAAGATCGGTACTAAAGAAGCTAATGATTTAATCAAAAAGGCCGAGTCGCTCAAGGCAAGCCTGACTAAGAAGGCCGAAGAGATTGGCAAAGACGGTAAAGAGCTCTCAGAAGATGCAGTGAAGGAAGCCAAAAAGTTGATCGCTGACGCCAATAAACTAGTAGATGAGCTCGCTAAGTCGACTGCCAAGGTAGCTGCGGACGCTACCAAAGAAGTCAAGAAAGTAACTAATAACAAATAGTGGCGCAGAGCAAGGAACAGACCCAAGAGCTAAAGCAAGCTGGCAAGGCTTCGTCCAAGGTGGGCATGCAGGAGTTTATAGAGCTACTCAATAGTCCTGGCCGCCTTGCATGGCTGAACTTCTCGACTGGTTTAGTACGGGGTATTGGCGGGGTAGTGGGCGCTGCGCTGGCAATCGTTTTGATTGGTGCGGCGGTAACGTATTTGGGTGCCCTTCCGTACATTGGGCAGTTTATTAATAAGATTGCAGCGGCAGCCAGCATAACTACAACCGGACAATAGTCTGGCAACCAGACAATAGCTCGGCCGAATCGGCTACATAAGCTTACAACGATACAAAAAATCCAAGGTCGCAAGACTTATGCTGCTTACGGTTTGGGACTATAATAGTAAGTAACGTAGTAAGAGTGAGCTGAGGAGGGGTAGAACTCGCGTGTCTTCAAAAACCGAAACAGATACGAGTACGCCGGCGGGCAAGCAGACCACCGTGGACTTTGTGCATCTTCACAACCACACGCACTATAGCTTGCTCGATGGTCTGCAGAAGATCCCGCAGCTCTTAGACCAGGTGGAGGCCTTGGGACAAAAAGCTGTTGCTATCACCGATCACGGAACATTGTCTGGCGCAATTGAGTTCTACAAGGAATGCACCAAGCGGGGCATAAAGCCGATCATCGGTATGGAGGCCTACGTAGCGCCACGCAAGCACACTGACAAGAACTCTAAAGAAGACCGTACGCCATACCACCTTACGTTACTTGCCAAGAACGAACAGGGGTACAAGAATCTCATGAAGCTTTCGACCATTGCTTGGCTAGAGGGTTTTTACTACAAGCCTAGGATTGATCGCGACTTGCTCGAGAAGTATCACGAAGGCCTAATCTGCTTGACTGGCTGCATTGGTGGTGAACTGGGAACGCACATTCTTAATGGTGATCCGGATGATGCTATGGAGGCGGCCGAGTGGTACAAAAACCTCTTTGGGGCCGAGAATTACTACCTAGAGGTCCAGCCACATATTGGCTGGAAGCCGCAAGATAGGGTAAACGCTGGTTTGCAGGTTATAGCCAAAACACTCGGGCTGGGCTTGGTAGCGACTGGCGACGCCCACTATACCAAAGACACCGACCACTATGTTCACGATATTCTGCTCTGTGTACAAACCGGTAGCTTGCTCGAAGATCCCAATAGAATGAAGCTTGACCAAGATCTCTCGGTGCGTAGCGGTGAGTTCTTTGCCGAGAAATTCCCTGATCTTCCGCAGGCAATTACCAATACGGTAAAGATCGCCGACATGTGTGATCTTACTATCGAGCTTGGTCAGATCTTGATCCCGAAGTTCGATGTGCCCGAGGGTGAAACCGAGAATAGCTATTTGCGCAGCCTCGTGTTTCGGGGCGCAGCCTGGCGCTACCTTAAGACTCCTAAGGAAGACTTGGCGTCTATGGCCGAGGCAGAGGTGCGGGCTAAGTTGGAGCCACGTGTGCTCGAGCGGATTGAGTATGAGCTCGAAGTTATCGCCAATATGGGTTACGAGGGTTACTTCTTGATCGTAGCCGACCTCATTAACTGGAGTAAGAACCAAGGAATTATTTGTGGTCCCGGGCGTGGTAGTGCGGCTGGGTCAATTATTGCCTATCTAACCAATATAACTGATCTCGATCCACTGGCTTACGATTTGCTGTTTGAGCGCTTTTTGAACCCAGACCGCATATCTATGCCAGATATCGATATGGACTATGCCGACGATAGGCGTGAAGAAGTCATAGCTTATGCCACCGAAAAGTACGGCCAAGATAGAGTGGCGCAGATTATTACCTTTGGTACCATGGCGGCTCGTAACGCCGTGCGTGATACGGGTAGAGTACTGGGTATGCCTTATGGTGAGGTCGATGCCATAGCCAAGCTCATTCCTGCCCCAGTGCAGGGTCGGCACATACCACTCGCTAAATCAATTGTAGACGATCAAGACCTGGCTCGTGAGTATAATTCTAATCCACGCGCCAAGAACGTAATTGACGTAGCCATGCAGCTCGAGGGTACGATTCGTAATGCCGGCACGCACGCGGCCGGCGTGGTAATTGCACCCGAAGCAATCGTAGAGCGCGTGCCGCTCACACGCGCTTCCAAGGGCGGTATTGCCACTCAATACACTATGGGCCCGGTCGAAGAATTGGGCTTGCTCAAGTTCGACTTTCTGGGGCTTTCGAACCTTACGATTATCAAGAACACGCTGCGAATTATGCGTAGGGTGTACAACGTAGAGCTGGATCCGTCCGAGATTCCGCTCGATGACGAAAAAACATACCAATTGCTGGCGCATGGTGATACCACTGGTGTATTCCAGCTGGAATCATCGGGTATGAAGCGTTATCTGCGGGAGCTTAAGCCAGATCGGTTCGACGACATCGTGGCTATGTGTGCCCTGTATCGTCCAGGGCCGTTGTCGGCCGGGCTGACCGATAGCTTTGTTCGGCGCAAGAACGGCCTCGAGGAGGTGACTTATGATCATCCGTCTATGGAGCCGTCGCTTAAGACTACTTATGGTGTATTGGTCTACCAGGAGCAGGTCATGCAATTCTCTAAAGATGTCTGTGGTTTTACCGGTGGTGAGGCCGACACACTACGCAAAGCGATTGGCAAGAAACAAGTCGAAACAATGGCCAAGATGAAAAAGGCGTTTATAGAGGGCGGGGTGAGTCACTCCAAGGTGCCGCTCGAGATTATGGAACGCTTCTGGGATCACCTACTTGGCTTTGCTGACTACTGCTTTAACAAATCGCACTCTGCTTGCTACGGCTTAATTGCAGTTCAAACGGCCTACCTTAAGGCTCACTACCCCGCAGCCTTTATGGCGGCGCTTATGACTAGTGACTACGGTAATCTTGATCGCATTGCTATTGAGGTTACTGAATGCCGCAAGATGGGCATCGAGCTTTTGCCACCAGATGTAAATGAGAGCTTTTACGAATTTGCCGTAGTGCCCGGAACTAATAACATTCGTTTTGGCTTAGCGGCGGTCAAGAACGTTGGTTCGGGGCCAATTCAAGCTATTATGGACGCGCGCGAGGAGGGTGGTGCCTTTGCCTCGATCGAGGACTTTGCCAAACGCGTGGATGCTGCCCATGTAAATCGCAAGACCATGGAAAGCCTGATTAAGGCCGGGGCATTCGATGGTATGGGTGACCGTGACACCTTCTTAGAAAACGTGGACAAGATTACCTCATATGCTACTCGTGCGCAAAAGAACGCACTGTCGGGCCAGATTGATATATTTGGCGCTATCGGAATGCAAGAAGAAATGCCCCCACTCCAGCTCGATATACCCACTACCAAGCCAGATTTGCGTCAACATCTACTATGGGAAAAGGAGCTACTCGGTCTTTATATTTCTTCTCACCCGCTTGATGAGTACGATACATACCTAGATGACCAAACCATGCCGCTCAGTAAGCTGAATTCATCGCTCGAGGGCCGCTCAGTACACATTGGTGGCATTATAACTGCGTTCCGAAGAATCACCACCAAAACTGGCTCGGCCATGGCATTTGTAGTGCTCGAAAGCAAAGACGGCGACGTGGAGTTGATCGTGTTCCCCAAGGCCTACGAGCGTTACCAGTCTGTGCTGCAAGTAGATATGGTAGTTGAAATCGAAGGCAAAGTAAGTACCAAGGACCGCGATGGCAAACTCGGTGGCGACCTCAAGATCCTACTTGATAGCGCTAAACTTATTGATATAGAGAAAGCTCGCAAATGGTTGCCCAAAAAGCCCAAAGCACAGGTGGAGGACGACGCACCAGCTTTGCCCGCCCAAAAGCTCTATGTGCACCTTGATAGTGTTAAGGACACCACGCAGCTCCTGGCGGTTAAGAAGGTACTTGAGTCTCACAAAGGAGTATGCGAAAGCTACCTGGTGCTGGGCGAAGACAAGCGCCAGCTGGTGAAGTTGCCCTACAAGGTGGCGATAAACGATATTCTCCTAAGCGAGCTCAATGAGCTACTTGGTGCCGACCAGGTTGTGATTAAGACACCTCAAAACGCTTAATTCACTCTTGCCTAGGTGGGCGCAATATGCTAGACTTGTTAAGTTATGAATGCCACAGAACTTATTCAATCAGTCGAAAAGAGCAGCCTCAAGGCTAAATTGCCAGACGTACGTCCCGGCGACACCGTGCGGGTGCACCAAATGATTCGCGAAGGCAACAAGCAACGCGTACAGATATTCGAAGGTGTAGTAATCCGTCGCAAGAGTATGAATAGCTTGCAGGCGAGCATTACTGTGCGTAAGATTGCCTCTGGTGTAGGGGTGGAGAAAACTTGGTTTATGCACTCACCCAATGTGGTTAAGATCGAAGTTGTGCGCCGTGCCAAAGTACGCCGCGCTTTCTTGGGCTACATGCGTGGGCTCCGTGGTAAGGCTGCTCGCATGGCCGAACAAGAGTTTGACCGTGCTGCAGCTAACGAGGCTGATGCTCGCACCGGCGCGCAGATAGCTGCCGAAGCCCAGGCCGAGGTAGAGGCTGCAGAAGCTCCTGCCGGGGATGCTGGTGCAGACGTAATGCAGCAGGCCGACACAGTATCGACCGAAGAAGTGGCCAAGGCAGAAGAAAAAGAAGCTAAGCAAGCAGACCCAGAAAAGGACGCCAATGCTGCCGACGACGAAGCAGTTGCCGAGAAGGTAGAAGCTGAGCAAGGCGAAGCCAAGGCCGAACCAAAAGCTTAAATCTAAGGCTAACTACTAAAAGCCCCTCATTGCGAGGGGCTTTTAGATTGGAAAGTTTAATAACGGTAAAAGGTTCATTAAACGTAGAAGGGCCCTGGTCTTCTGACCAGGGCCAGCGCGATTGCGCTACCAGAGCCGGAATGCCACCGGTTGGCTTTTTATCCGATCATTGACCGGCATGGCCCAAAAGGGCGAGAAGGGGAGAAAAGAGCTGACTATTGGCTAGTCATTCTGAGTGCTCTCGCCGGGCAAGCCCACCTTGGTGGGGTCCTCCATACTGCCAAGCCTTTACCTTCGGTTTAAGCGCCGTGGTTCGCTTCACCAGTTAATTCTGGTCCAGGCCCTCTTTTCTCCGGAATGGGCACTATTCCGTGACTCTCCGCTTCCCCCACAGCGTAGGGGGTTAATCGGTCTGTCGGTACGTTTCGGGCGTCCATCTCCGATGCAAGAAAGTGAGCAGACGTATACTCACCCCCGGTATCCCTTGCCGGTGCACGTTCAGCTTCGCTGGGATTATGCGAGCCTAGTCTCTCCTCAGAGACGGTTCAGGTTTGGGTCCAGATCCCCATTCCCTAGCTAAGCAACGGTAGTATTGCTACGCTTAGCATGCAGGTTACCCGAAGGTAACCGAACTTATGTATTGTACTACACTATAGGCACAATGTCAATACTTTTTATATGCTATACTCATTCGTATGATATGGGCCGGTTATGAGTATGAAGAAATGGCGCGAAGCCAGGGTTTGAAATTTATTACTGGGGCTGACGAGGTGGGGCGGGGTTGTTTGGCTGGGCCTATGGTAGTAGGTATGGCGGTTTTGCAGGACGAGTGCGGGCTTCAGGTGGCGGACTCGAAACTCCTCAGCGCCAAGAAGCGAGCAGTATTAGCGGATTTGATTAAGCAACAAGCCCACGCCTGGTCGATCGGCAGGGTAGAATGTACCGAAATAGATGAATTAGGCCTGAGTACTGCCCTCAGATTAGCCTACCAGCGAGCGCTCGATAATCTCGGTGTTCAGCCTGACAGATTGGTGATAGATGGACCACACAGAATATTGGACCACGACTTCATTGAGCCGATCGTTAAAGCAGATCAGCAGATTGCTTGCGTAGCTGCAGCGTCCATACTAGCCAAAGTAGAGCGCGACACGTGGATGCAAACGCAGGCGGACGTGTACCCGCAGTATGGGTTTGCTACCAACGTAGGCTATGGCAGCGCCCAGCACTTAGCTGCCTTGCGCGAGCATGGCCCAAGCCCGTTACATAGGCGCAGCTTTAAGGTTAAGAGGCTCTAGTAGTGGCTACGAACACCACCGCAATTGGTAACACGGCCGAAGACATTGCCGCGAGCTACTTACAGCAGCACGGCTACCAAATTATTGCCCGCAATCATCGCACACGCTTTGCCGAACTCGACATAGTGGCCATCAACAAGGAGGTAGTTGCATTTGTGGAGGTAAAGTACCGCAAGCATACTGGATTTGGTGGTGGGGTGGGCGCGATCACTAGCGACAAACTACGGCGACTTACTAATGCTGCAAGCGCGTGGTTAGTGGAGCATGCTGAGTTTGAGCACATGCAGCCACGTATAGATGTAGTCACGGTCGAGGGCGACTTAACGGACCCTAAGATTGAGCATGTAGAGAACATATCAACTTGACGAATAGTGCCCGATTAGCTACAATGAGGTCATTCTGATAGTCATTACTTCAGTCGGTCTTTTGTAAGAGCCCGGCTTTTTTTGACCCCACTACCTTAATTACGGTCAAATAATATAGCTAAATGAGATCAGCCACTAACCAGAAAGGAGTCAACTATGACCAACCAATTTATATCTGCAATCGAACAGATTTGCGACGAAAAAGGCCTGAGTAAAGACATCGTACTCGAAGCAGTCGAACAGGCCTTGGCCGCCGCATACAAAAAGGATTACGGCGATCGCGACCAAGAAGTGCGCGTACAGCTTGATCCCAGCAGTGGCGAGCCACGGATATTTGTGAGCAAAGAAGTTGTGGACGAAGTAGAGAACCCATTCCTACAAATTAGTGTGGCCGATGCACAAAAGCACAAAAAGGGCGCCAAGGTCGAGGATGTAGTGGAGTACGAGGAAGACAACAAAGAGTTTGGTCGTGTAGCTGCCCAGACCGCCAAGCAGGTGATTGTGCAGCGCATACGAGAAGCCGAGCGCGAAGTAGTATTTAGCGAGTATAGCGACAAGGAAGATACCATACTCAATGCCGTAGTACAGCGAGTAGAGGGCAACAATGTATTTGTAGACCTTGGCAAGGCCTCTGGGATTATGTTCCCAGCCGAGCAAATCCGCGGCGAACACTATTACCCTGGCCAGCGACTCAAGGTGTACATAGTACGCGTAGAGCAGACTGCTCGCGGCCCACAGATTGTAGTAAGCCGATCGCACCCCGATATGATCCGTCGCTTGTTCGAAATGGAAGTACCAGAGATCGAAAACGGCACAGTAGAAATCAAGGGCATAGCTCGTGAAGGCGGTGCTCGCACCAAGATCGCTGTGCTGTCTAATGCCGATGGCGTAGACGCTGTGGGTACCTTTGTGGGTGGTCGCGGCGCTCGTGTGCAGGCGGTAATGGCTGACTTAGGTGAAGAAAAGATCGACATTATTCCCTACAGCGACGACCCGAAGACCTTTATAGCCTCAGCACTTAGCCCTACCAAGGTTCTTAGTGTGACCCTACACGAGGATGAGCAGAAGGCAGTAGTGCGTGTACCAGAGGATCAGCTTTCGCTGGCAATTGGCCGCCAAGGGCAAAACGTGCGCCTAGCTGCCAAGCTAACTGGCTGGAATGTAGACATAGAGAGTGCCGATGATGCTGGTATAGAGGCTACTGCCGAAGCAGCCGAGGAGCAAGCTACGCCAGAAGCCGACCAAGAAGCACCAGCGAACGAAGAGTAAAATTAGCACTGTCAACCCCCGAGTGCTAATTCCAGATCAAAACCGTACGTAAATTGTACGGTTTTTGGTTACCCAATATGCTATAATAGATATAGTAATTTAGGAGTGTGCAAAAATGTCTCCAGAGTTTGATCGATTTACCGAGAATGCTAAGCGCAGCCTGCAAAATGCGGGCGAATTAGCTATGAGTTTGGGTGCAGCCTATGTGGGCACCGAGCACTTATTGCTTGGTGTACTCAAGCAGCAAACTTCGATTGGCTCTAAGATACTTAAGGATATGGGTGTGTCGCTGGATCGGCTTAATCTGAGCATGGTGCCAAGCCTGCAACCAGGCCAAGCTGGCGCTACGCCGCAGGCTCTCAGTGCTACAGCGCGTAAGACTATTACTTTGGCGCTACGGGTAGCACAGGAGTATGGTCAGCCCTATGCAGGCACGGAGCACTTGTTATTTGCAATCCTAGGCCAAGATAACGCTCGGGCGAACGTGTTGCTGCGTGGCATAAAGGTAGACCCAGTAGACATCCGCTCGGAGCTCGAGAACTTCTTAAACGCTCAGTCGTACGCGTACGAGGAGCAAGCCACCAAACAAGCCGGCCGTGGTAAGCAAAAGGGCAACAAGACCCCTACACTTGATCACTTTGGGATTGATTTGACTGCTCGGGCAAGCGCCGAGGAGCTAGATCCAGTAGTTGGTCGTGCGCAACAGATTGATCGTATGATCTCGATCCTGAACCGTCGACAAAAGAATAACCCAGTGCTGATAGGCGAGCCAGGCGTGGGTAAAACGGCCATAGTAGAAGGTTTGGCTCAGCGTATAGTTAACGATGAAGTGCCAGAAATGCTTGCGGGCAAGCGGGTGGTAATGCTCGATATGGCCAGCATAATTGCCGGCACTAAGTACCGTGGTGAATTCGAAGAACGACTCAAGAAGCTGATTGAAGAAGCCAAGGCGCACAAAGAAGTAATCCTATTTATAGACGAGCTGCATACTGTAGTAGGTGCCGGTTCGGCCGAGGGTGCGATTGATGCTGCCAACATCCTAAAGCCCGCCCTAGCCCGCGGCGAGGTACAGACTATAGGTGCTACTACGCTCGAAGAATACCGCAAGCATATAGAAAAGGACACAGCCCTGGAGCGCCGGTTCCAGCCGGTAATTGTGCCCGAGACTACGGTCGAAGAGACCATTGACGTACTAAAGGGCTTACGCAAACACTACGAAGACTTTCACAAGGTAGAGATTACCGATGACGCAATCGAGGATGCAGCTAAGCTCGCTGCGCGCTACGTGGCGGATCGGTTTATGCCCGACAAGGCTATAGACCTAGTGGACGAGGCGGCCTCGCTGGCCCGAATTCGCAAAGGTGGTAGCAGTAAGCGGCTCAAGGAACTGCAGAATAAGCTTGGTGTAATTATGGAGCAGATAGACGATGCGGTGTACGACCAAGACTTCGAGCAAGCTGCCAAGCTAAAGTCCGAAGCTAGTGTGCTCGAGCAAAAGATCTCGGCTCAGCTATCGCGCGACGAAAAGCAAGGCAAGATTAGCATTACATCCGAGGACATCGCGGCTGTAGTAAGTCAGATGACCGGTGTACCACTTACTAAGCTCATAAAGACCGAATCCGAGAACCTTGTAAAACTAGAGCGCACGCTTAAGCGTCGTATAATTGGCCAAGACGAAGCGGTTACCGCTGTAGCGCACGCCATGCGCCGCTCGCGTACAGGCATTGCCGATAGTGATCGGCCGATCGGATCCTTTATATTCCTTGGCCCTACCGGTGTGGGTAAAACTGAGCTGGCGCGTACACTGGCCCAAGAGGTTTTCCATGACAAAGATGCGCTCATTAAGGTAGATATGAGTGAGTTTATGGAGCGTCACAACGTAGCTCGATTAGTTGGCGCGCCGGCTGGATACGTGGGCTATGACGACGGTGGCCAGCTTACGGAAAAGGTACGTCGTAAGCCCTATAGCTTGATCTTGTTTGACGAAATCGAAAAGGCCCACCCCGAGGTGTTTAATATGCTCCTGCAGGTGCTCGAGGATGGCTTTTTGACCGATGCTAAAGGCCGCAAAGTAGACTTCCGAAATACCATCATCATCATGACTTCTAACGTTGGGGCTAAACTCTTGAACCAAGAGGCAGCGCTTGGATTTACCACCGAAACTGCAGCCGAAGAACGCAAGCTGGAGCTTATGCATAAACGTATGGAAAAAACTATTCATACCGAGCTCAAGAAGGCATTTCGACCAGAGTTCTTGAACCGTATTGACCACATTGTGATCTTCCGTGCGTTGTCTAAGCTTGATGTACGCTCAATTGTCGATTTGCAGCTTACTAGTTTAGCCCAACGCTTGCTGACAAAAGGCGTAGGCATTAGCTTTACCAGGGGGTTAAAGGACCTGCTTATAGAAAAGGGTTACGACGTAGAGCAAGGTGCTCGACCGCTCCGTAGGGCCATCCAGCGTATGGTGGAGGACAAGCTGGCATTAGCTATGCTAGAAGACGATGTTAAGGCTGGAGATAACGTAAAGGTAGGCGCTAAGGGTGGTGAAGTAGTGCTCGACACCAATACGCCTGCCCCTGCCACGACATGAAGATCGCCATCGACATAGATGAGGTGTTGGCTCGCGGCCTAGCTACCTACCTAAATTACTTCAATGAGACTTATGGCACGAGCTTTAGCGAGGCCGACTTTGGCCCTGAAAAGAAGTTCTGGGATGTGCTCGGGGTGACCGAAGAAGATGTGGCGGGTGTAGAGGCGCACTACCGGGCTAGTAAGCATTCTAAGGATTGGCTGCTCGTGCCAGGTGCTCAACAAGCTATAGCGCAGTTAGCGCGTCGCCACGAATTGGTAATAATATCCAATCGCCAACCGGCCGGCCATGAGCCTACTCGTACTTGGCTTACTAAGAACTTTGGTACTGCGTTTAGCGAGGTGTACTTTACCGAAGCCGAACGGGTGGGAGACAAGCGGCCCACTAAAGCCGAAATATGTATACGAATAGGTGTAGATGTGTTGGTAGAAGACGAGCTGCCAGAGGTAGCCGCATGTACTGAGCATGGAATTACGGTGGTCCTGTTTGATACCGTGAGTAATCAAGGATTTGAGCACAAGGATGTAGTTAGGGTTCACAACTGGTCTGAAGCTACCGAAGCGATTAGCTCACTCAATAAATAGTTTGTTCGTAAAGTGTACGCATGCTATACTGTAAGTATGGCAAAGCAAAAAGCACAATTTGTATGTGAGGCTTGCAACGCTACGTTTTCTAAATGGAGCGGCCGGTGTCTTAACTGTGGTGCCTGGGAGACAATTCACGAACTGGAAACCGCTCAGTTGGCGCCTGGTCAAAAGGCAGTCAAGCGTATGCAGGTATCCAGGCTTGGCGATGTAGAATCAGCCGAGATTGAGCGTATAGTTACCAAAATGAGCGAAGTAGACACTGTGCTGGGGGGTGGCATAGTGCCCGGCTCGCTCGTATTATTGGCTGGTGATCCTGGCATAGGTAAGTCCACGCTTGTACTCCAATTAGCCAGCAATGTAGCCAAGCAACGCCGGGTACTCTATGTGAGCGGCGAGGAGTCACCCTCGCAGATTAAACTACGGGCCGATCGCCTAAGCGGCATTTCTACAGAATTCGACTTCTTGGCTTCGACCGACGCTGACCAAGTTATGGCTCAGGCTGGCGATGGCGACTACGATCTGATCATAGTGGATTCAATCCAGACGCTCGTAAGCTCGGACGCAACTGCGGCAATTAGTACTGTGGGGCAGATTACTAACACTACCGCGCGCATTATGAACGTGGCAAAGGCTACTCATACTGCCTTTATCATCATCGGCCATGTTACCAAGGAGGGTAATGTGGCTGGTCCGCGTGTGCTCGAACACTTGGTCGACGCCGTGCTTTATCTCGAAGGTGAGCGTTATGGCTCGCTTAAGGTGCTGCGCGCCCAGAAAAATCGGTTTGGGTCTACGAATGAGGTTGGAGTATTCGAAATGACCGATAAGGGCCTTGCAACGGTCGAGAATCCTTCTGCCATGCTGCTCGAAGAGCGCCAACAACTGCCGGGCTCTGTAGTATTTGCTGCTATGGAGGGTAGCCGGCCAATCTTAGTAGAAGTACAAGCCCTGGTGTCACCTTCGGTGTTTGGTTACCCTAAACGTACGGCAGTTGGTGTGGACATGAATCGCCTTGGCTTATTGGCGGCGGTGATGACGAAACGAGGTGGCATTAACTTGAGCTCATCGGATATTTATGTTAACATTGTAGGCGGTCTCAAGATACAAGAGCCAGCAATTGATCTCGCAATTATTCTAGCAATAGCCTCTGCCCACAAGGGTGCCGTGCTCCCTCCGGAGCTTATGGCGTTTGGTGAGGTTGGTCTGAGCGGCGAGTTACGATCGGTAAGTTTCGCTGGCCGTAGACTCGAGGAAGCATACAAGCTTGGCTTCAGTACGGCAATTGTACCCCCGCAGACCAAACAGCAAGCTCATGGTTCTAAATCTCTCAGGGCCAAGACAATTGCTGAAGCAATAAAGCTTGTGAATACTAACTAATCAAGGAATTATACGTTCATGAATACAGCCCTCTTAGTGGCACTTGTGTTATCGCTACTTTTTACCGCTGTGGTGGTAATTATGTTCTACACTCAGCAGCAGTTTTTTACTCAGTTTTTGGCTCGTTCAAACAAGCCAGCAAAAGCTAAAACTCCTAAATCAACCACCCCTGCTAGCGAAGCACCTCAAGTATTGGTAGACACATCGGCAATTATAGATGGCCGCATAGCCGACATTATTAAAACCGGCTTCGTGCCTGGTAAGCTCTTGGTGCCACGCTTCGTACTCGCCGAGCTGCAGAATATAGCCGATAGCGATGATGCTATGCGTCGTGGTCGTGGTCGCAGGGGGCTAGAGATGCTCAACATTATGCGACAGGATCCTAACGTAGAACTCGACATAATCGAAGAGAACCCCGAGGATGTGAAAGAAGTTGACCACAAGCTTGTGTACCTGGCTAAGAAGTTTAATACCAATATTCTCACTACTGACTACAATCTGAACCGCGTGGCTACGATTGATACCGTTAAGGTACTCAACGTAAACGAGTTAGCCAATGCTATTCGACCAGTGGTTTTACCCGGTGAAGAGCTGGTAGTAAAAGTAGTGCAGCCAGGCAAAGAAAAGAATCAGGGCGTAGGCTACCTGGCTGACGGCACTATGATTGTGGTCGAAAACGGCGACAAACTAATGGGCAAAGAAGTGACTACCGAGGTAACACGTATATTTCAAACTGTAGCGGGCAAAATGATCTTCGCTACCGAAAAGCGTAGTGGCGGCAACGGCCATGCAGCTAAACGACCGCAGCAGCCACAAAATGGCAATGGCGGTAATCGCAACCAGCAAGCGCGCAACAACAATATCCGTCACGCTAACAACGCTCGACATACTAGAAACACTAATCAAGCAGCAGCCGTTGCCGAAGTTAAGAAAGCATAGACTTCAGCAGCATCTAGCGCATTCAGGTTCGTACCAATTAAATAACACCTCAGATGAGAGGTGTTATTTAATTAACGAGACTATGGTAGTTCTATGGAAAGTATTTGTTGTAGGTACCATTGGCATCGGTTACCACTAGCTTAGCTGTTTTAGATGAGTTCCAGCCGCTCCAGGTGTGTGAGGAGCCTGATACTGCTGGCCCGAATGCAACGTTATCATAGTAAATTCTCATATAAATTGGTGCTGCACCCCCGACTACATTAGCCGTACAGCTTGAAAGCGCGCAACTTAGGTTAATCGTTGGAGCCGATGCTGTGGTCGTCGTTACATTCACGGTATTGCTCGTGTCGCTATACAGAGCTGAGTCGATCACCTTGGCGCTAAATTGGTGGGAACCAGTAGTTGTAGGAGTGTACTCAAATGGGTACGAGCCGCTACCGCCAATGTTTTGGTTTGCAATCTCTGCGCCATCCATGTAAAAGATCACTTTGTTTGCAGGATAGCGACCACTCGATACCGCCGCTGTTATGGTGAAGCTTGCACCAGTGGACTTGTCGGTACTTACTACAACTGTTGGCTTGGCGTCGCCACAACTGTGTATGTCATCCTTCTCGTTTGGTATGCTGCCGCCGCTCATGCCAAGTGATGCTGCGAGGGCCGATACCGGTGGCTGCCAACGCGCGTAGGAAATATCGGTTGGCGGAACTTCGGCATTAATCAGTCCGGCCGTAATCGTGTCTATAGCATCTGCTGGAGTACATTCGGTTGCTAGTTTGCCACTCACCTTGTCTATCTTGGCTTGTTGGTCATTGCTTGGCTGCGGCACTACATACCATGAAGGGAAGATGTCGGTACGAGTCTTCTTGGTGCCAGCACTTGGTGCTTTACCGGTATTTGCGTCGAGCGTGACTTCCTTAATGCCACTTGGTCGCTTAAATTGCTCTACTGGCGTGCCTTTGGTAACTGCCGACATGTAGGTTTGCCAAATTGGCGCCGCTACAATGCTGGAGGCTTGGTTCATTGGTTGGTTATTGTTGTTGCCAGCCCATACGCCCACTGTTACTCCTGGTGTGTAGCCCATAGTCCAGGCGTCCTTGAAGTCGTTGGTAGTACCTGTTTTGGCGGCCACCGGACGGTCGGAAAGCGTGAGGGGGTTGGCGCAAGGGAAGGTACCAAGACTACAGCGTGCGCCATTGTCGGAGATAATGCTTGATATCAGGTAAGCAATTTGCGGGTCGAGTACTTGCTTACCCTTGTTGTCCTTAGGCTTGCTCTCTTGCAGCACTTTGCCAGACGAGTCGGTAACCTTGCGAATGCTAACTTGGTCATGGTGCTTGCCTTCGGTGGCAAAGGTAGAGTAGGCTTCTACCATTTCAGTAAGCTTAACCTCGCCACTACCCAGGGTGAGTGATAAGCCGTAGTCGTTCTTAGCGTCTAGGGTTGTTATACCTAAATCCTTGGCGGTCTGTAGAGAGTTGTCGAGTCCAGCAAGGTATAGAGCCTTCACAGCCGGGATGTTGAGTGAACTAGCTAGGGCTTGGCGGACACTCACTACACCATAGTTACGTAGGGTGTAGTTTGTGGGCTTGTAGCCTCCACCGAAGTCAGTCGGTACGTCGTAGAGGGTAGTCCCCGCACCATAGTTCTTCTTAAAGAGAGTAGAGTATACAATCGGTTTGAATGACGATCCGGGCTGACGGTTGGCCGTAGCGGCGTTAAAGCTCCCGAAATCCTGATCGCCATAGTCATAGCTCCCGACCATGGCTTGAATCTCGCCTGTAGTTGGGTCGGCGGCAACGAGTGCAGCGTTGGATCCGTTAGCGCGGCGTACACCTGCCATGCCTTTGGCCACGGCGTCTTCGGCTATCTTTTGCTTGGAAATGTCGAGCGTAGTAATGACCTTGAGGCCACCTTCGTTTACACGCTTAATGCCATATTCATTCTCGAGCTGTTCGCGCACATACTGTACAAAGTGCGGTGCGGTTACATTGGCGTACGGTCGGTAAGGTACAAGCTGGGCCAGGATGTCTTCCTTCATCGCTGCATCTGCCTGGGCTTTGGTAATGTATTTTTGCTCCGCCATGTTGCTCAGTACTTTGTGTTGACGGCGAATCAGTACGGCTTTGTTGGGTCCGTAGGGTGAGTAGTAGCTGGGCGCCTGGGGCATAGCTGCAAGGAGGGCACTTTGGGCCAGCGTGAGGTCTTTGGCGTCTTTGCCAAAGTAAGTTTTGGCGGCGGCTTGTACTCCGTAAGCCGTGGAGCCATAGGGAATTTCGTTGAGGTACAGCTTGAGAATGTCATCCTTTTTGTATAGCTGCTCAATTTCGATTGCTAGAATTAATTCCTTGATTTTACGGCTGACGCTACGCTCGTCGGTGAGGAGCGCATTCTTAACATACTGCTGGGTGATGGTGGAGCCCCCCTGCGTGTTGCGCTTAAAGATCGTATAGTAAAAGGCGCGACCCAAGCCCTGCACACTAAATGCCCCGTGCTTGTAGAAGTCTTTGTCCTCGATCGCGATCGTAGCGTCCTTAATACTCTTGGGCATTTCGTTAAACTCAATTAGGCTACGGTTCTTGTCGCCATACACCTCGAGAAGTAGGGTCTGACCATCGTTGGCGTAGATCTTGGTGGTCTGAGCATTTAAGCGAGCATTAATCTTGTTTGGGCTCGGGAGGTCCTTGGAAAACCATAAAAACAGCGCAAAGAGGGTGGCGAGGCAAGCGGCGGCAGTGCCAACCACAATTCGCTTGCCCTTAGGGGTCTTGGCCCAAGCTATGATGTTGCTTGGCGCAAGCTTAGCGAGGCCCTTGGGCTTAGCGCTGCGACTGCGTGGTGAGGCTGGTAGAGCGCTACTTGTACGCGAAGATGTCGCAGGTGCGCTGCGGAGCTTCACTTTGCGTTTACCAGTTAGTTTTGGCGTTAATTTAGGCCGTGATTTGGGCATTGAATTCCTAGTAATTTACTACCTGTATTATACCACGATCAGCCTAAAACAAGCGGTTTTACCGATCCTCTCGAACGACCCGAGTGAAGGTGATATAATGGCTTGTATATGAGTAAACATGACGACATTGAAGAACTGCTGAATCGTGCGATCGATACCATTTACCCGTCGCGCGAGGAACTAGCGAAGGTGCTGGCAAGTGGCAAAAAGCTGAATGTATATATGGGGATTGACCCAACTGCAGACTACATTCACCTGGGCCACTCTACAAATTACCTTCTACTCGAGCGATTTCATGCTTTGGGCCACAATATCACCGTGCTTGTAGGTGATTTTACCGCTATGATCGGCGATCCGAGTGACAAATCGGCTGCGCGCCAACGACTCACCAAAGAACAGGTAAAGCATAACTTCGAAAGTTACAAGCAGCAGATTGGCAAAATCCTTGATTTAAATAATAAATCTAACCCAATCCATTTTAAGTTTAACTCTGAGTGGCTGGCTAAACTTACCTTTGAAGACACCGTTGATTTAGCATCGAATTTCACCGTACAACAGATGCTCGAGCGAGACGCCTTCGCCAAGCGAGTAGATGAAAAAAAGCCCTTATATGTGCACGAATTCTTCTACCCACTTATGCAGGGCTATGACTCCGTAGCACTCGAGGCTGACTTGGAAATTGGTGGTACAGATCAGACTTTTAATATGCTCGCTGGCCGCACATTGGTAAAACGATATCAAGATCGCGAAAAGTTTGTGATTACTACTACGCTTCTTGAGGATCCGCTTACTGGTGAGAAGATGATGAGTAAAAGTTTAGGCACGGGGGTTTCGATAAAAGAACAGCCATTTGAGATGTTCGCAGGCGTAATGCGCTTACCAGATAGCGGGATTATACAGGTATATGTGGACTGTACGCGCCTTTCGATGGAGAATATTGAACAGATTAAGCATGCGCTCGTGCAGGGCGAGAACCCACGAGACATGAAGCTACAACTGGCCGCCGAGATAGTCGGCATGTACCACGGTGTTGAAGCAGCAGCTCAAGCCAAAGACGCTTGGTTAGCGCAGGTGAGTGGCAATGAGCTACCTGAAGAAATCGAGCAGTTTGGTCTAAAACCTGGTAAGCACGACCTAGTCGAACTAGTGAGCCAGCAGTTCGAGCTCAGCAAGTCGGAGGTGCGACGCCTGCTTGAACAAAAAGGCATAAAGATCAATAGTGCCGCGGTTGAGGTGCAGGAATACAAACCAGCCGATGGCGACATTTTGCAGGTAGGTAAGCGTAGGTTTAAACAAGTTAAGCTACAAAAATGACCTCAGCCGGGGTAGGACTCACAACCCCACTCAGCAGCCTAAATGGTGTGGGGCCTGTCGTGGCGCGGGGGCTGGGTCGACTGGGTTTATACACCGTGCGTGATCTGCTTGATTACTTTCCACGACGTTGGGATGACTATAGTGAGGTACAAACGATTTCTCAGTTGCGTCCAGGACTAGTTACGGTTCGTGGGCGTGTGGAGCAAATTGCGAATCGACGATCGTTTAAAAACCGGCGACTCAGCGTTACCGAGGCTATTATAGCTGATCATACAGGCACTATTCGGGCAGTCTGGTTTAATCAGTCTTATATTACAACGCAAGTAAAAGCCGGCCAGCTGTATGCCTTTAGAGGAAAGTTCGAGTTTAAGAACAACTATCTAAGCTTGCAAAACCCAACTACCGAGCTAGTGACCGAAAACACAACCGCTCGTGCTGGCGGTCACATCGTGCCTATATATGGTGAGAACAATGCTATTACTTCTAAGTTACTCACCAAGCTTATTGATCAGGTGATTGACCTTGTTAATGAGCTCGAAGATGTATTACCTGAGCAAGTTCGTACGCAAGAAGGTCTTATGACTTACTCTCAGGCGGTTCGGGAACTTCACCATCCCACTTCCACTCTTGACCTCCAGGGGGCTCGTGACCGATTGGCCTTCGAAGAGCTGTTCATGCTCATGACCACTTCGCTGGCTATAAAGCACGATATTCAGACCGAACCGGCACGCCCGATATCGTTTGATTTGGCCAAGGTTCAGGAGGTGCTAGCGAGTTTAAAGTTCGACTTAACTCCTGCCCAAAAGAAAGCTGCTTGGGCAATATTTAAAGACATGGAGCGTGATAAGCCCATGAATCGATTGCTCGAGGGTGATGTGGGTAGCGGTAAAACCATCGTAGCTTTTCTGGCGGCCTATAGTGCAATCAGGCAAGGCTTTCAGGTAGCTCTTATGGTGCCAACCGAAATTTTGGCTCGGCAGCATCTTGCCACGGCCCAAAAACTGTTCGATCCACTGGGGGTGGAGGCTGGGTTCTTGGCAGGTAGTTTAACAGGTGCGCAAAAGAAGGCCGTAAAAGATCAGATTAGCAATCATAAGGTTCAGTTAGTAATTGGCACCCATGCGCTGCTCGAAGAGAACGTGATCTTTGATAATCTAGGGTTAGTTATAATCGACGAGCAACACCGCTTTGGCGTGAGTCAGCGCCGCATGCTCAAAGCCCAGTCAGATACTATGCCGCACGTACTTACCATGACGGCCACGCCGATTCCCCGCAGCTTAGCGTTGGTAGTGTATGGTGAACTTGATGTGAGCGTAATCGACGAACTACCACCAGGACGCCAGCCAATCACCACGAAACTCATCCAGGCTACTGGTAGGAATGAAATGGAGCAGCACATAGACTGCTTGATTGGCGAGGGTCGCCAGGTCTTTGTGGTTTGTCCACTTATCGATGAGTCGGACAGCCTAGGGGTGAAGAGTGTTCAAGCGGAGTTTGGGCGGCTCAGTGGTGGCGTATTTGCTCATCGGCGGCTGGAGGTTTTGCACGGTAAGCTCAAACCAAGCGAAAAAGAAGCTGTCATGACTGAATTTGTGTCAGGAAATATTGATATTTTAGTTGCTACCACGGTGATTGAGGTGGGTGTAGACATTCCTAACGCGAGCGTAATGGTGATTGAGAGCGCCGAGCGGTTTGGTTTGGCTGCATTGCACCAGTTGCGTGGGCGGGTAGGGCGCGGGAAGTATAGTTCGTATTGCTATTTACTCACTGAGAGTGAAAACCCGGCTACACTCAAGCGATTGCGGGCTATGGAGCGCACTAGTGACGGTTTTAGGCTTAGTCAGATTGATCTGGAAATGCGCGGGCCCGGCGAGATTTACGGCGCACGGCAGCACGGCGTGCTGGATTTGCGGATGGCAAATATTATGGACACAAAACTCATTACGAGAGTGCGCAATCGGGCTGAAGCTTTCTTGGCCCAGGGTAACATGCTAGACTATCCATATATGCTTAAGCGAGTTAATCAGCTTAAGGCTATAACGACACTTGATTAGTATTATTAACTCATCCTTATGAATTCAGGTTTTCTCACATTTGCAACCAAGGGCAAGGCCTTTCGCTCGGTCGGTACTCACCAGCGCTTTGACCGCGAGGCGTTTCGGCTACTATCCCCATTGGTTGATCATAAGCACTTCCCAAGGCGCAAAGACATCTTGCTGTTTGAGGGCGTAGGCGGCCCCGATGGCCTTAAGTTTAAAGGTAATTACAATACGAACCACCTATATGATCCGATTAACGAAATCGGTCAATTGCCGCTTTGGATCGAAAGTCACCTGGGTAATATGGCTCGAGCACTTAAGGATGGCGACATGGTCGAAGCCAGCTTTCATGCCGGGTGGATGGCCCACTATTTAACTGATAGCCTAACGCCTGCTCACCATGTAAGTCATGATCTGATTGCTGCCGAGTATGAAGAAAAAAGTAAGACTCGTCAGCGCTGGCTGTACTGGGGTCGCAAAGGGCTTATGAGCTCACACGTTGCCTTCGAAGCGGGTATATCGACCACAATGTTTTTATCGCCAATCAAAGCTAATTTCGATACGGCTCTCTTTAAGCGCATGCAAAAAGACGGCTTAGCTGCTTGTGTAAAGGAAGAATCATACAAGATCGCCAAGCTCGGGATTTATGATCGTTACCTCAAGGTGGGTTGGAGTAATAAGTTGGCTCGTGAGATTAAGCTTTCGGTGGTGCCGCGCATACCGCAACTTATCTCAGCCGCATGGCTACTTGCGTACGAGCAGGCTGGCTATGCGCCGCGCGCTGTTTCAACCTCGGCGGCTCGTTCTCGTAAATCGATCGGATAGTTACCGCTAAAACAAGCAGTGCAAAGCTGATCTTCTGGCACGCCAATTGCACGCACCATGCGTTCGTACGACAAAAACGCCAAGCTATCAGCACCAATAAGCTTGCGGACTTGCTCGACGGATTTTTTGACCGCAATTAATGCTGATTGATCGGGCGTGTCGATGCCGTAAAAGTCAGGGTATAGAATTGGTGGCGAGCTGACGCGCACGTGCACTTTGCCCACCTTGCAGTGGCGCAGCATGCGAATTATTTGCTTCATAGTGGTGCCACGCACGATAGAATCATCAACGAGGATAATGTCTTTACCAGCTAGCGTACTCGCAAGTGGATTAAGCTTCATTTGTACGGCTCGCTCGCGCAAGGCTTGGCTGGGTTGAATGAACGTGCGATGAATGTAGCGGTTCTTTATAAGGCCGTGATCAAACGGGATCTTGCTAACCTCACTATACCCGAGTGCTGCCGGGATAGACGAGTCGGGTATAGGCACCACTAAATCAGCCTTAACGGGCACTTCGTGAGCAAGCTCAAAGCCGAGTCGACGCCGTACTTCATTGACGCTTTGGCCTAGCAGTATGCTGTCGGGCCGGGCAAAGTAAATGTATTCAAACACCTCGAGCTTAAGGTTGGGTTTTTGGAGCTGGGTACTAGTTAAGCCATCTTGATTTATCGCGATGAGTTCACCGGGCTTTACGTCACGCGTAAAGTGCGCCCCAACTATGTCGAGTGCGCAAGTTTCGGATGCCACCACATAGCCGTTCTTGAGTTTGCCGAGCGAAAGTGGGCGAATACCGCAGTGGTCGCGAAAGGCATATAGGCCGTCTTTGGCCAGAACCACAATCGAGAAGGCGCCAGTAAACAATGGCCAGGCAAGCTTAATTGCCTCAGCCGTGGTCCTACCCTGATACATGTAGTAGCGGATGGCATCGGCCATCATTTCTGAATCGTTGCTACCGCGCTTAAAGGTACCCTTGGCTTTTAAGAATTGCTCGAGGTCGGTATTAGAGGGTAGATTGCCATTATGAGCAAGAGCAATTAAGTCATCGCTACGTAGTACGGGTTGGGCATGCGTGTCGTGCTTGCCGCCCGAGGTCGCGTAGCGGTTGTGGCCAATTGCCACTTCGCCTGGTAGCTTTGCTAAGTTTGCTTCACTAAACACCTGCGCTACAAGTCCGGCTCCAATGTGTTTGTGAAATTCACCCTCGTCTTGCGACACTATACCCGAGCTTTCTTGGCCACGGTGCTGTAGGGCCGAGAGTGCAAAGTACGTGAGTCGCGCGGCCTCTTCACCCTTGCTATATACCCCAACCACACCACATTTTTCATGCAGTTTGTTTTGGTTTAGACCTTTGTGTTCATCCCTCATTACTAGCTATTATAGCCCGTGCCACTCTATAATGTGAACCATGCTGCGAATAATTGCCGGTGCATATGCCCAAAAACGACTTGAATTACCGCCCGCCAACATTACTCGACCAGTCAGTGAGAAGGCGCGTGGCGCGATCTTTAACATGCTGGATGATAGGATTGTTGGTGCCAAGGTACTCGATGTGTATGCGGGTAGCGGGGCGCTGGGACTAGAGGCTTTAAGCCGGGGCGCTGCGTCTGTCGACTTTGTAGAAAAGAACGGTCGGGTATCTGGGGTGCTACAGAACAATGTGGCGGAGCTGGGCGCGGGTGAGCGTGCAGAGGTGTTTGTGCGCACAGTTGATCAGTTTCTGCGTCATATTAAGGCCGAGTATGACGTTGTGTTTATGGACCCGCCATATGCAGATTTTGACCCAACTATGGTCGAACGGGTAGGGAATTTGCTACAATACGGCGGTACCATGGTGGTAAGTACCTCGAGTAAGGTAGAATTTGCAGCGCCCAAAGGCCTAGAGATAGCCCGCCAGAAGGTGTATGGTGACAGTATGATCACTATTCTAGAGCGAACTGCAACTTAAGTACAATGCGCGGATGTGGTGGAATTGGTAGACACGCTAGCCTTAGGAGCTAGTGAGGTAACACTCGTGAAGGTTCGAGTCCTTTCATCCGCACCAACAGAAATTATTTGTTGCATTTTTAACTAATGCGGCGTATATTCTCCTCATCGGGCTCCTGATGAAGGGTTTTGAAAAATGAGTACTAACGAGCAAGCTATAGAAGTCTGCAATCTACCTGCGCTTCGCAGGCATCAAGCGCATGAAGAAGCACTTAAGGCGGTAAAGGCAAAGCTTGGTCGTGAGCTCTTTGGCGACGAAGTATCGGCGGTGTCGGCTGCTGTTTCTGCAACGCTTGAGGTCTTGGAGCGCAACACAGAACGAGTAATGCTGTGTCCCGAGTGCTATCGCATGCTGGACTGCACCGACGGTCGTCATGCAATATGTGCTGAACATGGGAGTGTAACGGTTACACAATACTTCCCCGGAGCGGTAAAGACAAATGCCAAGCTGGCAGTAATCTTTGAGCCGCTAGGTGGATAATCGGTAGCGCTACCTCAAGCCAATCATTAGGACTACCTCGAAAGGGGTGGTCCTCTTTCGTTATAAGGGTTTATCGCCCTGTTCAATCTGGCTACTTTCTGCTAAGATAGGAAACTATGATTAAACATGAAACAATTTCCAATAAAAATTCACAAGTTGAAATCAAAGTGGAGCTTTCGGCTGATTACCTAGCACACGTAAAGCAAACGGTCGTAAGTCGTATGAAAACCGGTGTAAAAGTTGCTGGGTTTCGCCCTGGTAAGGCCCCCGATAATATAGTAGAGCGCCACTTGGATCAGAACCAACTACAGTCCGAAGTGATCGAGGCTGCTGTGGCGCGTTCGTATGCCGACGCGGTGGTAGCAGAAAAACTAGAGACCATTGCGGCGCCCAAGGTAGAGTTAAAGAAGTTCGTGCCATATAGCGAGCTAGAGTACACGGCTACTGCTGCAATTATGCCAAAGATTGAGTTTGATCCTAGCAAGCTCAAAGTAAAAACTACCGATGTTAAAGTAGAGGCTAAAGACGTGGACGATACAATCGAAGGCCTGCGCAAGCAGATGGCTAGCGAAAAGTCTGGCAAAGGTCCAGCCAAACTAGGCGACAAAGTTAAGATCGACTTTGAAGGAAGTCGCGAGGGCAAGCCAGTAGAGGGCGCTACTGGTACCAATAGTGAGCTAACACTGGGCGAAGGTAGGTTTATACCAGGGTTCGAAGACAACATAGTTGGGCTCAAAGTAGGTGATGAAAAGGAATTTGAGCTAACCTTCCCTAAGGACTACCATGCAAAGGAGTTGGCAGGCGCCAAGGTGGTATTTAAGGTAAAGCTCGGTGAGCTAACGATAGTAGAGCTACCAAAGGCCGACGATGAATTTGCTAAAGCGGTGGGGGACTTTGGTACGTTGGCTGAGCTGCGCAAGGACGTAGAGGCCAAGATTAAACTCCAAAAGGCCGATCAAGCCCAGCAAGAATACGAACAGCAGGTTATGGCCGAAGCACTTAAGTTGGCTAAAATCCAAGTAGCTCCGCTCCTGATCGACGAACAGAAGCATCGCTTGCAGCATGAGGTAGAAGAGAACTTGCAGCAAAGTGGGCTGGATGTAGAAAAATACCTTACGGTGAGTGGCAAGGCACGCGAAGAGTTTGAGCGCGAGCTCGACGAGGAAGCTAGTAAGCGTGTAGCCACAGGACTACTGATTCGCCATATAGTTGAGCAGAATAATCTAGAGGTAAGCGACGAAGAGGTCGATAAAGAACTCCAGCTTATGCGTACCCGATACACCGACAAGCATATGCAAGAGGAAATGTCGCACGGACACTTCCGCGACGACTTAGCACAGCATTTGCTTGCTACCAAAGCTCGTCAGCTCTTGGTACAATATGCTTCAGACAAGAAGTAGTTAAACGGAGAACTATTATATGCTTATTCCAACAGTGATTGAAAAGTCAGCCACGGGTGAGCGTGCCTACGATATTTACTCAAGGTTACTCAAGGATCGCATTATATTCTTAGGTAGCGCCATCGACGACGACGTAGCAAATATAGTTATTGCCCAAATGTTGTTCTTGCAGAGCGAGGACGCTCATGAAGACATAAAGCTCTACATTAATTCGCCAGGTGGTAGCGTCTCGGCCGGCCTAGCCATGTACGACACCATGCAGCACATTAAGCCAGATGTATCTACGATTGTGGTCGGTATGGCTGCGAGTATGGCCGCGGTGCTAACTGCCGCTGGCGCCAAAGGTAAACGATTTATACTACCAAATTCTCGCGTTATGATTCACCAGGGTTCAGCTGGATTCTCGGGTACGCCAAGTGATATCGAAATTACTGCCAAAGAAGTTCTAAAAAGCCGTCAAAAACTCGATCAGCTTCTAAGCAAGCATACCGGGCAGACGCTTGCAAAAGTCACCAAAGATACGGATCGGGATTACTGGATGAGTGCCGATGAAGCGAAAGCTTATGGCGTGGTTGACAGTGTACTAACAAGCACCGACAAGTAAACGGCACAAGCTGGTGGGGTACCGTAGCTTACTACGAAACTCAAACTTCGATAAGCTGTGGGGTGCGCAGCTGTTCTCGCAACTAGCTGCCAACATTCTCAACTTTGCCTTGGTTATACGTGTGTACGAGCTAGCGGCCGGTACACGCTACGCTAACATTGCAGTAAGTCTGCTCATTCTTTCATTTGGCATTCCGTCGATATTTTTTGCCGTGTTTGCCGGGGCATTGATTGACCACCTTGACCGTAAAAAGGTCCTCGTACTCACCAACATCCTTAGGGCTGGTTTGGTGCTATGCTTTTTTGCCGTCGAGAAGAACTTATTATTGGTGTACGGACTTATATTTGTCATCTCTACCATTACCCAGTTTTTTGTACCAGCCGAAGGCTCGGCATTACCAAATTTAGTAAAGAAGAATGGCTTAGTATCCGCTAACTCGTTGTTTTTATTTACACTCTATGGCTCGTTCATAGTTGGGTACTCTATGGCCGGACCGATCATCGGTAAGTGGGGGATAGAGACGGTGTACTGGATTACCTCTGCCTGTTTCTTAATCGCCGCGCTTTTAAGCGCATGGTTGCCGTCATTGCGAGCGGTCGACAAGCGCGACGTATCGATCTTTGCAGTCGCCAGGCAGGTAACACATGGTTTGCGCCAGAACTTGCGCAATATTTATCGTGACAAGAAGTTACTCTTCCCAATCTTACAGCTCACTATTGCACAGGGTTTAACCAATGTAATAATCGTGCTAGCGCCATCACTCTCGCTCTTAGTACTCGGCAAAAGTTTAAGTAATGCTAGTGAGGTGTTAATAGTGCCGGCTGGCATAGGCATGGTGGCTGGAGCAGTGCTGATCGGTCACTTTCTAAAGAATAAAAACCAAGCACGACTTATTGAAATAGGCTTACTTTTGGCGGCTACGTGTTTATTCGCCCTCGGTATGATTAAGAAGTTCCCTCAGAATAATATTGCGCTCCTTGTAGCTATCTTGGTTCTCGCTCTGGGCTTCGCTAACGCACTGGTGAGCGTTTCGGCTCAAACACTCCTCCAGCTTAATAGTAGCGAAGAGACTCGAGGTAAGATTTTTGGCGCCCTTAATATGATGGTGAATGTTGCCGCCACCGTGCCAGTTTTGTTGGCAGGGGTAACGGCAGATTTGGTGTCACCACTAAGCGTGCTGGTGGTGGTCGCCGCACTGATTATGCTCTATCTGGTTTTTCAGCGTCGTACATTCGCCAAAATAGAAGCAAAAAACCCTTGACAAACTCCTCGCTACTCCTATACGATTAACTGTAAGAGGATGCTTAAACGAGAATACCGGAATAGCCATAAATCCTAAATAGGTCGGCCTGCCGGTTTTTTGTCGGTTTAGAAAAACCTTCTTTATCACGTTTTTATTTACGTAACATCAAAGTCTTCCTATATTGCACCTGAGCGGTTTATGGCTGTTCGGAGTAGTGTGTGCGAGGCTATAACCTAGGAGAATGTGTTTCTATGCCCCAAAAAGCAGCAGCAAGCCGTATTTATTTAAACGAGAATAAAGAAGTACTACCGTTACCGAATCTCATAGACATCCAGACCGAATCATATGATTGGTTTGTGCGCGAAGGTCTCACCGAGCTCTTTAACGAAGTTTCGCCTGTACAGGACTTTACTGGCAAGAAGTTTGATCTTTACTTTAAAGATCACTTCTTCGAGGAGCCAAAACTGAGCGAAGAGCAGGCTAAGGAAAAGAACCTGTCGTACGAGGCATCATTGCGGGCCAACATTGAGCTCGTAATTAAAGAAACCGGTGAGGTGCGCACCCAAGAAATCTTCCTCGGTGACTTCCCGATTATGACGGATCGCGGTACGTTTATTATTAATGGTGTAGAGCGTGTAGTTGTGTCACAGTTGGTACGTAGCCCGGGCGTGTTCTTTACTCGTGCTGACTCGGGGCTCAATGAATACTTCGGCGCTAAGATTATCCCAAGTCGGGGCGCGTGGCTAGAAATTGAAACTGCCCTTAATGGCGTTATGACCGTAAAGATTGACCGTAAGCGCAAGCTGCCGGTTACTACGTTGTTGCGTGCTTTTGGTTTTGGCACGGACGAAGAGCTCAAGCAGCTCTTTGCTCATGTTGATACCGGCGATGTTAAATTCATTGACGAAACGATTGCAAAGGATTCATCGAAGACCACGGCTGAAGCATTGATGGAAGTATACCGACGCATTCGCCCAGGTGACCTGGCTACTGTTGAAAACTCCAAGAGCCTGATCGATAGTATGTTCTTCGACTTTAAGCGCTATGATTTCTCTAAAGTCGGTCGCTACAAGCTCAATAAGCGCCTTGGCCTCGACGTGCCAAACACACCAGAAAATCGCGTTTTACGACGTGAGGATCTAATTGCGATTATCGCTGAGACTATCCGTATGTCGAACGCTGGCGAAATGAGCGAGGACATTGACCACTTGGCAAACCGCCGTCTTAAGATGGTGGGCGAACAAATCCAGCAGCGCTTCCGCTTAGGTATTCTCCGTATGGAGCGAATTATTAAGGACCGCATGGGTGTGGCCGACATCGAAAATGTAGCACCCGGCCAACTTATTAACGTGCGACCAATTGTAGCGAGCGTAAAAGAGTTCTATGCCTCTCACCAACTTTCGCAGTTTATGGAGCAGATTAACCCACTCGCAGAGCTTGTACATAAACGTCGATTAAATGCGATGGGGCCAGGTGGCTTGAGCCGCGAGCGAGCTGGCTTCGAAGTGCGTGATGTGCACCGAACTCACTACGGTCGTATATGCCCCATCGAAACTCCAGAAGGTCCAAACATCGGTTTGGTTTCTACGTTGGCATCGTATGCCAAAGTAAACGAGTACGGCTTCATTGAAACTCCTTACATCAAGGTAATTAATGCAGCAGAGCCTACCAAAGCAGCTGGTGAAATTGCCAGCGCCAATGTAAAAGATGCTAAAGGCACCATACTGGTTAAAAAGGGCGAGAAGATTACCGACGCTATCGCTAAGAAACTAACCAAGGCCGGTATCGAATCAGTTCCCGTAAAGGCTCGCTTAACCAACGAGGTAGTTTATCTAGATGCCGCTGACGAAGAAAAGTGCGTAATTACTCAGGCCAATACCCCAACTGACGAGAATGGTTACTTTATTAAGTCTCGTTTGTCGGTACGTGGTGTAAACGGCGAGGCCGATGAAGAAGACGCTAACAATGTGCAATATATGGATGTATCCTCCAAGCAGACCGTGAGTGTTTCGACCGCGTTGATTCCATTCTTGGATCACGACGACCCTAAGCGTGCACTGATGGGTGCTAACATGCAACGCCAGGCTGTAGCAGTAGTTCGTCCGCAAGCACCAGTAGTGGGTACCGGAATCGAAGCTAAGGCAGCGGTTGATTCAGGCCAAGTTATTCTTGCTGAGCAAGACGGTGAAGTGGTTGGTTCTACGGCTCAAGAGATTACCGTAAGCTACAAAAAGGGCGAGAAAAAAACCTATAAGCTTACCAACTTTGTACGCTCAAATGCTGGTGCAGCCATTCACCAACGCGCAGCGGTGTTGGCCGGCCAAAAGGTTAAAAAGGGCGATGTGTTGGCAGACGGTATGAGTACTGTAAACGGTGAGCTAGCACTTGGTCAGAACGTGCTGGTTGCCTTCATGCCATTCGACGGTTACAACTACGAAGACGCCATCATCCTCTCTCAGCGTTTAGTGCAAGATGATCGCTACACCTCGATTCACATTGAAGATCACCAGATCGACGTGCGGGACACAAAGCTCGGGCCAGAGGTCGTCACGCGTGATATCGCCAATGTGAGCGAAGAATCACTCAAGGACCTCGATGAAAACGGTATTGTGCGAATTGGCGCCGAAGTAGTGGCAGGCGACATATTAGTCGGTAAAATTACGCCAAAGGGTGAAACTGATCTGTCGAGCGAAGAGCGGCTCTTGCGCGCGATCTTTGGTGAAAAGGCTCGCGATGTAAAGGACACCAGCCTAACCATGCCAAACGGTTCATCTGGCAAGGTAGTAGGCATAAAGATTCTTTCCAAAGAGAATGGTGACGACCTGCCAAGCGGTGTATTGCAGCAGATTTATGTATCGGTAGCAGAGCTACGCAAGATATCGGTGGGTGACAAAATGGCTGGTCGACACGGGGACAAGGGAGTGATCTCACGCGTACTACCAGTCGAGGATATGCCATACACCGAGGATGGCACACCGGTCGACATTATACTCAACACACTTGGTGTGGGTACGCGAATGAACTTAGGGCAGATTCTCGAAACACACCTTGGCTGGGCTGCCAACGCACTTGGCTACAGCGTAGCTACACCGGTATTTGATGGCGTAACCATCGATCAAATAAAAGGCGAACTCAAAAAAGCCGGCTTGCCAGAAGACGGTAAAGCTCAGCTCTATCACGGATTTAGTGGCGAGCCGTTTGACCAAAAGACAACCATTGGCTATAAGTACATGCTCAAGTTACACCACATGGTAGACGACAAGATCCACGCGCGATCCACTGGTCCATACGCTATGGTCACTCAGCAGCCGCTTGGTGGTAAGGCGCAAATGGGCGGTCAGCGTTTCGGTGAAATGGAAGTGTGGGCACTCGAGGCCTATGGCGCCGCCAATACCTTGCAAGAAATGCTTACCATTAAGTCCGACGATGTAATTGGCCGATCCAAGGCTTACGAATCGATCATTAAGGACGAAGCCATTAAGGGCTCACGCATTCCAGAATCATTCAATGTGCTCGTGAAGGAACTGCAGAGTCTTACGCTGGCAGTTGACTTAGAGAAGGCCGCAGGCTTAGAAATTGATGCCGAAGACGCTCTGGCCATTGCTACCGATGACGAAGCACTCGACCTTGGTGACACCGAGCTGATCGTAGGGGACGCAGCGGCAGAAGTTGCGGGTGATGCAGTGGTTGACTTAGATGGCGCAGACGAAGAAAGTTTCGAGGTGCTTGCGCAAGTAGCCGAAGAAATGGGGCCAGATGAGGAAGAACTAAAACAAGTGGAAGGAGAGGAGGTCTAGAATGGAAACTGCTCACGAACAACAGGTGATAGACTTTGAGGCAATTAAGCTCTCACTGGCTTCACCAGATCAAATTCTACAGTGGTCTCATGGTGAGATTACTAAGCCAGAAACCATTAACTACCGTACTCAAAAGCCAGAAAAAGACGGTCTCTTCTGTGAAAAAATCTTTGGGCCCACCAAAGACTGGCAGTGTTACTGTGGCAAATACAAGGGTATTCGCTACAAAGGGATAACTTGTGATAAGTGTGGTGTATTGGTTACTCGCAGTATTGTACGCCGCGAACGCCTTGGCCACATTAACCTTGCTGTGCCCGTAGCGCACATTTGGTTCTTGCGTGGTACGCCATCGACCATTAGCTTAGTGCTCAATATGGGCGTGCGCGATCTAGAGCGCGTAGTGTACTTTGCTAACTTTATTGTTAAAAGCGTAGACGAAGGTGCTCGCAAGCAAGCATTGACTGATCTCGAAGCTGACTTTAAGTCGCGTCGTGCAGACATCATTAAGAAGCACCAGGCCGAAGACGCTAAAGAAGGCGCAGAAATGAGCCCAGAGGCCTTGCGTGAGCTCGAAGAGCTTGATGTAAACTACGCTAATGCTAAGGCTGAGTTGACTGCTTTCGCTAAGTACCAACTATTACCTGAAAGCCGCTACCGCGACCTAAACCTCAAGTACGGCAACGTCTTTAGCGCTGGCATTGGTGCCGAAGCAATCCGCGATTTACTTGTAGAAATTGACCTGGGTGAGTTGGCGGATCGCTTACGCGAAGAGTCTGAAAGCTCGGTTGGCCAGAAGAAAAAGAAGGCCCTTAAGCGTCTTAAGGCTATCGAGGGTATGATTCAGGCCGAGATTCGCCCAGAATGGATGATTACCACGGCACTTCCAGTAATTCCACCCGACCTGCGCCCCATGGTCCAGCTCGACGGTGGTCGGTTTGCCGCCTCGGACCTTAACGATCTGTATCGTCGGGTCATTAACCGCAATAACCGACTCAAAAAACTCTTTGCCCTCGAAGCGCCAGAGGTGATTTGCCGTAACGAAAAGCGCATGCTGCAAGAAGCGGTCGATGCGTTAATCGACAACAATGCTCGCCGTGAACGTGCCGTTAGCGCCACTGGTAACCGCAAGAAGCTTAAGAGTCTCACCGACTTACTCAAGGGTAAGCAAGGTCGCTTCCGACAGAACTTACTCGGTAAGCGTGTTGACTACTCAGGTCGCTCGGTAATTGTAATTGGTCCACACCTAAAGATCGACCAATGTGGTATTCCTAAGAAAATGGCACTCGAGCTCTTTAAGCCATTTGTGATCGGCAAGCTTATTTCACAAGGCTATGCACATAATGTGAAATCAGCTGCCCGTATGGTAGAACGTGCCCGCGACGAAGTATGGGACACGCTCGATGAAGTGATTGCCGACAAGTATGTGTTGCTCAACCGCGCACCTACCCTGCACCGTCTCGGTATCCAGGCGTTTAAGCCGGTACTGATCGAAGGTAAAGCTATTCAACTGCACCCCATGGTATGTACGGCATTTAACGCTGACTTCGATGGTGACCAGATGGCAGTACATGTTCCGTTGAGTGAAGCGGCCCAGCGTGAAGCACGCGACATCATGCTTTCTCGCCACAACTTGCTCCGTCCATCCAGCGGTGAGCCAATTGTAAGCGCCTCCCAAGATCTTGTGCTCGGTTGTTACTTCCTAACCCTCGACAAGCCAGGTGCTAAGGGCGAAGGCAAGGTATTCGCAGATGCTAAGGAGGCAATCTACGCCTACCAGGATCGTCACATAGACTTGCAAGCCGTAGTAAAAGTACGCATTGACGGTAAAATCATCGACACGACTGCTGGACGATTGTTCTTTAATGAAGTGTTGCCAGAAGGTATCGAGTACAAGAACCAGACGCAAGACAAGGCTTCGCTTAAGGCAGTTATGGCAGAGGTGTTTGCCAGGTATGGCAACGATGCTACAGCCGACTTGGCCGACTCCATGAAGCAACTTGGCTTCAGATACGCTACACTATCTGGTTTCTCGATCGGTATGGACGACCTAATTACACCAAAGAACAAGCCGCAGTTGATCGAAGAAGGTGATAGTAAGACCGCTGATCTGCTTGCGCAATACAACCAAGGTTTGATTACCGAGGAAGAACGTCGCGAAAAGGTTGTCGAAAACTGGAAGAGTATAGCAGCCCGAGTAGAGGCCGAGATCGAGAGCGAGCTTACCCCCGAGAACTCAACCTTTGCTATGGATATAGCATCGGGTGCCAAGTCGGGACTCAAGCAGGTAAATCAAATGGCTGGTATGCGTGGCTTGATGCTCTCGCCAGCTGGTCGGATTATTGAACTACCAGTGAAGTCAAACTATAAAGAAGGTCTTTCGGTGCTTGAGTACTTTATATCTACCCACGGTGCCCGTAAGGGTCTTACCGACACGGCGCTTCGTACAGCTGAATCTGGTTACCTAACCCGGCGCTTGGTCGATGTGTCGCAGGACATCCTAATTACCGAGCACGACTGTGGTGATAAGGATGGCTATTTGGTTACTCAGAACGAGGCGGTTGCTGCGGGCGAAGCTTCGATTGCTCCATGGATTATCGGTCGCACCGCGCTTACTAAGGTTGTACACCCCAAGACCGGTGACACAATCGTGAAGAAGCATGAGCTCATAACTGAAGCTATTGCAGCACAAACTGTTGAAGCTGGCGTAGAGGAAGTTAAGATCCGCTCGATTCTAACCTGTAAATCACTCTGGGGTATCTGTCAGAAGTGTTATGGTGTGGACCTTGCTAAAGGCTCCCCTGTGGAGCTCGGTGAAGCAGTCGGTATTATGGCGGCGCAAAGTATTGGCGAACCAGGTACGCAGCTCACCATGAACACCAAGCACCTTGCTGGCGTCGGAACCGACATTACCCAGGGTCTACCACGAGTAGAAGAGATCTTTGAAGCACGTAACCCTAAAGGTCAAGCGATTCTAGCCGATGTAGCCGGAGTAGTGAAGATCAAGAGTGATGACAACAAGCACACCATTACTATCTCGCAGCCTGATACCAAGGTTACCGAGTACGAATTGGGAGACATGAAGCCACTCGTTAAATCTGGCCAAGTAGTTGGTCATGGTGACATCATGGCGCAGAGCAAAGATGGTAGCCGTACGATTAAGTCTAAGGCTGCCGGTACGGTTCGCCTAAGTAAGGCAGCCATCGAACTTACTCATGACGGTGGTAATACCCGCGAGTACGTAGTTCCTGTAAGTACCGGATTGAACGTAAAACATGGCCAGCTTGTGTCGGTGGGTGATCGCTTAAGCGAGGGATCCGTAAACCTTCAAGACATGCTCAAGCTCTTGGGCGAGGAAGCTGTGCAGCGCTACGTAGTAGATGAAGTGCAAGCGATTTACTCCTCGCAAGGACAGTCAATTGCCTCTAAGCACATCGAGGTGATTATTCGCCAGATGTTCTCACGAGTACGCATTGAAGAGCCAAATGACACCGACTTCATAGCAGGGGACACTGTGTCCAAGGCGATGCTCGACGAACAGAACCGTAACGCTGTGGCCGAAGGCAAAAAGCCTGCCAGCTACGAGCAGCTGCTTATGCCAATGACCAAGGTTTCGACCTCGTCGGACAGCTGGCTGTCTGCGGCAAGCTTCCAAGAAACCACCAAGGTGCTGATTGGTGCCGCCACTCGTGGTAAGACCGACAAGCTTCGTGGGCTTAAAGAGAATGTGATTATCGGTCGGTTAATTCCGGTTGGTACAGGGTTCCGTGATGAGGAGGACGTATAGGTTGCTTGACCAGATGATTCTAATCTGATAAAGTAACAAAGTTGTAACACTATGCCGACAATCAATCAACTCATCCGAAACCCACGTTCTAAGGCTCGCAAAAAGAGTAAATCGCCTGCAATGGCGCGCAGCTTAAACACGCTCAAAAATAAGACGACCCAGAATCAATCGCCGTTTAAGCGTGGTGTGTGTGTAAAGGTGTTTACTGCTACCCCACGTAAGCCTAACTCCGCCCTTCGTAAGGTTGCTCGTGTGCGCCTTACCAATGGTATGGAGGTCACGGCCTACATTGGTGGAGTTGGCCATAACCTACAGGAACACTCGGTTGTGTTGGTACGTGGCGGACGCGTTAAGGACCTTGGTGGTGTGCGCTACCACATTGTGCGTGGCGCACTCGACACCGCCGGTGTGGCCGGTCGCAAGCAGGGTCGCAGTAAGTACGGTGCTAAATTAGAGAAAGCAAAGGCCTAGAAAATGCCAAGAAAAAAGACAAAATCGTTAAAGCGCGAATTGCCAGCCGACATTGTGTATAACAATGTTATGGTTACCCGTATGATTAACAAGGTAATGCGCAGCGGCAAGAAGCGCTTGGCTGAGCAGTTGGTGTACGACGCACTCAAAGAAGCTAGCGAGAAGACTCAGAAGGATGCTCTCGAGGTATTCGAAGGTGCGATCAAGAATGTGTCACCTCAAGTACAGGTTAAAAGTAAACGTATTGGCGGTACCAACTACCAGGTACCAATGGAAGTTAAGGGAGATCGCAAAATCCATCTCGCCATGAGCTGGATCCTTACAGCTGCTCGTAACCGCAAAGGCAAGTCGTTTGATCGCTTGCTAGCAGTAGAGCTGGTGGATGCCTATAACAACACCGGTGAAGCCGTGAAGAAGAAGCAAGATACCCACCAGATGGCCGAAGCCAACAAGGCTTTTGCTCACTTCGCTCGATACTAAAGCTAGTCAGCATAAACTAAAAACACCTCTCATTTGGAGGTGTTTTTAGTTTTGGTGTCACACCTGGCACTTGCGTAAGTGCCTGCTTTTCTCTATAATTACCAAGGAATAAAGCACGGAGCATTCTTCTGGTATCCTGGCTTTTTTGTTTACGTTAGACTAACTACAAGGAATTTATAACTCACATGGCTCGCGAATACTCACTCGAAAATACTCGTAACATTGGTACCATTGCTCATATTGATGCTGGTAAAACTACCGTAACTGAAGCAATTTTGTACCGCACCGGACGCGTACACAAGATCGGTGAAGTTCACGAGGGTGCTGCAACCATGGACTGGATGGAGCAAGAGCAAGAGCGCGGTATAACCATTACTTCCGCCGCTACTACGTGCTTCTGGAATGGGAACCGAATTAACATCATTGATACCCCAGGCCATATCGACTTTACGGTAGAGGTAGAGCGTAGTTTGCGTGTACTCGATGGTGCGGTAGTGCTTTTTGACGGCAAGATGGGCGTAGAACCACAAAGTGAAACGGTATGGCGCCAGGCCGACAAGTACGGCGTGCCACGTATTTGCTTCATTAATAAGATCAACCAGACTGGGGGGGACTTTTATAAATCACTCGAGTCGATTCACGCGCGATTAACGAAGCGGGCGTATGCTATCCACCTGCCAATCGGTTTCGAACAGAGCATTAATGGCTTGGTTGATTTAGTCGAAATGAAGGCGTACGAGTACAAGAACTACGCCGACAAAGAACTTAAAGAAATCCCAATCCCTGATGATATGACCGAGAAGGTCGCACACTACCGCCAGCACCTTATCGAGGCTGCCGTAGAGTCCGACGACGCAATTATGGAGAAGTACCTAGAAGGTAACGAGCTTACGGTAGAAGAGGTCAAGACAGTTGTTCGTAAATCAGTTCTAACTGGCCAGTTTGTAGTTGTATCTGGTGGTGACGGCCGTGGTGTAATTGTAGAAAAGCTGCTTGATGCCATGATTGACTACCTGCCAAATCCACTAGACATTACCGCGCCAATTGCTAAGGATGTGAAGACCGGCGAAGACAAGGTGATTGAAGTCTCCGACGACGCACCATTTGCTGGGCTAGCGTTCAAGATCGCCACCGATCCATTTGTAGGTAAGCTGGCTTTCTTCCGGGTATACTCAGGTGTGCTTAAGAGCGGGAGCTATATTCTAAATGCTTCTACGGGGGAGAAAGAGCGGGTAGGTCGTATCGTGCGTATGCATGCTAACAACCGGGAAGAAGTTAGTGAGGTATACGCCGGCGATATTGCGGCCGCAGTCGGGCTCAAAAACACCATTACCGGTAACACAATTTGTGATCCAGCTCACCCCGTTATGCTAGAGTCAATTACCTTTGCTGAGCCAGTTATCTCGATTGCAATCGAGCCTAAGACCAAGGCCGATCAAGAGAAGATGGGTATTGCCCTCTCGCGCTTAGCCGAAGAAGATCCAACCTTCCGTGTGCACACCGACGAAGACAGTGGCCAGACTATTATTGATGGCATGGGTGAATTACACCTTGAAGTGTTGGTGGACCGTATGAAGCGGGAATTTAAGGTAGAGGCAAATGTTGGTCGCCCTCAGGTAGCATACCGTGAAACCATTCGCAAGAGTACCCAGGTAGAAGGTAAGTTTGTACGTCAATCTGGTGGGCGTGGTCAGTATGGTCATGTATGGATCGAGTTGAGTCCGCTGGTGCACGAGGAAGGCGCCGAAGAGCGCAAAACCTTTGAGTTCGAGAACGCGATTGTGGGCGGTGCAGTGCCTCGTGAGTACATTAAACCAGTCGAAGAAGGAATACGTGAAGCTCTCGCTAACGGTGTAGTGGCGGGCTATCCGGTAGTAGATGTACACGCCAAGCTCTACGACGGCTCATACCACGACGTAGACTCCTCAGAAATGGCCTTTAAAATCGCCGGATCTATGGCGCTCCAGGCGGGTGTACGTCAGGCCGATCCAGTTATTCTGGAGCCTATGATGAAGGTTGAGATTACTACCCCAGAGGAGTTTATGGGTGATGTGATCGGCGACGTTAATGCTAAACGTGGTCGGGTGGAGAAAATGGAAGACCGCATGGGGGCCAAGGTGATCAATGCTTATATACCGCTCTCGGGCATGTTTGGTTACGCTACAACTCTGCGCTCTATGACTCAGGGCCGCGCCAGCTCGGCGATGGAATTTGACCACTACGCTGAAGTACCGCGCAATGTGGCCGAAGAGCTCATTGGCAAGCGCCAAGCGGCAGTCGAAGAGGGTCGTTAGTTTTCTATTTCTCAAGCCACATAGTTAATTAAAGCCCTGGCCTCGGAGCCTTTAATATTGACAGGTGGTCTTGTCAAAGGTATTATATACTTGATCGGTAACGGTCGTACCAGCGCACTATAGTAGGTCGAGGCGTCTAGGTGTCGGGTGAGGGCCCCGACACCATAGTACGAACTAGGTTAGAGACCTGGTCCTCTTCCGAAACCTCCTATTGCTCCTTGCTCCGGCTAGGGTGGCTTGATCTGCACCAGGTTGAGACAAGTAAGAGGGGAGAGTAGTGCGTGCGGTACAGCTACAAGCTCTGGAGTTGGGGCGAAAAGTTTCGTGCACAAACTTCGGAGACTCGACGGTACCGTCGAGAGTTCGAATTGCGGCCGAGAATTACTTAGGCCGGGGAAGAACTTTGTAGTGTAGGTAGCGTTCTCATGCCTACGCACCTCCGCCACTCCTCCTACGCCTCCGGGAGGACTACAAGGGTAGTGGCGACAAGGTGGCGGCCAGGGCATAGGCCTTGCCCAAATGGCCACTCGGCGAAATTTTGATTGCTCCTGCCTGGAGGAGATCCCGCTCTCAAAACTCGCCAACACGGGCCCGACCTCCCAGAGGTCGGGCCCGTTCTGCCTCTTTATGGTTAAAACCCTTTACAATCACGGCTTTTTTACCTATAATCGAAAAGTCTAAGGCCTAGACATATTTTTATGTATCTAGGGCCGAAAGCTGAATAATTAATAAATCATCCAACAAGGAGACCACATGGCAGCAGAATCATTTGACCGTAGTAAACCGCACGTAAACGTCGGTACAATGGGGCATGTAGACCACGGTAAAACTACTCTTACCGCCGCTATTACCCACGTATTGTCTAAGAAACTTCCGAGCGCAGTTAATAAGGCTATTAACTACGACGAAATCGACAAAGCTCCGGAAGAGCGCGAACGTGGTATCACCATCGCTACTTCTCACCAGGAATACGAGAGCGAAAAGCGACACTATGCGCACGTAGATATGCCCGGTCACGCTGACTATGTAAAGAACATGATTACCGGTGCAGCTCAGATTGACGGTGCCGTACTCGTAGTATCGGCTGCTGATGGTCCTATGCCGCAGACTCGTGAGCACGTATTGCTTGCTCGTCAGGTAGGCGTGCCGTACATTCTTGTATATATGAACAAGATGGACATGGCCGATCCAGAGCTAGCCGAACTTGTAGAACTGGAAATCCGCGAGCTTCTTGCCAAGAATGGCTACGACGAAAACGCCCCAGTGGTTAAGGGTTCTGCCCTTAAGGCTCTCGAGGGTGACGCTGCTGCCGAAGACTCAATCATGGAGCTTGTAAAGGCCATGGACGAAAGCATACCAGAGCCAAAGCGCGAAATCGACAAGCCATTCCTGATGCCAGTCGAAGACGTATTCTCGATCAAGGGTCGTGGTACGGTTGCAACTGGTCGAATCGAGCAGGGTATCATCAAGGTTGGTGAAGAAATCGAGATCATCGGTTTGCACGATAGCAAAAAGACTACGGTAACTGGTGTAGAAATGTTCAAGAAATTGCTCGACGAAGGTCGCGCAGGTGACAACGTAGGTGTATTGCTGCGTGGTGTGGAGCGAACCGACATTGAGCGTGGTCAAGTGCTTGCTAAGCCAGGTTCAATTACCCCACACACCGAGTTTGAATCTGAAGTGTACGTACTTAAGAAGGAAGAGGGCGGTCGACACACTCCATTCTTCAAGGGCTACAAGCCGCAGTTCTACATCCGTACTACCGATGTAACAGGTGAAGTTACGCTTCCAGACGGCGTAGAAATGGTTATGCCAGGCGATAACATCAAGATGAAGGTTAAGCTGATTGCTCCTATCGCCATGGAAGAAGGCCTTCGCTTCGCTATTCGCGAGGGTGGCCGCACTGTAGGTGCCGGTGTTGTAACGAAAATCAACAAGTAACACGCGCTAAGAACGAACGGACCTTTACATGCCAGAACAAGCTACAAAACAACGCATCCGCATTCGCCTCAAGGCCTACGACAGCAAGATCATTGATCAGTCAGCTAAGCAGATCCTGGACACCGCTATTCGAACTGGTGCCCAGGTAGCAGGGCCGGTGCCTTTGCCTACCGACAAAAACAAGCTTACGGTGCTCTCTAGTCCGCACGTGTTCAAGGACGCACGCGAGCAGTTTGAGATGCGTACGCACAAGCGACTAATCGACATTACCGAACCAACTCCTAAGACGATTGACTCGCTGATGAATCTCAACCTGCCAGCGGGTGTAGACATCGAAATCAAAATGTAGCATTGCCAAGGCATACTAAAAACCCCTCTAAGTGAGGGGTTTTTAGTATTGGAGGGATAGATAGTATATATTGAAAATAATCACGTAATATGATAAAGTAATAGTGTCATCCACGAAGACGATGGGAGCAAGCAGTATGACTGTAGTAACGGTTTACTCACCTCGTCTTAAGGACGATATTGAGCTCGTGCCGAGGTGTGTTCGAGATGTCCTCGGGCCAATGGGGTTAAAGGTAAATCGTGTCTTTGAGCGAATTGATTCCAATATCCCTCAGGGCAGTCATCGCATAGTCGTTGAGCTGTTGGCTGAAGTTGACTCGCGTGTTAGCCAAGACGCCATTGGGGAGGCGCTCAAGCGGCTGTTCAATCACGTGCCTCCACGCCGTGAGGTTACGGTTGAATTCAAAGCTGCGTAGGTGAGCGACATACGACGACAAGACGTGGCAAGAGCCCGCCCGGGTTTAACCTGGGCGGGCATTATGCATTTGAATGAATGTATACGTAAAATAGTGTGGCAATACTCAGCTAATCCTGTTACTATAATGGTCCGTCAATCTTTCTAGAGGAGTGTTCATGCGCGTAGAATTCAAGTGTTTTCGGCGTAATGCTGCTGCCTCTGCGGCTGTAATGCGGCTGAAGCAGTATGCCAACACTGCGATCATCGAGGTCCTCGAACTGGATCCCAACGACCATCCGGTCAACAGCTTGCCCTGCTCGTTCCCACCCTCGAACGAGGCTGGCATCGAGCTCAACATCAGTGCGGAAGAGCATGACTACCCAGGCGACGGCAACCCTGCCGAGCAGATCTACGCCTGGGTCAAGCATCGTGGTGGCTTCGGGACCGCGGGGGCAACTGTTACCATCCGTTGTCGCAAAAACGGACAGGTGAAGAAGTTCACGGCTGGTTCGACTAGGGTCCTCCAGTCGGTCTGATCGGTTGACGGCACCCGCCTGAGTCACTTCGGTGACTCAGGCGGGAATTCCGAATTTATACACTTTAACTAAGCTAAAAGCACCACTTAAACTGGTGCTTTTAGCTTAGACAGAACAAAAGTATTAAGTAGTTAATAGCTTGGTTCCGCCCACCTGGCCCCGTTGAAGGGGCCAGGTGGTACGTTATTGACTCGTGACGAATCAGGCAGAAAGGGCAGCAACGGCCGTGTGGCCGCTCGGAGGTTCCCAGGGAATCAGCGCAGGGTAGATCTCCAGAGCCGGGATGAGTAGGTAGCGCTCCACGGTATCAGCAATAACTGCTGCCTCTGTAGGGCTGATTGCTGGGGTCCCTCGACGCGGCCTGATCCGGATGACCTTTCGGTCGGGGAAGCCGTGTGCTTCAACTTTGTAGCGATCACCTAGTCTCCGGGAGAGATCTGCGATCGTGGCATCACACGGAGCCGTACCCCGCAGGAGGGCACGCTTCCCACTCCACACCAGTCGGATGGCGCTTGCTTGCATGGCTTTCTCCTTTCGGGGTTGCTTGGGCCAGGCACACTACTCACAGTAAGTGTGGGCAGCGTGCCGCGTCCAAGACAATCCAGTCTCTGCCTGATTTGTAAAAGAAACTAGAGCATCATGCGTGCCCTAATGAGTACAGATAATACTCTAAATATGTGGATAAGTCAATCTAATTCCTTACTAAACTATAGACAAGTAGTATGTAGTATGATACTATAGGTGTCTAAGTTTGGCGTTCACGCCAAATTGCACCTTATACACCTCGGACTTCGGTCCGTAGAATCAGCTCTCGACGCGACCAGTGATGTTGTCAAGGCTTGATTCTACGGACTGATCCACGAACCCGGTTAGGGTACGCGGTAAGTCCAGCTCCGGGTCGATAGGAGGTGTAGTGGTGGGCCACTGAATGCCAGTGTAGCTTTCTCGCTCAGGCGACGATTGCTCCTCGCATGTCTAAAGCCATACCGCTCTACTTCCAAAAGATCCGGGCAAATTCTCCCGCCATGCCACAAGCATGGTGGGCCTGGAGGGGTGGATTCCGCCCCCCTCCAAGGCTTGGCGCACTAAACTCGCGCGATTTAGGTCGCTGCAGTTGGTGTGTCGCCCGAGATGGCCATCCCGCCGGCCATCTCGTGGTTCGCGTCGTGCATTATATATTCACGGCCACAGTCGGAGACACGCCCGCGTCTCCGCCCCCGCAGCACGCGATCATCGCCCGCTTGCTGCCTCCGAGGGTGGGGCCGACCTTCACGGTTGGCCCCACCCTCCGCCCCTCTATATGAGGGGCTTTTGATTTTGGTATTATTCCGACAGCTTAGACAGTCCAAAGCTTTTGTGCTTAAATAGAAGCTATGAAGTCCAGCGCGAAAACAAAACGCTACTATGAGTCTGACTTTGCATTCTTGGTTAAGGCGGCGCTCTACCTTATACTTGGTCTCACCTGGTTATCTATTAGCTCACATCGCATAATTCCAATCGGCGTTATGCTTGGTTTTGCTTTTTCAAAGGTCGATGCCCTGCGGATTGATCGCAAAATAGAATATGCTCTCCTGGTGGTAGGTGCCCTGCTTGGGCTGGTATTTACTGGCATTGGCTTAACTTTAGCAATTGGTTAGGGCACTCGCGTGGTGAACATGGGGGGCCTAAACCCTACGCCGGCCTTTATAGTTAGCTTGCTGCCGATTCCATTCCTGCTCTACTATAATGTGATTGTAATGCGCTTGGTTTGGCAGGTGCGCATGCACGCGCGTAGCAAACATTTGCGTTACCCAGCGATTTATCAGCAGGGGAGGGCGCTTGGCTTGCTGTCGGCTTGTTTTGCGCTGGTGCCCGCAGTGGCTGAGTGGCGTGTATTTGTGCTTAACCCATACTGGGCGGTTTCGTACATAATTGGTGGAATTTTGGGTGTGTGGGCGCTTATTATGGTTCGCAAAGGTCTCGAGCAGGAGCTACGGCGCATTCCAGCAGCACGCTCAACTGGCTCTAAGCACAAAAAGTAGTTGACACTCCTGTTATTTATCTGTTACACTAGCCACTGGTCAAAACAATTCCAAAGGCTTTACAGCTGGGAAGTGATTAGGTCCGGACTCCAACCTGGAAACCCATCTACTTGCCAGGATTTGTTTTTAGAACTAACAAATAATCAAGGATAACCGTGAAAGCTTTGCTCGCAAAAAAAATCGGCATGACCCAGATCTTCGATGAATCGGGTGTTATGACTCCAGTCACCGTGCTGGAGGCTGGCCCATGCGTGATTACTCAGCTTAAATCAGTAGACCGCGATGGCTACAGTGGTGTGCAAATTGGTTTTGGTCAGGCTAAGCACCAGCCAAAGCCCCAGGCTGGCCACCTGGCTGCCGCCAAGGCTAATAGCCGGCACTTAGCCGAGGTGCGCACTGATGAACCTGCCGATATGTCGGTTGGCGATGAAGTAAAAGCAGATGTTTTTGCCGTCGGTGATAGCGTGCAAGTAAGTGCTATTTCCAAGGGCAAAGGCTTTGCCGGCACCATTAAGCGTCATAACTTCAAGCGTGGACCAAAGACCCACGGTAGCCACAATTATCGCGCTCCGGGATCGATTGGTGCGGGCTACCCACAGCACGTGTTTAAGGGCCAGAAAATGGCCGGTCAAATGGGCAACAAGCAGGTTACTGTAAAGAACCTTAAGATCATGGAAGTTGACGTTGCCAATAACGTGCTCGTAGTGCGTGGCGCAGTGCCTGGCCCTAAGAAAAGTTTAGTAATGGTGAAGGGCTAGGCTATGAAGGTACCAACTTATACTAAAACTGGCACCAAGGCTACTACCGAAGTTGCACTCGACAAGTCTGTGTTTGAATTAACGCTCAATCCAGAATTGCTCAGCCTGGCCTATCGTCGGGCTTTGGCTAACCGCCGTACTAACAATGCCCAGACCCTTACTCGTGGTTTGGTGGCTGGTGGCGGCAAGAAGCCCTGGCGCCAAAAGGGCACCGGCCGCGCGCGTGTTGGTTCGAGTCGTACGCCTCTCTGGCGTACCGGGGGTATTGTGTTTGGTCCAACTGGCAACGAAAACTACAGTATTGACATGACGCGCAAGATGATTCGTGGCTCTATAGCTCAGTCGCTCAGCGCCCAAGCTAAGAATGTACGTGTAATTGAGGCATTTGCTCCAGTCGAAGCCAAAACCCGCGCTGCAGTTGACCTGCTGGCCAAGCTCGGCGTAGAGGGGCGTGTACTTATTGTGGTGGAAAAGATGAACGACACGATCGTTCGTGCAGTTGCAAACTTGCCGCAAGTGCAGGCTGTAACCGTACCACGAGTAACCGCCTTTGATGTACTAAATGCCGACGCAATTATTATCGAAAAACCAGCCCTTGACAGCCTTAAAACCTGGCTAGGAGGGACTAAGTAATGGCACAACTTATACTCAAGCCAGTTATCTCCGAAAAAAGCATTATGCTTGCCTCAAGCCGTGTGTATACATTTGAAGTTCCTATGGCGACCAATAAGATTGAAGTTGCGCGCGCTATTAAGTCTGCGTTTAACGTTGACGCCACCGCTGTACGCATGATTATTACTAAAGGTAAGATAAAACGCTTTAAGGGTCAGACTGGACGCCGCGTAGATGTTAAAAAGGCTCTCGTAAGTGTTAAGGCTGGGCAGAGTATAAAAGTATTCGATACCGAACCAGAAGCCAAAGACGACAAGAAGGACAAGAAAGCGCCTAAAGCAGCTAAGCCAGCCGAGAAGAAGGCACAGGAGGAGGCCAAGTAATGGCAGTGAAACTTTACAAGCCGAATACTGCCGCTCGACGCAACATGAGCGTGAGTGACTTTGCTGAGATTACCAAGAAGTCTCCAGAAAAGTCATTGCTCTTAAAGCGCAAGCAAAAGGCTGGTCGCAATAATCAGGGTAAAATTACCATTCGTCACCGTGGCGGTGGTGCCAAGCGGGCTATTCGTATTGTAGACTTTAAGCTCACTGGCGTGGAAGGGGCCAAGGTAGTAGCAATTGAATACGATCCGGGCCGAAGTGCCCGCATTGCGCTCTTACAACTCAAAGAAGGCGGTAAGGCTTATGTGGTGGCCAATGCTGGGCTTAAGGTTGGTCAGACAATTACTTCTGGTAACGATGCCGAAATCAAAGTGGGCAATCGCTTGCCACTTTCGGCCATCCCAGTCGGTTCAGTAATATCGAATATTGAGTTAACACCCGGTCGCGGCGGCCAAATGGCTCGTTCGGCGGGCGCACGAGCTCAGCTAGCTGCTAAAGAAAGTGAATACGTTCAGGTTAAGCTGCCATCCGGTGAAGTCCGATTGGTACACCAAACATGCATGGCTACCTTGGGTGCTATTGGCAATCCTGAGCACCAGAATATTAAAGTCGGTAATGCCGGCCGCAAGCGCCACATGGGCATTCGCCCTACCGTCCGTGGTAAGGCTATGAATCCAGTTGACCACCCGCACGGTGGCGGCGAAGGCGGTACTGATATTGGTATGCCATTCCAGAAGACACCATGGGGAAAGCACGCTCTCGGCAAGCGTACACGCCGCCGTAAACGTGGTGCAGATATGATTATTCGCCGACGCGGAAAGGGTAATAGGTAGGTATTATGAGTCGTTCACTTAAAAAAGGTCCATACGTAGACGCTAAATTGCTCAAGAAGGTCTTAGCCCTTGGTCCAAATGACAAAACGATCATTAAGACCTGGGCGCGCGCTAGCGACATCTCCCCTGAGATGGTTGGCAAAACTATCGCTGTCCACAACGGCCGCCAGCACTTACCGGTGTTTGTAACTGAGAACATGGTAGGCCACAAGCTTGGTGAATTCTCGCCAACTCGAAAATTCCGTGGTCACGGTGGTAAATTAGCAAAGGCGCAGGGAAAGTAGTATGATTGTCCAAGCCAAAACCCGATCACTCCCTATATCTGCTCGTAAGCTGCGTTTAGTAGCCGACATGGTGCGTGGCATGCAGGTGCCGGCTGCACAGCAGCTGCTCAGTGCTACGAATAAGAAAGCTTCCGATATGGTCGCCGCCACTATAAAGAGCGCCAGCGCAAATGCAGAGAACAACTATAACCTTAATCCTAAGCAGCTTAGAATTGCCGAGATTCGCGTCGATGAGGGCTCTACACTTAAGCGCATGCGTCCGCGAGCCAAAGGTGCTTCGAGTAGTATTCTGCACCGCAGCTCACACTTACTCGTAAGTGTAACCGACTTGCAACAAGAGCCAAAGCCGAAAGCCGCACTAAAGCCAGTTAAGAAGGAGGCCAAATAATGGGTCAAAAAGTAAATCCAACGAGTTTTCGCCTCCAGGTGAATAAAGACTGGTCGAGTAAGTGGTTTGCTGGTAAAGACTTTGCAGGCAACCTAGCTGGCGACATCGCCATTCGTCGTGTTATCGCCCAGAACCTCAGCTTTCGTGCCGGCGTTGCCAAGGTAGACATCGAGCGCTCAACTGGCGCTGTCACAGTTTCAATTCACACCTCTAAGCCAGGTGTAGTAATTGGCCGTAGCGGTAGTGGTATAGAAGCTCTCAAAAAGGCTATTGCCAAGGTAGCTGGACCAAATGTAAAGGTAAACATCGAAGAAGTTAAGCAGCCAGAAATGCGAGCTCAGCTCATTGCCGAGAACGTAGCGTCTCAGCTCGAGCGCCGTATAGCCTTCAGAAGGGTAATTAAAATGACCGTAGATAGTGCTGTTAAGGCTGGTGCCCTTGGCGCTAAGGTGCGCGTAGCTGGTCGTCTCAATGGTGCTGAAATGGCTCGTGCTGAAGTAGCTTCACAGGGGAGCATTCCGCTTCACACACTACGTGCCAATATAGATTACGGTACAGCTGAAGCTAAAACCACCTACGGCATCATTGGTGTTAAAGTTTGGGTTTATAAGAAGTAGGTATAGGAAAAGATTATGTTACTACCAAAGAAAACCAAATACCGAAAGGCAATGAAAGGCAAGAACGCCGGTCTAGCTACTCGTGGCACCGAAATTAACTTCGGCCGTTACGGCCTGCAGGCTATGGGTAATGAGCGCATTACTTCGCGCCAAATCGAGGCAGCACGTCGAGCTATGACCCGCTACATTAAGCGTGGGGGTAAAATCTGGATTCGCATCTTCCCGCATACGCCCGTTACCTCTAAGCCAGCCGAAGTACGGATGGGTAGTGGTAAGGGTGCTCTGAGTCACTATGTGGCCAAGGTGCAAGCGGGCCGAATTATGTTTGAAATGGACGGCGTGAGCGAAGAAGTGGCTAAAGAAGCCATGCGCTTAGCTGCCATGAAGATGCCGGTTAAGACAAAATTTATTGTAAAGGCAACACCAGGAGAAAGTCATGAAGGTTAAGGAAATGCGCACAAAATCAGCCAAAGAGCTCGAGACTATGCTCGCAGACTTACGCACTCAGCTTGCTTCGGTACATGTTGATATGCGAGTAAAGGAAACGCCAAACGTAAAGCAAATTCGTTCGATTAAGCGAGATATTGCTCGCGTACTAACCCTACAGCATGAAATTGCTTTGAAGAATATGGAGAAGACCAATGAGTAGAGTACTAACTGGCAAGATCGTGTCCGACAAAATGGACAAGACTGTAGTGGTTGCAGTGGAGCGCCTTAAGACCCACCCGCTATACAAGAAGCAGTACAAAACAACTGCAAAGTTCAAGGCCCACGACGAAAACAGCCAGTACAAGACTGGTGACGTGGTCGAGATTACCGAATCACGACCTTTGAGCAAGACTAAAAAGTTTGTCGTGACAAAGAAGACTGGCGAAGTAATTGTAAAGGGAGGTAAGGCATGATACAGCCACAGACCCGACTAAAGATCGCCGACAACACTGGGGCTAAGCAGATTATGTGTATTAAGGTGCTTGGTGGTTCACGCCGTCGTTATGCTCGCGTGGGCGACATTATTGTGGCGAGCGTGAAGACCGCTACGCCAAATGGTACGGTTAAGAAGAAAGAAGTAGTCCGCGCAGTTGTAGTGCGTACTGCCAAAGAGACCCTGCGCCAAGACGGCTCCTCGATTCGCTTCGATGAAAATGCTGCTGTAGTGATTGATAAGGCGGGTATGCCCCGGGGCACACGCATATTTGGCCCAGTTACCCGCGAATTGCGCGAGCGAGGCTACATGAAGATCGTGTCACTTGCTCCGGAGGTACTCTAGGATGAGCACTATGAAATTACGCATTAAAGACAAGGTAGTGGTAGTGCGCGGCCGCGATAAGGGCAAGAAGGGCGAAGTAATGGCGCTCTTGCCAAAGGAAAATAAGGTAGTTGTTGAGGGGGTAAATATTGCTAAACGCCATACCAAACCTAATGCCAAGACTCCACGTGGCGGTATTATAGAGGTTACCAAGCCGATTGACGCTGCCAAAGTCATGGTCCTAGATCCGGCCAGTGGCCGCCCAGCTCGAATTGGCTATAAGGTCGATGCCAAAGGTAATAAAGAGCGGGTGTTCAAGGTCTCTAGCTTTAAGAATACTAAAGCTAAACCTGCTCCAAAAGCAGCAGAGACCAACAAGACCAAGAAGGCTGACGCTAAAGAGGGTGGGAAGTAGCTATGAATAGACTAAAAGATACATACACCAATACACTCTCTCGAGAGCTCAAGGCTCAGCTTGGCCTTAAGAACCCCCACCAGGTTCCTCGAATAGAAAAGATCGTGGTGAGTGCTGGCGTGGGCCGTGCATTGCAAGACAGTAAGCACTTGGAGCAGGCCGTGGCGACGCTTACGAAGATTGCCGGTCAGAAGCCAGTAATTACCAAGGCCCGTAAGAGCATCGCTACGTTTAAGCTGCGTGAAGGCAACGAAGTGGGCGCTACCGTGACTCTGCGTGGTGATCGTATGTACTACTTCCTTGACCAGCTCATTAGCGTAGTGCTTCCACGTATTCGCGACTTCCATGGCGTGAAGGCCAACGCTTTCGATCCACAAGGCAATTACAGCATTGGGATTCGTGAGCAAACGGTCTTTCCGCAGATTTCCTACGAAGAGTCTGCCACGACCCATGGGCTGCAGATTAACATAATTACATCCGGCACTGACCAAGAAGCCTCCCGAGCATTGCTCGCTGGCCTTGGTATGCCGTTTGAGAAAGGAGCGAACTAATGGCTAGAAAAGCACTGATTGAGCGCGAGCTCAAAAGACAAAAGTTAGCAGACAAATATGCCGTCAAGCGCGCCGAATTAAAGGCTATGGGCGATTTGGAGGGCTTGGCTAAACTGCCTCGCAATTCAAACCCTAACCGCCTTCGTAATCGTTGCGAGGTAACTGGTCGTTCGCGTGGTTACATTCGTAAATTTGGGCTATCACGTATTACCTTCCGTGAGTATGCTTCTAAAGGCCAGATTCCTGGCGTAACTAAGTCAAGTTGGTAGAGGAAAGGAGACAAGCATGATTACAACAGATCCAATTGCAGATATGCTGACTCGCATCCGTAATGCTCGCGGTGCTGGCAAGTCGACTGTCTCTATGCCGTACTCTAAGATTAAGTATAAAATCGCTGATATCTTGGCGGCTACCGGCTACCTAACCGACGTAAAGGTCACTAAGAATGGTGCGTTTTCACAGCTCGAAGTTGGTATTGACGACGCTCAAGTGCGCCGACCACTTCAAAGGCTTATTCGTGTGAGCAAACCAGGCCGTCGTGTATATGCTAAGCATACCGAGATCCCCCACGTACTAAGTGGTCGAGGTATTGTGATTGTGTCTACATCGTCAGGTCTTATGACGGGCCAGGAAGCTCGGCAAAAGGGCTTGGGTGGTGAACTAATTTGTAAGGTGTACTAAGTATGAGTAGAATAGGTAAACTCCCCATTACTATACCGGCTGGCGTAACGCTCGAGGTCAAGGATGGCCAAGTGATTGTGACCGGTCCAAAAGGTACACTCTCGCAAACTATTTTTGCAGGTTTTCGAGTAGAGCAACAGGACGGCGCGGTGACTGTGGTGCGCGAAGTAGAAAATGCTGATACTCAAAAGCAGTATGGTTTACTTCGTACCCTGATTGCCAATATGGTGCAGGGTGTATCGCAGGGCTTTCACAAGACTCTCGAGATTAACGGCGTAGGTTACCGCGCAGCTGCAGAGGGCAAAGGTGTGAGCTTGAGCCTTGGTTACTCGCACAAGATCAGCTACCAACCGCCTGAGGGTGTGGAGCTTAAGGTAGAGGGTAATACCATTACCGTTAGCGGACATGACAAGCAGCTTGTGGGTGAATCGGCGGCCAAGATCCGTTCGTACCGCAAGCCAGAACCGTATAAGGGTAAAGGAATTAAGTACGCTGGCGAGCACATTAGGCGTAAAGCTGGTAAGACGGCGGCTAAGGGATAAGATTATGAAGAGATTAACAACAGACATGCTCAAAAAAAAGCGAATCCGCGCTAAGATCCACGGTACCGCAGCGCGACCACGCTTAGCCGTAAGTGTTTCGAACCGGAACGTGACGGCTCAGCTAATCGACGACAATGCTCAGAAGACTTTGGCGTACACTACTTCTAGCAAACAAGCTGCCTTAACTGGCAAAACCATGACACAAAAAGCCGAATGGGTAGGCCAGCATATAGCTGAACTCGCAGGCAAGCAGAAGATCGAAACGGTAATATTTGATCGTGGAATTCACATTTACCACGGCCGCGTGGCCGCGCTGGCTGGCGCAGCCCGAGCGAAAGGATTAAAATTCTAGATATGGTAGAAGCAGTAAAAGAATTTGAAGAAAAGATAATCGCTCTGGATCGCGTAACTCGCGTGGTAAAGGGTGGTCGACGGTTTCGCTTCCGCGCTACCGTTGTGGTTGGCAATGGTAAAGACAAGGTTGGCGTGGGTGTAGGTAAGGGCCAAGACGTGCAGACCGCCATAGCCAAGGCTGTGAGCAAGGCTAAGAAGGCTATGATTACTGTGGACCTCAAAAATCACACGATTCCTCATGAGACTCAAGTTACCTTTGGTGGTGCTACGGTATTCATGAAACCAGCCAGCGCTGGTACTGGAGTAATTGCCGGTGGCGCGGTGCGCTCGGTCGTAGAAGCAGTTGGTATCAAGGACTTACTTACAAAGTCGCTTGGTTCCACGAATAAGATCAACAATGCCTACGCCACACAAGAAGCTCTAGCAAGTTTGGGCAAAGTAGCACCACTAGAGGTCGAGAAGCCAAAAGCACAACTGAAGGCCCCAGCTGCTTCTAAGGAGGCAAAATAGATGAAGATTCACGAATTAGAACTCACCGCCAAGAAGTCCAAAAAACGCTTAGGTCGAGGCATTGGTTCTGGTACTGGTAAAACAGCCGGTCGTGGTACTAAAGGTCAGAATGCTCGCACCGGCGGTGGTGTACGACTTGGCTTTGAAGGTGGACAAACTCAATTAGCCCAGCGTTTACCAAAGGCCCGCGGTTTTAAATCAAAGAACCCAACGAATTACCAAGTAGTGAATGTTGGCAGCTTGAGTCGGTTTAAGGCCGGTAAGGTTGATGCCAAAATGCTTGCTGATGCTGGCTTAGTTAAGAAAGCCGATGATTTGATTAAACTTTTGTCAGTAGGCGAGGTCGAGGCTGCTTATACGATTACAGTAAGTGCGGCCAGTGCCAGTGCAATCCAAAAAATCGAAAAGGCTGGGGGAAGAGTCGAAGTTGAGACTGCTCGGAAAACTGTCGAGCCAGAGTCGACAAACCAAGCCGAATAAGTCACAATATAGTCTTACAGAGTTTTAGACTTTGACTAATAGGAGTGAGGGCGAGTGAATAGTAGTGTGTTCAGACAAATGCATAAGGACAAGGATTTGCGCAAACGCCTCGGCGTAGTGCTCCTGGTCCTTTTTGTCTATGCAATTATTTCCAACATTCCGGTCCCTGTACCTGATACTATTAAACTTCAAAGTTTCTTACTGAAACTCTTCCAATCCAACCCACTGCTTGGTTTTGCTAACCTCTTTTCGGGCGGGGCAATGACCAACTTTTCAATCATCCTCATGGGGTTGGGTCCGTATATTAATGCCTCAATCATTATGCAGTTGCTTACCCAGGTTGTTCCGAGCCTAGACGCGTTAAATAAAGAGGGCGAGGCGGGTCGCAATAAGATCAACCATTATACACGTATGTTGGCTGTGCCTCTAGCTCTCATTCAATCGATCGCTATGATATTCTTTGTGCAAAAGACCTCTCAACAGATTGCAGGGGTTGACCTAATAGGTAAGCCGTCTCCCTTTCAGTGGGTACTTATGGTTGCGACTATTACTGCTGGAAGCATGCTGCTCATGTGGCTTGGCGAAATTATTACTGATCGAGGTATTGGAAACGGTATTTCCATCCTCATTGTGGCCGGTATTGTGTCCCGCCTGCCCACAACGCTCAGCCAACAAATTAGTTTAGTTCAGGCAGATCCGAGTAAGATTGTTGGCTTGATAGCTGTTACGATTGTATTCCTGCTGACCATTGTTGCTGTGGTGATGATTAACGAGGGTCAACGCAACATCCCGGTGTCGTATGCACGGCGTACTAATGCCAATGCGGCCTACGGGTCGGTAGATACGCACTTGCCACTCAAGGTAATTATTGCTGGAGTAATTCCAATTATCTTTTCACTCGCTTTTCTGCAAGTGCCGGCTTTCATTGGTCAGCTGTTTAGTTCAGCCAAGAGTCAATGGCTAGCGAGCTTTGCGCAGACGCTTGCTAGGTGGTTTGCGCCTACTAGCCCAATCTACGCCATTACGTACTTTGTACTTGTGGTGGCATTTACGTACTTTTACACGGCGATCATCTTTAAGCCCGTTGAGATCGCAGAGAACCTCCAAAAGCAAGGCGGCTTTATTCCTGGTATACGTCCAGGTAAAGAAACGGCAAATTATTTAAAACGTGTAGTGAACCGCATAACGCTGTTTGGGGCACTCTCGCTTGGTGTGCTGGCAATCTTGCCATTCATACTCCAGGCTTTTGTAAAGTCGTCGGCTTCACTCTCTATAGGTGGTACCAGTCTGCTTATTGTGGTGGCTGTAGCTATAGAAACTATGCGCCAGATAGAGGCCAAAGCGCTTACTGCAACCTATGAGCAATATTAACCTGAAAAAGGCTTTACAAGGAGAGCGAAAACCTCTATAATGACAACTTGTAGCGCGTAAACTCTATATGACGAATACAAAGGAAGTAATTGAAATCGACGGGACCGTTATCGAGTCTCTACCAAACGCCATGTTCAAGGTAGAACTAGACAACGGACATGTTATCTTAGCTCATATTTCGGGCAAGATGCGCATGCACTATATTAAGATTCTTCCTGGCGACAAGGTTAGTATAGAAATGACCCCCTATGATTTATCAAAAGGGCGCATCACATATCGTCATATAGCTAATCGTCCAAAATAACGCTGTAAGGGTAAAAGTATGAAAGTTCGAGCCGGAGTTAAAAAAATGTGTTCCAAGTGCAAGGTGGTAAAACGCAAGCGCGTGGTTCGTGTTATCTGTGAAAACCCTAAGCATAAGCAGAGGCAAGGTTAATGGCGCGTATAGCTGGCACAAATGTCCCGAACGAAAAGCGACTCGAAGTTGGGTTGACGTACATTTTTGGCATTGGGCTTACTACTAGTCAAAAGATTATTGCTCAGCTCAAGCTAAACCCCGACACTCGAGTTAAAGATCTGCCAGAAACCGATCTAGCTAAGATTCGCGAGTACATCGACAAGAACTACCAGGTAGAGGCTGACCTATCTCGCCAAATTAGCCTAAACATAAAACGACTTAAAGAGATTAAGTCTTATCGTGGCGTGCGTCATAGTGCGAACCTGCCAGTCCGAGGTCAGCGCACCAAGACAAATGCTCGCACCAAGCGTGGTAAGCGCGTCACCGTGGGTAGTGGCCGTAAAAAAGCAGCAGCAAAGACATAAGGAATAGGTAAGGATATCCATGGCAAAATCAGCAGTTAAAACTAAGCGACGCAAGATCAAGCGCAATCTACCCAAAGGGCAGGTGCATGTGCAGTCTACGTTTAACAACACCATTATCTCGGTCACGGACGACAAGGGTAATGTGGTAAGTTGGGGTACTGCTGGTTTGGCTGGATTTAAAGGCTCCCGCAAAAGCACTCCATACGCTGCTCAGTTGGCCGCCGAAAAGGCTATTAATGCTGCCAAGGAATTCGGCCTAGCTCGTGTAGACGTATTTATTAAAGGTATTGGGAGCGGTCGCGACTCGGCCATTCGAGCCCTGCAGGCATCAGGTATTGGCGTAACAAGTATCACTGATGTAACTGCGGTGCCACATAACGGTTGTCGACCACGAAAGGCACGAAGGGTTTAATCATGGCACGAAACTTAACCCCAATTGCCAAGCAATCACGTCGTGAAGGTGTAGAACTTCACCCTAAGGCCGCCAAGGCGCTTACTCGACGTAACTTTATACCTGGTCAGCACGGCCAATCACGCCGGTCTAAGCCAAGCGACTACTCGGTGCAGTTGCGTGAAAAACAAAAAGTAAAACGCATGTACGGCGTACTAGAAAAACAGTTTCGCATATACGTGTCTCGAGCTGAGGGTATGGAAGGCGTAACTGGCGAGAACCTCTTGGCTCTTTTGGAGCGCCGCCTGGATAACGTTTGTTATCGTCTTGGGTTCGCACCATCGCGCCAGGCAGCTCGCCAAATGGTTACCCATGCCCACATAATGCTTAATGGTAAGAAGGTAGATATTCCTTCTATTACCGTTAAGCCGGGCGACAAAATTAGCGTTCGAGGGGCCAGCCTCAAAAAGCCACTGTTCGCGGCTCTAGAGGGCAACTTGGTTGACGGTAGCCCAGCAAGCTGGCTTACCTTAAATGCTAAGAAGATGACCGCCAAGGTGACTAGCTTACCAATTCGCAGTGAGCTTGACCAAGATATTGAAGAGCAGTTAATCATTGAGTTCTACTCAAGGTAATTAAAGTAAGGAGTTATAAGGTGCTAATCGACATCAACCTACCAGAACTAAAAGAAATTTCAACAGACGGGCACACCGCCACATTTGCTGTGGAGCCATTGCACCCAGGCTACGGTATGACCCTAGGTAACTCTATGCGTCGTGTGCTGCTTTCTTCACTAGCTGGTGCAGCTGTAACTGCCGTGAAGATTGAAGGCGCCAGCCACGAATTTACTACGCTCAAGGGCGTGCGCGAAGACATGATCGAAGTTATCCTTAACCTTAAGCAGCTTCGTTTGCGCTTTAATGGTGATGAGCCGGCCCACTTGAGTCTCGTTAAGACTGGCACTGGTCCAGTTACCGCTAAGGACATTAAGGTACCCAGCAACGTAGAGGTAGTGAACCCAGAGCTTGTGATCGCTAACTTAGACGGTGCTAAGGCTAAAATTGAGATGGAAATCCGCGTAGAACAAGGTCGAGGCTACGTGCCGGTAGAGAGCCGACCAGGCGAGAAGCTACCAGTGGGTATGATTGCAATTGATGCACTTTACACGCCAATTAAGCGTGTGCGTTACACAGTAGAAAACACTCGTGTAGGTCAAATGACCAACCTAGATAAGCTCGTACTAGAGGTTGAAACTGACGGCACCATTACTGCCAAGGACGCTATCTCGCAGGCTGCCGAAATTTTGGTTGGTCACTTTCAGGTAATTGCTGGCCACGATGTGGTAAGTGTAGGGGCTGACGGTATTGTAACTGCTGATGCACGTGAGCAGGCCAACTTGGCCACTGTGCTTATCGACGAAGTAAACTTTAGTCCACGCACCACCAATGCTTTGCTCAATAACGACATTAAGACTATCAAGGACCTCAGTGACCTCACTGACTCCGAGCTAAAAGAGCTCAAAGGCTTTGGTCAGAAGGCATACGAAGAAGTGCTTGCTAAGCTCGAAGAGCTAGGAATTAACCAGGAAGACTAAGGGGAAACGAATGCACCGCCACGCATATAACCAGCGCAAACTCTCGCTCGCAGCCGGCCCACGCCGGGCGCTACTGCGTGGCTTAATTGATTCGCTCATTCTCTACGAACGAGTCGAGACCACCGAGGCTAAGGCGAAGACGATCGCGCCCATGTTTGAGCAGCTCGTTACCAAGGCCAAGAAGGGTGATTTACATAATTATCGCCAAATTATGAGTGTGACTATTTCCCCTGTGGCAGCCCAAAAATTGCGCTATGAATTGGCTGATAGCTTCCAGAGTCGTCAGGGCGGATATACGCGCATTATTAAAACTGGCGCCCGCCGGGGCGATGGCGCTCAGATGGCCGTAGTGGAGCTGGTGCTCGATGAGAAGATTACTAGCAAGACAGATAAGCCAGCGAGCAAAGAAGCAGATTCAGCTACAAGTGGGTCCAAGCAGCCTGCCATGAAAAAAGCCGCAACTACAGGAGCAAGCAAATGAAGACATTTAGCCTAAGATCACAAGACGCTGTAGCAAACTGGGTGCAGATCGATGCCGAAGGTAAGACTTTGGGCCGATTGGCAAGCGAGGTGGCTGTGCGCCTGATGGGCAAAGACAAGCCAAGTTACACCGCCCACGTAGTATGTGGGGACAAGGTAATTGTGACTAACTGCGCCAAGATCAAGGTTACGGGCAATAAGCTGACCGACAAAATGTACTATTCGCACTCTGGTTATCCAGGTGGACTCAAGGAAATTAACCTTAAAGACCTTATGGTTAAAGACCCTACGGCTGCCGTGCGCCATGCCGTGAAGGGCATGCTACCCAAGAACAAGTTACAGGCAGAAATGCTGAAAAACCTTAAGCTCTATGCTAGTGCCGAGCACAATCATGCAGCGCAGGTTAATGACATCAAGAAGGTAGGAGTATAGTATGGCCCCTGAAACACAAACTACAACAGTTGCAAAGAAGCCGGCACATTATTACCCTGGCGTAGGGCGTCGTAAGGCGGCAGTAGCCACGGTACGTGTAGAGGCTGGCAAGGGTAAGATTACTGTTAATGGCAAGCCAGTCGATGAGTATACCAATAACGCTACTCTGACAGCCATTATTACTCAGCCTCTCGAGCTAGTAGGTAAGCACAAGGATCTCGATGTAAATGTACGCGTATCGGGTGGCGGTAAGCGTGGGCAGGTAGACGCCATACAGCTTGCAATAGCTCGAGCGTTAAATGAACTGAGCCAGGACTTTCACGTAGCTCTGCGCAAAGCCGGATTCCTAACCCGCGATGCGAGAGTTAAAGAGCGCAAGAAGTACGGACTTAAGAAAGCTCGCAAAGCCCCACAGTTTAGCAAGCGATAGCCGAGAAATCAAAAACCACCTTTTACCAGGTGGTTTTTGATTCAGTGGTTTCGCGGTATAATAATGCTTATGGATCAAAACTTTGATCAGCTCAGAAAGATTGTTGCGGCTAGCATTGCCTTGCTTGTTCTTGGGACGGTCGGATTTACTGTATTCGAGCGTATTTCGACCGGCGAAGCATTTTACCAAACCACGCTTATTCTATTAAGTCACTTTGACCATTATGGATTTCACTCTACCCCAAGTCGGTGGTTAGTTGTTATACTAGTAATAGGTAGCTTGATCACTATAGTGTATATTCTGCGCTGGTTAGCGGAGTATATGATCGGGCTTGGAGATGGATTAAAGAGGCGACAAGTGAAAGCAAAAGCAGCAAAATTACACGATCATTACATAGTGTGCGGCCTGGGTAGAGTGGGTGCGCAGGTTATGGAGGAATTGTCCGACGAAGGCGTCGACTTTATTGGCATTGATCGGGATGAGGATAGGGTTAAGGAGGCTATCGCGGCTGGCTACGTGGCCTTTGTGGGCGATAGCACGAACGAAGATACTCTCAAGACTGCAGGGATTGAGCGGGCTAAGGGGCTGGTTGGCTCGCTTGGTGACGACGCCAGTAACTTGTTTGTAACTTTAGCTGCGCGACAGCTCAACCCGGGTATATTTATAGTCGCACGAGCTAATAAGGAGGAGAACAAACAACGACTTAGCCGAGCTGGAGCCGACAAGATTGCCATGCCATACCAGATTGGTGGCTACCACATGGCAACTATGATGATTCGACCGAATGTAGTGGATGTGTTGGAGATTCTTAGTACCAATAAGGGCACTGAGCTTCAGGTGGAAGAGCTGATTATACCCAAAGGCTCTCAGCTAGTGGGTGAGAAGTTGTCTACCTTGTCACACCACAAAATTGGCGCTACCATACTGGCCATTAACAGTAATGACGGCGCAAGTAAGGTAAACCCTAGTGGTGCCGAGGTGCTCTACGCGGGAGACAAGCTGATACTTATGGGTACGCGTTCCCAGTTAGATGGTGTAACCGAGTACGTTTGATGACACAAAGGATTATTTTTAGGGCGGAGGGCGACCAAGTCGGCCAAAGGCTCGACGCTGCGTTGGCGCGCCTTGCACCGGAACAGTCTCGTCAATCCTGGAGTGACTTAATACGTAATGGCAGTGTAATAGTAAACGCTAGTCCAGTCAAATCGTCTCATATGCTCAAGGATGGTGATGAAGTTTTTATGCTGGCTACAGAGTCTAAGGCTAAAGCATCGACAGAACCAGATCTGCTACAGCAAGACATACCGGTGCTCTACAAGGACGAAGAGGTTATTGTAATCAATAAACCAGCCGGTGTAGTGGTTCACGCTGCTGGTGAAAGTGATACAGAACCAAGTGTTGCCAGTCATTTTGCCGACCAAATCGAGCAAGATGGCACGGTTCGTAGTGGCATTGTGCATCGTCTCGACAAAGATACCTCTGGCGTCATGGTATTGGCTCGCACACTCGAGGCGGCAGATTACTTGCGGGCACAGTTCAAAGCTCGAAAGGTCCAAAAGAGTTATATAGCATTAGTGTGGGGTCGGCCAAAAGACAAGCAGGCCCGTATAGAGTTACCCCTGGCGCGCAATCGCACCAGCCCTACCAAAATGAGTGTGACACCAGACGGTAAAACAGCTATAACTGAGTACAAGATAGCGCACGAATATCGAGACTTCTCTTTGCTAGACGTACATATCTTAACCGGGCGCATGCATCAAATCAGAGTACACCTAGCTTACCTTGGTCACCCTGTGGTCGGAGACGCAGTATATGGCGGGGCTCGCCCCTTACCAGCCGGCAAAGTATTGAGGCGTCAATTCTTGCATGCAAGTGAGCTTGGCTTAATGCTACCAAACGGCGAGCGGGCTAGCTTTAGCGCACCACTACCGGCAGACCTAAAAGAATTCTTAGAGAGTTCAGAGGCCTAGCTATGTTTGGCTATCAAATCCATCCCAATACAAAGCAGCAGCTAGAACAGATACTAGCTTCTCCAGCACATGCCTATTTACTATCTGGCCCGGCGTACTTATACAAGCAGCGTTCGGCCGAGGAGCTAGCAGTCGCGCTGGCTGCGGCAGATAGCTTGGCAGACCCAAACATTTACCAGATAGCTCCGGAGGAGGACGGCGGCAAGATCAAAATTGCTCAGGTGAAAGCATTGCTTGATTGGCTGTCGCGCACAGCCTACTACGCTGACCGCTATAGGGTAGTTGTAGTAGCTCGGAGTGACACCATGACCATTGACGCCAGTAACGCGCTGCTTAAGATGCTCGAGGAGCCAGCTGAAAAGGTAGTGTTTGTATTAGTGAGTGATAACGTGGACCACATACTTCCAACCATTCGGTCTCGCGTGCAGCACATTGCGTTTGTGCCGCATGCCAAAGCTGCAGATACCCCTCCACGCCTCGTAGAGCTTCTGGCTGGCGACCCAACGGTAAAGGCGACACATGATGAGGTGGTAAGAATGGCAAAGAATTTTGCAGTCGGAAGTACTACTGAGCGTTTTATGGTGGCCAAACAGGCTTACGAGGGTCAACAGGCCCAGCTGCTCGTAGCATACTTACAGCAGATGCTTCGGCCGGACTTACTGCAGGGCAGTAGCTCAGCGTCGCGCCGAGTGCAGGAGCTTATAGCCTGCGAAGACCACTTGCGTCAGAACATTAACCCACGACTTTGCTTGGAGAATCTCGCATTGGAGTTTGCACAATGATCGCGGAAGCTTTACTGGTAAGCCTGGCAGCCTACATATGCTTTGTGGTTGTGCAGCGTGGCGATAGCATGCTCACATCCTCACTACTTGGTTTTATGACCGGTAAACCTATGAGTCATGACGAACGTATTAAGCGACTACTGCTTTTGGCCGATCGCTACTATAGTGAACACAAGTATATTCCAGCCGAACGCGCGTACTTGCGTGTACTGCGCCTAGATCATCGTAATACGCACTCATACAACCGCTTAGGCTTTATATACACTCAGCTAAACAATTCGCCCGACGCCTTGGAGTGCTTTAAGATTGTGGCTGAGCAAAAGCCGAGCGCAGCACATTATCATAATTACGCTATGGCGTTGTTCAAAAACCGTGACTTTAAACTTGCTGCTGATACCCTCATTAAGGCAAACGCGATCGAGAAGACCCAGACGCGCTTAATCAGTCTTGCCCGTATTTACCGCATATTGGGCGAGTATGATAAGCAGGCTGCAACCCTGCAAGAAGCCCTGGACATGCAAGGCGGTGACAGTATAGAGATCTTACACCTCTTGGCTGAAACTCACTTGCATAACAAGGACGTCTCGGCGGCCAAGCTTGTGTTTCGTAAGATTCTTAAGCTCGACCCAGACAACATGCGAGCCCGCCAAGTATTGAACAGGCCGGATTGAGCCCGATCCCACCTTGAATACACGCCCCAAAAATGCTAAACTTAAGCCTGTTTTACGGCGTAATGGTAATCACAAATTACGCCCCCTTAGCTCAGCTGGCTAGAGCAACTGTTTTGTAAACAGTAGGTCACGGGTTCGAATCCTGTAGGGGGCTCCAGTGTTACTTGGCTTGACAAGCAGGGGTACCGAAGTGGCCAACCGGGGCAGACTGTAAATCTGCTGACATTCGTCTTCGGGGGTTCGAATCCCTCCCCCTGCACCAGGAAAATTACTTTTCAAATATGCTTCGAGATTTTGTCACTAATCCAAGTAAAAACTATCTCGTAGAAGTACTTAACGACTTTGGAGTGGATCAGAGTCATTTGAGAGTACTACGCTTTGAAGTTATCTCTCCCGATTCATTTATGTGGCGTCTAGAAATGGATAGCGCTATTTATTATCTATTCGCCGAGGACTATATACCTGGCCTTGAGTATGTGAGGGGTGTTTTTAATCAATACTTACAGAGTTCGAATTGGAGTTTTGTTAGGCCTGCTACTCAGAGAACCTTTGAAGAAAGTAGTCCAGTTAAGACGGCAACGGTTTACACCCCGCCTAATGCCAATGATGAATTCTCTATTTTTGCCACGGATTCCGGACACGACCTCGTCTTTCTATGCAAATCGCAAGAGGATTACAAAGACTCTCTCACGTCAGACGTTGCGCCTAGGGGCTTTAATGCAGGAACAAATATTCACTCGAATTGATTTAATACAGATAGCCTTGTAAAATTACTTAAGTATTTTGTCGCGCCACCCTAGCTCAGGGGTAGAGCACTTCCATGGTAAGGAAGGGGTCGCGGGTTCAAATCCCGCGGGTGGCTCCATGCTATAATCATAGGTATTATGAAGAAAAAAGAACTTACCCTATCCAAAGACAAAAAGGCTCTCGGTGTGGCGGGCGGTATTGCCGAATACTTCGACACTGATCCGGCGTGGGTCCGTATTATTGCGCTCATTTTTATCGTTGCTACGGGCGTAGTCCCTGGTCTAATTATCTACTTTATAATTGGTAAGGCTGTTATGCCAGGCCAAACAGGGCACAAAAAGTGACCGAAAAAAAGCCACGCGTAAGTCTAGTGTTGGAATGCGGTGTATGTGGTAGTCGCAACTACCGTACGAGTAAAAACCGCTCTAAGGCTGAACGCCTTGAGCTCAAGAAGTTCTGCCGTAAATGTAACGCGCTTACCCTGCACAAAGAGTCACGCTAACTGTAAATTAGGTAGGTTTTCTGCTAGAATAACCAAGTTAGTACGATCGCCGGAGGGGTGTAGCTCAGTTGGCTAGAGCGTCGGTCTCCAAAACCGAAGGCCGCGGGTTCGACTCCTGCCACCCCTGCCAAGCAATTATGAAGCATAAAAGACCCATTTAAGGGTCTTTTATGCTAGGATACTAAATAATAGGTATTGCAATAATGATTATCGTTGTAACTGGAGCTGGCGGTTCGGGCAAAAGTATCCTTATTAAGGGCTTGAAGAAGGTAATGCTCTCAACTAAGTACGACATTCATGATATCGACGAAGCTGATCATTGGGGTGACGAGAAAAACTATCCAGCTTGGAAGCAAGCCAAAATAGAATATTATCTCGAACGGTCAAAGAAGAATGATAACGAAGGGATTGATACAATTCTGTGCGGAATTATCTTTCCACAAAATGTTTTGACTCAGAAACATATAGTGGCGTCTCGGTCCGGTTCATATTACTAGATGTAAGTGAAGGTGTTATTGGTACTCGATTAAGGGAGCGACATAAAAGCGCCACGTCAGAATGGCTACGTGAAGCAAAGATAGGCCAAGCACAAACTGCAAAAGAATTAAAGAAGGCATACTCGGAGGAATCAAACATAAGGCTCAAGGAAAGACCGAGGGTAGATATTATTGATACCTCTGGACTTTCGCGTGAGCAGGTATTGCAAAGACTGGTAAAGATAGTAAGTTTATAGGGCTGAATAGCGGGGTTGGCACTCGACCAACGTGCTGTTACAATCTACTTATGACACATTTCACCAAAACTCTAAGCATTCTCATTCTGGCTCGAACCGGGCTGTGCTTTGATTTTGGTGAAGCACACTCCGCTTAGGCGGACATGCGCAGCCCTTTCTAATAGGCTTCACCTAAAAAGAGGCCTATTTTTAATTGGAGAAGATCATGAAGAAAGCATTTGTAGACATAGTAATATTGGACACCACACTACGGGACGGAGCGCAATCACTACCCTCTAGTCATCAATTCGCCCCAGGCAGCAAGGTTGCGATAGCGAAGCGCATAGCTAGTTTGGGTGTCGGGGCGATAGAGGCGGGTTTTCCGGCTACACCAAGTGATGGTGAAGAAGTAATGGCGGTGGCTAAAGGTGTAGGCAGGGCGAATGTAGAGGTTGCAACGTGGCAAAGCGGCAAACTTGGTAGGGTAGAGTGTGTCCCGCCAGTGATCGTTGGTTTTGCTCGTGCTACCAAGGGCGACATAGATGCTACCTGGGCTGCTATACGCTACGCTAAAAGACCACGTATTAATACGTTTATATCTACAAGTGACTTTCATCGCACCCACAAGTTCCCCGGGGTGTCTCGCGCCGAACTACTGGCTATGGGCGTGGCTGCAGTAGCCTATGCCCGTAAGGTATCAGCGTCTCACGAGGGTTCGTCTGTACAGTTTTCTGCCGAAGCCGCTAGTACTACAAACCCGCAGTATCTAAAGCAAGTTATTCTGGCGATGGTTGCCGCCGGTGCTAGTGTTGTGAATGTCCCGGATACTGTAGGTGAGCGTGATCCAGCATGGATGGAGCGCTATTACAGTCGGGTTATAGGATGGGTTATGGAGGTGGACCCAACTATCACAATTGCGGCACATAACCATAACGATCTCGGATTAGCCGCAGCTAATACTTTGGCGCTAGTGCGGGCTGCAGCGCGGTGGGTGCGCAAACACAATCAAACCATTAAGGTCCAGTTGGAAACTACAATCTGTGGTTTGGGCGAGAGGGCAGGCAATGCCGATGTGTTTGCGGTAATGGGTGGACTTTTTAAATTCGGCGAATCGTTGCCATCGACTGTACGTTGGCAATTCAATCCCGAGCAAGCTGTAGGGGTGGCGGACTATGTACTGGCTCAAGCAGGGTTTAAAGTGCCGCGCCAAAGTGTAATAGTGGGTTGTGATACCAATGTGCATCGTTCCGGTATTCATAGTGACGGCGTGCTGAAGGGTGGCCATAGCATGTATACGCCTTTTGATCCGACGTTTTGGGGGCATAGTGCGCGTGCGGTACATGAAGATGGCAGGTATCAGGGTAGGGCTGGTAGAGCTGCATTAGGGGTCAAAGAAGAATTGGTGACTAGGGGCTAGAGCAGTCTTTTGCTATACTGAGCAAAAGGAGCATAACAATATGGCCGAACGTGAGCAGGTGGATGAGCAAGTAGCAGAATACAAGGAGATAATGTCCAATTTCCGTATGGCTGGAGCGTCGGCTTTTGGTATGTTGGTAATTGGTGCAACCTTTTTTCACCACGTGCAAAAGCTCAGTTGGCTAGATGCCTTTTACTTTTGTACCATTTCTCTTACTACAGTGGGTTATGGCGACATTACCCCTGCATCGCCAGTTGCCAAGGTATTCATTATGGTCTACATATTAGTAGGCATTGGCATTTTAGCCACATTTGCGAATTTGATCGTAAAACGTGCCGTGGTAAAGCGCGAACTGCGTAAGATGGGCCGTAAGAAGTAGCTTACTAACTGCTCGCCAAAGCCACGGAGAATGTGCTATAACTAGAATAATCTAATAATAAACAGGATTCTAATTATGGAAAAACCATCAGATTCTAAGCTAGTGTTCATTAAGATTACCCGAGCATTGTCATACATTGTGTACGCCTTTACGGTTATTGCCGTAGTATCACTTACCTTTGGCTTCTTCCTATTACTCTTCAGTGCCAACCCAGACACGCCGTTTGTACAATTTGTATACAAAGTAGCCGCTGAGTTCTTGCAGCCTTTTAGGGGCATATTCCCGCTGCACCAAATTAGCGAAACAGGCTACTTTAGTGTTAGTGCCTTGTTTGCGATTATCTTCTATCTGTTTTTTGCAGCTGGTATGGATGCGCTGATTGGCTACATTAATCTTAAGATGGCCAAACACCAAGCTGAGCTCGAAGCTTTGCAGTCGGGTAAGAGACGCGCGTAAAGGTGCTACACAAAAGCTATGAATAAGACCGAAAAAAGAATTCTCATGTTGCTGGCCATGGCCCAGCTGATACTTACGCTAGATTCGACAGTAATGAATGTTTCGATATCGACCCTGGTGCAGGACTTAAATACCACTGTATCTGGCATACAGAGCGCAATTACGTTCTACAGCTTGGTTATGGCGGCCTTTATGATAGCCGGTGCTAAGGTGGGTGATATAATCGGCCGTAAAAAGGCTTTTATAATTGGCTTGATAGTATATGGTACTGGATCGTTCATTACCTCGATTGCGCCCAACGTGATGGTACTAAAGTTTGGTTGGTCGCTACTTGAAGGCTTGGGTGCTGCCCTTATGATCCCGGCCATGATATCGCTGGTGGCCAGTAACTTTAGTGACTCGCAACGGCGCATAAAAGCTTATGGCACCGTAGCTGCTATGGCAGCAATTGGTGCCGGCATTGGCCCAATAGTAGGTGGCTTGCTTACTACTTATGCAAGTTGGCGCCTGGTGTTTGCTGGCGAGGTATTGATAGTAATCTACATTCTCATAAATCGAGCAGTGATTGTAGACGCGAAGCTCGAGGGTGCAAAACCAAAGCTTGATTGGCTTGGTGTTGGCTTGTCGGCATCGGCAATGGCAATAATGGTGCAGGGTGTGTTGTGGGCTAGTACCTATGGTCTGTTTCGCACGCGCCAAGAATTCTCGGTTAATGGCAGTGTCATTTTGCCAGTTGGGAGTATTTCGCCAACAGTTTATATGCTCGGTGTAGGACTTGTAATTATGGCGCTGTTTGCAGTCTGGGAATCTAGGCGTGTTAAAGCTAGGCGCGATGTACTTTTGCACCTTAGTTTACTGAAGAACAAAGTCGTTACTTCTGGTATGGGGGCAATCTTTGCCACTCAGTTTATCCTCGCTGGCGTACTTTACAGCTTAGCCTTGTACTTACAAATTGAGCTTGGCTATAACGCCTTTAAGACTGGTGTAGCTATGTTGCCGCTGTCGATTATGGTGTTGGTACTGGCGAGTCGAGGCCCTAAGATTGCTGACAAGTTCTCACCACGATTAATTGTGCAACTTGGATTTATTAGCACGATAGTAGGCGTAATTTGGATAGGAATTAAATCAAGTAGTTTGCAAAATGGTCTAGATATGCTGCCGGCATTTGCGTTTGTGGGCGCAGGGGTCGGCCTCATAGTGTCGCAACTGCAAAACATAGTGCAGGGGTCAGTTTCACAACAAGATTCAGCCGAGGCTTCGGGTGTTTTTGCTACCTTCCAGTACTTTGGCTCGAGTGTGGGAACAGCCATGAGCGGCGTACTGTTGGTGGGCGTACTGTTGGCTGCTAGCACTCATGCAATCAGTGTCAATACTACACTAAATGACACTCAGAAGTCTCAGCTAACGAGTGCTTATGAAACTCAAGCCCAAATTGCCAGCAACGCACAAGTACAGTCTATGGTAGCCAATCAGCCGGCTGCGGTGGGTGAAGCGGTCATACAAATCAACGCTGAAGCCCGTCAAAAAGCCTTGAGTGCCACCTTCGTGTTGCTTGGGGTATTGGGTGCACTTGGATTACTCTCCACTCTGAGCCTGCCTGCAACGAAGCCAAAACAGGCCTCATAGTCTACGATCATACAAACTGATTATGCTACAATAAGCTTACTTTAAGGAGTATGTGGCGCGTGCGCTTGATCGCAAAAATCCTGATAGGCTTAACCTCGGCAGCCCTAGTACTGCTTGTGCTAAGTTTGTCACTTACGCAGGTTGTAACTTCGCCCAAGGTGCTGAGTGTGAAGCTGGAAAAAGCAGGTGTGTACAGCTTGGGTTCAGATGCACTGAAGTCTTCGTTTGTAACTACACTTACGTCGGCTAATGTGGCTCCTGAGGTAGCCAATGCAGTGGTCAATGCTAGTGTCTCTGCTGGAGCGGTTGCTACCGCAGCGCAGCCAGCCCTACAGTCAGTAAGCAGCTGGCTCGCATCTTCTCATACTGAATCATTGACGCTTAGTTTGGACCTTACGGGTATTAAGAGCCAGATAAGTCGGCAAGCCAAGCTGAGTGGTAGTCCCGAGGTAAGCTTCGTGGCCACACGCGAGATCCCCGATCAGCAAGAGCTTGTCGGTACTAAGAGCCAGCAGAGCTTAGAGGCACTCAAAGCTGCCTACCAGCGAGCGGTGGCTATGATTCCGGTTCTGGCGTTAAGTACGGTAACGGGATTGGTATTGTTAGTATTGTTGGCATTTCGCCGACCCAATAAGCGCTTAGCTTGGCCGGGCTGGTCGTTGGTGTGGGCAGGAGTTGTGGGCCTAGCAATTGCATTTATAACTCCATTTATGGTGGAACAGACTTTGCCCAAAAGTGGTCAGGCAGCGACCGATAAGTCGGCGGCTGTAGCACTAAGCCTAGTTCGATTGTTGGCTAACGACACTAGAGTGTTCTGGTTTGTGCTTCTAGTCGCTGGCTCTGCACTCGTATGTGTGTCATTAATCATCCATAAGGATCCGAAGAAAAATAAGAAGTAAAATAACGCCTAGCTAAGTTCGGTACGCTTTTGCCATCGGGGCTTAAAAAGTTCGTATTGAAGCATTGAATATAGTAAGGTTGCGAGGGTTATGATGCTAGTAAGCGGATAGAGCAGTGCGCCGAGGAATCCCTGTCGGCTGGAAAAAGAAATGAGCAAACGTGGCGCGAGGCCAGCTAGGTAGGCAAATGCCCACAGAGCACTGCCAGAGGGGAAGAATAGCAAGGCTAATAGTAACCCAACTCCTGGAGTAATGAATAAAAAAGTACCAAGTGTAAATGCGCTCATGGCCAGTGGCATATTGAATTGTAGGGCAGGGTAGTAACGTATGAGATTGTCTCGGAATATCATATCGAAGTTGGCGTGATTTTGAGAGGTTGCCAGATCACTCGCAAGGTAAAAGTGAGTCTTGAGCCCGCCAAGGTTGGCTTGGCGAGCAAGCTCCATTTCTGGTATGGGACTTTTACGAATGCGTTTAAAGCCTTGTATCTTCTCTATAGCTTCTTTGTTAAAACCAATTAAACCACTATAAGCCAGGCTAATACTAGCATGTTTGTGTTCGACCCAGCCGGCAGGATAACAGCCCAGGAGTAAAAAGTGGTTTTGGTTTAAAATTAGCTTCTGGGCAAGCGTCTTGTTCTGATCGGCCGGCAAAAATGAAACGAGTTGTAAGTCTTGGTGTAGCATCTGGCCGACCATGGTGGCTACAGCGTTAGGTAAGAGGATGGTATCTGAAGCCACAGAAATAATGATTTCACCATCTGCCTCTTGAGTCAGCTGGTCGGCTGCCCAGGCACTTGCCTCCCAGCCATCAGCCGGACTTGGTATGTCAACAATTCGCAACTTACTATCGACAAACCCTTGGGCCAGCTTGAGGGTGTTGTCGTCTGAGCCTAAATCGGCAAACAGCACTTCAAAATCCGGATAGCTTTGTCCGGCTGCCGCGAGTAACGTTGAACTAATGTTATCGGCCTGGTTGAGAGCATGAATTATTATGCTTACTTTAGGTAGCTCGCTATGCGGTGCGAGCTTCTTGGGGCGACGTAGAGTGATGGCATTATATATAGCTAGTCCAAGTTGTATAGTGCCGAGTGCTCCGAGGCTTATGGCTAGGATAGTGTAGCGACTGCTACCAAGTTTAAGTGGGTCAACTACAAATAGAACCAATTGAGTAAGCCAAAAGCCAATTAGCCAATTAAGCCATAAGAAGTTCTGCCAGCTCCGGCGATACTCATGGCTTTGAGCATCACTACGGAATTTGCGAAAGAATGCAGCATTGAGAGCGAATATACTGAGCAAAAGACCGGCAATAAGTCCAACTGGCCAGTAGGCAACAACAATAATCCCGGCGGCAAGGAGATAGTTAAAGAGTACAAAAGTGTTAGTGCGTCGTGCACCCAAATAGGTGGCGATTGATCGAATATGTGCGCTGCGATCTGGGGCAATGTCCTGAATGGCGCCAAGTGCTTGGCTGGCCATACCCCAACACAAAAAGGCGACGAGCGTAGGCACATATAAGTTGCTACTGCCGCCATATACTAAACCAAAGAGCATGGGCCCCACAAAGTGGCAAGCCGAATTCAGGGAGTCGAGGAACGGGATCTCTTTAAACCGTAAACCTTTTATACTATAGCTTATACATAAGAACACGACGAATGCTAGAGCTATGCGGCTGGCCGTGGAACCATTAAACACAAAGTACGTGAGGAAAGGCAGGTTGAGTCCGATGATCGCGTACCAGAGGGTTCTTCGCTCACTCGGTGCAACTATGCCGCCCTCGATTGAATCCTTGCGAGGATTCTTAATATCAGACTCGTAATCATAAATGTCATTAATTCCATATATAGCCAAGTTATACGGCAAGAGGAAGTAGCCAACTCCCACCCAAAAACCAATATCAAGCTTGCCGGTGGCGAGCAGATAGCCAGCTACAAAGGGCGCGGTGGTATTGATCCAGCTAAATGGCCTCGATACCTTGAGAATTTGCTTGGTAGTAGTTAGGAAATTCTTCATGATTTTGATTGCTCCTTGGTGCGGAGTCGAGCATAAAGTGATGGCGTCAAAATAGTCGCGACCACTAAATAGCAGAAGTCTTCGACCGGCATAGTGCCGATGTGAATACCAAGAATACGTTCACTATTGTAGCGCACAATCGGCAGAGCTGTAAGGTAGGTATTAAAAACCAGCATGCATGCGCCCAGTATACCAAAGGTAATTATCAAGGCTTTTAAGTTGAGTTTTGGTTTCAGCAAATATACTAGTACCGCACTCGTGGCCATAAATACCAGATTGATAGAAGTGTAGGTGAGCATTACGCTGGTTCTCCGAGAAATTTCACTACCACTCTATAGCAAATGAGGGATACATAACTGAGCATGGTGAGGAACAGAAACTCTTCAATTGGCAAGTCGGGGGTGGCAATCCACCAGCCAATTACGTAGCTTTGGTTGGTAAAAAACACGCGGAATAATATGCCGGCGATATCCCAGCAAATAAACAGTCCGATAGTGGCGAGAATGGTGTATATTGCCGCTCGTGGCTGGTCGAAGATCACTAGCTTATAGTGATAGTCGGCTAAGCTAAGGCCAAATAGGCTTACAAGCAAGATGACCAAGTATGAGTAGTGGGTGGTGAGTAAATACATCCTGATCTCAGTATACTACCCAGCGCTCATTTTGTTGTGTTAAGATATTGCTTAATGGCAAGGCAGAAAACAGCAGTAGTAATTGGCGCGGGCATTGGTGGCTTGTGCGCCGCTGCACGCCTGCAAAAAGACGGCTACCAGGTGACTGTGGTCGAAAAGGAACCAATCATTGGTGGTCGGGCCCATGTAATTAAGCAAGACGGTTATACCTTTGATACTGGTCCAACCATCCTCATGATGACCGATGTGTTGTATGAAACTTTTCGCTATTGTGGCAAGGATTTTGATGACTATATTTCGCTTTCACAACTCGAGCCTAATTACCAAGTGCGCTGGGCTGATGGCAGTGGCGTGGAGGTTTCGAGTAACCTGCCGCGATTTGCAGCGTCCTTGAGCCAGATAGACCCCAAGGCTCCAGAGCAGTTTTATAAGTTCTTTGCTGAAATGGCCAAGATGTATCGCGTGGGGCGCAATAAGTTTATCGACAAGAACTTTGATAAGGTGACGGACTTTATTGATGTAAGGGCTGGGTTGGAGTTGGCTCGCAGTGGTGGTTTGCGCAAGCTCTACAGCTATGTGTCGAGCTTTTTTGACGACCCTCGCTTGCGTATGCTGTTTAGCTTCCAGGCTATGTATTTGGGCGTATCGCCCTACGAGGCTCCAGCGGTATACGGCATGGTGAGCTATATGGAGACTGGCTTAGGTATATGGTATCCGCAGGGCGGCATGCACAAACTGCCCGAAGCTTTGGGTAAGTTGGTCGAAGACTTAGGTGGCAGCATTCGTACTTCGACGGCGGCGGCACGGGTTATGATTGAAGGCAAGACTGCCCGAGGTGTGGTATTGGAAAACGGTGAAGAATTACGCGCCGATGCGGTGGTATGTAACGCTGACTTACCCTACGCTTACAAGCAGCTTGTGCCAGAGCAGTATCGTCCGCATAGTAACGACTCCAAGCTAACTACGCTCAAGCAAGCCAGTTCTGCGCTATTGTTTTACTGGGGTGTCGATGACGACATGGCTGGCATGTTGCACCATAATGTTTATTTCTCTAAGAACTTTAAGCAAAATCTGGACCAGATCTTCCACGAAAACAAATTGCCGACCGACCCGGCATTCTACATATATGTTCCTACTAAGACTGATCCTGGCCTAGCTCCGAAGGGCAAGAACGTAGTTTATATTTTGGTACCGGTCCCTAACTTAGCTGCTAAGATTGATTGGGAAAAAGCAGTGCCAAAGATTAAAACACGCATACTTGAGCGGATGAAAGCCATTTATGGCCTCGACATAGAACGTAAGATTGAGTCAGAGGCAATATTTACACCCCAAGATTTTCAGTCCAAATTCAACCTAACTGACGGTACAGCGTTTGGCCTGAGCCACCACTTCTTTCAATCGGGCTATTTCCGACCGTCCAATAAGGCCCGTGATATTGCCCGACTATACTTCGTGGGGGCAAGTACCTACCCTGGTAGTGGCGTGCCGATGGTTACCCTAAGTGGCAAATTGGTGGCCGAGCGCATTAGCCGGGAGCTCGTATGAAGGACTACGAAGACTTCTTTAGCTTAAATGAGCGTGTAGCGCGAGAAGTCGATGTGTATATGGCGGAGTACTTGGCCCATAAAACCAGTCAAGCCGCAAACATTGACCCACGATTTAGGCGCCTTCTGGCAGAAATAGAACGAGTAGTTCGGCTTGGCGGTAAGCGTCTGCGCCCAACCCTCGCTGTCGTAGGCTACAAGGCAGTCGGGGGCCAAAACGATGAGTTGGCTTTGCGCGCTGGGGTGGCGCTGGAGCTTTTGCATATATTTATGTGTATTCACGATGATATTATGGATCACGACACTCTTCGTCATGGCGGGCTCAATATAACGGGGCGCTACAACACGATACTGGACAACCTTGAGCCCATGCTGCGTCAGCACATAGCAGAATCAATGTCACTCCTCGCCGGCGATTTACTTTTGACGTTTACGTATGAAGTAATTAGTGCACTCGATCTGCCAGCCGATACGCGCTTTACGCTCCTCGAACAGCTTACCAAGACCACATTTACTACCGTTGGTGGGCAGCTTCTGGATGTACTCTACCCGCTTGAGGGTGAAGTTAGTGTGGGGCGTTTACTCAAAATTCCGCATTATAAAACGGGCATATATACATTTGTAAGTCCCTTACTGTTTGGGGCGACCCTGGCTGGCAGTAAGCAGGCGCAGAGTATGGAGATCATGCAGGAGTATGGCGAAAACCTTGGCATTACCTTCCAGATAGTGGATGATATACTCGGGGTATTCGGTACTACTGAATCTACTGGTAAACCAATCGTGTCTGATATGCGAGAGAATAAACCGACGATTTTGCGTCATTATGCTTTTGAGCTGTCGAGCCCAGAAGAGCACGCGGTGCTTGAAGCTGCATTCGGTAATCCAATTGCCGGCTCAAAAGAACTGGATGCAGTGCGAAAGATTATGGTTTCAAATGGTGCTCGAGCTAAGACGTTTGCCCAAGCCGAACAATATGCTCATCAGGCCAAACAAGCGCTCCTTCCACTCAGTGAGGCTGCACCCGAGCAATATGGCCAGCTCGTACAGCTAGCGGACTTCTGCTTAACCCGGGATCACTAAGGTGAAACCAACAGCAACGGAGCTTAAGGCAAGCTTTGCTTACTGCCGTAAGGTAACACGGCGTGCATCATCGACGTTTTACCTTGCTTCGCGTATGTTCGCGCCTGGGGTGCGCAATGATTTATGTGCTATCTACGCGTTTTGCCGCATTGCCGACGATATAGCCGATGCGCCAGGGCTCAAGCAGCAAGATCGTAGGCAAGAACTTAGTTTGCTTACCCATACGCTTAAATCGGAACGCTATAGTGAGGGCGACGAACTGTGGCCGGCACTATTAGATACACTAGCGCGACATAAAGTACCCAAAACGTATTTCTATGAACTCCTGGAGGGCATGGAGCAAGACATAGCGCCTTTCGAGGTTAAGACGTATCGGGATCTGGAGAGGTACAGCTACTTAGTGGCTGGTACAGTCGGGGTTATGTGCGTGTATGTACTTGGTCAGCCGAGCCAAAAGGCACTCGCGGCCGCAAAGCAGCTTGGTATAGCTATGCAAATTACCAACATTCTGCGTGATGTCAGTGCTGATGCGGCAATAGGGCGCGTGTATTTGCCGAGTGATTTGTTAGCCCGCCACAACTTAAGTCGTAAGCAAGTATTACAAGCTCAAAACCAAGCCGCTCTCGCCCAGGTACTAAAGGAATTGGCGGCTCGAGCCGAGCAAAAGTATGACCTAGCCGCAGCTGGGCTGCCATACCTTACACCGGCTAATCGCCGACCAGTACAAATTGCCCTAAACTTATATCGGTCTATTCTTCGCCGCATAGAACAAAAGCACTATAACGTTTATAATACAAGAATACGCTTAAGCTTGGTTGCCAAGCTCATGGTAGTTGTACGAACACGCTAGTAAGTAGGTAATACATGGAGCAATCACCACAGCGCAGACATGGCATTGATGGGCTAAGTCACCGGCCTGTTTCGCCGCGTCCACAGGCTTCACGACCACCACAGATGGCCACCGAAAAACTTGTGAGCACTTCCTCGCATCGGCCAAAAGCGGTGCCTCGCAAGTATGGCATAGCAGAGCTGCCGAGTAACTCTGGGTTTGCCTTTAACGAAGGCGTGTCTCATCCTGGTCTGCCACAGCAGCACGCACCACTACGAACTAATCAAGCCTCGAGCTTTAAACGCTTGGTTATGTATCCATTTGCTCGACCATTCGATAACCGTATAGCACGGTTTGGACTTATCGCCACGGTGCTTGATATACGCTTCTGGCTGGTTTTGAGCCTGCCATTACTTATTCTTCGCTTGCATGAACTCGCCAAACTTGCACCCATTCAGGTGGTGCATAAGCTCAATGCGCTCCTGGTTGCCCATAATTATGGTTGGGGGGCAGCCTTGCTTGGCGGGTTGTACTTAGCGGGAGTGCTTTCGGTGCTGATAGTCGCTGTTGCCCTGCAAGTGATCACAGCCATCAAGATCCGAGCTATTGATCACCGCGTTAGTCGCGCCCATATTCTTGTGCGTCATGCGATCTCGAATATACTCAAGACTACACTCAATTGGCTCATTGACTCTACCTTTGCTCTGAGCATGATTATCCTCGCTTGTGCGGGCATCTATGGTCTCAGTATATCAACTACTCCTTGGGTGGTTATATGGCGTGATTATTTGGTAGGACTGATTGGACTAGTAAGCTTTCTAGTGCTCGGTGTGCTCTATGTGCGTCGTAAATTACAGCGGGCTATGCTCGCTACCACCCAGCTACCAGTACGATCTATTCAGGGTCGGTCACTCATGCTTGTGGTGCGTAATCTGCCCGTAAGTGCACTAGCCCTACTGCTAGCCCTCTTGCAGTTGACGGGGGCTATGGTTATTACGGCTGGAATCGGTGGCATAATTGTACATTACTTGCCACTTACTACTACTATCCCCGGGCGTTTATGTCTGTGGCTGCTGGCTGCTATTGGTATGGGCTTGGTATGGTTAGTTACGGTCGTGTGGCAGGCTATGCACTGGGCTGGCTTCTACCACCTCGTAGTTTTGCGTGGTAGCAAAGACACCGTGTCGGACTACCTTGTTCCGACAATGCCTTTGAAGCTACGGGTGTGGCCGGCATTGGTCGCAGCCGGGCTCACCTTGCTGGTATTTTGTACTTACGCCGGTGCAGTAATTGGGCTTCGGCCGCAGGTACGAAGTGTGGTGCAGCGAGCGAAGCAAGTTATTCCGTCCGATGCTCGTAATATCGTGCCAGGCATTGGTCAGCATTAACCTTGACGGATCCCTATCTGGTAGGGTATAATGCTAGCTAAGAAAGCCCCAGAGGCTTTTTTAGATTGACGAAATAATTGGTCAAACACTCACAACTAGGTATAATGGAGGGATATGAATAAGCTTATTACTTACATTTCGCTTTCCTATGCTGAGCTTCAGAAGGTAACCTGGCCCACTCGCAAGCAGGCCATCCAGCTTACCCTGATAGTAATTGCCTTCTCGGTAGTCCTGGCTGTCATAGTTGGCGGGTTTGATACGATTATTCGCTCATTCTTGCAGCAAGTAATCTTAAAGGTGAAATAAATGAGCAAAGACAGCACCCCACAGGCTTGGTATGTAATCCATACCTACTCAGGCTACGAAGACCAGGTGGCCGACAACTTGCGCCAGCGCGTTGAGTCAATGGGCATGAGCGACAAAGTATTTAGCGTAATTGTACCTAAAGAAAACCAGATCGAAATCAAAAACGGCAAGCGTCGTGTAGTAGAGCGCAAGATATTCCCCGGCTATATTCTAGTCGAAATGATCGTAACCGAAGACTCTTGGTATGTAGTGCGTAACACACCAAATGTAACGGGATTTGTTGGTACCGGCACCACACCATCACCGATTAGTGACGATGAAGTAAAGGCAATTCAGAAGCGTATGGGCGTGGAAGAGCCAAAGTACAAGGTTGACTTCTCGATTGGTCAGTTGGTAAACATAACCGATGGTCCGTTCAAGGGCTTTGATGGCGCAGTCAGTGAAATCGATGAAAGCAAAGGTAAGCTCAAAGTATTGGTTAACATGTTTGGTCGCGAGACTCCAGTGGAACTAGATAGCTTACAGGTAAAGAAAGTATAAAGAGGCTACACTATGGCAGAAGCAAAAAAAGTAAAAGCACGACTTAAAATGGTTATTCCTGGTGGGGGTGCTACACCGGCCCCTCCCGTAGGCTCGGCCCTCGGTCAGCATGGCGTGAATATGATGGACTTTATTAACGCATTTAATGATCAGACTAAGGATGTTAAAGGCCAGCCGGTACCAACGAAGATTACCGTGTACGAAGACAAGAGCTTTACTTTTACTACTAAATCAACACCAGCTGCAACTCTGATTAAGCAAGCTGCTGGTTTGCAAAAAGGCTCCGGCGTACCACACAAGGAAAAGGTAGGTACCTTGTCTCAGGCTCAGCTTGCGCAGATTGCTGAGGCTAAGCTACCTGACTTGAGCGCCAACGATATTGAGGCTGCCAAGAAGGTGATTGCTGGTACAGCCCGATCGATGGGTATTGAAGTAGAGAAGTAACAACATATAACTAAGTGGGAGGCGCCTGCCGAGCAGACGCCGCTACAACCACCAAGGAGAAAACTATGACAACCAAACAGAAGAACGAAGTCCCAAAAAATGAAGACACAAAAGAGAAAGTAGAACAAGAAGTAGTCGAAGCCCCAGAAGCTACTATACAAGAATCACCGGTTACCGCTAAGCCTAAGGCAACTACCAAGGCTGGCAAACAATCAGCTAAGGCACAGCGCGAAGCCGAGGAGCTTGAGCGCAAAGAAGCTCGCAAGGAAGTTGCTGCACACCAAGAACCAGCCCCAAGGCCAAAAGCTAAACCACGAGTTAAAACCTACAGCAAGAAGCAAAAGGCTGCTCGCGAGCTTGTAGACAAAGCTAGGCTCTATACACTCCAGGAAGCCGTGGAGCTGGCGCCAAAACTTTCACAAACTAAGTTTGATGCCAGCGTGGAGCTTCACATAGCCCTCGGTATTGATCCACGCCAAGCGGATCAGCAGTTTCGTACGGGCGTAGTACTGCCTGCAGGTACTGGTAAGTCAGTTCGTGTAGCTGTACTTGCGGAGCCAAAATTAGCCGAAGCTGCCAAGCAAGCTGGCGCTGACCTAAGCGACAGCGATCAAATCCTGGCCGATATCGAAAAAGGTAAGTTTGATTTTGATATTCTGGTAGCTACACCGGCTCAAATGGCAGTACTCGGACGCCATGCCAAGGCATTGGGTCCAAAAGGCCTCATGCCATCACCTAAGAGCGGTACCGTAAGTGCTGATCCAGCCAAGGCAGTTAGTGAGATCAAAAAAGGTCGCTTGGATCTTAAAAACGATGCCAACGGCATCATTCACGTAGCCTTTGGTAAGGTTAGCTTTAAGCCAGCTGATTTACTTGCGAACGCTCAGGCGGTAGTTACTACCGTGGTGCAGAATCGTCCTACGGGCGTGAAGGGTGTATACATTAAGTCAGCCTTTGTGGCTGCAAGCATGAGCCCCTCAATTAAGCTTGATACCAATAGCTTTACTACCGACAAAAAGTAAATTCCCAGCTAAGCCAACTTACTGCAAAAAGCGCCGTATACAATAATAAGCGGCGCTTTTTGTAGGATTGTGCGTATATAGTGTCTTGCCAGGGTAGCCTACCGCCATATACAATGGTACAAAAGGGGGTGTGTGTGGGTGAGCAGACAAATGGTCGTGCACAAGCATGGTTTCGTGAGCAGGTAAATTCCAGTGACTTTGACCTTGCGGCAATCGAAATGTACCAACGCAAAGTTGGCAGGCCATTTTCGGGTGTAATGGGAGATGGTGAGATCCAAGCTGCTTTGCGCTCGGGCCAGATAGTAATAGATCCGTTTGATCCGGATTTACTCCAATCATCTAGTTATGACGTCCGTCTAGGTGGCTGGTTCTACTCGGCTGAACGACTTGGGCATAGAGTCGACTTCTCACCATATGCCGAAAGTGAAGTACGCGAATACTACTCTGGGCCGCACAAAGCCATTAGTCACAAGCAGTGGTGTAGTGACCACCAGCGCCAGCCGTTTAAAGGTATTGGTGAGGATGAGCTGGTAATTGTACTGGCGCCCGGAGAGTGTATTTTAGGCCACACGGTAGAATACATTGGTGCGGCATACGGCGCTACCACTATGATGAAAGCTCGCTCGAGCTTGGGTCGAATAAATATCTCTACCTGTGATGATGCTGGGTGGGGCGATGTTGGCTACATAAACCGTTGGACTATGGAGATCCGTAATAAGAACCAAGATGTATGGGTGCCATTGGTGGTTGGTATGCCGATTGGGCAGCTGATATTCCTGTGGGTGGCCGGCTCAACTAAGGACTATAGCGACGGTGGTCACTACCAGTCGGGAGTAGATGTAAAATCACTCAAGCAATCGTGGAAGCCGGAATCTATGTTGCCGCGTATCTGGTCGCCCAAGAACACGGAGATTCGTTCGCGTTTGCTCAAAAACTCGAAGCAGGTTTTTTGAACGCTAAGTAAGCTCCCCTCTGACAAAGAAGGGGGCTTTGAGGCGAAAGTCAAAGAACCTTGAAAGGAATTTGATCATGAATAGTAGAGCGGCAAGTCCTTACACGGTTGAGGAATTCACGGCCGATGAGGAGGTGATTCTTCGACGATTCTTCACGAACGTTGATCTGCCAGTTTTTGCCATCAGCGGTCTACCTGAGGTGGTGTCCGCAGCGCTATTTGCTCGGTACTCGCGTACTCCGAAGAGTCTCCGACGTCTCTTCCTGGATGAGTTCTACGAGAATCTCACTCATAATGACGAGACACCCGCGGTTGCGGCTGGTCTGCGACGTGCAAGTGAGTTGTTTGACAAAGTTTTCTTCGAGTATGGAGACGACTCAGTTGGGCAGCTGGGGGGCGTGCACTTGGCGTGTGAACAGGCAAGCAACTTGCTTACCAAGATCCTTGAGTGGGGCCGGCTCATGGCGTATTTGGAGCAGTCCACTCGCTATATCTCCTACGGAGATCGAGTTGACGGCCAGTTCCGCTACTACCGAGATCCAGAGATTCTTGCTCACCCCGTGCTTGGTCCGGATTACCTCAGCGTGATGGATGCCACATTCGAGGACTACATCTCCTTGGCGGCTGATCTGTTGCCGGCCTGTATGGAGCTGCATCCCCGCAAGGAAGGAGACACCGACGCGGCACATCGTCGGGCGATGCAAGCAAAGGTTCTGGATAACGTCCGGGGGTTGCTGCCCGCAGCAACCGTCTCGAACATGGGCATCTATGGCACTGGTCAAGCATTCGAGAACATGCTCATGCGTATGCGCAGTTTGGCATTGCCAGAAGCACGCACGTATGCGGACATGATGCTCGCGGAGCTTCGCAAGGTGATTAGCCCATTCATGAGTAGGGTTGATTTGCCGGATCGGGGCAACCTCACCAGTGCCTACCTCGAGAGAAATAGAGAGGAAACAAGGCGCTTAGCCGAGCAGCTTTTGGCCGAGGAAGCAATCGAACCAACGCCTGAAGTCGTGCTGCTTGATTTTGACCCCGACATCGAAGTCAAACTGGTGGCCGCAATTTTGGCTGAGTCTACCCACTATGGGGAAGCCCAGCTACGTAGTCGTGTTGCTCAAATGTCAGTACAGGATCGACTCGCTGTGCTGATGACCTACTTCGGCGACCGGTCTGTAAACCGTCGTCATAAGCCGGGTCGGCATCTTGAGCTGGGCATGTATCGCTTTGAGGTGCTGAGCAACTACGGTGCTTTCCGCGACCTCCAACGTCATCGCATGATGACGATTACCTGGCAGTCGCTTACACCGGTTCACGGTTTTGCAATACCAGCATTGGTTGAGGTGGCTGGGAAGCAAGATCAGTACGTGGCTGTGTTGGAGCGACAAGCCGGTCTGTACGAACGCCTTGCAGACTCGTTTCCAGAGGACGCTCAACCTCAGTACGCACTCGGGTTTGCCTTCAATATGCGGTACGCAATTGAGATCAACGCTCGAGCATTGACACATATGCTCGAACTTAGAACTCAAGCCGCTGGTCACGACGACTATCGGCGGGTTTGCCAGGAAATGCATCGACAAATCGCACAGTTGCCTGGTCACCAGGCGATTGCAGCGATGATGCGCCATGTTGACTATGACCGCTACGACTTAGGTCGGCTCGCTGCAGAAGAGCGACTCGAAGCCAAGCGTGCGGCGCAACTGGACGGCGAGTAGCCGTAAGTGGCCCTGGGGGAAACTCCGGGGTCACAGCCATTCCTTATACTGTATACTTAGACTATGAACAAAATATTCAGTCTTACCAAAAGTGAGTTTGCTCGTCAGCGCGACACCCTTAATTTGATAGCGAGCGAGAACTACCCTTCGCAAAAAGTACTCGATTTGCTAGGGTCGGTTTGGCAGAATCGCTATAGCGAAGGCTACCCGGGTAAGCGTTACTATGCCGGTCAAGTATATACCGACGAGCTCGAAACATATGTGCAACAGTTAGCACTGCGCGCATTCGATCCTACGGGCGAGTACGGCGTAAATGTGCAATTGCTTTCTGGCTCGCCGGCCAATGCCATGGTGTACATGGCGGCCCTGAACCCCGGCGACACCATATTGAGCATAAAGCTGAGTAATGGTGGGCATCTGAGCCACCTGCATGAAACCAGTGCCTATAATAAGTTTTATAAACATGTTACCTACGATGTGGTGGAATCTTCCCCTGGCGTATTTGAGATAGATGTAGCTGACTTCGAAGCCCAGCTTAAAAAGCACAAGCCCCAACTAACTATCATTGGCTTTTCCGCTTACCCACGAGCATACGACTGTGCTCGGCTTTGCCGCCTAGCGCACGAGCATGGTAGCTTGGTACTGGCCGACATTGCCCACATTGCAGGCTTGGTGGCGGCTGGTTTGCATAGTAGTCCGTTTAGGGCCGACCAAGACGGCGCGGACTACATTACCATGACTACGCACAAAACCTTGCGAGGTCCACGTGGTGCTCTCGTCTTTGGCAAAAAAGACCATATGGAAATGTTTAATAAGACGGTTTTTCCAGGTACGAGTGGCGGACCACATATGCACCAAGTAGCCGCTACCGGTCAGGCATTGCTCGAGGTTTTGGGAGAAGACCAGCACCCAGATGGGGTGACATTTGCAACCTACTGCGCGCAAGTAATTAAGAACGCCCAGGCGTTGGAGCGTGGAGTGCGTTCGGGGGGCCTAACGATCGTGAGCCCCACTCAGACTCACTTAAGCCTAATTCGCTTGCCTGAGGAAAGTGATAGCCTTGCCGCTCAGCAACAGCTCGAACAGCTGGGCATAGTTCTGAACCGCAATATGGTCTTTAACGATCCTAAATCAGCCTGGCGACCAAGTGGACTCAGGGTAGGCACAGCGGCACTTACGAGTCGTGGGCTAAACGAGATGCAGGCTGAAGCATTGGGCAGCCTCGTGGCTGGCGTGGTGCAGAGCTCACTAAGCGACAAGCAAGCTCGCGTCCAGGTGCAAAAGATGGTGAGTGAACTCGCTTGGTGGTACATCTAGGCAGCGCCTGGGCATTGACCACAACATAGTAATCTGGTACTATACTTGCAGTGAACCAAAGACCGTAGCCGGCAAGCGAACATCGTGTTAGAGCGCTGCCTTAATCTGCTACGAGAGGCGAGAAGCAATATATAGTGTGTAGTATGTGATCATATATACACTTAAGGAAGCATTTCAACTCTTTGGTGAACGCCAAAGTTTTTTTGTTTTGTTGGCGCGAGCGCGCTGGTCGAAGGCAAACAAAGCACCTATCACTATTAACAAAAGGGTTTTCAATATGGCAAAAACTCGCGAACGAAAAGAAGCTGACGTAGCCAAAATGTCCGAACTCTTTACGAGCTCTAAGCTCGCAGTGCTAACCGATTACCGTGGCCTCGATGTCCCGGCAATTAACGAACTGCGCTCTAAGCTCAGAGATTCTGGCATTACCTACACAGTTGCTAAAAACACCCTGGTAAAGCTTGCCCTGGCTAATGCCCCGCAAAAAGACACCGATACTTCGGTACTCACCGGACCAATGGCGATTGCTTTTGGCGCCGACGAAGTGGTGGCGGCTAAGATTGTGGCGGAGTTTGCTAAGGAGTACGAGGCGCTCGATATTATCGGTGCGATCACCGACGAGGGTGTAGTGCTTACCAAAGCTGAAGTTAAGGCATTGGCCTCACTGCCAAGCCGCGAGCAGCTCATTGCTCAGTTGGTTGGCACAATTGCTGCACCACTATCTGGCTTTGTGCGAGTGCTTAACGGCAACTTATCGGGTATTGTGTACGCAATTTCAGCAATCCAAGAAAAGAAAGCTGCTCAGGCTAGCTAACGAAATAACGTAAGGAGAAATATTATGGCAGACGAAGTAAAAGAAACTGCAGAAGTAGTAGAAGAAAAAGCTAAAACCGAAGTTCCAGAAAAGTTCAAAGGCCTAGTAGGTGAGATCGAAAAGCTCAGCGTACTTGACTTATCTGAACTCGTTAAAGTACTTGAAGATCACTTTGGTGTAAGCGCTGCTGCCCCTATGGCTGTAGCAGCTGCCCCAGCTGCCGCTGGCGAAGCTGCCGCCGCGGAAGAGGAAAAGGCTAATTACGATATTGTTCTTACCGCCGCTGGCGACAAGAAGATCGAAGTGATTAAGGCTGTTCGAGAAATCTCTGGCCTTGGTTTGGCTGAGAGTAAAGCGCTTGTAGATGCTGCGCCAAAGACGGTTAAGGAAGCTGCTCCTAGGGCAGAGGCCGACGAAGCTAAGGCTAAGCTTGAAGCTGCCGGTGCTACCGTAGAGCTTCAGTAAGCTTTACGCAGTTCTAGCAAAAAAGAGGCCCTGGAGAGATCCGGGTCACTTTTTTGTGTTGACTCAACTAGTGAAGAATAATCGCTCACCAGGTTGGCATTTTGTAACTAAAGTGTTACACTAAGGCAAATCAGATAAAACATATCTTATGACAGAAAAAGACAAACAACAGATAAATCTTCAGGCATTGGCTAACCAGCTTGAATCGGCCGAGTCAAGCTTACGTGAGGTGCATCGTCTCATTCAGGAGCTGGGGGTAAAGCCAGAGGATCTACCAGAGCCCAAGGCTGCTCGTGCACCACGGGCTCCGCAAGGCGTAACGGCCGTGGCAGGCAAGGTGATCGAGGGCAAGTTCGACGGACAGCATATGATTGGGGCCGACAGTAAGTCTTACCCAGTGCCAGCCAACTATGCCTCTAAGTCAAAGCTCGTTGAGGGCGACACACTCAAGCTCACCATTGCCGAAGATGGCTCATTTATTTATAAGCAAATTGGTCCGATTGAGCGCAAAAAGTTGATCGGCAAGCTCATACTCGAAGATGGCCAGTACAGGGTAGAAGCCGGTGGTCAGCGCTATAATGTATTGTTTGCAAGCGTCACGTACTTTAAGGGCAATCCAGGAGACGAGGTAACGATCGTAACGCCAGCAAATGGCCAGGCATCTTGGGCGGCGATCGAAGCAATTATTGGTGCTTAGCTGTCCGTTAAGCGCGTGCTTCACTTGTAGATGTGGCGCTCCGGGCGCTATAATAAGTATGACGAATTAGAAGTGAACTGGAGGGGTTTTGTCTCGTATTGCGTTATATCGCAAATATCGTTCGGCCGACTTTGCCGATGTGGTGGGCCAGCAGCACGTTACTCGCACGCTCGAAGCTGCCGTGCAACGTGGGCTGATTAGCCATGCTTACTTGCTGACCGGTCCGCGTGGTGTGGGTAAAACAAGCATCGCGCGGATACTGGCTCGACGAGTCAATGAGCTGCCGTTAGACGCCGACATAGGCCGCGAGCTAGACATCATCGAGATCGATGCTGCCTCTAACCGTGGAATAGACGAGATGCGTTCATTGCGCGAAAAGATCGTGAGTGCACCAACGACTTTGCGATACAAGGTATACATAGTCGACGAGGTACATATGCTCACGCGCGAGGCGTTCAATGCCCTGCTCAAGACGCTCGAAGAGCCACCAGCTCATGCGATTTTTATCCTTGCTACCACCGAAGCACACAAGTTACCCGAGACTATCATCTCGCGCACCCAGCGCTTTGATCTGCGGCCCATTACCGAGGCTGACCTGGTGAGCCGACTTGCAGTAATTGCCGAAAGCGAGGGGATTAGCATAGAGCAGCCTGCTCTCAAGATGATCGCTCACGCTAGTAGGGGCGGCTTTCGCGATGCCATAAGCCTGCTAGATCAGCTGTCGGTTGCGAATGAGAGTATAGGTGTACAGCACGTGGCGGCTACGCTTGGCATGGTGGCAGAAGAGGATATTCAGGCACTGCTCGCTGCGATGGGCAAACATGATACAGTAACCTTATTCGCGCAGCTAGAAGCGATGATCGGTGCGGGCAATGATCCCCAGAGCCTTACAAGACAGCTTTTAGACGCGCTACGAATCAGTCTTATAGCGCGGGTCGGGAAGAAGTCTACAGATACTAAGTTGTCACTGGACCAGATTGCTTGGGCTGTAAGCTGTTTAACCAAGGCCATGGCGGATTTTAAGATAACCCAGCATTATAGCTTGCCACTGGAGCTTGCCCTATACCGAGCTACTCAGCAGTCAGGGGTTGGTACTGCAATCCAGACGAAAGCTAAGTCGCACGTGGCGACTCAACCGTCCGCTTCGCCTACGCCCCAGACTACTTCGCCGTCACCACAAGCCAGCAAATCTAAACCCAGCCGGCAGCCCGAGGTGGTGAATGTTGACACCGAGAGTCTATGCACCAAAGGACTGAGCTTAATCAAGGAACGTAATAATTCGCTTTATGCGGTGATGCGCTCAGCTAACCCGCGGATGGAGGGTGATACCCTGGTTTTGGAATGTCGGTTTAGTTTTCATAAGGAGCGCATCGAGGAACAAAAGAACCGGATGCTGATCGAGCAGATTATGAGCAAAACCTTTGGCCACGACATCACGCTCGATTGTCGTTTGAGCAAGCCAGAAACTACGCACAGTGAAGTTGATAGCGAAAAGGAGCTAGTGGCTTCAGCACTCGAAATATTGGGAGGTGAGGTGGTAAATGGCTAAGGCTGCTGCTACAACTAAGTCGGGCGATAAGCTCCCACCGCAGAATTTGCAGGCCGAGGCTAGTTTGCTTGGCTCCCTTATGCTGGACAAGGACGCTATTATTAAAGTGGCCGATGTCGTGCATGGTGATGACTTTTACGCCACCAAGAACCGACTTATTTTCGAAGCAATCTTGAGCTTATATGAAAAGCGTGAGCCACTCGATGTGGTTACACTTTCTAACAAGCTTGAAACCATGGGCGAGCTAGAAAACGTTGGTGGGGCTACCTACCTAACTAGTTTGGTTAATGGCGTGCCGTCGGCAGCCCATGTTGCCAACTATGGCCAGATTGTGGCTCAAAAGGCTACACTACGTCGGCTGATCACGGCTGCCAACATGATTGGCAACATGGCTTACGATGAAGATCAACCCCTCGATGGGCTGCTCGACGGCGCAGAGCAGGTACTATTTGATGTGTCGCAAAAACATCTCAAACAGAACTTTACTTCGATGAAGGAAGTACTGGCTGATAGCTTTGACCGACTTGACTCGCTCCACAAAGACAAAGGTAAGCTGCGCGGTTTGCCAACTGGCTTCCGGGGCTTGGACAACATCTTAGCTGGGCTGCAGAAGTCAGACCTGCTTATATTGGCTGCACGACCGGCTATGGGCAAGTCTACCTTGGCGTTAAACATTGCCCAAAATGTGGCAATTAAGCAGGGTGTCCCGGTCGGGGTATTTAGTTTAGAAATGAGTAAAGAGCAACTAGTAGACCGCCTATTGGCAGCTGAAGCAGGCATTGACTCATGGCGTTTACGCACGGGTAATTTGGAAGATAAAGACTTCGAAAAACTCAATAAAGCCATGGGTACCTTGGCGGAAGCACCGATATACTTTGACGATTCGGCGATGGCGAATGTAATGGAAATGCGTACCAAAGCACGACGCTTGCAAAGCGAGAATGATTTGGGCTTGATCGTTATCGACTATTTGCAGCTTATGAGTGGGCGCAATAACGGTGGCGAAAACCGAGTGCAGGAAATATCAGAAATCTCTCGTGGACTTAAGGGTTTAGCGCGTGAGTTAGACATCCCGGTTATTGCACTGTCGCAGCTGTCACGCGAAGTAGAGAAGCGCAGCCCACAAATACCCCAGCTATCTGATTTGCGGGAGTCGGGCTCGATCGAGCAGGACGCGGACGTAGTTATGTTTATTTACCGTGACGAATACTACCATCCGCAAGATACCGAGAAGCCCAACACGGCCGAAATTATCATTGCCAAGCACCGTAACGGACCGACTGGACATGTGGATCTTTACTTCAAAGCTGACGAAATGCGCTTTAAGAACCTCGACAAAGCTCATTCTTAGCTCATTTACTAATTACTACGAATTCCAGTATAATGTGGAGTAACTAAAAGCATAAGGATTACGGTGGGTAAGAGGCAGGTTTTGCGAGCAAAGATAACAGGTGAGGTGGGGCGGTTTGGTCTAGTCGGAGTACTTAATACTTTGCTCGACATTGTACTGGTGAATATCCTGACACAAATTTTTGGAGTCGCACTCATTGCGGCTGGACTCATCTCTGGCACCGTCGCCATGATTAATAGCTTTATATTTAACCAGCGCTTTACCTTTAAGGTTCGCAAAGTGTCACCAGCTCGCACCCTGTACTTCTTCGCTATTACAATGTTCGGGCTATATGTAATCCGCCCGCTTATTCTGCAGTTCTTTACTAAGCAGTGGCTAAGTCCGGGTGAGCTTGTTTACAGCGTTACAAGTGCCCTACACTTGCCATTTAGTCATAGCTTTGATGTAAATAATTTTGCTTTAGCCATGGCAATCATTGTGGTGTTGGGTTATAACTTTATAATGTACCGCAAGTTTGTATTTATAAAGGACGAGGCGTGAAGGGTAAATCAGCTCTCAGTGGTCTGAATAAATGGCTCGGCACTGTGCTTCTGGTTGCAATAATGGTATTAGCTGCGACGTTTAGGCTGTATCAACTTTCGAGTTTGCCACCTGGTATACATCCGAGCGAAGCAGGCTGGGCAGTGGTCTCATTTAAGCTTGCCCAAAATCACTCATTCGGCACATTACTGGGTAACTCAATGACCGGCTTTGCCGCGCCAGTGGCTGCTGGCGCTATTGTAGCTAGTGTAGTGAAATCTTTCGTGGCCCTTCGGTATCTCAACGCAGTTTGGGGTGTCCTTATGGTGCTCGGATTGTATTTGTGGATCAAAGACGGCTTTGGGCGTAGAGCGGCACTATTGGCAAGCTTGGTTGCTGCTATAAGCCCCTGGGCAGTAACCTTGTCGCGAAACGTCTGGCCCATTAACTTAGCTCTCGCGGCTCTCGTTTGGCTGTGTTTCTTTGCTCAACGCGCATACAAGACTGGCAAATGGGGCTATACGTTGGCAGCAGCTGGCACCATGATCCTTGGCTGTTTTAGCGCACGAGTTTTTTGGGTGGTACCAGTACTATTTTTGCTTTATGCCATTATACTTTTAGCCAAAGGCAAGTTAGGTAAGCTTAAAGCCCAAAGCTCAGTAGTAACTGTGGCTTTTATGTTGTTCGCAGTAGTGCCATTAGTTGTACTGGGGTTCCTAGGCAAAGGTAGTCCTGCAGCTGGATTAGTGCGCACTAATTTATCTCATACCGAAGGGTCAGTGGGTGTAGTTAAGGTAAGCCTGGAGAACGCCGGCAAAACTGCACTAATGTTCTTTACCGCTGGGGATGAAGACTACAGTAGAAACTTGGGCGGCTTGCCAATGTTCAATACCTTCGCCGGGCTTATGCTCTTACTCGGCGTGCTCTTAGCAGTTAAATACCGTCACCGCTTCGGCTACATGTTTGTGGTAATGGGTTTTGGGGCACTACTGCTTCCGGCAATCATTGGCGTGGGTGTATCGGCGCCCGATGCCTATAGATCGGCCCTAGCTATGCCATTTGCCTTTGCGCTCGCAGGACTTGGCACTAACTACCTACTAACCCGCTGGTATATGATGTTCCCCATCAATACTACGGCCCGCAACCTTGGATTAAGCTTTGTGTTGCTCCTTATGTTGCTCTCGGCTTACCAGGGATACCGGCAGTACTTCATCGCCTGGGCGCAGGATCCTCTTACAGTTAGAGCATATCGTGACGACCTAGTCTCGGTGGCGGACTATCAAAAGCAACAATCTGGCAAAGTCTATGTAGTGGCTACAGGCGAGGAACTAGCAGTTGTAGCGGCTCATAACACCTCTGGGGTAGCAGATGGATTGGGCGGTAGTATAGAGGGCCTCGAGCAGCTGCCTCTAAGCTCAAAACCTCGTTATGTTGTAATTCCTCGCGGCGATAAGCAAGCCAGTATAAAACAGCGTGTGGCGGCTAAATTCCCAGGCGGTAAGTTTGTGGCGCAAAATTCAACCTTTGACGATGCGCCGGCATTCGTGTGGTACAAAACACCATGACACAGCCCGAGCTTTCTATTATCATTCCTGCCTACAACGAGGCGGAGCGAATCGGCGAATCAATAGCAAGCTTAGCTAAGTTTCTGACGTCGCGTAACTACGGCGAAGTAGAGGTAATTATAATATCCCAGGATCCACATACTCACCGGCTGGCTGCGCTGGAGTGTAAAGATCATAAGGGGTTCCGTAGCATGGAGCTGCGAGAACGGGCCGGCAAGGGCGGTGCTGTGCGGATTGGTATCTACGAGGCCAAGGGTCGCTATAAGTTGTTTATGGATGCTGATTTGGCGACGCCGCTACATCATTTAGATGAGGTGAGACAATACATGGAGAAGGGTAGCGATGTAATCATTGGTGTACGCCATATTAATGTAACCCATACGGGAGTACGTAAATTCATCTCCGAGTTTGGTAACTTACTTACGCGAGTGTTGCTTACGCCGGGGATTAAAGACACACAGTGCGGTTTTAAAGCCTTTGAGGCGGAGGTAGCAACCCAGCTATTCGGTCGCCAGCAAATTACTGGCTGGGCGTTCGATATGGAGATTCTCGCCATAGCCCATAAGCTTAAGTATAAGATCGATGTTATTACTGCCGACGATTGGCATGATCCTAAGACCGAAGGTCTTGTAGGAGACAGCAACGCCAAGGCTGCTATTGAGTCAGGTATAGATATGCTCAAAATTAAGTGGCGCATGATCACCGGGCAATACAAACGCATTAGCTTTCGCTATAACCCCAAAAATTAACCGAGGTTTACTGAACTTTGTAAATGTAGATCGAGTCACCAATCCGCTTAATCGGAGTCTTGTCTCGTAGCCACTGGTAGTTGTATGGTCGTGGTCGATACTTCTGGTAAAACAAGTCACTTACTAGGTACGTTTCAGATACAGCGATGTATTTGGTGTGGGGCTTACCGTAGTCTACGTGCCATTCTATGTATTTTGAGCCACCACAATCATACCCAGATGCATTCCGGATCAGCTGGCCCGACTTGTCATAGCGACGCTTGCACATATAGTAGTGCATGTCGGCGCCACCAAAGTAGTCTACAGCAATCTTGTCGATGTCGGGATTGTTGTTAATGTACGTAGCGAGGCGTTTGGCATCCTGGCCCCAATCTACGTTAGAATCCGACAGGTATTTCGAAGCCTGCGATGAACCACCAAATGCCTCGTTAATGTAGGGCAGATAGGCCGGGAACTGCAAGAACGCCCCAATCACATACCAAGACATAAGTACGCCAGTTGCAATTGCTACGGCTTGTTTGTGCTTTGGTTTGCCCGCGTTGTGGTACAAGTCAACCGACTTCTTGGCGACCAGAATGAACACAAATGGCATCATCGGGAAGAGGTGACGAATACCGAGATTTAGATTACCGGTGATCGATAAGTAGGAGTAGTAGGCAATAAACAGTAGGCACGTAAGCTCAGTAAAGTGGTCCTGTGCATAGCTACGGAAATTGCTCCATACTTTGAGCGGCGTTTTGTGCGCGTACCCCACAATTCCTGCACCAAGGGTGGCTAGTATAAGTATGAGCATCGGAAGAGGTGTCTTGAATACAAAGCTTACCGGGAAGTACCACACGAAGCTTTGGTTGGTAACATCACCCAGTAAGTAGGTCACGTTACCGCTCTGCACGCGATTAATTACCATGAGTACACCAAGTATGTATTGTATGAGTGGCTTTAGAATGGCAATGTCGTTGTATTGGGTTAAGTATTTGCCATAGAGGTTATTGTAGCCCGATGGCAGTGAGCTCGTTATGAGCTTGTCTTGCATGCTGGCGGGCATGTGTAGGGTGTGGGGAATATAAAAGATCCACACCAAGAACATACCAAAGCCAAAAATAGCAGCTAAGCCCAGAGCGTAACCCCAAAAGGCTGTTTTAAATTCCTTTTTACTTCCTAATGTAGCCAGTTTAATGGCAACCAGGAGCCCAAAGAATGGTACCAGCATAACAGCGGAGAACTTAGCGACTTGAGCCAAGGCAAAGAACATAACTGCTATAGCTATGCGCTTGGGGGACTTTGGCTGCTTAAGCCAGGCCAGAAAACTCCAAACTGCAAAAAATATGAACGCTGCGATTCCCAGGTCGGTGGTGACAAAATGATCATGGGCTATAATGTTGGGCGAGAGAGCATAAAGCGTGAGCGCCATGAGTGCAGTAGGTGGCCCGTAGCGGCGGAGGCAGAATTTGTATATGCCAAAGCCAAGTAGCAAGCCAAGTAAGAGAATGGGCAGTCGGGAGTACAGTAAGATACTGTCGGCGTTATTACCAATGTGGTATATGAAGTTCCAGCCGGCCTCCCATTGGCCATTAGGGTCAGTAGTCCAGGCCGGAATTGTGTCAGGAAACTTGAGGTGCAAGAACAGGAGCGGAAAGGCAGCAATGTCTTTAATCAGTGGCGGGTGTTCAGGATTGAGCCGGTAGTCGCCATATTTGAGGTAACTATAACCAGCGGGAATGTGGGCTACCTCGTCGACTACCGCACTATCGTTCTTGAGTGTAAAAAAGCTTAGGCCAAGCATGAGTGCTAAGATCCCCAGGGCAATCGGCAGGTGGAATCGGTATACAATAGTTCGTAGCTTAGCTAACATAAGAACCATTATAGCGTATTGCTCGAGCTCGCAATAGCCTTGCGCTATTCGTTCGCCCGCCATACTGCACTCTGTCGGAAGCGAGTCATATCTGCTAAAATGAGACTATTAAATGAGGTTATTAGAATGCTCGAAAAAGCAAAGATGGCAGCTCAGGCGCTAAAGATCCAAAAAGAGCTCAAGCGCTTAACAGCCGAAGCCGAAGCAGGTGATGGCGCCGTACGTGTAGTGGCTGGCGTAAAGATCGACCAAGCATCGTTTAGCATGGAGCTTCGCGAAGTACGCATTGACCCCGCTCGGATGGAAGACGCCGACAGAGTTGGTAAATGGGTAGAATCGGCCGTAAACCAAGTGAGTAAGAAGATCATGCAGGAGGTTGCCGAAAAAATGCAGGCACTTGCAGGAGGTATGAACCTACCTGGTATGTAGTGCGTGCAGGAGGGGATACTATGGATATATTGCCGCACAGCGTAGAGCGATTGATCGATGAGTTTGCTAAGCTACCGAGCGTGGGGCCTAAGACCGCCGAGCGCCTTACGTTTCATTTGCTTCGCAGTGGGGGCGAGCAACAGTTAGGTGAGGCTGCTTTGGCGCTCAAGGAGGGGTTGGGCTACTGTAGTAGTTGCCAAAACTTCAGCAGCAGCGAGCTTTGCGCGCTGTGTAGTGACCCGCGACGCGACGATAGTGTGTGGGCGGTAGTTTGTCAGCCGCTTGATGTAGTGGCGATCGAGAAAACAGGATTATTTAAAGGCAGATACCATGTGCTGCATGGGGTTATTTCACCAGTGGATGGCATTGGCCCTGAGCAACTTAAAATCACCGAGCTTATGGCTAGGGTTGAGGCGGCGCGTCCAAGCGAGATTATTCTAGCTACCAATCCAAATATAGAAGGCGAAACCACCGCACTTTATGTGGCCAAGAAGCTCGAACCACTTGGTATTAAAGTCACAAGACTCGCTCACGGACTACCGATAGGCGGAGACTTAGAGTATGCCGATCAAATAACATTAGGCCAGGCGATTGATCATCGCCGAGAGTTCTAGGCTCTCCGCGACTAGCAGCCGTGTAATAGTCAGTAATAATACCGTATAATACTCCTATGTTACGTATATACAATTCGCTCTCAAAACAAATAGAAGACTTTAGGCCGATTCAGCCCGGCCACGTGAGTCTATATAGCTGTGGGCCTACTGTGTACGACCATGCACACATTGGTAACTTACGGTCTTTTATATTTGCCGACCTCCTGCAGCGCGTTCTGCGCCACACAGAGGACTACAAGGTCACCTGGGTAATGAACATTACCGACATAGACGACAAGATGATCGAGCGGTCTAAGCGTGATTATCCAGATGATGAACCTATGACGGCGCTTGGCAAACTAGCGGATACTTATACCGATGTATTCATTGAAGACTTAGGGAGAGTTGGTGTAGCGCGAGCTGACATTGCCAAGCTACCGCGCGCTACTGATCATATTGGCGAGATGCAAACAATTATTCGCCAGTTGCTTGCCGATGGAATTGCCTATGAGGTTGATGGTAGCGTGTACTTTAGTTTGGCCAAATACGAAGCGAGCGGGAAGAAGTACGGAGTCTTGAGTGATGTCGACTTTAGTGGCCAAGCGCGGATGATAGACGACCAGGATCAAAAAGAAGGTGTGGGTGACTTTGCTCTCTGGAAGGCTGCCAAGCCAGGTGAGCCGAGCTGGCAGTTTGAGTATGAGGGTAGGCAACTGCCTGGCAGGCCTGGTTGGCACATAGAGTGCTCGGCTATGAGTACCAAGTATTTAGGACAGGTTTTTGATATTCACACTGGCGGGATTGACTTACGCTTTCCTCACCATACCAACGAGATAGCTCAATGTGGTGGCGAGATGGCACATTACTTTATACACCACGAGTTTTTAAATGTGTCGGGTGGCAAAATGGCTAAATCAGCCGGGAACTTCTACACTCTCACGGATGTGGGCGATGGCATGGCGTTTAGAATGCTGGTGCTCGCCGCGCACTACCGCAGTAAGATGGATTTTAATAATGAAGCACTGAGTGCTGCTCGCCAGCGGGTCAACGCTCTGCGCGAGTTTGTCCGTAAGTGCCAATATGCTACTGATTTAACTCAGAATACCGAGGTGATAGATGAGTTCCGACGATCGTTTACAACTGCATTGCGGGACGACCTAAATACACCGCAAGCCCTGGCTGCCTTGGCTGCTCTAGAGCGCGATGGTTTGCGCGTAGATGGAAGCGTAGAGGCAGTAGCGTGGGCAGATAGGGTGCTGGGGCTTGGCCTAGTGAGTGAAGTGAAGCCATTTAGTGATCAAGAACTAGCCTTGCAGCAGTTGCGTACCGAAGCACGACTAAATAACGACTACCAGACTAGTGATAAACTGCGCGATGAATTACTAAAGCTTGGCGTGGTAGGTGAGGATCTGGCGACTGGTTCGCAATACTGGCGTAGTATTTAGGCATACTCGTAAGAATATGTATAAACAGAAAGCCGCCTTCTAAGAAGGCGGCTGACTTGTTTAGAGAAGGGAATCCCTAAACAAGCATGGATTGAGTCGGTGGTGAGGGGAGGATTTGAACCTCCGCGTAGTTTTACGACCCGAAGGCCTTCATCGCTAGGCAGGTTTTCAACCCGCTCCATTCGTCCACTCTGGCACCCCACCAGACTCAATTGAAGGGTGGTCAGGATCGGGGTATTCGTCTCCCCAGGACCAGTGCAGTACTAGCCAGGCTAGTAATACGCTGATACCCCGATCCTGACCTGGCCGCTGCATCACGCTCGGATTCGATTCCGAGTAAGATGCTTGATCTCGTGCGCTGCGGCGCGATGGTGGAGTCGCTACCCGATGCCAGTTGCCTGGCGAGTCGGACGACCCCGAGGACGGTTGCCCATGACCCTGTCTTTGGTCCGACCTTGGCGGGGCCGAGACATGACCATATTTTGTTGACTTCCGTCTTCGTCGACCCGAGAGGATTTGAACCCCCGACCTCCAGACTAACCGCCTGGCGCTCTGCACAAGCTGAGCTACGGGCCGTGGGCGAGAAGCGCAGGACGTTACTCCCACAAACTCTCAGTTCACGTCTGAGCGCTGACTTACAGCTTCTTCTCTGATACTCATCTTTGCTTTTGTGTTCATGCTTTCACGTCGCACATACACTACTAATTCCAATGAGCCTTGTGGGGGCGAGAGGCATCGATCCTCTGACTTCTGGTTCTTCACGCCAGCGCTCTGCCAACTGAGCTACACCCCCTTGCCTGATCCAGCTTGCCCGTTCGGACAAAACTTACTCGCGTCACCACGAGCGGCAAGCTGGATCAGAGACGTGTGTAATAATAGCAAATAAAAAGCCCCCTGTCAATCACTTGCGTGATCCTGAAGGGGCTTTTGGCAGATGGCTACTTAGCGAGCTACAAAGGTAAGGGCTTTGCCCTTTTTGCCAGCGCGGCCAGTACGACCGATGCGGTGTACGTAGTCTTGGTAGGTGTTTGGTTGGTCGAAGTTAATTACGTGGCTTACATTTGGAATGTCGAGCCCACGAGCTGCCACATCGGTAGCCACAAGTACCTTGGCTCGGTTGTCTTTAAACGCCTTAAGAGCTCGCTGGCGCTGCGGTTGAGTTTTGTTGCCATGGATCGCTTCTGATGCGTGGCCACTACGACTCAAGTCTTCGGCCAGCTTTTGCACACCCCACTTGGTTTCACCAAATACTAGGACTTTTTCGAACTCAGGCTGGTCGAGAAGCTCTTTGAGTACAGCAAACTTTTCGTCCTTGGTGTTGGCTCGGATAATGTCTTGCTCTACATGGTCACTCGTTTCGCGGGTACGGACCGAGATGGTTACAGGGTCGCGCAAAAAGTCGTGAATCAGTGATTCAATTGCCGGCGTAATGGTTGCGCTAAAGCAGAGTGATTGACGCTGTGGTGGCATTTGGCCGACTATAAAGCGGATGTCGGCAATGAACCCCATATCCAGCATTTGATCGGCTTCGTCGAGCACCAATATGCTGGTGGCATCGAGCTTTAGGTTGCCTTGCTGAATGTGGTCCTTGAGTCGGCCAGGTGTGCCAATTATCACATGCGGCTTGCGACGCAAGTCTTGGACTTGGCGATACATATTCATGCCGCCCACACACAGCGCGCTATATATGCGCATACCCTGAGCAAAGGCACGGAACTCGTCATTAATCTGGTTGGCAAGCTCACGGGTTGGCGCCATAATGAGTACGGCTGGCTTAGTATGAATACTTGCAAGTCGTTCGATAATTGGCAGCACAAAAGCAGCAGTCTTACCGGTGCCAGTATTGGCAAGGCCAATAAGATCCCTGCCTTCTAGAATTGGCGGAATAGCACCGTCTTGGATTGCCGACGGCTGGGTGTAGCGGCGCATAGCTATGTTACGCTTTAGGGCGTCAGACAACGCGAAATCATTAAAGCTATGCACGGGCACGAAGACTTCTTCCTTAGGCACTACTGTGACTTTGTTTACAAATTTAGCTGGGTCTATATAGGCGCCCTTTTTGCCGCCGTTGCCATAGCGTCGGCCACCACCACTGTAGCGCTTAGAGCCGCCAAAGCTTCGATTATTACTAGTACTGCGCCCACGCGAATGTGCAGGGCGTGCATATGATTGGTTCATACTGGCCTTTCGGATTATTATTCTAGCTTGATGAACAGCGAGAATAATAGTTCCGGAATCGGACACTTGGCTCGGTATTCACCCATGTCATATGTGACAATCTAAATATACTAACACACATAAGCTTTTTTGTCCAGTACCAGTAGGGATATCGATCAGCTCTTTTTGCGGCGAACAGTTCGCTTGGCGGCCATATGGAGCCTGGTGCGCTGTTCTTTGTCTTTTAGTATATGAACCACTGATGGTAGTACCGAAACACCTACAATGATAATTACGGCTGGCAAAATATATTGATCTACGTTGGGGATTGCGTTGCCTAAAAAGTAGCCGAGCGAAGTAATGCCTACGGCCCACAGTAAAGCACCGACTAAGTTGTAGACGAGGAACTTACGATAGTGCATATTACCAACTCCGGCTAAAATGGGCGCAAAGGTACGAACTACTGGAGTGAAGCGGGCTAGTATGAGTGCCTTGCCACCGTGGCGCTTAAAGAAGTCTTGTGATTTTTTTATGTAGTCTTTGTTAAATACTAACGAATCATCTTTTTTAAACACCTTGTCGCCATAGCGATGACCGGTGGCATAACCGACATTGTCACCCAGGACGGCGGCAATGAACACCACAATAAGTAGCACAGGAAAGTTAAGTACATTTTGCGATGCTAAAAAACCAGCGGTAAAAAGTAGGCTGTCGCCAGGCAGAAACGCCCCGACTAAGAGTCCGGATTCGGCAAACACAGCAGCAAAGATGCCGATGTAGCCAACTGAGCGAATGAGTGCGGTGAGATCGAAGTTCATAAGAGGTATTATAACACTATTATCCTGCATGGTATGGCTCGTGCTTGCAAGATAGGCTCGAATATTTGATAATACCTGAGTCCTGATCTGTCTCGTGCTAGGAGTAACATGCCAGAAGCAAAAGAGTGGTCGCCCGAGGAAGATCGTGAGATTGTCTTTGGGAAAGGCTCTCTGTCGGAGATCGCCGTTAGGATTAACAGGACGCCGCAAGCCGTCTATTCAAGGCTCTATGTGATTCGAGCTGCACTCAAGCAATCGGGTCGTCGTAAGGCAGTAGAAGTTTTGGGTAAGGCAGCACGTAGTAGGAAATATTACGGTTCGTGCTGCCCAAATCCCAAGAATCACCGACGTGCGTGGGCACACGAGGAAGAACTGATGATCCTGGACCCTGATAGGCCTTCGGATCATTTACTGGCAGAACGTATCGGTCGGACAGTTCGAGCCATTCACGATCGACGCACGCTCATCAGATCGCGAGAGGAGGGGTGAGGCGTCGGCCTCGCCCCTCCGGGCGCAACCCAATAATATGGGTTGTTTTTCATTATAACGAGAATCGCCACCTCCAGGCGATGTTAGTCTCGCGCCAGAAGTGGCGAATGGTGTCTGATGGAGTCAGGCAGTGTAGGGCTTGGTGATGACCTGTGGGTGCCCCAGCTTGCTCCGCCAGCGTGCGCCACGGCCCTGGTAGATGAGTAGCAGGCTGAGCCCGTTTCGGGTCCAGGTACCGTAGATCGAGCTGATGCTGTCGGTGACCTGCTCGGGCGTGTTCACCCTCTCGGGATGCAGGATGACGCCGACGATTTTCTCCACAGCTTCGATCCAGCTCCAAAGGGGCTGGGTGATGAGGTACGCCCATCCATCGGGAACAAACCCTTCTTCGGCGAACATCCTACCCTCGATCGGGATCTTGGTCGTGTCAGACGCGATCTCGATCGCCTTAATGGTCCAGGCGATTGTGGCCGTCTGGGGCAGGCGTCGCTGAATGGACGGAGCCAGCTTGTGACCGAGGCCCGGGAGCCACTTAGGCATCATGCCGACGCCAATGAAGTCCTGCCCAACCGTCCAGAACATGGCTTGGCCGATGAGGGAGAACCCTGCATCAGTTGCCGTTGCGGCCGGCTGCTCCCGCCAACGCCTCAGCCCGAGGCGAAGATTGCGTGTTGCTTGCTTGTGGACGAGTGGCCAAGCGGCCAGTACGGCAGCCGAAGCCACCAACTTACGGTTTCTACTTGGAGCCATGGCTCATCCTTATGTAGGCAATAGGACTAACATATATTACAATTATAATTGTAAAAAGTCAATTAAAAACACCCTGTTGACCAGGGTGTTGGTTCATAGTTAATGATTCGTTACCGGGCTTGCGAAGTGTCGTCAGCGTCACCATCGTGCTTCATGCGATCCATGCCCATGCCGACAGGACCATGCATGCCCCGCTTAGGCTGAATGGCGCCTAGGTCGATGCCATTATCCTTGGCCCACTGGTCCATCTCTGAGCGAATTGCGTCCATAGCAGCCTTACGCTTCGCCGGGTCCGTCTCATTGCGAGCTGCTTCACGCTTTGGCGCTAACTCGGCTTGTTTGGCTTTGAGCATGTCAGCTTGCGCTTGGGTTAGCTTGCCGTCCCTTACAAGCCGGGCTAAGTGCTCGCCCGCATGCCTCTGGTGATCTTGCTCGATTACCTTTTGCACCTCGGCTTTGTTTAAGTTAAATTTGTTGGCAATACTATCGGCTAACGAGGATTGGTTGGTATTGGCATACGCCGCAGCTCCAGTAGCTACAACCCCCATGGCAGCTACGCCTACGAGTCCACTTGCTAAAATGGCGCGCTTGGTAGTCTTCTTGATGTTTTTTCTCAAGTTATCCTCCTGGTAGTTATTGGTAGGGAGGTGTGCTGGCGTCTAAATTTGGCTAGACTCGCGCAGGCATTGCTACACCGAAGACCATTTTCGCGCCAGCGCCTTAAGCTAGCCTGAAGGTGTCTACTCAGCGAATATTCAGTTTCGTTGGAGTATACTATAAGCTATGAAGCTACTGGTTACAGAAGACGAGCCAAAGCTGGCACAGGCAATCAAGCGCGGATTAGAACAAGAGGGTTATGCGGTAGATTTAGCCTTTGATGCCGAGGAGGGTTTGGCTTGCGCTGATGCTGGTGAATACGATGCCATTGTACTGGATCGTATGTTGCCTGATGATAAAGACGGACTTGATATTTGTCGGAGCATACGCGAGGGTAGTGGCCCAAATAAGCTTACTCCCATACTCATGCTGACTGCGCGTGGCGAGGTGCGTGATCGGGTAGAGGGGCTCAACGGGGGGGCCGATGACTATCTCATGAAGCCATTTGCGTTCGACGAGCTCTTGGCTCGTCTGCATGCTTTAATTCGCCGTCCAACCAAGAACTTGACAGCTACATTGCAGTTGGGCCGGGTTGCACTGCATCCATCTAAAAAGACAGTCGAATTAGATGGCAAGCCAATTGCTTTAAGTCGCAAGGAGTACGCACTCCTTGAGTACCTGGCTTATAACAGTAGTCAAACGCTCAGTAAAGAACAGATTATTCAGCACGTGTGGGACTTCGATGCCGATGTACTCGATAACACTGTCGAGGTATTTGTGCGTAACATTCGCAAGAAATTGGGTGATAGCATAATTCGTACGGTGCGCGGCTTTGGCTATCAGGTAGGCGAGGTGGGGTAGAGCGTGAACAAAATGTTTGAATCGGCCGTACTGAAGCTCACCGTTTGGTATGTGGCGGTACTTATGCTTGTGTCGTTAGCCTTTAGCTTGCCGATATTTATAATCTCGTCTGATCGGTTGGCTAATAGCGCGTTGCGCCAAGCCGAGATTCTCCGCCGCAACTCAATGTATATGCGAGATTCACTTGTAGAAACGCTTAATGCACGTCGAGAAGAACAACTTGAACTTGATCGTCAACAGTTGCTTAATAATATCCTCCTAGAAAACCTGGCTATACTATTGCTGGGCTCGGTGGCAAGTTATTTGTTTGCCCGCTGGACGCTTAAGCCTATCGAAGAGGCGCATGCGGCCCAGACTACATTTACGGCAAATGCCAGCCATCAGCTGCGTACACCGCTGGCTACTATGCAGGCTGAGATTGACGTTGCGCTCAGGGACAAAACACTGAATGCCAAGGATGCTCGCGAAGTGCTCAAGAGCAACCTGGAGGAAATAGGTCGACTGCGGGCGCTCAGTGATCAACTTCTTGGCCTTACTCGCAGTGAGGAAGGTGAACTTTCGGGTGTCTTTGATGCATCGAAGCTGGTAGTGGTCTTTGTCTCCAAATATGCCAAGCAATACCAGTTGACACTTAAGCAAACAGATTTACCTAAGGCAGTAGTTAATGGAGATGAGGTACTAATCAGTGAGGTACTAAAAGTCTTGTGTGAGAACGCAGCAATTTATAGCCAGGGCAAAGTAGTAGTACTTAATTACGCGCTCAGTCGAGGCGCAGTTCGTATTAGTGTTACTGATAAGGGTCCTGGCCTCGGCCCAGAGGAGCAGCGCCATGTCTTCGATCGTTTTTATCGGGCTAGAGCAGCAACTAAATTAAACCCAGCGGGCCATGGGCTTGGTTTAGCCTTAGCACGAGAAATTGTAGACCGTCATGGTGGTAATTTGAGTATGAAGAGTAAGGTTGGGTACGGATCTACATTTACTGTCGTGCTACCATGTGCCAGCAAAAGAGAGGTTATTCATTAGGCTTTCTGGTTAACAACGTACGTTATAGTCAAGATTGTACTTAACATACTGCACGTAAAGAGCCTTTTTGCCGCCGAAGCTTTTACCACATTTAGCTTTTGCATCTCTCGAGTTTGTGGCGCCTGTGGCATACCACGCTGAACCGTTAAATGGCATATTTCCTGTAATTTGTCGCCACATTTGGTCAGTTGAGTAGTAACCAGCAAACCGCAAACCGCGCTGCATGCCATCGTGTAGGCCTTTTAGAAAGTTACGATTATTGACCTGAGTTGACCACGGTATGCCATGACCGCTCTCAACATCTATCCAAAAAGCACGAGGGTTAATTCGGGCTATGTTATTAATAACTCCTAGGTTAAAACTAGCCGCTTTGCGACCGCAATCATATGGCGACATACTCCTTGGGCACTGACTTGAGGGATAATTTGCTCCCACATATACATCGTACGTTCGAAAGTGTCGTGTCTCAGCATTCAAGCACGGGTTAATCCCGAAGTTCATGTACGTGCCATTAAGGCCGACGATGCCATAATTGTAGTTGCCGATTGAATTAAGCCTACCACACTGTGGAGACGATATATCAATAAAAGGTACCCCCTTGGTGTCATACTGCTTGGCGGTTTTGCCGCCCGCAAAACTGTATTGAACTACGAAGTAGCCGACGGCAGCTATCACGCAAACGGCGGTCAGAATCTGCCATGACTTGAATGAGCTAGTGCTCTTAAGTGATTGTTTAACAGAAAAACGACGCTTGAGTTTCTTGCGAGATGGTCTGTTTAGAGTCTTCTTTGCTGTCATATTGTTGACCTTGCTTTAAAGCATAAGTTTTATGTTACTTATAGTCAACTTTTGTAACCAAGATGCGGTCACGTAAGGCCTACGTATGACATAGTTATTGCACCAACTAAAAACTAAGTGCTGATTAGCACTCAGTTTCGTCTCGAGCCTTGGTGGTTATAGGCCGAGAATCTGTTGCTTCTTAGCGCTGAACTCTTCGTCTGTAATAATCCCTTGATTTTTGAGACCCTGAAGCTCTTCGAGCTGGCTGGCCATATCGCTCTGAGCTGGTCCAGCCACTTGGGGCGCTTGCTGTTCTGCCTCGGCCTGCCAACGGGCGGCTTGGCGACGACTAACGTTGTTTGATACGGCGGTGGCGGTCCCAGCTATTACGGCCGTGCGGGCCATTCCTCGTAGTAATCCTGGCATATTTCTTCTCCCTCCGTTTGTTATTTACTTAATTCTTCAGCTGCCTCAGGGTGTATGCGGCCCTCCGCTAGGAGCACGCCGTTGGCATCGAGTATAGCCTTCTTAAGCGGTTTAGCCCACAGCTGCTCGACTACCAACATACCGGCGGAGCAGTTGTTTTCGATTAAATCAGCTACTTCGTCAATATCGTCTTGGTCGGCTTTCTTTATGCCTTTACCATATTTATTAACAAGCTCCACGAGGTAGTCATCACCGGTGTCGGCAATGTCCACGAGGGCAACGTTACCCTCGGCATTTTTAGTGAGGAGGCTTAAGCCAATGAGGCCAATCACACCCTGCTCTAGTGCGTCACCAATCGCCTTTAGAATACTACCGTCAAATTTATTACCTTCGAAGCCAACTATAATGTAGTCAATTGGTCCACGCATGGTCTTCTCCTTGTGTTTAGTGATGCTTTTATTATATACCGAGCGTGCTCGACGGGCTAGGCCACGCCTGGTGGTATAATGTCAATATGAAGCGTAAGCAAAGAATAGCAAGTAGAGTAAAACTTAGTAGCCTTAAGTCGCATAAGCTCATCATTGCTCTGGGTGTATTTGCAATAACGCTCGGTGGCGCTTATGTGCTACGCGTTAGTCTAGCCGACGGGCCAACAACTATTAAAAGTGTAGAGAAGCTCGGACCAGTAAAGAACTATTCGCAGCCGCAAACGCTGTATCGCGACGGTGGATCATCGGTGCGGCTTGGTAATAAGGTGCTATGGCTGTTTGGGGATACGCTTTTTACCCAAAAGAGTGTGGACGGTACGAACGCGCGCAGCAACACGGCTGCTTGGGCAGATATCAGTCAGCCATATAGATTAAGTGAGCCCCTTGACGCTAACGGCGCCCCGAGCCAGTTCATTCCCTATAGCAACGCGGAAGCTGCCTATAATGCTGCGAGTGGTGATCCGAATGACCGCTATGTTATTTGGCCGACCGAGGCGGTAAACACCGATGCCAATTCAGCCTACATATACTATATGCGCCTTAAGTCTTCACCTAATCCTACCACACTGGTCAAAAAGGGCATTGGCCTCGCTATGGTGCGTACGGGGGATAGTAGCGCTCGCATTATCAACGAATCAGTCTTTAGCGAGAACGAGGCTCAATACAGGCCGACAGCAGTACGAGGGGACACGGTGTACTTACGAGATTGTGTTCAGTCTGGTTTCGAGGCAAATTGCGCTATGGCGCGAGTGTCAAAGGCCAATATGGCCAATCGTAGTGCCTACGAATTCTGGGATGGCAATAAGTGGCAGCCCGATATTGCTCTGGCGCGCCACGATGTGCCTGGCTCACTCAGTACCATGGCAACTATGTGGAGCGAGTACGCCCATAAATTCGTTATGATTTCCGCCCCGGCGTTTAGTCGTGACCTGACTATTCGTGAGTCTGAAGAGATCCAAGGGCCATGGTCAACACCGAAGTCTGCCTACACAGATACTACGTCGAAGTACCCTAGCATACTATATTTTCACCCAGAACTCTCCTCGCAAGGGGGGCAATCGTTTGTGCTGACCGCTACTCAGAACTACGATTCCTACCTAAGTGGTAATGACGGCATCATTGCCTTTCGCTATACCTTCGACGATAAATCTATAACTGCGGTAGCGCCATCGCTTGTGCAAGTACAATCTACGACTTCTGGCCAAAGTAGCAAACAAACTACAGCTCATCCAACTAGCTTAGATGCGAGTGGAAATACAAAACCGCCAAAGACTCTCGCAAAAGCTAGTACTGGTAGTCAGAGGCTAGCTCTAAATCCTAACACAATTACGAACTCGGTCCAGGCTAGCTGGTGGTTCTTTGTGTTATGTGCGGTTATTATTGCTACTGTTGGTACATTAGTTGTTTTGCGCAAACGGAGCTAAACTTAATTTGGTTTAGGTTTACTGGGTAATAGGACTCAAATAGTAGAGTATTACACTTTTGGGGGGTCTGTCGGAGGCACTAGCTCATCGTCTGTTGCAGTATTGGTTGGGTAATTGGAGGTATTTTGTGTCACACTCCTACGACGCATTAGCCACCATATTGCGCCACTAATTATCGCAATAAGTCCCAGCATAATTGCACCAACCAGTATAGGATACTTGCGCACAATACTCTTGACTGTTTCACTATAGCGCACGAGCAGGCTCTTATTCTGTGATGTGGGTGAGGCAAGCTTTGAAATGTCACTCAGGTCGTTTGTTTTGTCCTCAGACTTGCCTGAGTTACTACTTATGCTAATGGGGGCTGCTGTTTGGTTTGAGCTGGCAGCTGTACTTGCCGTGGCATAGCTTACTTGTCCCGGTCGTTGAGTGTTAGGGTTGCTATTAGGTGCTACTCCTTCTTGGGGTAGTACCACGAATGCAGCGAACTCGGGTGCAGTGTGGGTGTTTGGTATTTCTGGCACGCTGCCAATGAGGGGAGCGACTTCGGTTAGGTTCATGGGTAGAGTAATCACCCCGCCCTTATACACACCACTTGCGATTGGCTTGCCATAGTAGTTTTGGGCATCAAGCACTACGTAGCTTTGTCCAGGTTTTAGGATTGAAGATAGATCTGCTGACACACTTGGTCGGTTTTCCCAGTTGTAAACTGCAATGTTTGCTCGGCCAGGTTCATACTTGTTGGCGCGCACAAATACTCGATTGGTGGCTTGCGACATATCGCTGGTGATTACGGAATTACGATCATAGCGCGATCCAGCTACCGAGGCACCTGGACACGAGTTTACAGGTCCACCACTCCGACCCTGAGTGTAGTCTTTGATAGTTTGAGTTGAAGAAGTAAAGTCGCATGCCCATACAGCATCTAGTCGCTGCTGTAGTTCTGTGTCCTGAAATGGTCGAGCAGCCCCCACAATATAAGTGTTACGATCAATATTAAACTGCGACATAGGGGTGGCGTTATCAATTCGCAGCGCACTGCCTTTCTTGGCCACTACAGTGTTGTTGGTAACTGTTACTTTATCCCAGTTTTTTATGTTATAGCCCACGCCATTAGTGAGGCCGATGTAGTTATTTTGGGCAATTATCTCGCCATGCTTAGGATTAAATAGCCCCGCAGTAAAGCCGGTCCCATTTTTGTCAGGACCAAGGTAGATGTAGTTATTACTCAACACAAGTTTATCTATCGGGTTATCTTGTGACTCTACAAACAAGCCAAGGTTGTCTGTAGCTTGCAGGGCAATGTTGCCATCAAAAGTAAAGCCATTAGCCCAACTATTGGTGGCATAGGCTTTCATGGCGGTAGTTAGGTTTCGGAAGGTGATGTTGTCGCTAATTAGGCGCTGGCCTGTTTGGTTTTGTGCGTAAATTGGTGAGCCGCGCATCTCGCCTTTATACTGCGGGCTGGTGTCATATATACCCGCTCCCCAAATCAGTGTGCCGTATATTTCGCCGCCATCACCAACTGGCCGCCAGAACCCAATTGCCGGGTGTCCAGTGTCGTGCAAAACCATATTAATCACTTTGGTGCCCTCCCCGTACAGCTCAAGCCCACCCAGCCGATCCTTGCTGGCCACATGGCGTTCGGTCATAGAGTTGGTAATCTCAAAACCCCAGTACCAGTTGAATTTACCATTTACCGTTATATGGCCATTTACCGTTGCACGCTCTTTGGGAAATCCACGAACGACAATCGGCTTGTCTTTAGTTCCATTCAGGGAGCTGGTAAATGTGGTTGTGCCACCGCTTCCATATACGCCGTCGCGAAGGTAGATTGTGTCGCCAGGCTTAACCACGGAAGACTTACTGAGAGCTGAGGTTAAGTCCCAAGGTTTATCGATACTACCAGGGTTGGCAGAGTTACCGGCAGGGGAAACATAATACGTTTGTGGTGGTGTCTCGGCATGGCCGCCACGAAGGGTAATTAGGGCTACAACCATCATGCATAGTCCTGCGAATACTGCAATCGCAAAAGGCAGTCTATTGGGTTGCTGAACAAGTTTCATGATTCACCTAGGTTTGTTACTTATTATGCTTGCTGGTCTCCATAAGTTCAAGCAAGGTGCGGGTAGTGTTAATGTTGCGCACCGTCATATTGCTGTACAGATCCGATTTAATGAGTTTTATGCCACCACCACGAGCTACATTTTGTCTACCAATGTTCCACACCAAGGCTCCTGGTATGTACAAAACTTGTTCGATAGTGGGGTTTACAGATACTTTTTGTAGTATGACTTTATTGTCTATGTTGCTCCATAAAAACATAACATCGGTTTTTTGCTCGGTGTCGTTTTTCCACTCTGTTGGTATAGAAGCACATATTGAACTCAGAGCTTGGTACGTACGCAGCACTACGGGTACGGCAAATCCAAACTCAGTTTTTATGGCTTGTTCTATAATTTGGGTGAGGGCTTTTTCGCTCCGCGTATCTTCGAATATTACATTACCGGAGTTAATGTAAGTTATTACATGCGTGCAGCCTAAGGACTCAAATAGTACTTTGAGCCTGGCCATCTCGACTCTAGCCTTGCCGCCCACATTAATTCCTCGTAGTAGCGCTAGGTATTGCATGTAAATATTATATCGAGCTTATGGCTACCGAGCCAATATAGTTGGTTTAGGCCGCTCCTGGGGTATACTATAAGCATGACAGGTTTGAGTAAAACAGAGCGAACAGCGTTGGGGGCTGGAATGATATTAAGTCTTCTTGTGGCCGTAGTGGGGGTTTTTGCATTTGCGCCCCGCGTGCAGGCAGCAAGTTGTACTACACCTTCTCCTAGCTACGGCAGTGTTACATTGTCAACTGTTAGTATTCCGAGCGATGGTACCTACAGTGTGTGGGTACGCATGAAGCCAGCCACTACTCAGGATAATTCTGTGTTACTACAGGTTGACACATCTGATTGTTTTAATGTAGGCGGTGGTGTGGGCGTGCCGGCAGGTAATTGGACTTGGGTGCGCCATAAGGACGGTAATGCGAACACCGTTATTCAAAAGGAACTTAAAGCTGGCAATCATGACTTTAAACTGTTTGGGAGTAAGCCAGGGCTGGCTGTAGACACGATACTGTTAAGCACCGATGGCAATTGTATTCCAACTGGTTTTGGCGAGAATTGCAGCACAAACATTGTGCTGCCAGTGGGTTCTAGCTCGTCAAACGGGGTAGGTAGCTCGACCCCGCAGGCTAGTGGCACTACGAATAACAATCTCGCCGACAACACTCAAACTAAGCAGGACATCGTAACGCAGGCTACTCGTTACGCAGCTCAAAACTTCCTATGGATTGTACTAGTGTTAGTTGGTGCCGTAGCATTGATTGGCTTCGGCATTCGCTTTTTATGGCGATATATGGCTGCAAGAAAGGGAGAAGTGCCGGAAAGGGCGACTAATACCAATAACACGCCACAGTCTCCTCAGCCCGGCGAACTTATCCATCCAATCCCTTCGAACCCTAGTGAAAGTGCATCCCAATCCATAAATGATGAGGTAGGGCTTTGAAGCAATTTGCTCCAAATACAGGAGTTAAGCGGCTGGATCGTAGCCAGTCTATCCTAATTGGGATTATTACCACAGTTGTACTGGCTTCAGTGGTAGGTGTGTACTTGCGTTATTTCTCACACGCCGCAGGGCCTGCTCTAACTATACGAGTCAGCACAGGCATGATTGCTGGCGGAGCTAGCGTTGTATCGGCAAACGATGCTAATGGAGGCAAATACATTGTATTTGGGAGTGGAGCACAAAACCCTACCCAGCCTCCGCCACCCCCACCACCTGCTGCCTCAGCTCCGGCGCGCTTGTGGGGCGTGCAGATTCATTCGGTGCCACCCACTGATACTACTGAGAACCTTATGCGTGACTTGGACGCAGCAAAGGACTTGGGTGCTACGGTTGTTCGAGCGCCGATCAGTTGGCGCGGTGTGGAATGGAGCGGCAAGGGGCAGTACGACGAACGCTATCTTGCCGGTATGGACGCGCTTATGCAGGGAGCGTATGCCCGCGGGATCAAAGTAATTGCTACCATCGCCGATACCCCTACCTGGGCTTCTCCGGGCGGTACCTGGAATGCAATTCCAACCGATATGGGTGGAATTGGTGACTTCGCGCGATTTATGACGAGTCGGTACAAATCTCAGTACCCAGGCGTAATTGCGGCTACCGAAGCCTGGAATGAGCCCAATGTAAGTGGAAACCTACTCAGTAGCGATGTGCCCAGGGACTACACAGCTATGGTTAAGTCAGTTTATACTGGCACCAAGGCCGGTGACCCTAGTGTCCCTGTATTAGCGGGTTCGCTCTCGTATGCGGATACAGGGTTTATGAGCCAGCTCTATGCCAAGGGTATAAAAGGCTCTTATGATGGTGTGGCAATTCACCCTTACTCCGACACATCTGACCCCACTAACATGAATATTGTACATAGCTTCAAGGGCGGTATCGAGAGCTTTCATGCCGCGCAGACTGCAGCGGGCGACGTTACACCGCTGTGGATTACCGAGTTTGGCTGGACTACCTCTTCGAGCGCAGGCGGAGTTACTCTACAGCAGCAGTCCGACTACAGTGTGGCTGCATATGATGTTATGAAGCCTTACTCGTATATATTGGCAGGCACTCTTTATCAGATCCGTGATCAAAAGGAAGACCCGGCTAGTCACGAAGATAACTTTGGCCTCATGCACAATAACTTCACGCAGCGCCCAGCCTATACTACGGTGAAGGCTAAGCTTCCAACAATGCCACGCCAGTAGTTGCTGCGGAAACTTACTTGCCGCGGATTGCCCGCAGCACTTCTTTGGCATAGGCTTGGTTGAACACGTGGGTGGCACGCACTGTGGTGAGTGATATATTGTCGCCACTTTTAGTTAGCTCAATGAGGTTGGGCTTTATTACTACAGGGTCGAATGCGCCATGAATTATGTGTACCGGTATTGGCAGTGAAGCGGCATCACGCATGGCAGTTTGGTTTATGATACTCGAACGCATACTAGCGGCATACATGGCAATATTGTCTCGTGTTATATCAAGACTTGGGTCGAGCTTAGACGATTTGCCGAAGCCATACAGTTTGATTATGAGTTCGGGTGAATCGAGGAGCTTTGCGTAAGTAAGGCGTAAAAGCTGCTCGCGGCTTAGCTTGCTGGTGTCGCTAGCTGGTCGATATATCGGCGGGCTACAGAGTATAAGTTGTCGGGTAAAACGTGGATAGCGTTTGGCAAACTCAATTGCCACGAGCGCTCCGAGGGAATGCCCCACAATTGTAACCGGCCCATAGAGTCGAAGCTTCAAATATGTAGCTAGGAGCGAGCGAGCTTGCAGACGAGCATCGTACGATTCCCAGTATGGGGCTGGCGATTTACCAAAGCCAAGCAGGTCTACCGCTACAACGTTAACGTTGGTTGGCAGTTGTTCGATGAGAGATTGCCACATGGCACCCGTGGATCCCAGGCCATGAATGAGTAGGAGGGTTTGAGGCGCTTTCTTACTGCGTCGAATATGGCGTACATGGAGGGTATATGGCACACGCAGCCATTTATGGAGAATAACGTTGCCGAGTTTTGCAGGTCTCTTGGTCATATCTTACATTTTAACGATTAAGCTTAGCTCGTACTAGGTTACTGGTGTTTAGGGCGTGAAACATACGGATTGTCCTTTATATAGAACCGCCAGGGAGTTTCGGTTGCTTTGGTTATGCCGATCCTAGTGGTTCGCACGATGTTACTAGGATTAAGAGGCTTTTCTACAGTGAGCTTGAGTGGGGGTAAAGTTATGTCATGATTGTTTAGACTCATGTCTATAGCAAGTGCCTGACAGATCTATAGCAAGTGCCTGACAGAGTTTTGCTGGGCCATTAGTCAAATTGGGTCCGCGTACATTTCTGAGTGAAAGCATAGTATTTAAACCTTCTATTGGCTGGACTGCTCGAATAAGCACGGCGGCGCCCTCATTGGCGCCGCCAGTGACTATATTGCAACAGTAATGCATGCCGTAGGTAAAATACACATAGAGCCTTCCCGCTGGCCCAAACATCACCTCATTTCTCATACTAGGTCCCTTAAAGCTGTGACTGGCTGCGTCAAGCTGATCGTAAGCCTCGGTTTCAACGATGGTAGCCCTGAGGGAGCGACCATTGTAGTTTCTTTCGAGTTGACAGCCTAAGAGTCGCCTGGCGACTATCGGCGCTGGCAAAGTAAGAAAGCTGAGTGCAGTGTGTTGCATATAGTACTCCTTGTCGATCCTACTATACCTGCATTAAGTACTATGATTCTAGAGCTTAGAGTATACTTATATGGATAACGACTGGAAGGCAATAATGACAAATCATCGCATATATTCCATGAGTGTGGCCAGCGTATACCCACTTTATGTGGCAAAAGCCGAGCGCAAAGGTCGCACCAAGGCAGAAGTCGATCAAATAATTCATTGGCTTACTGGTTATAGTAAGGATCAATTCACTAAGGTCTTGGACAAAGAAATAGATTTCGAAACATTTTTTATCCAAGCTCCAAAGCTCAACCCAGCACGAAAGCTCATTACGGGTGTAGTTTGCGGTGTACGAGTCGAAGACATTACTGAGCCGACTATGCAGGAAATCCGCTACCTCGATAAGTTAATTGATGAACTAGCCAAAGGAAAGGCTATGGATAAGATCCTGCGAGCGTAATACTATAGAGCTATGCCAGAGAAGCCAGTTTCAGAGCAAATCGACGATATAATCACCAAGCACGCGGGCTGGAAGGGGGAGTTACTTACCGATCTACGACAAGTTGTACTGGATGCCGATCCAACGATTACTGAAGAAATAAAGTGGCGCATGGCTACGCGACCAGAAGGCCTGCCCGTGTGGTCGCATAATAGGATTATTTGTTTTGCTGAGATGTGGAAGGACAATGTTAAGCTACTGTTCCCAAAAGGAGCTCAACTACAGGATCGCCACAAGGCGTTTAATGCACGGCTCAAAAGTAAAGCTATACGTGCGATTGAGTATAAAGAGGGCGATAAAGTTGAGCCGGACTCCCTCAAGGAGTTGGTCCAGCAAGCAGCGAAAGCCAACGAAACTAAAAACAAGCCCTCGTAGTTGAGGGCTTGTTTTTTAGTAAAGCGCATCTGGCTAAAAGACCTGCGCTAAGATCCATGCTGTGACAGCTAGGCTGATAAAGAACAGGCCAAGTCCAACTGGCGATCCCCAGCTGAACCATGAGCCCCATGCTCGCCAATGTTTTTGCGAGCGTTCATACCAGTCAATCTGCTCTTCTTTGGACAGTTTTGTCATGGCTTTGACTCCCATAGTTAATGCTATAGTGGGTCTCTACTAGCTTGTTTGCCGGCACGTAAGTTGTTCCAAGAGATGTGGCTTGCGTTAGATAGTCGGACTTAATAACAAGAGCTATTATAGCAGAATAGACCGATAAATGGCCGCATCTATGCTTGAATGCGCAAAACGTATTATGCGGGTGATGCTGTAAGATTTCTTATAGTGGTCAATCTGGGATACTAGTAGTATGAATACGGGTTGTACGTATGCAGCTCTTGCTTGGGCCCCGTAGGGTTAATATGCTTACTCTCACGTTATGGGCATACCTTGTGTTACCTCGAGTCTTGTGCTCGAAACCATGCCTTTACGGGGTCCAACTTGCGATTATCTCCTGATAGCATTTCGACCATGCCTGCTACGAGTTATATATTGAGTATTGACAATGCATTATATTAATGCTATTATTCATGAGTTGCGCGGGAATCCGTCTCGCACACGTAGACCCATAAAGGGGAAGAAAGTGAAGAAGATCCTCGAGTTCGTGCTCACCATCGCGAGCAAGATGAAGATCACCGGATCGATCGAGACGACCGATGCCACCAAGGTGCCCGACGGGGCCATGAAGGAGCGGTTCAGCCGCCTCAGCGCCCCCCTCACCGTCTTCGGTCAGCACATCTTCGACATCGTGAAGCCCGGCGGCAACTTCGCCACCGACTGCGAGAAGCTCGCCACCGACTCCGGCACCTCCGTCGTCACGATGCAGATCCCGCTGTCCGAGGGCATGTGCTTCGCCGTCAAGATGGACATCACGACCGACGGCTACCAGCCGGCGCCTTCCGACCTGCACGAGCTGGTGGCCGAGAGCATCGACCCGGCGCTCGAGGAGATCGGCACCATCTGGTTCGGGCCCGACACCGACTCCGAGATCATCGCCGCCTGGCAGATCGATGCGGGGGCGGCGATCCGCGAGCAGCTCGGCCTGGAGACCCGTCAGCTCGTCGGGAGCTGACCTTCACGGCCGGGCCGGCCAACCCTCCCCATCACCGGCTGGGACCCCTTCGGGGGTCCCAGCAAGGGGACAACTTAAGGACTACTTCGAAAGAGGTGGTCCTCTTTCGTTATAGCAAGAAGGCCACTTGTAGCCACATAACGATCAGTGGGCCATGTTTGTTTGCTCATGTGGTTAAGTGGTAGTATATGGGGGTATTTGGGTACTACACGATGAAGCAGGGTTCTAATAAGAAAAAGATCTATGGCTGGATTGGAGTACTTATGCTGCCAGTCTCCTTTGCTTTATATGTATTTGGTGGGCTTGCTTTGCGGGCCACAAACTTATCAGAGGGGATGAGTGTTCTGTCAAATGCTCTGAACGCGCTTATATTTATTACTAGCTTCGTGGGGTTCTTTGCACTTCCTGTTGGGGTAATCTTTTTAGTCCAAGCTTACCGCAAGTAAGCACTGACTTCTTTTTCTAGCGTAGTTCCGGCTTATTCGAATTTATCTCGTCCCAAAATGCATCGGCCCAGTTCTTGTAGCTCAGGTTATTGGGGTGGAATAAGTCAGGCGCAAAACCAAAGATACTTTGATGGGCAGTAGTTTGCTTCTCGAGTTCTACCAGTCTAATATTTGGATCTTGCGCAACTAATTGTCGAATAATAGCCCCGGCAGCTTTTGCTGGTTTCGTCAGTGACGGACGGCTGTTGAAGAGCGGTAAGTCACTAACGTAGGTGCCTTGGGGTAGCTTGGAAAGCAGTTGAGCAAACTCATGGCGAAAACGGTTCTCGCTAAAGTCTCGAACATTATTTGCACCAACTTCGATCGTTACATAATCGGCTTTAATGTCGGAGGCAAGTGGGAGCTGCTCATTCAAGACGTCAGAGATTCGAGCACCTGTGGAGCTAAGGTTGATCACCCTAACCTTCTTACCCGTACGCACTTCTAGTCGCTTGACTATTAACCCTACGTAGCCACGCATAGGGCTTGTCGCACCAATGCCTTGTGCGGCCGAATCGCCGAGTGCTAGGTAGGTAATTTCACCGGGCTGCTGAGCTTTCTCTTGCCAGAACGTCTTGTAGCGAGCGACGCTTAAGTATAACCAAAATAGTGTCATAATCTCTATCGCAATGAGGCAGCCGATAAGACCTATAATGATCTTCAGGAGCATTTACTTGTCTTGCAATACAGATAGAATATTGCCAGCCGGATCTTTGAACCAAGCAATGTCTGGGCCTTGGTTGGCTCGGAGCCCACGAAGCACACCTTTTTCATCTTGGAGTGCGGGTAGGTTGTCGTAGTGCTCAAGCGTTACGCCTTTTTCGGTTAGCTCATCAATTGCCGCATCGATATTATCAACCACGAAGTTTAGAGTGGTAGAAGTTGGGGAAATGTAGTCGGGTTTAGCGTAAACGAATAGTTCATCCCTACCTGGTAATTCCAACCGTAAGCCCATGGTCTCATCTATGAGTGTAAGTCCGAGTGTTTTTGTATAGAATTCTTTAGCTTTTTGTAGATCGTCTACCGATAGTCCACTAAAGGCAGCTCGTATGTTCATATCGGGGTCTCCTCTTTACTCTATATCTCAAGTATACTCTTATATTCTTACGAATGATGTGAACTTCGTTAGCAAGATTTAGAGTAAAAGCGAAACCCTCCCGAGCTCCGCGTATTGCTATGCGAAACCCAAGAGGGTATTTTGAAAGCTTCAAACATACGCTGGCCGCCTCAATGCCAATGCCCCGGAGCGCAAGTTCCGGGGCATAATTCGTTTTAGGGATAAATCATAAAAAGAGAAGGCCCCTCGCGGGACCTCCTCACAGCTTGAGTGAAGAAGCCCGGAGGGGCTAGTTTGGTTGCGGATGCATGACTCGACGATGAACGCCGAGGCCGCGTTTGGTGAACTTGCGAGGGCAGTCCGGGCACTGGAGGTGCGGCTTGGCCTTGTGATGGTCGAGGACGTTCTCGCTCCCGAAGCTTGCCCCGCATCCACCGATGGTGCAGATGTGGCCCCTGGCTTGCTTGACGATGAAGGACTCACTCAGCGCCGCCCCACACTGGCCACCATGACCGTTTGGAGCAGGGCAGGCGTCCAGATCTTCTCCGTCCACCGAGATCAAGCCATGCCCCTCGGGGCATTCGCGAACCAGCCAAACAGGTGTGGTCATAATGACCTCTCGAATGAATCTGTGGGGCGGCCACAGCCGACGTCCGTTGGGGACGATAGTAATATGATATACTAACTTAGTATAAAAGTCAATATCTGACTAAACTAAGTAGGTTTTACTTATTAACCTCGCCTTTAACCAGATCTAACACAACCTTATTACCATTCTTGAGTACCTTGGTGGCATGCACCGTACCTACAATACAGGGGAGATTAAACTCACGGGCTACAATCGCTGCGTGGCTCATCATGCCTCCGTGATCAGTTACGAGCGCTGCAGCCTTGCGCATAATTGGCACATAGCTCGGTCCGGTGCTTGGTACTACCACAATCTTGCCGGGCGCAACTTGCTCAGCTGGATCATGCACTACCACAACTTCACCAGTCATGAAGTGTTTACCACCACGTGAGCTGACAATACCCTTAAGTACCGTACTGGCGGCCTTATACTCAACATACCAATCCCAGCTGCGCTCCACGTCGTCTTTTGTGAGATCGATGTTCTTACCATTAATAAAAGTCCAACCATAGTATTGCTGAGTATCGGAGTCCACTAAGTCTTCTAATCGGCAACGTTCAATAACGCTAAGTTCTGCATTTCGCTCGCGAGCCAAGGCTTGTGCCATCTTCTCAATCACGGGCCGGGTTTGCATCATCCAAGCCTTACGGTCATCCATAAACTCAGCAATTCGACGAGCGAGATTGAGCTGATGTTGGATGTCTTCACTGAGTTTAAACTCTTGAGCGATCGCAGCACGATCTGCCTCTGAACCCAAGACAGCATCACTATTACCCTCAAGATCTTTGATGCGCTGGGTAAAGTAAGTAACAAGACTCTCGCGTTTAGCCACCCCAGCATAGCTATTAAGCGCCCATCGAAACTCGTCGGCCAGCTTCTCGGGATCCTTCAAGCGTAGTACTTTCTCATCAATCTGATTAATAAAAGTTGGTTTATCCGGCAAGCTATACGCACCCCAAATGCGGTGAATATCTTTCTCATCAAAACCCTTGAGATGCTTGGCGATCGTAGCTTCAGCACCATAGAGGGAAAACTCGGCTGCGAAGGTGGTTTGCCAGACAGCAGTGAGAAGGGGAAGTAACTCACCTGGTTGATAGGTTTTACTCAGATCAATCGCATCGACGGCTGCTCGCCACTGGGCTTGATCGTCATCTAAGTCACCATGCTCGGCATACCAAGCAAACAGCGGCTCAGTAAACTCAGCAAAGGCCGCTTTCTTATTGAGCCAAAGGAACTTATCTTGATGCAGAAGGACGAGGGTCTTGGGTGGGTTGGGGTAGGTGGTGTCGGTGTGCCACTGGGTGAAGGTAGTACGCACCGCGGCCAGGAAGTCGCTCATATATAAGGTGCGGCCTTGGGCAGGACCCCAGTAGAAGAGATCGCCCGGATCACCGAGGTAGTGATAGCCCTCGCCGGTGCGCTCGATGTTGAGAGTAGTAATAGGGCGAGACTGGGTGATCCAGAGCTTACCGGACTTATCGATAGCCCACTCGATGTCTTGTGGGGCGCCGGCAAAGAGCTGTTCAATCTCCAGGCCAAGCCGGATGAGCTCGTCGGTTGCAAAGGGGATGGGGAGGGCAGAGGAGAGCTGCTTGGTGGTGCGGTCGTAGGTGAAGTCTTCGGGGGTGGCTTTGCCGCTGACGAGTTGTTCGCCAACACCCTGGACGTACTCGATGACGAGCTGGTTGGCACCGCTGACAGGGTTTTGGGTGAACATGACGCCAGCGTAGGCGGGGTCGATCATCTCTTGGACGACAACCGCGACCTGGATGGCTTGCTTGTTGTTAGAGGCTTCTGAGTAGGCCTTGGCACGGGCTTTGATAGCAGCGTGACACTGTTCGACCTTCTGGGGCACATCGGCCGCGGCGACATAGAGGAAGGTCTCGAATTGGCCGGCCCACGAGGAGTCGATGGCGTCCTCGACGGTGGCGGAAGAGCGGACGGCGAAGAGGGTGTCGGGCGCGCGGGTGGCGAGGAGGGTTGTGAGATGGGTGGCGGCTGCGGGGGTCAGGGTTGCGCTTTCTTCGTCTGTGAAGGCGTCGATGCTGATCGCTAAGCCGTCGGGGACGGGGAGCTTGGCTTGGAGCATTGAGGCGAGGTTAGTGGCCTTGCCACCGTAGAGGGTGGAGGAGGTGGCGTTTTGTAGGGGATTGATGGTTTGTTGCATAAGGTTACTCTAGCGCTGGCTACGTTGTTAATTGGGGTTAAAATTACTGTGCAGCAGTCAATTTATCGATTGGAAAATCCCGCCAATTATCAAAACTGGCTGTTACAGCTGGCTCAGACTTAAGTTGGCTCAAGTCGTAGAATAGATGGTGTTGTGGCGGTGCGAACAAGAAGAGGGGGACTTTAGCGTTCTGGGCAGCACCTGTATCCTTATCGGAGTCACCAACGAAGACGGTATTTTTAATCTCGCTACCTAGACGCTCAAGAGCAATAAAAAGCGGAGCTGGATCAGGTTTGTGTTTATCGGTATCACCAGCAGATATAATTACGTCGAACATGTGTTCTATCTTATTATTACTAAGGGCAGAAGAGAGCATCTTCGATGTTGATGTTGAGACAAGTCCAAGTTTGAACCCTTTTTCTTTTAACGACTTTAAGGTGTCTTCTGCACCGGGGTATAACTCTACTTTTTCCAATCTTTCATAGACCGTCTCAAGGTGCTGGTTATATTCATCGACATCTTTTGGCTTAACACCTAAATCAATATATGCATCCCATATACCAAATCTACTACTTATATCCTTATCAGAGGGGTGTACACCAACTTTGGCATACGCCTCCTTGAATGTTTGTAGCCACACTTCTAGGGTTTGTGCCAGAGTTCCGTCCCAATCAAAAAGAATAGTGTTAATCTTTTTCATACATCTATCATAACAAAAGTCCCACTCGCATTTCGAGCGGGACTTTTGACTTGTAGATTACATCTAATATAAGTGCCTGGCTGAGCATATGGGTCTAGTACCATTTATTTGATGCACTGCGATATATTTTTCAGTCGAAAGAAAAATACGGATTATCAAGTTCAAATTCTAGTTCTACACCGCGAATAATCATGACCCGGGAGTGTTTATTAGTGCCATGAATAGATACCAACACTAAGATCTCACCAGGCTTTAATTTGTTCATGATTCTATGGCTAGCATAGAACTGAGCTATCTGAGTCGGAGGTGCGTCAACTACGAAATAGTAAACTTTAATATAGCCTGACTTATCATTTGTATTGTAATCCTGGTATTTTGAATGCTGTTCACGCTTTGTTTCGTAGAGTTTAGAGATTTTTACTGAGAGGTTGGTATTTTCACTAACTATAAGAGTTCCATTTTCAGTTTTTCTTATCCAGACCTTCTCATCTGGAAACGATTTATTAAGATTAGTACCCTTCTTTACGTTTAAGGTTCTGTTAATTAATGCCTTAGTATCATTAATGGTATCAAAACGATAATTAACAAATGCAACTTCTGCGATTCCTTGGTAGTCATGTCCGTTTGCACGAATGCTTATCTCTGCTTCAGGAGAAGACTCTTCATTTGAGCAGATCCTTGTTAGGAAACCGCTACGGTGAAGCTCAAAAATCGCTTTTATCTCAGCCTTTATATCATCTGGACAAGCCGTAAATCTACTATGTACAAAATGTTTAAAATCGACATACCCCTTAGTTGCGGCCAACGCCTCCAGCATCTCACAATAGGGGCTAGGTAGTAACTTATTTGGATTAGTCATTTAGGCTGGTTTCCATACGCCACATTAGAAATAGGGACATGAGTCAGAAATTCTAGTATCGCGTCTGGCTGGGGCGGAGGGATTCGAACCCCCGAATGGCGGCACCAAAAGCCGCTGCCTTACCACTTGGCGACGCCCCAGTATCGAACTAAATAACAACCACAATCGTAGCTGAATTTGAGCGGTTTTTCAACCTGTAGATCTGCGCGAATGCATTCATAGTATGCTGCTTATGCTAAAATCCTAAGTATTATGCCACAGTCTAAAACACTCAAAAGAAGTCTTGGCTTACCAATCGTCGCACTATATGGCTTGGGCAATATTCTCGGGGCTGGCATATATGTGCTGGTTGGTAAGGTTGCTGGCGAGGCAGGGCATAGTACCGTATTTGCCTTCTTGGTGGCTATGGTGATAGCGGGCTTAACCGCATTCTCGTATATGGAGCTCTCAGGCCGCTATCCGGCGAGCGCAAGCGTATCGGTCTACTTGCATAAAGCCTTTGGCAAAAAGTGGCTCTCAGTTGGAATAGGGCTGGCCATGGTGGCTGCGGGCATAACCTCGGCAGCTACGCTATCTAAGGGCTTTGCAGGCTACTTAAGCTCGCTTGTAGCGGTTCCAGAACTACTTGCCGGTATAGGTTTGCTTATAGTTCTTGGACTGGTAGCAGCAAAGGGAATAGGGGAGTCGGCTGCCTTGGCCGGAGTGTTTACAATTGTAGAGATAACTGGCTTAGCTTTAGTGATCTATGCGGGTCGTAGCTCGCTTGGCAGCATTGATGCGGCTAAGCTGCTATCCATAGACCCAGCGGTCGGTATAAGCGGGCTAATTGGCGGGGCTTTTCTGGCTTTTTACGCTTTTATTGGCTTCGAAGATATGGTTAACATTGCCGAAGAAACAAAGCGGCCCGAGCGCACTATGCCACTCGCAATACTTATATCGCTCTTGGTATCGACGGCACTTTACCTGATGGTTGCAGCTGTGGCCATAACCGCAGTGCCACCGGCCGAATTGGCAAGTAGTAAGGCGCCGCTCTCGCTCGTATATGCGCGCGAGACTGGGGGAAGTGCTTTGTTTCTGACGATAATAGGTATATCGGCTGCTATAAATGGGGTGATAGTGCAGATAATTATGGGTTCGCGAATACTGTACGGACTGTCGCGCCAGGGCTGGATCGATAAGCATCTAGCGGCCGTGAATAAGGAGACTGAAACGCCGCTGATCGCAACGCTGGTTGTGGTAGGCCTTATGATCGCAGCTTCTGCTTTTCTGCCACTCGTTTCATTGGCGCGGTTAACCAGCCTGATAGTATTGGCCATTTTCGCCTTGGTAAACATTTCGCTGATCATCATTAAGCGGCGGGGGGATAAACACAATGGGGCAATATCCACTCCGATAGTGATCCCGTATTTGGGAGCTGCAAGTTGCGTGCTGATCATTCTTTACGAACTCAGAAACATGCTTTTGGCTGGTGTGAGCTAGGGGATCGTACCTTCGAGGTGCTAAATAAGGTATAATACCAAGTATGCAGAAAAAAAGATTAGCATTCGATATAGAAATGGTAGGCGAGGATTGGGATAAGCTTGATCCGTTGACGCAAAAGGACCTCATGAAGAGCCTGCCCAACAAGGAGCTAGAGCCAGTTGCTTACGAGCGCGAATTTGCCGAGCTCAAGCGCAAGCTGGTATTCTCGCCACTTACCGGCAAGATCATTGCCATTGGAGTCTATGATCCAGCCGAAGACAAGGGCGCGGTCTACTACGACGCTGGCCAAAAGCAGCCTGACGACCAAGAGGAAGACAATATAAAGTATGTTGCCATGACCGAGGCTGAAATGCTAACTAAGTTCTGGGCACTAGCCGAGATTACCGACGAATTCATAAGCTTTTTTGGTCGCCGCAGCGATGCGCCCTATATGGCGATTCGTTCGGCCATTCACGGCATTCGACCAAGTAAGGATTTAGTAAGTAATCGCTACAATTCATCGCATCAACCAGGCGCGGTTCATTATGACCTCGCGGACCTATTGAGCTTTTATGGTAGTGCTATGTACAAGGGTAGTTTGCATCGCTGGTGCAGGGCGTTTAACATCACGAGCCCTAAAGAAGCCGGCATGGATGGCGCCGATGTGGGCCAAGCTTACGCCGATGGTAAATACCTCGAAATAGCTCGCTATAATATGGAGGACGTCAAAGCCACGGCCAAGTTATTCGACTACTGGGATCGATATTTAAGAACATAATTAACAACGGGAGGCAGTATGCTAAAAGTTGGAGACAAGGTACCAAGCTATAAGCTGCAAGATCAGGATGGGAACGAACACACCGAAGCGGAGCTAAAGGGTAAAACAACCTTGATTTACTTTTACCCAAAAGACAATACGCCAGGCTGTACGGCCCAGGCGTGCCAATTGCGCGATAATCTTGAAGATCTAAACAAAGACGGCATAGAAGTAATTGGTGTAAGCGCCGATAGTGTAAAGAGCCACCGTGGTTTTGCCGACAAGTTTAAGTTGCCATTTACTATTCTGGCTGACCCAGATAAGCAAATGATCCAGACGTTTGGCGCTTGGGCAGAGAAGAGTATGTTTGGCAAGAAGTACATGGGGATTACCCGCTCCAGCTTCCTGATTGGACCCGATGCTCGTGTGCTAGCTGTATGGCCCAAGGTTAAGCCATTGCACCAGGTAGAAGACGTACGCGAGTTCTTAGCTGCTCAAAAGTAGTCTATGGGTTGGCTCCTGCTACTTGGGTTGGTGGTGGTAAGCGGCTTTCTGTACGCCGTATTCTTCGGTGCTCCCTACGTACCAGCCTTTCAACAAGATATTGATGAACTTTTAGAAATGGCTAGGGTAGGGAAGGGCGCTTACTTTGTAGACCTAGGTAGCGGCGATGGCAAAGTGCTGCTGGCCGCAGCCAAACGTGGTGCCCAGGTAGAGGGCTATGAGATTAACCCTGTCTTGTGGCTGGTGAGTAAGTGGCGATTACGTAGGTTCAGGAGCCAAGCCAAGTTGCACCTAGGCTCCATGTGGCGAGCGAATGTAGGTAGTGCCGACGTCGTGTTTTTATACCTCCACACCAACTGGATGCACAAAATGGCAACCAAACTAAAGGCTGAGCTCAAGCCTGGTGCTATGGCGGTGTCCTATGTATTTAACTTTGGTGGCCTCAAGCCCATGCAGACTACTCGCAATGCCTATATATATAAGTTTTAGCATGCAGTATATCTTTGACCGCGAGGCGGAAAATTCGTACAATAGAACTATAGTAAAGGAGGCGTATGACCTACGTATTTCAACCCCGAGAACCTCAGCCGCTTAAGTATAAGAGTGTAGAAGGTCTCAGCGAAAAACAGCTAGCGGAGCACCACGACGTGCTTTATGCTGGTTATGTAAAGAAGTATAACGAGATCATGGAGAAGCTGGGAAGCGTGGACCTGAGTGGTACCAATGCCACCTATTCAGAGCTACGGGAGCTGATGGTGGAGAAGTCATTTGCTCTCAATGGACTCAAGTTACACGAACTCTACTTTGCCAACCTAACTGATAAACCAGCACCAATCGAGGGTAAGATTAAAGACCTACTCACTAAACAGTGGGGGAGTTTCGAAGCCTGGCAGGACCAATTTGCCGCACTCGGCATCGCGTCACGCGGCTGGGTCGTACTAGCTTACGACTATGCACTTGGGCGATTTGACAACTACGTGCTCGATGCTCATAACCAAGGCAGTATAGTAGATACTGAAATCGCCCTGGTCATGGACGTGTATGAGCACGCGTACTTCCTCGATTACGGTACCGCGCGTAAGGAATACATAGTGAGCTTTATGGCGGCGATTGACTGGGCCGAGGTCAACAAACGCGTAGCTCATCACGAAGTATAGATAACCCAAAGGAGAATATATGTTAAAGCTTAATCAACCAGCACCAGAGTTTACTCAGCCAGCCTACGTAGCGGGCAAGGATTTTAGCGAGGTTAGCTTAAAGGACTACAAGGGTAAATGGGTGGTATTGTTCTTTTACCCACGTGATTTTACTTTTGTGTGTCCAACTGAGATCCGGGGTTTTGCAAAAGCAGAGGATGAGTTCGCTAAAATCGACGCCGTAATCTTAGCAGCTTCGACCGATAGCGTGTACTCACACAAGGCATGGTTCGAGCAAGACCTTAAAGAAGTTAAATTTCCAGTACTCGCCGACACTGCACACACACTAGCTCGCGACTATGAGGTGCTTAATGAGTCCGATGGTACGGCTGAGCGCGGTACGTTCATCATTGACCCAGAAGGTAACCTGCGCTACGTAGTTATATCAGATGGCAATGTAGGTCGTAGTGTAGAAGAAACCTTGCGCGTTGTTAAGGCACTCCAGACCGGCGGACTCTGCCCAGTAGACTGGGAGCCCGGCCAAGATACGTTAAAAGGTTAGGAGATATTCATGCCACCACTTGACCCCTCCATGCCAGACATGCCCACGCCAACTATGCCAGTCGAACAACCGACTGGTGGTGGAAAGCACGGTGAAGAGCTCAAGAAATTCCAGATCATCGCCCTCGTACTCGGAGTGTTGGCTTTGTTATTCTTCGTTACAACTTTAGTGTACGCATCTCAAGCCTCTAAGCAAGCTGCGGCCAATGCTAGTAAGTATGCCGAAGGCCAAGAGGCAGGTAAGAAGGAACAGAAAGAAGCTGATACCTTGGCTTATAACAAGGAAGTTACCAGCAGTACCCGTACCTATACCGCGCCAGTTGTAAACGGAAGCTTCGAAATGAGCTACCCAAAGGCGTGGAGTTTATCGGTGGACTCCGATAGCTCGTACCCGGTCAATGGGTTTATTAACCCCGGCTTTGTAACGGTTACATCTCCTGAGCAGGCACTGCGCTTTACGCTCATCAATCAGCCATACGACAGTATCAAGAAGCGCTACGATGATAACGCTCGCAATAGCAAGGCTAAAAGTAAGGAAGTGACTGTGTCTGGCATAAAAGGCGTGCAGTATACGGGCAACATCAACGACAAGAGCAAGACTGCGGTTGGTACGGTTACTATTGTGCCGCTACGCGATAAGACTATGCTGATGCAAACCGACAATAACAAGCTCTACCTAGACACCTACCAGCAGATGTTGGATACCGCCAAGCTTATTCAGTAGCTTTGTGCTGGCAAATTGAATACTGCTAATTCTGCTTATGCTTGCGATGGGTTCTAAAACCACGTAGCGTATGGGTATGACACGAAGGGTGAGTACTCAGGCTTTTGGCTCGACTGCCTCGCAGGCGGTGTATTTACACTGGCTCTCGCACTACTTGCAAAGTCCACTCACGGCGCTTACGGGCTATATAGAGATGATTGGTGATCGTACGTTTACGGGTAAGCAAACCGAGATGGTCGCCCAAGCGCGAGCGGGTGCGCAGCGCGCTCAGCAGGTACTTAATAGTATTGTGGCGCTCCATAGGCAGTTAGAACGAGGTAGTACAAACGACGAAGTTGTCTCGATCGATAGCTTGCTTAACCGTGTTGCTAGAGTGCTTAATGTAGAGTTTGCTGTGGAGCGCACACGGAGCTTACCGAGTGTATGTCTCGGCGAGGAAACGGCCTTCGATGGGATCTGCTTGCTTCTCGACGCCCTGCGCTTAGAGCTGGGTAGTAGAAAGTTTCACGTTACGTATAGACAAAGGAGTTCGGAGCTGGTAATACATATTGGGATTAAAAAGCGCAAGCAAATGCTAGCCGACATACTAAAAGCCCTTAGTTTGTTGCCTACAGACCACTATCCACTCATTCCCGGTGAGTACATTGGATTGGCCACAGGTGTGGTATTGTTACGTGCTTCTGGTTGTGCCATGGTAGTCCGGCCCGCTTCTGCACGTTGTATCGATATGTATTTGCATGTACGGCTGCTTAGGCAGCTCAGCCTGGTTGATATCACTCCTGATCTCGGTTAAGCTAAAGATAAAATGACTCAATCTAGCCCCATGCATCCACAGCCTAGTCCTAAGCAAAAAACCATCCTGATAGTCGAGGACGATGAGTTATTAGCACACATGTATCAGCTGAAGCTAGAGTACGCCGGTTACAGTGTAATCTTGGCCCATACGGCCGCCGAGGCTCAGCAAATTATCCGCAAGCAGCCGCTAGATTTAATAATTCTCGATATATTGTTGCCGAGGGTGAATGGCTTAGTAGTACTCAAGGATATTCGCAAGGACGTACGCACCATGCACTGCCCAGTTATTGTGCTAACTAATCTCAGTAATACCGAGGTAGATATGCACGACGACGTGGCAGATGCGCTCGGGGTGGTGGCATACCTAGTGAAGTCGAAGGTAACTCCTGCTCAGGTGCTCAAGGCAGTAGCTGCGGCACTCAAGGATTAGCTCATGACAGCTCGACAGTACAAGACTCAAGCGATTTTATTGCGGCGTCATAACTTGGGTGAAGCCGATAGAATCCTTACCTTGCTAAGCCCAGAATTAGGGAAGATTCGGGTTGTGGCTAAAGGTGTACGCCGAGGGCGCAGTAAGTTAGCGGGGCACTTGGAGCCTTTTGTGGTGACGAACTTACATGTAGCTAAAGGACGTAATCTAGATATCGTTACCTCGGCACAGGGAGGGCGCTACTTTACACTGGCTTCTTCGCAACTTGAGAGGCTTGGACTTGCGCATTTACTCCTAGAAATATGCGACAAACTACTCGTGGAGCACCAGCCTCAGCCGGTGGCGTTTGCGTTACTCATAGAAGTGCTCGAAGCTATAGAGGTTGGGGTAGAAGTATCTTTGGCGCGCCATTACTTTTATGTTAAGCTCCTAGATTCATTAGGGCACCGGCCTGAAATCAATGCAGATCTTAGTGGGCAGGAGTACTATTTGCTACTACAGTCTGGTTCATTGGCTGTGTCTCGACCGGCAGAGGAGTCGGTGGTACTACCGGAGGATGTCGTAAAGCTATGGCGACTTATCTTTGCTAACTCGCTTGCGCAAGTGGCACGTGTCTCTACAGCTGTCGTTTTGGCCCAATCGGCCCAAGCAAGTGTGGAGCGGTTTTATGACTACCAGTTTGGTGTGCGCTTTTATTCAGAAACCATACTCGGCTGAGATTCACGTATGGCCGCCTTTAGGCTATAATATTACACATGAGTGAGAGCAAAAAGCCAAGTTTGACCATGGAGGAGCTGGTTAGTTATGCCAAGCGCCGTGGCTTTGTGTTCCAGGCCAGTGAGATCTACGGGGGCTTAGCTGGATTCTGGGATTGGGGCCCTTATGGTGTTGAGCTCAGCCGTAATCTTAAAGAAGCATGGTGGAAGGCCTTTGTCTTTAAGCGACCTAATGTTGTCGGTCTCGATACGGCTATCATACAGAATCCTAAGCTTTGGAAAACCAGCGGTCACATCGATACCTTTGTCGACCCATTGGTCGATTGTAAACATTGTAAACACCGTTTTCGGGCTGACCAATTGACAGATTTTGAGACCAAGGATCTCAGTGAGTACGACACAGCTTTGGTGGCGATTGCTTGTCCGAACTGTCAATCGAAAGGCGAGTGGACTTCTGCACGTCAGTTCAACATGATGTTCAAGACATACGTAGGTCCGCTTGAAGTTGATGCTGCCGTAGCGTATTTACGACCTGAAACAGCGGGGGGCATTTTCGCTCAGTTCGCTAACGTGGTGGAAACGAGCCGCCAGAAGATTCCTTTTGGGATAGCACAGATTGGAAAAGGGTTTCGAAATGAGATTACGCCTGGCGATTTTATATTTCGCGTAAGAGAGTTTGACATGCTTGAGCTTGAGTATTTTGTCGAGCCAGAGCAGGGATCGAACGAGCATAAAGAATGGTTGGCATTCTGTCAGCAGTGGTTGATGGGATTGGGCATACCTGAATCTAGGCTAAGGCTATATGAACATAATGAAAATGAACGGGCTCATTATGCAGCAGCGAGTACGGATATCCAGTTTGAGTTCCCAATGGGCTTTAAGGAGCTATATGGAGTGGCGTACCGGACCGACTTTGACCTTAAGCAGCAATCACAGGGCAGCGGGAAAGATCTCAGTTATTTTGATGACGCTAGGGGAGAGCGCTATTTTCCTCATGTCGTTGAGCCTGCTATCGGCGTAGGGCGGTTGGCTCTCGCAGTACTACTCAGCGCCTACGATGAAGAAGAAGTAAATGGCGAAAAGAGAGTAGTGCTCAGATTGCACAAAGACCTTGCTCCGATAAAGGTAGCAATTTTGCCGCTCAGCAAGAAGCCTGAGTTAAGCGGTCTGGCCAAACAGGTCTTCAGTCAGATTAGCGGTGATTATCGTATAGAATACGACGAAACCCAGTCGATTGGTCGCAGGTACCGTCGTCAGGACGAGATTGGCACACCATACTGCGTCACGGTGGACTTCGATAGCCTAGAAGACAAAGCCGTTACGGTGCGTGATCGTGACACAATGGTACAAGAGCGTATTGCAATCGCAGATCTGCCTGACTATTTGAAAGAAAAGCTAAGCTAGGCATGGCCGAGGATTCTCGCAGCACCAAGCGAGTCGTTCTTATCGGTGGCGGAACAGGTAGCTTCACACTCCTTACTGGTCTTAAGCGGCACTTCTCGGACATTACGGCGATTGTGAATATGAGCGATGATGGCGGTTCTACGGGCGTGCTTCGTGATGAGCTTGGCGTACTGCCACCGGGAGATATTCGCCAGTGCCTCGTGGCCCTTAGTAGGGATCAGGGTACCATGCGAGACTTGTTTAATTATCGGTTCGACAGCGGCGGTTTGCACGGGCATTCATTTGGCAACTTGTTCTTAAGTGCTCTCGAGAAGATCACAGGCAGTTTCTCCGAAGCAGTCGATCATGCCTCAAAGGTCCTTAACATTGAGGGGCGGGTTTTGCCGGTCACGCTGACCAATAGCAATCTTGTGCTAACGCGACCAGATGGTACGAAGATAGAAGGCGAATATGCTGTCGCAAACCACAAGTTATCGCCCGGCGAGAGGCCACACCTTGAGCTTGCGCCGCGCTCAGTCATAAACCCGTTGGCGGCAGAGGCTATAGTTGCCGCGGATATTATCGTAATCGCCCCTGGGCACTTGTACGGTAGCATTGCGCCAGCCTTGTTGGTGGATGGAATGCAGCAGGCTTTTGAGGGTTCAAAAGCCAACATAATGTACGTGTGTAACTTGGTTACAAAGCCGGGGCAAACTGATGGGTTCATGGTGCACGATTACGCCAGTGAGATTGAGCGGTTTATTGGTGTAGAGTGCTTGGACGTGGTGTTGTACAGCAACGAACAACCGAGCGCAGAGGCTTTGCGTAAATACACTGCTGAAGGCGAACATTGGGTGGGGCACGATGTAGAGGTTTTAAAAGGCATGCATTACAAAGCGATTGGAGCAGACTTGCTCTCAAGCAAGGACGTAGTGCAGAAAGCATCGGATAAGCTGATAAAGCGAAACTTAATCCGTCATGATGGGGGCAAGATCGCAGGGTTGATTTCCTCCCTCGTATAAGCAAAACGAATGAGAGCCCCGGATGGAGCGTTTAGGCTCTCATCCGGGGCTCTTGGTGTTGGGCCCTGTTTGGGTCAGGCCACCTCTGCCGGCCCGGTCCCGTCGAGGGCCTCCGCCTTCTCGGGCGGCCAGACGTCCTCGTCCGCGAGGACGATGCCGTTGAGGTACTTGGCCCCGATCGGGGCATCCTCGGTGCCACGGAGCTCATCCGCGGTCTCCTTGGCCTTCTTGCCGACAGCCTCGAGGAGCTCTCGGAGCTTGTCGATGCACTGGCAGTACACCGCCCAGTCGTCCTCCTTGGCGAGGCCGGACACGCCGCCGAGGAACTCCTCGTGCATCCCGGCTCCCTCCCAGGGGAAGTCGCCTGGACGCAGCATGACGTAGTCCGTCTCCGCCTCCAGGGAGGTGACGCTGATCGTGCGAAGCACGTACGTCAGCTTGCCGGCGACGTTGTTGTACGTGCCGCCGGGCTCGTTGCTGGCCTTGGGGTCACCGAGGACGCCAACGAAGATCTCGTGGGCGAGTGGGTTGCGCCACTCGAGGCACGCCTGCATGAGGTTGTCGGGGTCGAGGATGACGAGCGTGATCCCCTTGTTGGGGAACCGCTCCGCGAACTCCGCGGCGAACTCGCCATGGAACCAGTCGTTGAAGCGACGCTTCACATCGATGCCGAAGTGGTTGGTGAGATCCAGCATGAGCTGTCTCCTGTTCTCCCTTGTGGGGTTCGGACCGCCAGATTGCGATCAAGGGTGCTATAATAGCACTAAATAGGCTTTTTGTCAATAATTAACATTGCTTTACTGAGGACGGAGCATAACGCCTACGGCAATCCCAATGCCGGCAGCTATGCCGCCAACTATAAACACCTTGAGGGCGCTTTTAAGCATGTTGCGATTGGTGATCTTGCCTTTTGCTAAGCCCAGCACAAACAAACCAGCTAAAGCAGCTACGATGCTCACATAGAGCGATATGCTTGATGGCAGCAATACTATGGGGAGTAAGGGGATGAGTCCGGCTAAGAAGTACGATACGAGCATTATGAGTCCACCCACGAGCGGGTTGGCTTTGTCGTTTTTGTTCAAATCGTGCTCGGTTTCTTCGCTCAAGAACTCCCCAGCACCCATACTCACAGCCTCTACCGCAATACCTACTAGCCCGGCCAAGATCACAAACTTGGTGTCGTGCGAACCAACCGCCACGCCGGCGATTAAACCAGTAGTAGATACTAGGCTGTCTTCTATGCCAAAAAACGAGCTACGAACATAATCCCCATCGAGTCTGCGCTTCTTCATGCTAGCTATTATACCGTGCGATGCCTCGAGAATAAAATCGTACACATTATGTGTTCACCAGCTGTTCGGTATATTTCTATTAAGGCTTATAATAAAGCAAAAACGTACTAATAAACTTATGATTTCTTTGGTCTTAAACTATTTACAGTGGGTAAGCACCAGGTATATAATGGTGTCAGTGGGTATAAGTGGGTAACACAAAAAGAGCAAAATGGATTTCTTCGAACGCAAACTAGACGACAAGAACCGGTTAACCATACCGAAGGAATTGCACCAAGAATTTGGCCAAGAAGTTGTGATAACCCGAGGATTCAAAGCCTACCTGCACCTTTACCCGAAAACAGTTTGGGACAACGACATGGAAACAGCACTCCAAGGCAATATCCTTGACGAAGCAGTGGCTGACCTCAACGTTACCTTCCGAACTGGCAAAATAGTAGCAGCTCTCGACCAAAAGCAGGGGAGAGTCACGCTAGAAGCTCATCACTTGGCCTTTGCAGGCATTGCGCGCGACGTAGTTGCTGTGCGAGCTGGCAAATACTGGCGCCTCAGCGCCAAGTAGCGCACAGACCAGGTGATGCGTTTCTTGCACCAGCTAGAAACAGTACTTTTACAAAAAACAAACACAAACATCAAAGTTAGCTATTCGGCAGTCAGTAAGCGAACCGTTGGGGAGCGCTTAACTGCCCCAGGTACCAACAAAACTCCACCTCACAAACACTTTTCAAGGACTTATTTAGTACACTAAACAGGTCCTTGTCACACACTTATGAGCCAGGCAACTGCCAGCTCGTTACTCAAAAAACAAAAACAAAAATAGACAACTGGCTGCTGAATAGGTAACCTTGACAATATGGAACGACACACACCAGTGCTTTTAGAGCACGTAATTGAGGTACTAAAACCTTGTGAGGGCGAGAAATTTCTTGACCTAACTGCTGGTTATGGTGGCCACACTGCCGCGCTCCTAGAGGCAGTAGGGCCGAATGGATTCGGCTACCTGCTAGACCAAGACCCCGAAGCCATATTGGCTTTGCGTGAACGGTTTGGTTCGTATAGCAACGTAGAGATCATACAAATGAACTTTGCGGATGTGAGCGAAGTAACCGGCTTGCCCAAGGTAGATATGATTCTGCTTGATATCGGTGTTTCGTCTGTGCAGATCGATAAGCCCGAGCGAGGCTTTAGCTTCTTGCACGACGGACCACTGGATATGCGCATGGATCAAACTACTGGCAAGACCGCAGCTGATCTGGTAGCACAGTTGAGTGAAAAGGAACTGGCCGATACGATCTACCAATATGGCGAAGAGCGTCATAGTAGGCGAATCGCCAAGGCAATAGTGGAAGCAAGGAAGGTGAGCAATATTGCCACCACCACTCAGCTCGCTGGCATCATCGAAGCAGCCATAGGTCGCAACCCAAGGTCCAAGATCCACCCAGCCACTCGCACATTCCAAGCACTGCGCATAGCGGTGAATGGCGAGCTAGAAGTACTGGAAGAGGTCCTGCCCCAGGCCGCGAGCTTACTCAAGCCTGGTGGGCGCTTAGCGGTAATTACCTTCCATTCTCTCGAGGATCGGATGGTGAAGCACTACTTTAAGCGCCTTACCACAGCCGAGAAGGACGCCATGGGCCAGGATGTGTCAGTTCCAGAATTCAGATTAGTTACCAAAAAGCCCATTACCGGCTTGGATGAAAAAGATTTTAACCCGCGAGCCCGGAGTGCTAAGCTTCGAGCCGTAGAATATATAAAATAAAACCAAAACAAAAAGGAGACCCCATGACTCTTAAGATCCAGAACAAGTCCCCACGAGCTATCAAGCTTGCAGTCCGCGTCGTACGCTAATTAAGCGTGCGACTCCAAAAAAACAAAAACAAAAACACAAATTTTAAAACAAAAAAGGAGAGACGATGTCTACCGCAACCGCTACCATGCGCCGCAACCAGAACTTTACCCGCAGCCAAACACAAATTACATCTGGCCCCCTTACCATTGCACTTATGTTGATTAGTTTGGTAATTTTGCTATCATTACTATATCTTTCACAGGTAACTAAGACCTCGACTTTTAACTATCGAATCTCTACATTGTCGCAAACTCGTGATGATTTGCAGGCCAAGAAAGAGAAGCTTCAGATCGATGCAGCTCGCTTGCAGTCAATTGCTGCAGCTAAGCAATCAGCGGCTACGAAAGGAATGGTGGCGGTCGATAAGGTTACCTACGCAGACCAAGTAAAATAGGGGGGAGCTTGAGTATTACGCGCGAAATACAGGCTAAGTGGCGTCTTAACGCCCTTTCTGTTTTTTTTGCCGTTTGTTTAGTCGGTATTCTGATTCGCTTGTTCCAGGTTCAGGTAGTACTTGGACAAGAGTACGAGGCAAAGGCCAACTCGCAACAGTCACGTAAGTTTGAAATCCCAGCATCACGCGGCCAAGTCTATTTGAGCGAGAACGGTGATCTTTACCCCGTGGCGCTCAATCAAAAGCTTAATATGCTCTACGTTGACCCTAAGTTTGTTACCAAGCCCACTGAGGCGGCCAAGAACTTGGCGGCGGTTACTGGTCTTGATCAGGCCAAGCTCGAGCAGCAGCTAACTTACAAAAAGTCGCGCTATATTGAGCTCAAGCAGCGGGTGAGTAGCGACGAGGCCAACAAGATTCGAGCCCTTAAAATTCCTGGTATCGTGCTCCGACCCACTGACTATCGTTATTACCCTGAGGCCAACTTGTTCTCTCATGTGCTGGGCTATGTGAACGCCGACGGTGATGGTCAGTACGGACTCGAACAGTACTTAAATAACGACCTGACTGGCCGCAATGGTTTATTAAAGGCCGCAACCGATAGTATGGGCGTGCCAATTGTAAGCAATGAAAACACCATAGTTGAGCCTCAAAACGGCAAAAGTTATGTACTCACACTTGATCGCAGCATACAGGCTGTAGCCGCAACAGCCCTACAAACCGCCATAACTGAAAACAAAGCCGATTCCGGGAGTATCATCGTCATGGATCCTAACTCAGGGGCGATAAAGGCGTTAGTAAATTACCCCGACTATGATCCTAATAATTACGCGAGTGTTCCCGCCAATAACTACAGTGTGTATCGGAATGCTGCAGTGAGTAATTTGTTTGAGCCTGGCTCTGGGTTCAAGGCGATTACCATGGCGGCAGGTATAGATACTGGCAAGGTCAAGGCTGATACCAAATACACCGATACGGGGTCGGTCGAAGCAAGTGGTAAAACTATTCGTAATGATGCTAATAAAACCTTTGGCGTGCAGACCATGACCGATGTAATCCAAAAGTCGCTTAATACCGGTGTAGTTTTTGTGCTCAAGCAGCTAGGTGGTGACCCGAACAAGATTACTAAGGCCGGCAAGCAGGTGTTTAGCGACTATATTAAACGCTTCGGGTTCGGTACGCTTACTGGCATCGAGCAGTCTGGCGAGGCCAATATGCCGGTTAAAGATCCATCGACCTATGATATAGATTACGCCAACATGACATTCGGGCAAGGTATTGCTGTTACATCGATTCAAATGATTCAGGCTATTGCAGCCATCGCCAACGGCGGTAAGCTCTACCAGCCCTACATTGTGGACGGTACGGTGAAGCCAGATGGCACTTTGGCTAAGAATCAGCCCAAATTGGTAAATAGCCAGGTGATTAGTCCCCAGGCCGCGGCGACTGTGTCGACTATGATGATTAACGTAGTACTGTATGGTACAGCGTATGCTACCAAAATGCCCGGCTACAACATTGCAGGCAAAACCGGTACGGCGCAGATTCCTAAGCCTGATGGTAGCGGCTACTACGAGGATCGTACTACGGGTAGCTTTGTGGGCTTTGCGCCGGTTGAGGATCCTAAATTCATCATCATGGTGCGGGTAGATAATCCGCGCCAGGGTGGTGACGCCGAGCGTACTGCAGTGCCAGCCTTTGCCACAGTAGCTAAGGCGTTGTTTAAGTATTATCAGATACCACCAAAGTCATGAGCGGCGCATCTAAGCCCATATTTATGGTAAAATAGGAGGCAAGATTATGGCAGTATCCGTTACATTCAATGAACTTTCTCATGTATTACTTCAGGCATTCCTAGGCTTTGTAGTTGCTATGGCGCTTACACCAGTGTATACGCACTTTGCTTTTAAGTACAAGGCATGGAAGCAGGCTAGGACTAACGCTGTCACAGGCGAAGCAGCGCCAGTATACCAAAGACTGCACGCTGCTAAACATAAGAGAAATATTCCTACAATGGCGGGAATTATAGGAATTGTTTCAGTTTCATTAATCACTCTCGCGCTAAACTGGAGTCGTTCCCAAACCTATCTTCCGCTATTTGTTTTTGTTGCTGCAGGACTCGTGGGCTTGGCAGACGACTATCTAAATATACGTGGTGAGAATCTGGCAGTTGCAGGCATGAGGGCTAAGCTAAAATTCGTCTTGATATTTGGTGTAGCGGCAATAGCGGCGCTTTACTTCTACTTTAAGCTCGGCTTTAGTATTATCCATATTCCAGCTATGGGTAACTTCGAGATTGGGCTGTGGTACATCCCACTCTTTATTTTGGTCATTATATCAACCGCAAACGCGGTTAATATAACTGATGGTCTCGATGGGTTATCGGGTGGGCTACTTTCACTTGCCTTCGGTGCTTATGCTGTAATCGCATTGGCTCAGGGTAGCTATGGCATTGCTGGCTTCTGTGCTGCCATGGTAGGGGCTCTTCTCTCATATACATGGTTTAATATCTTTCCAGCTAGGTTCTTCATGGGGGATAGTGGTTCATTCGCTTTTGGTACCGCACTCGGCGTAGTGGCGATGCTTACTAATACAGTGTTTGTATTGCCGATTATTGGTGCCGTTTTTGTAGCCGAGGCAGGCTCAAGCTCAATCCAGATTCTTTCCAAAAAAATCCGCAAGAAGAAGATCTTCTTATCTGCTCCTGTACATCATCATTTTGAAGCAATCGGCTGGCCCGAAACTAAAGTAACAATGCGCTTCTGGATAATTGGTGCTGTTTGTGCGGTGCTCGGCATCGTAGTTGCCTTAATCGCTCGAGGTTAGCACATGGCCAGGAGGGAAGGGTCACGCACGCCGATTATTCCTACACCGGAACTAAGGGCACACCAGCCGGATTACTTGCTCACCTTCCTCGTGATGGCGCTGGTAGCAGTGGGGCTTATTATGCTGTATGCTACTGGCTCGATTGTAAAGCTCACCATTAGTGGTGGTATAAATGACAAGAATACCTACTTTACCACTCAACTTATTAGCGTTCTGCTGGGAATGGTTATATGGTATATCGTGGCCAAGGTGCGCTACGATCTTTGGAGGAAATACGCTAAATATTTATTCTTTGGCTCGTTTGCGCTCATGCTTTTTGTATTGATACCGGGTTTATCGAGCTCTACAAATGGCGCCACGCGGTGGATTCGCGTGGGCGCACTCAGCTTTCAACCAGTTGAGTTCTTTAAACTCGGTTTAATCCTATACCTGGCCGCCTGGCTCGAAAAATCTAAAGGGCACCTAAGTAGTATCGCCAAGGGCTTGGTGCCGTTTCTGATAATACTTGGTGCCGCTACATTCCTAGCGGTATTTGTGCAAAAGGATATGGGGAGTGGTATGGTACTGCTTGCCGCAGGCATGAGCATGCTACTGCTCTCAACTATGCCGTTGTGGCTTTATGGTGGAGCACTGGGCATGTTCGCAGCCGGCGGCGCCCTCATGGTTGCAATTCAACCCTATAGACTGGCGCGTATCGCAACGTTTTTTAACCACAAAGAAGATGTTAGTGCTAGTGGCTATCACATTAATCAGGCCTTAATTGCGCTCGGTAGTGGTGGTATACTAGGTAAGGGGTTGGGGCAGGGTTTGCAGTCGTACGGCTACCTGCCTGAGTCAACCAATGACTCGATCTTTGCTATCTTGGGTGAGCAATTTGGACTCTGGGGTACAACGATTGTGATTGGTTTATTTGCCGGCCTGGTTTATCGTGGCTTGGCAATAATTCGTAAAGCACCAGACGATTTTGCTCGACTCACTGCAGTTGGCATAACCGCGTGGTTCGGCTTTCAGGCGCTTATTAACATTGCCGCCATGCTCAATCTTATTCCACTTACTGGTATACCGCTGCCGTTTATAAGTTACGGTGGTACCAGTATGACAGCTGCGCTCGTAGCTGTAGGGATTCTGCAGAACATCTCAAAATACACAGTAAAGGAGGCCACAGATGCGTATCGTGGTGTCGGGCGGCGGAACGGCGGGGCATATCTCGCCGATACTAGCAGTCCTCGACGAGTTAAAAAAGCTCGATAAAAATCTCGAAGTCTTATTCATAGGGTCGGGCGGCGCTATGGAGCAAAAAATTCTAGCTGGTGCCGGTATAGACTACGCTCGTATTCCAGCTGGCAAATTTCGGCGTTATGGCCGGAGTTTTTATGAAGCTGCAATTGACGCACGGACGAACTGGCAAAACTTTAAGGACTTATTCAAGTTCAATGGGGGTATACTCAGATCTTATCAGTTGGTGCGTAAATACAAGCCGGACGTAGTTTTTGTAAAAGGTAGCTATGTGGGCTTGCCAGTTGGATTAGCGGCTAAGTGGCTTAAGGTTCCGCTAGTGTTACATGACTCAGATACGGTACTAGGTATGACCAATAAAATTCTGTCTAAAAGTGCGCAAACAGTTGCGACGGGTTTCCCAGTTGAGTTCTATAAGGAGTATGGGCTCGATAACCTGGTTTTTACTGGTAACCCGCTTCGACAAAGTGCAATTGTAGGCTCTGCGCAGATCGCCCGACGTACATTTGATATTAACGATCAAAAACCGAATATATTAATCTTCGGTGGGTCGCTTGGTTCCCAGAACATCAACACCGTAGTGTTTGATAATTTAGCACTTATGGCCAAGAATTATACAGTCATCCATGTAGTGGGGGAGGCGCAGATAGAGCGGGCGAGGTTCTTGGCGAGCAAGCTCGAAGACGATTATAAAGCCAACTATAAGCCGCAAAGCTTCCTGCGCGACGAAATGGGCCTAGCCTATAGTATTGCCGACGTAGTGGTGGCACGTGGGGGAGCGAACAGCCTAGCCGAGCTCGCTCATTGGGCGAAGCCGGCTATTGTAATACCGCTACCAACTGCGGCTAACAATGAGCAAATGAAGAACGCTCAATATTTAGCACGCGCCGGCGCAATTCGATTATTGCCCGAAAAGGACCTTAGCGGTATTCGCTTACTCAACGAGCTAGAGAAATTATTTGAAGCACCAGCCGACATGCGTTACCTGTCAACTACAATTCACAAGTACGCCAAGCCTCAGGCGGCCCAAGAACTAGCCCAAATTCTATATCATGCGGGCCAGCACTAGTATGGCGCGGGGCGGGCGAAACGTTAATTTTACAGGTTCGGGGGCGTACCGGGCTAACTATCAGGCGCCAAAGCGTCAGTTGCATCTTGCTAGATTATGGCGGCCACTCACGGTCTTTGTGGCAGTTACATCATTACTGTATGTCGTGCTGTTTTCACCATTATTCCGCGTACGCGCTATTGGCATAACGGGCAATAAGCAGTTAACCAGCGCTGAGCTTAGGGCGCAAACGCAAACCTTACTAGAAAGTACGTTCTTGGGCTCAAATAGCATCTTTGTAAATACCAACGGACTGGCCAGGCAGCTTAAAGCGAACAACTACCAGCTGGAACAGGTGGCAGTAGAACGGACATTGCTTGGTGGTATACGGATCCGGGTAGTGGAGCAGCACCCGACGCTACAGTGGAGAAGTGGTAGTTCGGTTTTTGTTCTATCAGGTAACGGGCGGGCATATGCACAGTTCGACGAGGTAGACAAAAAACTGCCGTTGGTAGAGGATAGTACGAATTTACCGGTCAAAATTGGTCAGAAAATCGTTCCTAGTAGTTTTATAAATTTTGTAAATAAGGTTGACACACAGTTAGCGAGTATGGGTCAGCAGAGTGTGAATAAATCGGTCGCAGAGACTACTACGGAACTGTACGTGAAGACAGCTAAGGGGTTTGTGATTAAGTTCGATACTACGCGTAGTCTAGATAGCCAAATGCAAGATTACCGTGCAGTTACAGCAAAGGGCGTGGCGCCAAAGGAGTATATAGATCTGCGTATAGCTGGTAAAGTTTTTTATAAATGAACCTGCAAAAACACCCCGAGCTAAGTTCGGTTTTTGTTTAAATTAATTGGGGTGGTGATTGAGTAAAGTTCAGCCAGAAGTAGATGGAGAAGCGGTACAGAAAAAGTTAAATAAATACTTAAAAGTACGAAAACCATAAAAATTATGACTTGGTAATGTATTGCCATAATCCTGGGTAGTTAGTCGCGAAACATACATTGTACGACACTGAGCATAAGTACTTTAAGGCAGCTTATTATATCTCTGCTTTTAATACATATGGCTAATATATACCTAATGTTGGCGTTAGGGAGTTTATTCGCTTACTACCATCCATGCTCCCTAACTATATATTATCGGCTACCTCTGAGTGGTTTGTGCTTTAAAGGTTTAACAAAGGATTAAGTCTGTAACTAAACAAGAAAAGCTAGACACTCCTAAGCGTTGGGCGTTAACAGACTCCATATAGCCACACTATAATGATGCAGTGACGAAACATGTGTACTATTAGAAATATAGATAAAGGGGAGTCAGGGCTACACCTTGCCAAATTGTAGATTCTACGAAGTTCTCCCAGTGACTACCGGCTTTTTCTATTGCCTCCACTTCTATTCTGCCCGCCAGAACGACCACCACGCCCCCTATTACCTTTGTTCCCTCCACTTCTATTCTGCCCCCCACCGTCACCTTGACTACCGTGGCTGCGAACTTGCTCGCTATAGCGCTTAGGTTCAACGCCTTCGATGTTCGGTTTATGTTCTAATATGGTTGGTATGTGCGGTTCGGGTGCTGGCGTACCATTAGGATTGGCCGAGCCTTGTTGTGGAGCTCCTGCCTCGGCCGGCGTCATGCCGGACCAATCAGCGATTATTCTTTCCACCTCTTCTTTGGGTGAGCTGTATTTTTGATGGCTCATAGCAATGATTTCTTTCGTATAATCATGGGCTGGCTTTGGCATCATGAGCGTTTTTGCCGAGAATGGCAGCGAAGTTTCGCCATCAATACTCATAGTTACATATATATTACGCAGAGCGAGATTCACTAAGTCGAGCGGCTCAAAGACTGGCTCAAAGTACTTGGCTAGGTAGGCTGCATCCTCGCTGCCCACGCGGAAGCTTACCATGGAGCCAACGTTACCAAATACCGCGTCCTTTACCTCATCGGGCATCTGGGCGATGTACTGGTTAGCCACCGTAAGGTACAAGCCATACTTACGAGCTTCAGAGAGAATTACTGCAAACGATTCGGTAGCGAAGTTTTGGAATTCGTCTACATACAGGTAGAATGGTCGCCGGTCATCGATATTCTCTATATTCGCCCTACTCATAGCAGCCAACTGAATCTTGGTTATTAGGAGTGCGCCTAAGATACCGGCGTTATCTTCGCCCAGTCGACCACGTGATAAGTCCACGATCAGTATTTTGCCCTCGTCCATCATTTGCCGGATGTCAAAGCTGGAGTGAGTTTGGCCAAGCACGTTACGAATCAGTGGGTTGGCCGTAAATGCACCTACCTTATTTAGTACCGGCGCTACTGCTTCAGAGGCAAACTTCTCATTCCACGAGGCGAACTCATTTAGCCAAAAGGCGCGTACGATCGGGTCAGTAACATTACTAATTACATACTTGCGGTAATTTTTGTCGGTAAGCATGCGAGTAATGCCAAGCAGCGTTGCGTCGGGGGTTTCGAGCAGCGCAAGGAGCGTAAAACGCAAAATGTGCTCGAGTCTTGGGCCCCATGAGTCTGCAAACATCTTCTTGAGTACACCCACGATTTCCGAGGCAATGTTCGAACGCATATTAGGATCGCTGTTCTCCATTGGGTTAAATGCAATCGGGTGCATCACATCGGCTGGGTTGAAATATACAACCTGATCCAAACGCTGTGCGGGAATATGCTTAAGCATGTCTTGGGCAAAGTCACCGTGCGGATCAACAATAGCAAAACCTTGGTTGTGGTAAATATCAGAAAGCACCAACAGCTCGAGTGCAAAGGACTTACCAGAACCAGACTTACCTACTACGTAGAAGTGGCGTTTACGGTCTACACGTTTGATTCCAAACTTAATTTCCCCTTGGCGGAAGGTGGTGGTGCCAAGAAGGCTCAGCTCATTTGCTGGTGTATTGTGCAAGGTTGGTATGTTGGTTGGTGGCTCACCTACTTTTGTACTCGTCCAGGCAATGTTTGGTGTCTCGACCGATATGTGTGGCAAGTGGTATAGGCTGGCGAGCTCTTCAATGTTCAGTATGTAGCCCGAGTCGGCAAAATAGCGGGCTCGGTATTCATCGTAAGCTTCTTGTCCACTTCTTACGCTACCCCCGGAGAATCCATTGAGGTTAATCGTGTTAAACTGCTTAAAGCCGCCAACTAGTGCCTGCATGCGCTGTCGTGCCAAAGGCGCTTCTTTACCCAGGTAGGCTATGCGGATCTTAACTTCGTAACCGAGCTTTTGGGCTTTTGTCTCGACTGCGGCATTAAGCGTGCTCTGTCCGGTGCTGAGTTCTTTCTTTTCCTTCTTGTCGTCCTTTTTATCCTTCGGTTCGTTGGGTCCTATAAATGCAGCGTGCAACAGTGCCGCCAGCCACTGGAACGGTATCATAATCAGGCGCTGTTCCCAAGTAGCGCCAAACCGACTTGGCTTGCCCTTGGTGACCTCGTCTATGTACTGTATGGAGCGCTTGTGCCAACTGTCATCAACCGGACGAATTAAAAACTGTACCCAAAGCTCTTCTTCATCGGCAAGTTTGGTCAGAGCTGTAGTGATCCCAGCTAGCGGATCGACTTCGAAGCTTGGAAAGGTTTTGATCGGGAATACGTCAGTCTTGTCGAGGAGGATTTCCGAAGTAAACACCTCGCGGCCTTTTAGGTCCTTTTGTGCGTAGTCGTGATCAACTTCGTGAATCTGCACAGTTGGGTACTGGGCATAAATCTGACTTTCTACGTAGTCTTTAAGCTGCTTAGGCACCCATACGTAGAAGTTAATAATGTTTTCTTCAGAAGCAATTTCGAAGCTAATGTGTTCTTGCACTGCTTCGCCGGATTCTACTTCGCTACTGGGTCGCAGTATACCATGCAGGCTGGCAAACATTTGCTCAGCCGAGAGCTCTTTCTTTTCGTTATTTTTCGGCACAATGATTTGTAGAATAGTGTGTTCTTGCTGGTCGATCACCGCCACGATCTTTTTGTTCTTGAAGATCTTCCAGCCTAAATAGCCAGCAATGAGCAGCCAGCCCCAGTACTGGAACAATACAATTCCTATAAATGAAAACAGCGCACCCAATATCGTGGTAATAATGTTCATGAAGAGCTTAGGTTAGGCCTTTTTAAGCTGGTAGGTTGCCTTGGCAACCCGCTCGAACTGCGGCTTCTCTTGGAGGTTTAGGGCAATGGTAGTTACCTTTACCTGTCGACGAGCAAGTACACGGCGCACAATTTCGTCCTTTGGAAGCGGCGACTCTTCTTTAAGAATCTCTTCTATAATATCAGCTACAGTACCGGCTTGGTAGCCCCATTCCGCTAATGCATAAATGCCTCGACCAATCAGTACAAACCGCTTGTCTTTAATGAGCTCGTTATGAACAGCCTGAGTAGTAACTTTTTTAGGATTTGCCACTACATTACTGAGCTGGTCAGCGATTTGCGAAAAGTGCATGGGGCGACCAGTTTTGCGCAGCACCAAGTACACCTTGTCGCGGATACTCTTAGGATTTACTTCGGGCCAATGGCTTAAGCCCCAGTTGTTTTCAAGTTCCGACATGCTGGCTGAAGCACGGGCAATTTCCATAAGCGATTCGGGCTTGTGAGGGCCGTCTATACGCTTGGCTATGTGGCTAAAGTTACCGGGCTTACCAAGCTCCTTGGTGGCATCTAAAATCAATTGATGAAGCTCACGGATACTCTCTGGGCTATAGCTAGCAGCATTAGCTACCAAGCTATCGAATTGGTCGTTCTTGTCTAGGTAGGTAAAACGAGGGTTAGTTCTGATAATAAAGCTAAGTTCAGGAGTGTGTTCTGGCGCTACTAATAGATTGGCTACGTTAGTAAAACGGACAATACCACCATTCTTGTCCACAATTGCCAAAAGGTCTTCTGAGAACTCAGGGTTTACGCTTTTTTCCTGGCGCATACGAGTAAGAGCCGCCTTTTCTATTTGGCGTACACGTTCTCGGGTTATACCAAGTTCTTGACCGATCTGTTCAAGTGTTTGCGGCTTATTGCCGAGTACGCCGTGGCGCTTTATAAGTACGGTGCGATCACGATCTTTGCGCAATACTTCGAGTGCAGCTTGAATCATGGCCTGGAGGTCTTCTTGGGTGTATTGAATTGAGGTGTTTTTGTCCATTATTCTTGGTTAGTAGGTGGGATATAACTAAAAATCACCCTCACCTTGTGTTTGTTGTCTGGCTCCCATAGTTCTATGTAGCCATAAACGATATAGCAATTATACTATAGCCCTACACTTAAGTCAACACAAAATACTAGCTAATTTTTTGTAATTATGGCCAAGTATAATCTTTGTTACTTCTTCTTTTTACGAATAACTTTGCTTCCACGTGGCTTTTTGGCCGGTGCTTCAGCTAGTATAGCCAGGGCTTCTTGGGCTGTTATTTTGGCTGGGTCCACGTCTTTTGGTAGTTTGGCGTTCTTCTTGCCATCGGTAATATACACACCATAACGACCATTGAGCACATCTACTCTCTCTTTCTCGAAGCGCTGTATATACTTCTCGGCCTCGGCTTTTTGCTTGGCGGCAATCAGCTCTTGAGCACGCTCTAGGCTGATGTCGAAAGGACTCTCGGGCTTAATCGATACATAGAGTTTACCGATCTTTACGTATGGACCAAATGGCCCTATGTTGGCCGTGATTTCCTCGCCCTCAGTGGTTATACCAACCACTCGCGGCAACTGAAACATCACAAGTGCTTCTTCGAGCGTTACATCTTCGAGCCGTTTACCTTCTGGTAGCGGTGCAAAGGCTGGTTTCTTGTCCTTGTCCTCGGCGTCACCCATTTGCAGCATGGGCCCGTACTTGCCAAATCGAGCGTAAATGGGTCGCTTGCTCTTGGGGTCAATGCCGATCTCGCGGGCTTGGGCTACCTCGGTGCGATCGATCTTGGCCGAGCCGGTAATCAACTCATGAAAGGGCTTATAGAATCTCTCGAGCATCTTGTTGCGCTCAAGCTTTTGGGCGGCAATGTCGTCAAACTCCTGCTCAATATCGGCGGTGAAATCGTAGTCTACGATCTGGTCAAAGTACTGCACTAAAAAGTCATTTAGCACTTCCCCACTTGGAGTAGGTACTAGTTTGCCCTTGTTGGCGCCGGTTTTTTCTTCCACCACCTCACGTTTAAGCTTTTTACCGTCTAAACTCAATACAATGGTATCGCGAGGTGTCCCCTCTCCCTCGCCCTTTATGGCATAGCCTCGCACCTGCACCGTGTTTATGATCGTGGCATAGGTAGAAGGCCGGCCAATGCCGAGTTCTTCGAGCTTCTTTACTAGACTCCCTTCGGTATATCTGGCCGGCGGCCGGCTAAAGGTTTGCTTGGCCTGGGCCTGTGTCAGTTCAAGCTTATCGCCAGCAGTGAGCTCTGGCAGAATCTCGGGGTCTTGTTTACCGCTGCCATATACCCTCAAAAAGCCATCAAAGATTATTACTTCACCCTTGGCTTCAAATAATTCCTTTTTACTTGAGCTGTAGGCACCATCAATTTTAATCGTAGTCTTCTCTAGTTTTGCAGGCGCCATTTGGCTCGCGAGAGTGCGGCGTCGAATCAGGTCATAAAGTTTTTGATCGTAGCCATTACTACTAGCCACCTCAAGGCTCATATCGGTTGGTCGAATTGCTTCGTGAGCTTCCTGGGCGTTGGCGGACTTAGCCTTGAACTGCCGCGGTTTGTAGTACTTGTCGCCATACTGAGTGGTTACATACTTTTTGATCTGCCCAATTGCCTGGTTGCTGAGGTTCACCGAATCGGTTCGCATATAGGTAATCTTACCTTCTTGGTAGAGCTTTTGCGCAGCAGTCATGGTGGCTTTGGCACTAAAGCCTAAGCGGCTATTGGCATCCTGCTGGAGGGTGCTGGTGGTGTAGGGAGCGCCTGGATTGCGCGTACCTGGACTAGTTGCAACGTCGGCCACACTATAGTCAGATGCAGCGAGGCGCTCTAAGAAGGCTTTGGCCTGAACCTCGGTATCGAATCGTACGGGCAGTTCCGCTTTGAATACCTGCTTTTTACTCCTAAATTCAGCACTTACTTTGAAGTCAAAGGTTGGCTTAAACGCATGAATTTCACGCTCACGCTCCACGAGTAGGCGCACAGCTGGTGACTGTACACGTCCGGCCGACTTACCGCCCGGCACTTTTTGCCACACCACAGGTGAAAGCTCAAAGCCCACTATGCGATCAAGGATTTGCCTAGCCTGCTGGGCTTCTACTAGGCGCATATCCACGGTACGCGGGTTAGCCACAGCCTCCTCTATGGCTTCTTTGGTGATTTCATGGAATACAATTCGCTTGGTCTTTTTAGGATCCAAGCCCAACACCTCGCACAAATGCCAGGCAATCGCCTCCCCTTCGCGGTCTTCATCGGTGGCCAGCCATACGGCCTGGGCTGCTTTAGTAGCACGCTTGAGTTCGGCTATTACCTTCTTCTTCTCGGCATCGATCTCGTAGGTAGTCTTGAATCCGTTCGCAATGTCAATGGGCGCGCTGCCGTCTTTAGTCTTCTTGGCGATTGAGCGAATATGACCAATACTCGAAAGCACCTGGTAGTCCTTACCTAGGTACTTCTCGATTGTTTTGGCCTTTGCAGGGCTCTCTACTATTACTAAGTTCTTTGCCATTGATTGTAATGCTAATGCTTATTATGCTGGGTTGCAAGTTAGTATAGGCGGCAAACACTGATGGTTTGCTTAAGGTCACAATCAGAGACTATACAGGCTGGGTTTGGGATTGTCAAAGTATATCGAAATACAAAAGAGCTTGAGATATTTCTCAAGCTCTAGATCATTTGGGTGGGCATCATCGTTGTGCCCACCCGCCTCGATGCTCTAGCCGGCCTTCCTTCCCAGCTCCGGGTAGTCGGAGTAGAAGCGTTCGAAGTCGCAGAATGTGCCGCCTGCCCCGTCTGGAACCATGTCGATGCAGTAGAGCGTGCGTCCGCGGTAGCTGACCTTGTAGACCTGAGGTTGATCAACCTTCTCGGCTTCACGCTTGCCGCTCTTGCTGTTGTCCTTGCTCATGAATGAGACGGCGACGATCATCACCACGGCGATGAGCGCAACCAGCATGGCCCATTCCACGAGCGATGCGCCTGCTTCGCTGTGCCATTCTGGCTTACTCTTGTAAGTTTGCATTCTTTGACCTCCAGGTCAGTCTTGGAACAATGCAGGTATAATTCTTACATGTAAACCTCGTTATTACAAGCAAAAGAAGTAATCAATGCTTCTAATGTCACGACGTCAGAATCCACTGGCCGGCGCCAATGTTGCGCACCTTGCCGGTAATTTCCATAAGGCTTAGGATGGTAGCGATCTGCTCAGGTGCTATGGTGCTGTTTTCTAGCAGCGCATTGGTAGTGTGGTGTCCGGCTTCTATCAGCTCCATAATTTTTGCTTCTTCGGCCGATTGAGCTTTGGCTTTCTTTGGTTTGAGTACGTTGCTTTCTAGTCCTAGTTCTGCCAGTACGTCCACTGCATCGGTAGCTGGCTTGGCGCCGAGCTTGAGTAAGTTGTTGGGTCCGGCCGAGCGCGGGCTGGTTACATTGCCAGGTACTGCCATAACCAAGCGGTTGGCCTGCAGGGCAAAGTTGGCAGTAATGAGTGATCCACTACTGGCATTCGCCTCAGTAATTATGGTAGCTAAACTTAACCCCGCGATAATTCTATTCCTTGCCGGAAAGTTCTGCTTAAATGGTGTTTCGCCCGCCTCGTACTCACTAATCGCTCCCCCACCCGATAATATGATCCGTTCAAAAAGTGCATGGTTCGATCGTGGCGAGGGGTTGTCGAGTCCGCCGGCTAGCACGGCCAACGTAGCTCCACCGGCATCAAGCGCGGCTTGGTGGGCTACGGCGTCTACGCCGAGCGCTAAACCACTTACAATGCACATGCCCGCCTTAGCCAGATCGTAAGCTAGCCGATACGTCATATATTTGCCGTATTCGGTGAGTGCTCTGCTTCCAACTATTGCCACCATGGGCAAATCCGGTATGGCGCCTACGCAGTACAAACCTTTGGGCGGACTGGCAATATCGCGCAAAAGCAGCGGAAAATCATTGCTATTATGCTTAATGTATTGCATAAGAATTAAACTTTTTTAACCTGTAAAGCTAAGCATTGATAAAAATTACCCTGTAAAAAGTGTTGACAAATATGTACTGTTATGTTAACATACATACACTCTTGTAAAGAAGGGTAAAACCTCCTTACAAAGGGTGCACCTCACACCTACTCACCTCATTGAAGTGAGTAATCTGCTCTCGAGACTAAGTCTAAAACTCACCCTCCTTTAGGCTCTCGGAGCAGATTACTCCCTTTAATTGCCACGGTCTACTTATTACTATAGCGACTGCAAAATCCCAAATTTCGGGGGCATTAGAGGGTGTTAAAATCGACCCGAATACCACTTGTGGAAACGGGTCTTTTTTAATTCTACATTGTTCGTATAATGTTTGCTAGCACGAGCAATATGAGCATGTTAATTATCTAGAATCGTATGCGAAATGTGTTTTGGTCCGTTAGAAATAATTTGCTCTACAAGCTTACTCGCTTGTTCTACAATGCTGGGCATGTGTTTGGCCTCGTAGGCACTGAAGCGATGCAGCACATAAGCCTGAGCGTCGATCTTGCCTCGCTCGGTACCAGCAATACCTACCCGCAGCCGCACAAAATCAGCCCCGACCGACTCAATTACGGACTTAAGCCCATTCTGGCCACCGCTACTGCCGCCAATGCGCACCCTGAGCTTACCAAAAGCCAAATCGAGGTCATCGGAAATTACAAGAACGTCCTTTAGCTCAACTTTGTAAAACGCTATCAGGGCTGCTACCGCCTTGCCACTGCGGTTCATTAGGGTGTCAGGCTTGGCTAGAATAACTTTCTCGGCTTCGATTTTTGAGCTCACCGTCTCGGAATAGAATCTAGGCTGATGTTTCCAAGATTCACTGAGCTGTCGGGCGAGCTCTTCTACCACCATAAAGCCAACATTATGACGCGTATGGGCGTATTCTTGCCCGACGTTGCCCAGGCCCACTACGAGCTTCATCGCTCCTCCTTGCGTTTGTGTTTAAACACGATCTTGATCGGCGTGCCGTCAAACTGACCGGCTTGGCGAATGACGTTTTCCAGGTAGCGGGGGTACGAAAACTGAATCATATCCGGGTGCGTGGCAAAGATGGTGAATTCGGGCGGTTGCGTACCGGTTTGAGTTATATAGTTGAGCTTTGGGTGGGTGTTTTTGAGCCCCACGGGTGGCTGTTTGCTCGTAGCTTGGCTAAGCAGTTTATTGAGTGCTGGAGTGGCAAGCTTGGTTGTGCTGCTGGCGTGAACCTTAGTAATAAGATCGTAGAGCTTGTCGAGATTCAGGCCAGTCACTGCCGAAGTGAAAATGAGTGGCGCCCACCATACAAACTGGAATTGGGCACTTATGTAATTGGCCATGTGCTGCATGGTATTGTCTTCTTTGTCTTCCACTGCGTCCCATTTGCTAACCACGAGTATTAAGCCCTTGCCTGCTTCTTTGACCATGCCAGCTATGTTTTGATCTTGGGCAACTGAGTTGTCGTTGGCGTCGATCAGCACGACGCAAACGTCGGCCCAAGCAATTGCCTTCTTAGTGCGTAGACTTGAGAAGAACTCAATACCGCGGTCAATTTTGCCAGGTCGGCGCAATCCAGCAGTGTCAGCAAAGCTAAGCGTTATGTCCCCATGGGCAATCTCCCCATAGTTAATGTCGCGCGTGGTGCCGGCTTGGTCAGATACTAATACCTTCGGCTGGCCTATAATCCGATTAAGTAAGCTTGATTTACCTACATTGGGTCGACCCAGTATAGCGACTTTAATGGCTGCTGTTTCTTCGACTTGCGTGCGCTCCTCGCTGGTTGGTAAGCGCTCTACAATCATATCGAGCAGATCGCCACTACCCTGCCCATGGATGGCGGCAATTTTATGCACGGTGTCTATACCAAGGCGCTCATAGTGGTCAGCTAGGCCTGTGCGGTAGGTTTGGTCGACCTTATTTACCACCAAAATCGCTGGCTTATTACTCTTAAGAATCTCTCGGGCCACGGTGCGGTCGTGGGCATCGATTGGCACGGTCCCATCCACCAGCATAATGATTACGTCGGCACGGGCAATTGCTTCAGCAATCTTGCTCTGGGCTTGTTGTACCAACTCGTCACTGCTCTTGGCTAACCCTGCGCTATCGAGCAAACGGAAGTGTCGACCTTGCCACTCTACGTCGCCTTCTACTAGGTCACGAGTGGTACCTGCCAGGTCGGCTACAATGGCCTGGTTGCTATTTGTGAGTCGGTTAAAAAGCGTCGATTTGCCAACATTTGGTTGGCCGATTACCAATACGGTGTGCTGTGGGTTCTTACTCATTTACGCTTACTTCCAGGTGTAGTTACTATAGCTGGCGTTGAGTAAAGCTTTGGTTTGTCCGAAGCGATCACTACTGCCTAAGATCACACCTATTATCTCATGTCCTTGGCGCTGTGTCAGGCTTAACAAGCACTCACCTGCCTCGAGCGTATAGCCTGTTTTGGTACCAACTACGCCAGCAGTACCCAAGAGCTTGTTGGTGGTAGTCACGTAGTAGCGTTTGCCGCTCAGTGTGGCCACGCTGTAGCGCGGCTGGCTGGTGGCTTGGCGAAAGAAGTTGCTGTGCAGCACAATTGTAGCCAGTGTGGTTAGGTCGCGTGCCGATGAGTGTCCACCCTGACTAGCTAGACCGGTAGCATCTACATACCTGGTGTGGTTTAGATTCCAGAAGCGCGCTTGGTCGTTCATCTTGGCCACAAACTTTTGCTCTGAACCACTATCCCATATGGCCAACGCCTGAGCCATGTCGTTGGCCGAGTATGTGAGCATGCCAATTAGTGCCTCGGACAGTTTGAATTGCTCGCCAGCCACAATACCCATAGCTTGGCTACCGTTCGTTTGTGGAGCTAGCTGTGGAATGGTTACTGTCTCGTCTAGGCCGTGGTTTTGCAATATCACCAACGCCGTCATTACCTTAGTAATAGAGGCTATGGGTAGCTCGGCATCGGCATTCTTGGCATACAGAACTGTGCCGCTTTGGTTATCGTAGAGCATAGCTGCTTTATTGTCCTGATTGATTTTCAGGTCGACAATGCTTATGGGTAGTGATTCGTATGTTGCATGTATGTCTGTGCCACGCTGCTGCAGCGGAGGCTGTTGCTGGCTTGCTCGGCGTGATACGGCGACGTAACCCCCCGAAACCAATGTGGCCGATGGCAAAATGCTATGTAGGGCCAGGAGTAGTGTAGCAACCACAGGCAGCATTATAGCGCGTCCCCAGGCTTGATGAATCGGTGATCACCAGGTTTAAGCTGGCCGAGGTCTAGTTTCCCAATCCGGGTGCGTTCCAGTACCTTTACCCGATAGCCGAGCTGCTCAAAAGTGCGTCGTACTTGGCGATTGCGGCCCTCACTAAGGCTTACGCGCAGTAGCGTAGGTTTTATGCTAGCTACAGTACTGAATGTGCTTTTACCGTCTTTGAGCTTCACACCCTTGCCCAACTGGTCGCGATGGGCTTGGCTGACCGGCTTGTCCACAGTTACCAAGTAGGTCTTAAGTTTGCCTCGCGACGGGTGTGTGATTGATTGTATAAATTCGCCGTCGGACGACAAAATCATAAGACCTTGACTGTCTTTGTCGAGTCGGCCAGCAATTTTGAGGCCTGCGAAACTCAGTGGCAACAGATCAAAGATAGTCTTTTGCTTGCTGGTTTGACTGCGGTGGGTACATACGAAGCCGACCGGTTTATTAAACGCTAAATAAATATGTGTGCGCTCTTGACCACTACGGCCATATAACGTCACCGTTTGATTGGGGATCACTTGGGTTGATAGCGTGGTCACGACTTTACCGTCAACTTGCACGGCGCCACCAGTAATGAGCTCATCGGCCTTTCGGCGCGAGCTTGCTAGGCCTAGCTCTACTAGACGTTTGTTAAGCCGGCTAGACACGACAACCTACCAATTCTCGGTATATACGCGGCGCGATTGTGTGGTCCGCCCAGTCCATGGCTATGATTTTGTTGGCTTGCTATTTAGGCCGAGCTCGCGTAGTTGATCAGCGTTAGCTGCGGCAGGTGCGCCGAGCATCAAGTCGCGCATATCCCCGGTCTTTGGAAAAGCAATTACCTCGCGAATCGATGCTTCTTTGAGTAGCACCATAATAAGCCGATCCAAACCAGGTGCAAAGCCACCATGTGGTGGTGTGCCATAAGTAAACGCCTTCATAAATGCACCGAAACGCTCATTGGCCTCCGCTTCACTTAGTCCCATTATGGCAAAGACTTTTCGTTGTAATCCAGGGTCATGAATACGTAAACTGCCCGACGAAATCTCGTAGCCATTAAGAACAAGATCGTAGCAGTAGGCGCGAATTTTAAGGAGGTCCTCAGGATTGTCGCTGTCGAGTAGGTGTAAGTCCTCGTCGCGTGGGCGAGCGAACGGATTGTGGGCGAAGGTAATTTTGCCAGTGCTGTCACGCTCGAACATCGGAAAGTCTACAATCCACGCAAAAGCTAATTCATCTTCATCTTTCTTGTTGGTGCGCAGATCAGGCTTGTCGCTATCATACTTACTGATCGCCTCGTCATAAGTTAGGCGTGGGAAGCTCTCAGGAACCTTCTTGTCAGGTAAAAGTTCGCTAATTACTTCGCGGAACATGTCTTCATTGAGGCTGAGGATGTCCTCTTGGTTTACAAAGCTCATTTCCATATCGAGCTGGGTGAATTCGGGCTGCCGATCTTGGCGCAGGTCTTCGTCACGGAAGCAGCGCGCTACCTGGTAGTAGCGTTCAAACCCAGCGATCATGAGTAGCTGCTTAAATTGCTGCGGCGCTTGTGGTAGTGCATAAAAGTCACCTTTGCTGAGCCGAGATGGCACAATAAAATCGCGCGCTCCCTCTGGACTGCTTTTGCTTAAGATCGGTGTCTCGATCTCGATAAATCCCCTGGCGTCTAGGTAGTCACGCAGCGCCTTGATGAACCTATGGCGAAACTTAATATTCCGCTGCATGCGTTCGCTGCGTAGATCTAAGTAGCGGTACTGCATGCGTACTTCTTCGCCAGTCGTAGTGTGTGCATCGTGAATTTCGAAGGGTGGCGTATGCGCTTGGTTAAGCACTGCGATCTTTTCGGCACCAAGTTCAATGGTGCCAGTTGCCATGTCTGGGTTTACCATGCGTTCGGGGCGCTGTTTTACTACTCCCTCGATTCTTACAACCGACTCTGGTTTAAGGCTCTCGCTGAGGCCCTCGTCGTCGTCGCTAAATTGGTATACCACCTGCACAGTTGCACTCACGTCGCGAACGTCGAGAAATATAAGCTTACCATGGTCACGACGTACGCTTACCCATCCCTCAACTACGACCAATTGGTCGATTTGGTTAACTAATTCGGCAATGTGAGTTCGTTTCATTGCTGATATTATAGCAATTTCGAGGCTATCTGCCCAGCTTGTGGTATTTTACTGAGCTGGCGGTGGAGGGGTTGGCTGCGCGGGCGCAGCTTCAGGGGCTGGTGCGGGGCCGCCTACTACCGGCTCGCCACCCGGTGTGCCTCCACCCTGCGCTAGTACTTGAGCAATTGTAGCCACTACTTCCTCGAGTGTAACCTGTGACTTAACCAAGTAACGATCTACGCCAAGCTTTTGGCCGCGTGCTTGGTCGTCGGTAGAACTTAGCGCCGTCATCATAATTACCTTCACTTGAGCAGTCTCTGGTGTGGAGCGCAGAATGTCGAGCACATCAAAGCCCGATATGCGCGGCATCATAATGTCGAGCAGTACCAGGTCGGGCTTTTCCTTTACCGCCATAGCCAGGGCTTCCTCACCATTAGCAGCAGTTACGATTGTATAGCCTTCTGCCTGCAAACGAGCCGAGTATACGTCTCGCAAACTCACATCATCTTCAACCAGTAGAATCTTTGACACTTTCTTGTCCCCTGTTATTAATAGTATTGTAGTCTGGTCGTTGGCCGACGGCAAGCCTCTTATCCTTTACGAGGGGCAAGCTGAACGAAAATGTACTGCCCTTGCCAAGGGTGCTTTGGACTGCAACCTTGCCACCATAGTGCTCAACTAAGTTACGGCTAATGTAGAGCCCGAGCCCAGTGCCGCCAATCTCGCGTGTCATGGAGCTATTTACCCGGTAGAACTTTTCAAACAGGTGCTTCTGGTCCTCTGGGCTTATGCCGATTCCGCTGTCGGTTACACTAACGGTTGCTAGGTCGTCGTCGGTACTTATACGAGCCACTACCTTACCGGTCGGGGTGTACTTTATGGCGTTATCAATCAGGTTGCTTATAACTTCTTGAATTCTGTCTTGGTCAGCCTCCACTATGGCTAGAGGCGTAATGTTCTTCTTTTCGAGCGAACTTTGTGCAGTGTCGATAGTTAGTTCTAGGCCTTTAGCTTGGGCAGTCATAGTCAGACTATCGACCGTGGTTTTGAGTAAATCAGCCAGGCTAAAAGTGGTTATGTGGTCGGCCATGCGCCGATCTTCGAGCTTGGTTACGCTTAGCAAGTCACGAAATAGTTTACCTAGGTGCAGTGCTGCCTGGTGTGCTTTATCTATATAGTCCTTAGCACGAGCATCAACTTGAGCTAACTTGGGATTGGTAGCCATCGAGAGATAGCCTTCTACCGCTGCTACCGGTGTGCGCATTTCGTGGCTAGCAGTTGATACAAACTCATTGCGTTCTCGTTGCAGTGCCTTTTGCTCGCTTATGTCGTGCATAATTCCGATTGCGCCATTTATGTTGCCAGCTGCGTCGTGTGTGGGGGCAATCGCAATCGAGAAGGTAATCTTCTCGCCATTGCGATCGAGTAGGTAGTAATCATCTACGTATACACGTTTGTTGGCTTCAAAGGCTTTTTGGAACGGATCGTTCGCGGGGGTGATGTCTTGATCCTTGGGGTCTTTGAGTGCAAACACGTTGTTATAGTAGATTCCTAAAGCACTCTTACGGTCCCAGCCGGTTAGCTCTTCGGCCGCGTTGTTAAACACCACAATCTGCCGTGACTGATTCACGCCCACCACCGCGTCGGCAATTGCTTCCATCATAAGTTCTGATTTGCTCTGCTCGCCCTCTAGCTGACCGCTAAGGCTCTCGGCCTTTTCGCGATTGCGCGTAACTTGCTCGGCTTGCTGGGCTATGACGTAGCTTACCGCCATGGCAAGTATGGTGGCTGCAAGCTCGGGCCAGTCACCCAGATAGTTCGTGCCACTGGCATAACTCACCCCTGCCAGGAGTAAGTAGTAGCCAATCCCTATACTAATACTCACGTCCACCGCCATGAAGCCCGATATGCCGCTGGCCATAATCAACACCACCCAGAACAAGTAGTAGCCTGAGCTAATACCGCCGTCCAGGTACGATAACAGCAGTATGCTCACCGTGAGCGGCATAGCGAGTAGTATGAGGGCTAAGGCGGAGTTACGCTTACTCATTGGCCCAAGGCCAAGGATTGCGTAGGCAAGACCAACTATAAAGAGTGGTGCCACCACAAAGCTCAGGGCAACTTGGTGCTCGGGTACCAGGCGAAAAACGGTCGCAATTAAAATAGCCAACAGCGCTCCGGCCTGCACTCCCGCAGCACCGTAGCCTACGAGCTTTTCGTACCGTGATAACGAATGAGTTATCTCTGCCACCCAGGTTCCTTGCTATAAATTCGTAGGTCTATTATAGCATAGGGCTTATGCTAGATGCTCTCAAGTCTGCTTTCATTGGATAGTGGCGCCATTTGCCATTCGAGACTACTTCTACCTGACTATCAACAACCTGGATTGCCGTCTGGTCATCAAATGCATAGAGCTCATTGGTGATACTTTTTACGTATTCATCATTTGCTTCATGACTTACATATTCGGGTGTATGTGGTGAGACCTCGAAGTCCACGGCGCCAAGGCCGTTTAGGTCTGTAAGTCCAACGTAGTTCTCATCACCATCATCAACTGATGCTATTGCAATGTTTGGCGTCATAATAATTGACCCAGCACTTACGCCTACGTAAACTTTATGATCCAACATATTGTTTAGCCAGTCATTAAAGCCAGACTTTCGAACTTGCTCAAGCAAGTAAAAAGTATTACCGCCGCTGACAAAAACTACATCTACTCCCCCTAACCTTTCCTGCCAATTCACTCCCTCTGCAGATGGGTCAATGATATCTATCCACGTGTACCCGTACTTCCTCAGGTTATCGTATTGACCAATTAAGAAACTCTTATTACCAGTCTCTACGTTGTCTGCGGTAGGAATAAAGCCGATCTTGGTTAATGTTGGAGATTTTCCCACCAGACCTTCTAGTGATTGCGCAATGTCTTTATTTGTAATTCCGGCCGAAGTTAAGAGCAGTTTCATGGCAACATTATACCACTCCCCAGCAACGCTATGCCGCGCATCAGGTGTAGGCTATAATAGTAAGTATGACCAAAACTACTAAAACGGAATCGGCTCCGGAGCGCAACCAAGATTTTAAGAAACTCCCCATTACTGTGCTCACAGGCTTTTTGGGGGCAGGCAAAACTACGCTGCTTAACTACATCCTTACTCATAACCAAGGACTCAACATTGGTGTGGTGGTAAATGACTACGGTGACATTAATGTAGATGCTGATTTAGTAGCCGACAAAACTGACACTACGCTCGAACTGACCAATGGCTGTATATGCTGCAGTCTGGAAACACTCGACTTGCAAGAAGCGATTAACCAGTTTGCCTACCCTGGCACTAACATCGATTACATAATAATTGAGGCTAGTGGCCTGGCTGAGCCGAAGGACCTAGCCCTTACCCTACGCGATACCATTGGCCAGCGCGTGCGCCTAGACGGCATCGTGACAGTACTAGACGCCGAGAATTTAGAAAAGAATGCCCAGGAGCATGGTACGGCCAGCGAACAGATTGAGTACTGTGACTTTGTGATTATTAATAAGGTGGATCTGGTGCTCAAGCAAAAAGTTAAAGATATTCGCTCGCTCATTGCCAGCATTAACCCCAAGGCTCGCATACTCGAAGCAGTACGCGGTGAGGTCGACATTCATCTGCTGCTTGATCAAGATGCATTTACTACTCGCGCGCAAAGTGAACATGACCATGACAACGATGACGAGCATAGTGATCATAGCAAGCACGTACATGCGCACTACCAAACGTTTAGCTTTACTGCTACTCAGCCACTCCACCCTATGCGCTTTCAGGAGTTTGTGAACACCAAGATACCTACTACTATTTATCGCGCCAAAGGGTTCGTGGATCTAGGTACCAAGGGTCATGAGCGTAAGTATATCTTCCAGCTTGTCGGTACTCGAGCTGAGATTACCTGGGACAACTGGCGGGGCGAAACCCCACAGACTCGGCTTGTATTTATTGGCCAAGGCGCGGATGAGGCCAAGATCTTGAGTGATCTTAACAGCTGTATAGATCAGTCGCCCGCTGAACCGCTTGATGGCATGGAAGTACAGCTACCCAAGAAAGCTAGTTAGGACTACGCATGCTTCTAAGTATTGAGATTGAATCTAAGACGATTGGTGCAAAACAGTTATTGCGCGATACCAGCTTGCAGATTAATGAACGTGAAAAGATCGCGCTGATTGGTCGTAATGGTGTGGGCAAGTCTACCCTGCTCCACATGCTCGACGGTAGCGACACCGAGTTTATCGGTACTCGCAACGTAAAACGCGGTATCCATGTGCTTTCTACGCGCCAAGAGCACAGCGACATGGGTGAGCGCTCCGCGCTCGAGTACATTCTGTCTGAATTGCCGCACTATAGTGAGCTCAAGCACGCTGTCGAAACTTTACCCGCAACTATGGGTGACGATATGGCGCAGATTGAGCGTTATAGCCAGGCACTCGAGCAATTTGCGGAGCTTAACTTTTATAGCATCGAGGACAAGGTGATATCAGAACTTGAGCGCTACCAAATCAGCCCCGAGCTATCGCGTGGTCCACTGAGTCGACTATCGGGCGGACAAAAGCGCTTTGTGGAGTTGGTAAAGATCGCCGAGGCCGAAGCGGAGTTGGTCTTGATTGACGAGCCCACCAACCACATGGACTATGTAGCCAAGGACCAGTTTATTCGCTGGCTTAAGTCCTACAAGCAAGGCTTGCTACTGATTAGCCACGATCGCGATGTGCTAAAGCACGTCGATAAGATTGTGGAACTCAAAGACGATCAGCTAATTGTGTTTAGTGGCAATTATGATGCCTACCTTGCCCAAAATAGTAGCTCTACCCTCAGTGGAATTGACCAGTACGAGGTGGCGCAACGCACCCTCGAAAAACTCCAGGCTCAGATTAACTCCGCCAAGGCCAAGAAGGCTGGCAGTAGTAAATCCCCTAACCCATTCATCCCGATGATACGTCGCTTGCAAAAGCAATACGATGAGCTCAAAGCTAAGACCGAGAAGCCATCGTTCTGGATCGATCAAGACTCTATGACTGATATGAGCGCCAAGCTAACAGAAAAGTACGATCGCTATAAGGCCAAGAACATTACCCTGCATACTGGAGGAGACGATGAAACCCAAACTACCCGCCTACTTAACGTACAGGACTGTTCTTTGGGCTACGACTCCCCGCTTTTTAGCGGTATTAGCTTTCAGATTGGCTCGGGAGAACGCTTGCAATTACGGGGCCGTAACGGTGCTGGTAAGTCCACCCTACTCCGGGCCATAATCGCTTCGGTTGAGGGTAAGCCTTTAGCATCCAAAAGTTTTGCGGGCTTCGTAGAGCACGATAATCGCTTGCGACTCGGTGTGTACGAACAAGAGATCGAACCCGAGTATTTGGACCAGCGCTTGGGTGAAGCTATTGAGGCTGTGTACCACCACTACGGTAAGGAAGTAAATCACGAAAAGGTTGCCAAGATTTTGGCTCAGTACTTGTTTAACCCATCCACCGACGGCAAGCTGTTTATTCGCCAGCTTTCGGGTGGGCAAAAGGCGCGCTTTCAGCTCATTCGTATGTTTGCAGCCGAGCCCAACTTATTGATTCTCGATGAGCCTACCAACCACCTGGACCTGCCCTCTATCGAAGAACTCGAAAAGTATCTAGCAAGCTTTAACGGCGCAATTCTATACGTGTCGCACGATAGCTACTTTACCAATAAACTTGGTGGCGAAGTAATTCAGATAGGTGGTGAGTAATCCCTAGCTCCGCCCCTCCACGGTCGGGATAGCTGCATAGTCAGAAGCTTGACAGATAAAAGCACAACAGATATGGTAGGTGTAAGTTAGGGGGGTGAGTGAATTATAAACAACTACGCCAAGCACTCGTGGCGAGCATAAGTATTGCGGCAGTTATGCTGTTTTTCGTACATATATTTAGTCCGGCTTCGCGGCGGGTTGCCTTAGCCGTGCGAGACGCTCTTGATCGAGCCGAGGTGGTTATTGCTACAGTGAGCATCGCCGATGCCACAGGTTCGAGCGCATCACAGAATTCGAGCGCTCCAACATCAACCGATACCACTGCCCCTACTGGCGAGGAAGCTAAGCCGGCCAACGTTGGCACTACCCCGCCGGTAGCTTCACGCTATGCTGCTGACTACGCCCAACTGCCACATACTAACGGTGTGCGCTCGCGACGCATTGGTATATTTGTCTCCGACTCACCCATAGATCGTTCCAGCCTAGCTCGACTCAACACCTATGCTGGGCTTGGTGTAGATACAGTATTTAATTACTCCATACTCGATGGGAGCGCAAGCGATGTCACAAACTACCTCAATAAGGCCCAGTCCCTTGGCATACAGGTAATCTTTAGTCTTAAAGATCTCTACGACCCGCTGGGTGTGAGTAACTTTAGCACGCTCTATAGCTATCCCATAGGCGACTCAAATCAATCTGCGGCCGTAAACGCCGTGCGGCAATTTGGATCGCACCCGGCGGTATGGGGGTTTGCAATTAGCGATGAGCGACCAGAATCCCCAGATGATCTCAGCACGTGGCAGTCGATTATGCAGCAGCGCTATAGCTTAATAAAGCAAAACACCAATAAGCCGGTTATGATGGTACTGGTGGGCGCTACTTCCCCGTCCGCTACTGTACGGCAGCAATTTTTGCGGTCTTTGCGCAGCTCTACAGATACTTTTGCGCTCGACTACTACCCTATTCCCTTCCAACCAGCCAGCTTCGTGGCGAGTATTGGCCAAGATTTGGCCGCAGTTGGCGACGCCGACGGTTGGTTTGTTGCCCAGGCCTTTAGCTGGGCTAGTTACCCTTCTACCGCCCGTGGTCTTGGCTTTGACGCATCTGCTAGCCGCTTACCCACCTCAAGCGAGATGTCTGGCATGGCCGCTTTAGCGCTCAATAATGGCGCGCGTAACGTCCTGTTTTACTCTTACTTCGATATTGCCGGCAACGCGACACAATTAAACGCACTCAGACAGGCTATTGGTGTGTTACGAAACTAGTAGATTCCCGTAGACTCTCTACAGTTGTGGTGTGAGCTGATCAAGAGCTTGGTTTACGCTCACAACCGATATGCCAGAATTAGCGATTATCGTTAAATCTTGCTCGAACGCCGATAGTGGCGTGTCAAAAGCTTCAAGGTTTGTGCTGTCTACCTTGTGAAATACGAGAATGAGCCAGGTATTGTCCTTTTGCGCCTGGGCAATCCAAGCGGCAACTTGCTGTGGGGTAGTTTCCACAAGCATGTTCTGTACTTTGAGGTGGTAAGCGTCAAAGTTGTCTTTAGAATTATAGCCTTCGTCGACCGTGCGGTGAGATCGGTATAGCTTCTTGATCTCGTTTACTACCTGGGTATTGTAGCCTCCGTACGGTGAAGCAAAGTTGACTACTGGCCTGCCGGTGGCAGTCTCGAGCACCTGCTTGGACTGAGTGAGTTCGCTTACTACTTGCGCGAGTGTAATGGTACTTAGGTTGGGGTGCGTTACGGTATGCGAACCAACCTCGTGCCCAGCGTTCTGGAAAGCCAGTACTCCGCTGGTGTCACCCGTATCGGATATGTACTGCGAGGTGTAGTACTGTGTCGAGGTAAAGCCATACTGGTTTAGTAGTGGCAGTACGGTAGATACGTTTTCTTCCCAGCCGTCGTCAAAGGTTAGGCTAAGGCGGGGCTTGTCGAAGCCCACATAGCTATATGGTGCAATACTATAGTCATCGCTCGTAAATGAGCCGACCGAGTTGATATAGAAGAATACTGTGGCTGTTTTGGCGGTTGCTGGCACTAGGAACGTGTCGCTGTAGAGTGTCCAGGCACTTGTTGCCTCGGCGTTATGCATACCAAAGTAGCTTACACGTCCATCGGTGTGAGTGAACATTACCACGGCGTGGCCTGTGGTGGTGCTTTGATAGTAAGCCGAGAATTTGTTGTTGCTACCAGGAACTACTGGTTGGTCTGCGTACATCCACTTAGCATCGCCATCAGTAAATTTGCTCAGCTCAACCTTTACACTCTTACTGCCGGTGTGACCGGTGTTTAATACGCTGTATTTAGGGGTATTCGTGCCCCAGCCGGCAGTACGCCAAGCGAGTGGCAGGCTTGGGTCTAGGTCAGAGGCCTGCTCGACTGAGTTGTTTGGCACGCCGTTGGAAATTACAGCTACATCTGCCGGCACTAGGCTAAAGGCATCTGTCTGTAGATACCCATTGGCAGCGATAATATGCAGTATGCTGGCGCGCTTGGTAGTAGCCGGAATAACTACATTAAAAGCGGCGCGTTTCCAGGCGGTGCTTACTGGCACACTGCCTAGCTCCTGATAGGTAGCATTCCCATTGGCGTCTACAAACATTGCCACCGCACTCGTGGCCACATTGGCGCGATAGTAGTCACTAAATGTATAGGTGGTACCTGCGTTCACGGTCACTGGGTCAAACATCCACTTGGCATCTCCATCAATGTAGTTCGTTAGCGTTACCTTGGCGCTACGAGTTGACTGATAGCCCGTAGTCTTTACGTAGTTGAATGCAGCTGTGTTACTTCCCCATTTACTATTCACCCACCCGGCCGGGGCGTTTGCATTAACCTCATCTGCAATTTCGAAGGAACTATTCGCCACGCCACTAGCAACCGCTACATCTTCAGCCTGCTTGAACACAAAGCTATCGGTCTGCACATAGCCGTTACTCATAATCAGGTGGTACACGGTTGCTTGGGCTACGCCAGCCGGAATCACCACATACTGCGAGGTTTTCTTCCAACTAGTGCTAGCTGGTAGGTCGGCCAACCACATGTACGACGTAGAACCGTCCGTCATGGTATATGCCACTACCAAAGTAGTGGCGACAGAAGACTTGTAGTAATCACTATACACGTATTTGCTGAGCGGATTTACGGCCACTGGCTTAAAATACCATTTAGCATCTCCATCTACGTAGTTCGTTACATCTGCACGCACACTGTGCGATCCTGTTTGCCCGGTTGCCTTGTAGCTAAATTTAGCCGTTAAGTTACCCCAGGCACTTGTTTGCCAATCAGTAGGCACACTGGCGGTTGCTGCTTCGACCGATGGGTTGTTAATTAAGTTATTGTACGCTAATGCCGTCTGGCTTAGGTCGGCCATGAACACGGCAATAATAAGTATAAATCCAGTTATTTTTAGACCAAGTGACGTAAGGCGTTTCATTAGTGTAGGAGCCCTCCGAGATGGCCCAAATTAAGTAAGCTGTATCCAATAAGTGCTAAATGGTAGAGCCCAAAGCCAACAGCCACCGTTACAATTAGTTTGCGGTGTGAGGCTGCTGGCTTTTTGCTCTGTGTAGATTTAGTTTTTTGCTTGCTTGGCATACATGATGCCCCATATTACGAGTCCAATTACAGCTGCTGCTGCGATCGACACAACCCATGACGAGCCAGTTGCTGGCAAAGTTGTAGCGACTACTGCGCCGCCTCCCATGCCGCCAACGAGCGGTGCTGGTGTTCGTTCCATTGTTATGCTCCTTTCGTTACTGCTACTTGTGTCTGAATGCGATAGCGCCGCCCACGCGTATCCCAGCCAGGCTTAGTGTCAGTAAACCGCTTTAATACAATCACCTCGACAAACGATCGATAGAATATGTACAGATTTGTAAAGCGCAGCAAATAGAATAATGGGAATGCTGCTAGAATATCCCACCGATCGTTTACGTAGGCTGCAAATACCGTCCAGCCGAGTTGGAAAAGGATGTCGGCTAGCACATATACGGCAGCCGCGTAGAGTCCACGACTGCTTAGGAGTGCTAAGGTCATCACAAAGGCTAATTCAATGGTCATGAGTACCGTTTCGGCCATCATGTATCCTATGTAGCCATCGATTCGACCTAGCTTAAGGCCTATGCCATACTTCTTTACCCCCTGGAAGAACCCTCGGTACCAGCGTGCAACTTGCACCTTGAAGTCATGGTAGTCTTTGGGGTCTTGGGTGTATGCTCTGGCTTCAGGCACATAGGCGATTTTACCCAGGTTTCGGCGGTGGATCTGGAGTGTGGCATCAAAGTCTTCAGTAAGTGAGCTGTCACTAAACTCAATCCGGCTAAATATGTCCGTGCGAAAGCACGACGTAGGGCCAGGAATCACGGTTATAACGCCAAGCCAGCTTTGAATACGGCGTATAATCTCGAGACCAATGGTATATTCATAGGTACGAAACTTGGATACCCACCCGCCTGGCAGGCTCTGTACATGCCCAGTGGCTGCTGCGTAACGCCGAGTTAGCTTGGGTATAAGGGCTGCAAAGTAGTCCTCTCCAAATACGCCGTCGGCGTCGGCTATGTGCACCCACTGATACCGAGTAGCAATACTAAAGCAGTCAAAGGCTTTTTTGACTGCACCAGCCTTGCCGCTCCGCTCCACCTTGAGCACGTTAGCCCTGCCAAGTAGTTTGGTTGCAATCTTTGAGGTGCTGTCGCTCGAATTGTCGTCCACTACGTAAATGTGCTGCTTGCCCAGTCCTCCTCGCATGGCTGATTCTATGGTCGATGCAATAACTACCTCCTCGTTGTGGGCAGGGATAATTAAGGCCAATTTAGCGCGACGATTTTTGGACATAAAAAAGAGGGCTCCGATTTGGTCACCCTCCAATACAAGGCAATATACTACTTAGATTGTCAACATGCAAGCTTGAGCACTAATAAAGTTTACCCCCTAAAGGCACTCCTTTATCGGGAACTATAAGTACACATTCCCCCTCGCCATCCGGCACCCCCAGGGTTAGCACTTCACTTATGGCGGGGCCAATTTGTCTTGGTGAAAAGTTTACTACGCAGAGTACGATTCGATCACTGAGCTCGTCGTCGCTGTAGTTTACAAGACGCGCACATGACTTCTTGAGTCCAATCTCGTCACCTAAATCAATCGTCAGTACGTGCGTGGAGTACTTACCGCCTTTAAGTGGTTTATATGCTACGATCTTCCCCGTTCGAATATCAACTTTCTCGAAATCACTAAATGGTATCTCTTGGCTAGCCACGTAAGTCACGTCGGTTAAACAATATGCTTCCTGTTAACATAAGTACCGCAATGGCTAAAACCATTATGGCTACGAGCTTTGGCTCGGTCTGCCCTTCGAGGATATTCTTGCTGCCATAGTAATAGTATGGTGAGAGCTTCTCATATGGCTTGAGCTTCTCTATAGCTAGCGCAAACGAGCTCAAGAAGTACCCTGCCACTCCAACCAAGCTGCTTACTCCTACGGTAATACTGAGTCGGCCTGTCATAGCACCCAAGCTAAGTGCTAAAGTCATAAAGAACACGCCGAACAGCCATACATTAGCAAGAGCCAATGCGGTATAGCCCAGCGGTAAGCTAATGTGAATTTGCCATAGGCCGATTACCAGTCCGAGCGCCAAGAACACGGTGACTATCGCAATTACCAAGCAAAGTGCGAGCCACTTTTGCCATAGCACCTTGCTGCGACTTACTGGACTGCTTAGGAGTGTTTGTAGCGTGCCGCGGTCTTCTTCGCTGGCCAGCCCGCCGCAACCCAGTACAATCCCTAGTACCGCCATCATCATCGGCATGGTTTTTTGAAACACCTGTGCGTTCAGGAACCCGGCTGGTGTATTCAAGTCTTTGGCTCCTCCGGCAATCTTTTGCAGGGCAGGCGGAAGTTGCTCAAGCCCCTTAGTGAAGTCTACACTCTTGCCAAGCGATGGGTAAAACCACACTACCATCCAGGCAAGCACGAGCATGCCAAATCCCCAGCCAAGTATGCTGTAGCGACGATCATAAAGTGTTTTGGTAAATACCGAAGCAAACATTACTTTTTGCCCCCTGTCTCACCATACAGCTTCATAAATATCTCTTCTAGTTCCAGCTCGCGACTGGCCATACTCACGACGTCATATTTACTAATAACCTTTAATAGCTCGTTTAAATGTCCCTGTACCGAGCACGTTATGGTGTTGCCGTCAATCCGTACGTCGTGAATGCTGCCAAAGCTGGCAAACTGCTTAGGGTTTGGCTTGCTCGCCAGTGTGATTACAAACTCCTGGCCGGCTGCTCGCCGCAATTCTCGCACACTACTCACCTCTATGAGCTTGCCTTTGCTAATAAAGCCTACGCGATCACATACGCGCTGTACTTCGGCTAAATTATGTGACGACATAAATACGGTACCGCCAGCTTTCTTATGCTCAGCCAATAGATCATAAAACACCTCTTGCATAAGTGGATCCAGACCGCTAGTTGGTTCGTCGAGTACCAGCAGCTTGGGTTGGTGCGCTAAGGCCGCGATTATGCCAATCTTTTGCCTATTTCCGCGCGACAGAGTTTTGATCTTGGCGTCCAGGTCGGCTTGCAAAAGGTCCGCGAGGCGATTAATCTCGGTCATGTCCCTGCTGCCACGCAAGCGAAGCATATATCGCAAGTAGTTACGGCCGCTTAGGCCTTCGTAGAGTGCCATGTCACCTGCTAGGTAGCCAATCTGCGCATGTATCGCCACACTATCGGTCTGAGTATTTTTGCCGAGCGCAATGATTTTGCCCTCAGTTGGCTGAATCATATTTAAAAGCATTCGAATCGTGGTAGTCTTGCCCGCACCATTCGGACCCAAGAATCCAAACACTTCACCTTCTTTAATATCAAAACTTACGTTGGTTACCGCAGTCTTTTTACCAAAGTTCTTGCTTAAGTGCGAGATTTTTACGGCATTCTTCATAGTTTTATTTTACGCCCTGAATGAACTTTATGCCAACGCCAAGCAATTGACCGTAACGCTTGCATATGGTATTATAACAATCTAATTCCTGGCCCTATGCCAGGTGGCGCAGGCTCAATACACCGCGCAACACGTTCTTTACATAGCCCACCCCAACGAGCCCCAGGAGGCTAACTTGTCTGTTATGGATAGGGCAATCTCAGAAAAAGTCAGGCCGTATGTCCTGCTGGTCATCGGCGATGTGCCCGAGGAGCACATTGAGCGGGCCAAGGCGCTCGCCCACCGCGAGGCCGGCAATGTCCCGACGGAATACTGCTATATCACCATGGACCAAGCTTGCGCACCTCAGGCGGAAATCAAGTGCATGGTCATGGGTGGAGTCTGCGAGGGCGATCTCACCCGCCTCGCCATGCGTTGCTATTTCGTCGTGCTCACCGGTTATACACCGGAGGAAATCGCTGCGATTGCCATCGAACGCCGAGACACTCCTGGCAACGTCGTGATCGGTCATGCACCAGCCGTCTTTGGTCCAACCAGTGTGCCCGTCCTGGTCACTCGACCGCTCGGCGGCTTCGAGCCCTACTGGTCAGAATAGGACCAGGAATGCTTTCTAAGGTCTCCAAGCGTCATGCCGGGTCATGCCAGAGCCTGCGTTGCAAGCTCAGCGATTCCACCAAGCACTGGGCTCACGGCAGGTGTCAGTGCATGTTCTGCAAACTGAACCGGTGGCTAGCAGCTCGCTAGTCACTCAAGCCCACTTCCACGCTTCAAACCGAAGCGCCCATGGAGGTGGGCGTTTCTTTTATGCTTGCAATGACACTAGTATGACTGTATAAATACACTTATCGCTCCACCGGAGTGTGAGTACCCACTAACCCATGAGATCCTACCGCCCGTAAGGAGGTCGGCCAGTGGCTGATAGTGAAGACCCGTTCGCTCGGCATGAAGAAGACTTCCAGCGGGGGCTTAGCTGGAAAACCAAGCGTGACATGCGTAAAATGGACCGGCTTTGCGAAGAGCTTGAAGATTGGGAAATCGAAGCAGACGACGTGCGCCATCACAAGATCGAAGCGTTGATGCTGGCCGCCGGTCTGGCTGCGTCTCTGCTTCTGCTCTACTCCCTCTGGATGGTTTCCCTTGGGGGTGGTGCAAAGTTCCGTTTCAAGTTGAGTAACTCGTGGCCTGCAATACTCTTTGCCGGGCTACTGGCGGGCCACCACCTGCACGACTGCGTCGAGAAGATCCGATACTGGGCATACGCCCTCGGGCAGTTTTGGCGGCGGCGCAGTCGGAAGCGCCGATCTGAGGCTGACCGTAGTTGGCCACGATGGAGCCATGCCTACTGTCGGTGCTGGTACTGTAGGCGCAACAAAACCCACCACAGTGGAGCTTGTAGGTGCATGGTGTGTAGAGCGAAGCGGCGTTACCGTGCACGGAAGGTATACCCTTGCAGTACGGCTCAATACCACTGGCATCGTGATAACCGCTCGGGCACAGAGTCGCGTAGCCCACTAGTGCGTCGACGCAAACGCAAAAACCAGCACTAGCCGATTCCCGCTCGTCGGGGACGAAGAATCGTCCTTGATGGGCGGTTTTTCGTTTTAGGAGCACATGCCTGGAGCTAGTTACCACATATTTTATGTATTTACTTACAGTTTAAATTATGGTATATTGTACATCCATATTCCCAAGTAGAAATGGAATGGTAGGCGATGACCAACCAAGTCAATGTCGAGTTCGACCCCCGCAACTTCACGATCATCCTGAGGTCGGAAGACTGCAGGCTGGGGCTCGAAGCAACGTCCAGTACGCAGGGCATCTTCGACCGTCGCATGGCATCCTGGGCCAACACCATGGTGCCCCACATGTCGCGTGTCGGTTCCATGCTGGTGGACTACATCTGCGCTGTGCCCTTCCGGGTGTACGTGCAGGTGTGCGAGGGCGACCAGGTGATCGCCATCATGGCGAAGGGACGCTCCAGCACGGTGAACCAGGAGGCGTACAGCGCCATGTGTGCTCGTCTCGACGATGCTGCCTGGCAGCAGCACGCTTCGCGCTTCGCAGATGAGTTCGCTGCTGCCAGTGACATCAGCTTCTGCATCGGGGCTGCCGCGCCGTCGGCGTAGCCATAGCCCCAACACAAGTTCAGCCCTCGGGCCGGAGATCGCTCCCGGCTCGGGGGCGATTTTCGTTTAAATAAGTCATGCAACCAGTAGCGAAGACAGATCTCTGGCCCAAATACACAAACTACCACTCCAGTGCGAGCTGTTGGGGCTCTAGATTAGGTGTGGTACTGCCGTCGCCAACCAGCCGCTCTAAGAAGTTGTAAATTTCCACCATTGCTAACGTATCAAGCTTGCAATACTCATCTAAGTCGGCCAGGATCTGATCTTTGGCACTATCCCGCTTGCCATCCAGCACAGCCTCCATCCACAACCGCTGCGCGCTACCACCCTCCTGAATTCCCAGCTCTTTGTAAGTTAAGCTGGGAGCCAATACTGGCAGTACCTTCTTAATGCTCGCGCTACCCATGAACCCCGCGTCGCTATACCAGCCACTACTAAATGGTGTCATAAGGTCCACTATGCGCGCATTGAGCTGCTGGTAAAACTCGGTAAATTCGGGTAGCAAGCTGCCCAGGGTGCTGTTACAGCTCTTTTCGAAAGCCATATACCAGGTAAGCACCGAGCCGTGTGTACCAATCTGCTCACGCAGTGTCGCGCTTAGTGGTTCTGCCGGATTCGAATTACTGGCATGCAAATAGCCCATGTGGCGAACCAGTCCACCAGGTTGATCAATAACATGAAGCGAGTACTGGAATGGGTACTGTCCATAGGGACGCATACCGTCAAAGTACGGCACTACACTCGCCATAGTTTCGTAGTCCAAAAAGTACAGTGGGTACTCAAGCTTGCGCAGGAACTTTTGGATCTTATCTTTATTTACTATGGGCCGGCCAGCGGCGAGGGCTTCGAGTTGAAGCTTTTGCTGCTTCTTTTCTATCATATGGGCTGGGATATTTTTAAGCTCGGTAATACCATCTTGTTGAAATAAACCAATTAGCAGCGGGTCGATCCGGCACAACTCATATATGCTGCCGTCCTGTACTGGCACAAGGCCTTTGTAAATCTGTAGCCACTCGCTCAAACAACCGAGCTTACAGCGGGCTGGCGACGGATCGGGCATACTGGATTGCCCCACCACCTGTAGAGCGCTGGCTATGTCGCGCTTGGTTTGTTCACGGCGTGCTTTGACCGCCTGGGTAACGTCAGCTTCGGTGGTTAACTTATTAGGGTCAATTGCGCCCTCCCGCACATAGTCGGTGTTTACGTGTATTACCGAGATGTTGCGCACACTATAGCCACAAGCTTCGAGGACTACCAACTGAAAAGCTAGGTCCAACTCATGCTCTAGTTTGGCCTTGGTGCTCGACTTGATCTCCACCAGGTCAACTAGTTTGTCGGCCGGGTCGCCTACTACTTGTAGCACGTCGCATATAAACGTGAGTTGCTCGTGCTCGAATCTACCTTGGAAGATCGTAGTAGTACCACTCGCTAGCGCTTCCTGCGTACGTTGAGGCAGGCTCAGGTACTCATCGTAGTTACTAAAGCCTAAGCGTCGACCATTCGTGAATAGCTGCTCCGCATAAGCTTCGAACGCATTGCCGGCATCAAACATAGCTTGTAAATTGTCATCCGGTGGCGGAAGTTTGGCTTTGTTGTGCTTTTTGAGCCACAGCCATGCCGGGTGCTTCAGAAACATCATGTATTCAGACTTAGATATTTGCAGCTGCGCCATTAGCTATATTATACATTTGTTGACTCGATTGCGCTTAGATGTATACTTAAGCGTAACCTTGGGCAATCCGCCCGAGCGAGCATGGAGGTTTTGCACCATGGATGTTGACGATTTGAGCTTGCCTGAACGTCCCGCACAACTGGTGACCATGATGGAAATCGATACCTTGTTTGGACCAGACGTTCCCGACAAGGCAACAAGTTCAGCTGAGCAGATCCACGTTCCAACTCGAGATCAGTGCATCGAGGCCATCGTTCGAGATGCCAACTGCAGCTACGCGGTTGCCGACAGGATTGATCAATTGTGGTACGCCCTCGCCACGACATGGCTGCGAGGTGACCCGTACTACTTGTGTGCGGCAGGGTTTGGAGGTACGTATATCGCTGAGAGCGGCATTTATGTACTGGATGATCGTGACCTAACCAGTCTGCACCCTGCCCTGGAGATCATCGCACCAGATGGCTGTGTGGCCGGATACTGCAGTGGCACAGCGCACGATCTTCTGAATCGGCGACACTGCTCCGATCTGGATACAGGCGCCAGGGCGGGCCTAGTGCACACCAAGACCGCAGAAACAGCACCACAGTGCGCAGTCTGTATCGCCCTGACCAACTGAGCCTTCCGGTCGTACTCCGTGCCCCGAAGAGAGTCCCAAAGCTCTTCTCGGGGCTCTCTTTGTCTTAATCTGTTGCCAATTTACTTTGGCAAAAGCGATTTCATTTGCTTAGCTATTAGGTCAGTAGCGTAGCCTGGGCTAAGGCGATACAAGGCATTCATCATCTTTGAATCCTTGCCGGTGCAAATACGCACTTTACCCTTTTCTATGCCGTTCACGATAATACTCGCTACCTTGGTAGCAGCCGTAGCCGAGTATTTAGGTGCCTTGAGCCCCGTGGCTAGTTTGGGAACCTCTACGCCTGAGTTTTGGGTAATGTTAGTTTCGGTAGCTCCTGGAAACACAATCGACACACCAATGCCGCTGTCTTTGAGCTCAGCATAGAGCCCTTCGCTAAGTAGCTTTACCGCCGCTTTGGATGCGCCATACACACTTTGGCCAGGCACTGGCAAAAATCCACCCATGCTCGACACATTTACTATGTGAGCTTCGCGTCGTTTTAAGAGTATGGGCAAAAACGCCTTCACCATATAGAGTGTACCGTAAAAGTTCACTTGCATTACCTTATCGATTGCGTCGTAGTCCAGGTCGTTTACCCGTACAAACGGCTGTATTATACCGGCGTTGTTTACGATCCCGTCTACTTGGTCGTGAGCCTTGACGACACTCTTGGGTAGCTCCTGTACAGCTTGGGCATTCGTGATGTCTGCTGTGTGGAGCGACAAGCTATCGGCGTGCTCTACTACCAACTCCTTGAGTTCGTCCAAGCTCTCTGTCCGTAAGTCTACCGCCGCAACCTTAGCACCACGTGCTAGTAATTCTAGGGTTAGCGCTTTGCCGATGCCACTCCCCGCCCCCGTAACCACAATTACTTTACCTTGTACTTTCATGTCTTACCCTCCGTTTGCCTTTATTGTAGCAAATTGGTCAGCTGATTGTAGATAAACGCATGGTATACTTATACCCATGACTACCAATTCCCCTCTCGAAGGCACTAAACTCGCTGGCTTTAAGCCCATGCAAAAAGTCGAAGAGCTACAGGTAATTGATGTACAGGCTGGCCAGGGTGCCGAAGTACAGCCAGGCGCAACTATCACCGCCCATTATACTGGTGCGTTGTGTAAAGACGGCACCATTTTCCAGAGCTCGCACGACTTTGGCTCACCTGCTACATTTGGACTCAATCAAGTAATTGCTGGATGGACCAAGGGTGTAGTTGGTATGAAGGTTGGCGGTACGCGCAGATTAGTTATCCCGGCAGCTTTGGCCTATGGTGCCAGCTCGCCTGCTGCTAACATTCCACCGAATTCTGACCTAGTGTTCGATATAGAGCTTGTAGCAATCAAAAACTAAAAAAACACCCCTAAAAATGGGGATATTTTTTGATTGAATAATTACTTGCTTGGTGGCCGGGTGGATCCGAAGATCCACCCGGCCCGCACGCGTTGTTGTCAGGAGGCGATCGGGTCGACGCCTGGAGCTGCCCAGTCGTAGAAGCCGTAGCGCTTCGGAGCCTCTTGGGGCTCATCCGGCTGGCCACCCTCCACGGCATGGAAGGCCGACATGGGCTCGGCTACCACCGGAGCATCCCAGTGGGCCTGCCGCGAAGGCGGCGGTGACGCCGGGTAGAACCAGCGTCGAGTCGTCAAGAGGACGGCAGCCAGACCCACGAGAACCACACCGATGAACACCGCCAGGTACAGCATGGTCATGTTGTCGGCGTGGTTGTAGTGATCGATCGACTGGGCGTCGGTGAGCGGGGCGTAGTACTTGGCTTCGCCCATGTAGTGACTGAGCAGCATGGCCAGCACCACGACAGTGGCGACCCACAGAACGAAAATCAACTTCTTCAACTGACCCTCCAATGTAACGTGCGGGACGGGCCCGCGGTCGAATTGCCGGCGGACACCGAACGCGAACATTGTAGCATAAGCTTTGTTATTTGTCAATAGCTTACCGCATTGATTGACATGCCGCGCTCAAAGGCGTATTATTCCTCCAATTCTGATATATCCATCAACCGACAGCGTGCGTGAATAACAGGAGGAACCTTGGAAGACGTAGAACAGTGGATGAAGCGGCGACGCGCCCGGCGCATGAGAACCGCCCTAACAGTCGTCGCAGTGGCGGTCGTGATGATGGGGCTGGCGCTCATGCTGGGTACTGCCGGCTTCACCCTCGATCCTTTGTCGAGCCCATGAACCGCGAGGACGCTGCCGAGGACAGCAACAACGATCCCTACCCCATGGTGGCCGTGGCTATCATGTCTGTGGTGGTCATTCTCGGCGTAGCCACCTGGCTGCGCGATCCAATCCAGCATCTCCCCTATTGGGCCCTCTTCGCGCTCAAGGGTGCTGGTTGTGTGGCCGTGTTGACGATCTTTCTGGCGGTGATCACGGTGATCATCACCAGTGACACTCCGATCTATCCCGGCACTAGCAGCACAGAGCCCGACGACAGCGAGGACGACCCAGTCCTTCCGTAGTCAACCCAACTGCCCTCGCGGGCGCCCCACCACTAAGGGGCCTCTGCGGGGGCTCCTTACTTTTACCCGTAAATCTTTTACAAATAACAAACGCACCTCCCGAGAGGTGCGTTTGCATTCCTCAAGAGGTGCTCTTGGTGCTACCTACGTGCCCAGCAAAGCCGCTGCCGAGGTCTTGGAGGCGCCGAACAGGTAGAACTCGGTATCCCGCATCAACAGATCCAGTGCTTCGCCAAGAGTTGCTAGCAAGCTGGCGTCGCTCACAGCAGGGTTGGACAACGTGGCCACCACCGAACCACTCAGTTCACCGCGGCTGAGCCCAAGGAGCGCTTGACGAAGCTCCTCTCGCTCCTCCAGACGGTAGCTCCGCACGATCTGCATGGCAGCCCGCTTGGGCAGAAGCCTCTCTGCCTGGGTGGCCATGTATGCCTCGACCAAAGGCACAAGTACCGCGGATGGATACTCCTTGTTTGTAGAGAAACGCGAAGGTGCGGTCAGTTCCCTCCTTTCCACCACATAGCGCTGGAGCTTCTCCCCCGCGCCTGGCTTGCCGGCACACTTGCCAGCCTTCAACCAGAGACCAAGCAGGTCCCAGCTGATACTTGCGCAGATACTTCCGTAGTTGTTGTCACATCGTTCCTTTCAAAGCTATGGGTAGCGAAACAACTGGCGATATTATGCCTTAAGTTACTCTTTGATTCAAGCATAAGACTATTGACAAATAGTAAAGCTTATGCTATTATGTCTCTCGGAACCTCGACAAGAAAGAAGACAACATGATCAGCGGAGTTTTGGCAATTGGCACTGTCGGCATCACGTTCTTCCTGATGGCGATTGCTCAGCCCATTCTGGGGAAGGTTCAGGGGTTCAAGCCTCCGAAGCATCTCGTCAGGTTGCCCAACGAGATGCTTTTCCGAGTCCTCGCCGCACTCAGCATGGCGGTGATGCCGTTCCTCCAGCCCAACCAGGTTCCTACGCCCATCTTCGCGATCGGCGCCGGCATCATGCTGGGGAGCTTGGCGCTGATGTTCTGGGCCCAGTTTACCCTCGGGAAGAACTGGATCCCAGGCGCCGGCATCCACCACAACCACAAGCTGGTTACGAATGGACCTTACTCGAAGGTCCGGCACCCGCTCTACACGGCAATTGGGATCTTCTGGGTCGGCGCAGTCGTCGCAACCCTGAACATCGCAGTGCTGGTCGCAGGTGTGTTCATGTGGCTCTCGCTGGCCATCCGGGCTCCGTTCGAGGAGTCCCTGATGCGCCAGAAGTTCAAGAAGCGCTGGGAGAAGTACGAGGCTTCTACGGCCATGTTCTTCCCCCGCTTCCACGACTGAGGCAACCCACAACCCCGCGGCACCGGGACTCTCCGACCCAAGAGAGCTCCGCGTGCCAGCGGGGTTTCTCTATTTGAGCAAATAGTAGTGCGACCACAAACCCAAGCCAATTGTGTATAATAGCCCTTATGAAGCACAAGCAAAGCTCTAGGTCGGCAACTCACAGCAATAGTAATACTGTGGCTGCAGCCACAGTGGCCCCAGCGCCGGTCGCGAACAAAAAAGGTCCGCTCGCTTGGATTAAGCGCAACTGGTGGATTATTCCGATAGCTGTTGTGAGCCTCTCCCTTCTCGTGGCTGGCGGATTAGTGACTAAATCCAAGCTATCACCACAAATCGTAACCTGCCCCAAATCTACCGAGGATTTTAAGTGTTGGCAAAAGCACTTTCAACAGCTGATTGCTGCCAAATCGCCCGAAGCGGCGTTCAAGGAGGCCAAGGCCGTCTATGACACGAGCTCGATCGTAAAGAATAATTGCCACCAGATCTCGCACGTGATTGGCCGAGCCAGCGCGCTCAAGTACAAGACCATTGTAGAGGCCTTTAATCACGGTGATAACTTCTGTTGGTCTGGCTACTACCACGGCGTTATGGAGGCTACTGCCAAGCGCCTAGGAGGGGCCAAAGTAATTGCCACTGCCCCAACCATTTGCAATGAATCTAAGGGCAATAAGCCGTATAGCTTTTATCACTACAACTGCGTGCATGGCCTAGGTCACGGCATTATGGGGATCGAAGACAATGAACTCTTTGACTCCCTCACCGTCTGCGATCGATTCCTCGACAACTGGGAGCAATCCTCGTGTTACGGCGGGGTATTTATGGAGAACATCATGAGCGCCTCTAATCCAGATCACCGCACAAATTACATCAAGCCCGACCAGCCACTCTACCCGTGCACGGCGGTGGACGAAAAGTACAAGCAGCAATGCTACCTTATGCAAACTTCACAGGCCCTGGTAACTGAGAATCAAGATTTTGACAAGGTATTTGCGCTGTGCGACGGCGTAGAAAGCCCGCACAACCTTACCTGCTACCAAAGCCTAGGGCGCGACGCCAGCGGACATACTATTAGTAGTGTGGAAGGCACCGCTGCGCTCTGCAATAAAGGCACAAGCCAAGTGGCGCGCTCCAACTGCTTTGTAGGCGCAGTCAAAGACTTTATTGGCTATTTTCACAAGCTCGATCCTGGCTTGCAGCTCTGCAGCGCCATTACCGAAGCCGACACTAAGAATGAGTGCATCACTACTGCCAATATGTATATTCAGTCGTTTTAGCTCATGAAGAACTCTACCAAAATTATAATTGTAGTACTAAGCCTTATCGCCGCTGGCATGCTTATTGGCGGTGGGCTGTGGTTGGCTGGCAGTAGCTCTGGAAGCACCTATGTGCCCGAGCAGGACGGTGCAAAGAGTATAAGCACGAGCGAGCTCACTGCTGCCGATGGCAAATCCGGCCATGCTTGCTGGGTGGCGATCGATGGCGCAGTGTATGAAATTAGCCAGGGTATACTGTGGGTCGACGGTGTACATAAATCTTCCGACAATCTCGCCTACTGCGGAGCTGATTTGAGTAAGGTAATTGACCAAGCACCCCATGGTCGCAAAAAGCTCGAGCAGCTCAAGGTTATTGGCAAACTACAGTAATAGCCGTCATTCTTCCTACAAATGCAACGCAAAAGGCCCTCGGTAATTAGTACCAAGGGCCCATGGGCCGGTAGGTCCTGTTTCAGCCTACCGCACCCGCCTCTTTGTTACTACAGGTATTGGCCCGGATCGGGCTGCACCTGCTGCTTCACCGTCTCGAGCAGTCCACTGACCACTTCGTCCATGAAGCCGGCGCTGCTGACCCCCGTGGGCGTGAAGATCCGACGGATCTCATCGGCCAGCTCGGTGAAGCCACCAACGTTGTGGTACGTGGCATCAGTCCAGGCGAGATCCGCCAGGGCCACACCCTTGTCGCCAACGTAGATGGACTGACCGTAGTTCTCGCTACGGAACACCTCCTTGGGCAGAGCCAGCGGCTTGGTCTCATCCAGCACGTAGATGATGATGGCCGGCACCTGATCCCCCACCTTGGGGTACCTGAACTCAATCTGGAACACTGGTTCCATTACACGCTCCTTTCAAAGCGTTTGAACTACAAAGAGTTACAACATAATACCACTGCAAGCTTATGCTGTCAATACTTATGCTACATCAGTAATCGGGATTGGGAAGCTACGGACAAAGGTCAATAACTGCTTTGGGTTCTTATGTAGGTCCACTTCTATCCAGTTTCCTAACATACCATATTTAATCAGTTCCGCACGCTCGTCCGGGAACAAATCATCGTCAAACCATAGGAATGGCTTGCTTAGGTCTATCGCTTCGGTCTTTGCCGTGTGCCAATTGGTTGGCTGGGCATGCTTGGCCAGCAGCTCAATCGTCGCGGGGTTCATGTTGGTTTGCGCAAGTCGTCGAATGGCCGGGGCACTGTCTCCCCTACACCAAGTAGTCAGCCAATACACCTCCCCACGCTCCAGGCACTTAGCCACAAACTCATCCACGTGTGGCGCAACAAACTTGTCATTAGCTAGTAACACCCCATCGATGTCGAGATAGACGTTCACTTTAAATATTATGATGGTGTATTCTTATTTGTATTCGTGTACATTTCTTCAAAAATTCTTTCAGCGATTGTATCTTTCAGGGTGCTGTCCTCATCCAGCTTCTTATAGAATTCGGCTCGCTCCTTAAACATTTTCATAAGTTCATCTTGCATTACAGAATTGAAGTGCTCGCGTGCTGCGCCCTTCGGGTTGTTGGCGATTGCTTTCTTGATATCATCTCGGTCGCGTATTCGTGAAATCAATAACATACCGTCTTCTTCCATGCCTTCTGGCAAGCCAAACTGTTCATTGATACTTTTTACAATCAAAGACAGGCGTTCCATTTCGTCTAGCGGCTTGCCGCTACGTGAATTGCTAGACATCGGGTCAAGCTCCGATTCCTCGTCTACCAAGCCAATAGCGGCCTTCTTGCCCTTAGAAATGGCGATAGAACTCAAATCTATGTAATCAAGCATTTCGGTTGGCAGCGGATCCTTTTCTTTTGGCAGTTTCTTAGCCAAGTTGCGGATGTATTCGTAGAACTGCTCAAGTCCGGCATCGCCAAAATCAAACAGCTGCGCTATGAAGGCGTACTTGCGCGCAAAATCTACAGCCTTGTCACGGAATGCGGCCTTGTCATCGTCATCCAGGTCGTTCCAGCGTTGCACGGCTTCATCCAGCAGGCCGGCGACAACCGCTTGGTTGTTTTGGTCGCCAGAAATCAGCAGCTGGTAATGTTGGCGGACTTGTTCCTCGCCAAATACGCTGGCGCTCAAAATGTCGCGCTTCAAATCGTACAAGATGTTCGGGTCGGTCGATTCGGACAAGATTGTGCTGGTGTAGTAAGGCTGGAAGTCTTTTTGGATGCTTTCGGCGTCATTCACAAAATCAAGCACAAATACGTTATCTTTGGCCTTGCCCATTGTGCGGTTTAGGCGACTGAGCGTCTGTACGGTTGCTACGCCGCCCAGTTTTTTATCGACATACATCACGGCCAGTTTTGGTTGATCAAAGCCAGTCTGGTATTTGTTAGCCACGATCAAGAATTTGTAGTCATCGCTATCGAACTTTTCGACCGTTTCGGTTTCACTGAAGCCATTGAGGCCAGCTTCGGTATATTCTAGGCCGCCACGACTTGCATCGACAACCGTGCCAGAGAAGGCTACGATTGCTTTTTCCGGGTAGCCTTGCTTGGCCAAATAGTCGCGCACTGCTAGATAATAGCGCACGGCGTGTAGGCGAGATTTGGTTACTATCATGGCCTTTGCTTTGCCGTCTATCAGGCGCTCAATTTGAGAGCGGAAGTGCTCAACCATTAGCTCGGCCTTCTTTTCGATACCATGTTCGTGAAGGTCGGCGTAACCTATAGCCAGGCGGTAGGCCTTCTTCTTTTCAAACTCAGGGTCAAGCTCGGCCGCTTTTTGGGCGAGTTCAAAATACATTTTGTGCGTAGTGTAGTTTTTGAGAACGTCTAGGATGAAGCCTTCTTCAACAGCTTGCTTCATGCTGTACAGGCTGAATGGCGAGAAGCGGCCGTCAGCGCCTTTTACGCCAAACAATTCAAGCGTCTTTTCTTTTGGTGTAGCCGTAAAGGCAAAGAAGCTAACGTGCGGTAGCCGACCGCGTGCGGCCTGCGCGTCTAGCGCAAACTGTTCTTCAGCGTCCGGTGTGGTGTTGGCTTCGTCTTCCGCTTCAGCGTCTTCCAGTTTGCTCAGGGTTTGTTTCAATGCTTTAGTGCTTTCGCCGCTTTGGCTACTGTGCGCTTCATCGACAATAACTGCGAAGGTTTTGCCGGACAGCTTTTCGATATCTTCAACAATAATCGGGAACTTCTGGAGTGTCGATACGATGATTTTGGTTTTGTCTTCCAGTGCTTCGCGTAGTTCAGCTGAGCTGGTTACGCCGCGCACCACATCGTGCTGCTGTTCAAACTGGCTTACTGTGTCGCGTAGCTGGCGGTCAAGTACCCGGCGGTCTGTGATTATGATTATCTTGTCAAAGACTTTGCGGTCTTCGGCGTTGTGTAGGTCGCTTAGGTTGTGTGCCGTCCAAGCGATAGAGTTCGACTTGCCGGAGCCGGCGCTGTGCTGGATGAGATAGTTCTTGCCGGCACCATTTTCGCGCGCATCAGCAATAAGTTTTCGCACCACATCGCGCTGGTGATAGCGAGGGAATAGGAGCATTTCTTTTTTGTCGATACGGCCGGTCTTCAGGTCTTTTTTCTTCTCAACTGTGACATGCATGAAGCGGGCGATGATTTCGGCCAGACTATCTTTGGTGAACACGTCTTCCCATAGATAGTAAGTTGCGAATTTGTTTTCAACGGCCGGGTTGCCAGCACCGTTATTGTCGCCGCGATTGAATGGCAGGAAGTAGGTTTTTATACCGTCAATCTTGGTAGTCATAAAGGCCAGGTTGTTATCTACGGCAAAGTGAACAAGCGCGCGTTTGAAAGCAAACAGCTTGTCGCTCGGCTGGCGGTCTGTTTTGTATTGGTGGATTGCGTGCTGCACATTTTGGCCGGTTAGTTGGTTCTTCAACTCAAAAGAAACCACCGGGATTCCGTTGAGTAGCAGTACCATATCTACCGAGCGTTCATCGCGTGGGCTAAAATACACCTGACGCATCACGCTAAATACGTTGGTTTGGTAAAGTTTCTCAGCATCCGGGTTGAAGCCACTATTTGGCCGGCGATAGAAGAGGTCGATATGGACACCACGATCAGTAACACCCGAACGCAGCACATCTAGAACACCGATTTGTGAAAGTTCTTGATCAAGCCTTCTAGCAAAACTTTCCAGTGCCTGGTCACCATAGATTTCGTGTAGGCGCGCCCACTCATTTGGTTGAGTGGTTTGAATGAAGCGACCTAGCAGTTCCAAATCGAGCGCAAGTGCGCGGTCATAGTCTTTGTCCTCGACTGGCCGGCCGGCTTCATCTGCACCACGCAAAATATAGCCGTTATGCTCAATAAGCCAGTTTGTTATGTATTGCTCGAAGTTGGTTTCTTTTAAATCTATCATGGTAAATCCCTCTCTCCTGATACTAGCTTGTATAAGTTTCTTGCCGCTTCGTCTTCATCCACTGTATATTCGATGACCTTTGTTACTACAAAAGGTATGATTTCTTTTTCCAACTTAGCAAAGAGGACGTTTATGTAGATGCGCCAATTGCGGCCGCTACCATCATCTTCGAATACCCGCCACTTTGACATCTTTTCTATTCTGTCGTCTAATGTCGGGACGGGTTGGCCGCGTCTTGGCTGCTTAAACTCAAAAGTAACAACTTGTTTACCATGCTCTACCGTGCCTAGATGGGCTAAGTAATCTCGAAACCCATTCCAGATGAGTTTTTGTCCTGCAGCATCATTTTTATCAACGCCAAGTTCAATGCCATTGTCGAACAAAAGCTTGATAAAGTGTCTGAAGGCATCTGTTTCGCTCACAGTGAAATACACTGAGTCGTGTGGAGTGAAGCGTTGTGGCTTATCTATGAAGTAGCAAATCTTCGTTAATAGACTCAATGCACTAAATGCGGCCAGAGCAGAAGTTATATTGCCACCACCTAGTTCATTATCGATATGTAGATTATTGGCACGTACATAGACAAATGTACGATGATCGGCGCATAGTCCACCAATTCGTTCTTGAATAATCTTGACTACTTCTGATTTATAAACACCAATAGCCCCACTGCCATATCCGGCAGCGACAACTCTTTCGGCGATTTCGTATTGGTCTATCATCAATCAGTTTCCTTAACTTCACTGCCGTCAGAGTATAGGTTGTAGATTAGGTAGTGCATCTCAACTGATTTTTTATCGTCTTCCAAGCTGTGCTTAGCTACGAAATGCGTAGGGTCTATTTGCTGAAAACCATTTATATATGATTCGCTGTTGATAATCTCGGCCGCCAGACTGTCGCGGACTTGTGTGAAGTTTTTATTGCGTGCGAAGAAAATAATAACGCCAAAGTTATGTCGCCAAGTAAGGTAACCCCTGATTTGGTCTATTGTACTGAAAAGAAGTTGTTTGCCGCCCCATATCTTGCACTCAAAAATCAATATATTACCCTTGTCGATGCGCAGGTAGATATCTGTTTTGCCTTTTTTCGAGAAGGTTTCGCCAGTGGCAGACCCGTCAAACACTTCATTGAGGTGAGCAAGCAATAAATCTCGCAATTCTTCCTCACCAAGCGGCGAAACAGATTTCGGTGTTCGCTCCAGCGCCTTCATGTAGCTGTCGATGAATTTGATAATCTCCAAGACTTTCTTTTGGTCAAGCTCGTACTCTTCCACCGGCTTAGCTTCTGGTTTGAGCTTCTTAACCTCTTTCTTGACCTGTATTCTAGGCTGGACTGGTTCGGTAGCGCCGCGTTTTACTAGGGGAATTGATATCTTTTTTGATATACCATCTAACAAAGATTCGTTCTTGCTTATCTGTTCTTTGCGTGCGTTTATCTCATTGAGTGCCGCCTGCTTCAGCTCGGCATTGTGCTTCTTTATATCATTATTTTTCCACTCTATTTGCTGGTTAATGCGCTCGACTTCGGACGCAACTCTTTGTGCGACCTGGTCGTCGTTTAGCTCTAGGTTATAGGCTTTTATATCAAACCCAACGCCAATACAGTTTTGGTCGATTATGTAATTATCCAGGCTGTAGCTAACAGTAAAGGTAGATGTCAGTAGTGGCCAAAATTTTCGAAAGTCAGGAAAGTCATCTATCCAAGTACGGATTACACCTCGCTTTATTGGGAAGTTGCGCAAAGGACCTTCATTTGCATACCACTCATCGCGCTGATTCGCCGGAATATCTACAACATCTTGTATTATTTCAAGCTCAGGACCTTTGACTATCTGTAGTTCCGGTAGGCCATATTTGTCGTAGTAATACTCGGCAAGCTCTTCTGTATCTGTACCGACTATAGTTGCTTCAGATTCACGGCGTATTTCACCCTGCATATCTTCAATTATCTTGCGGTATAAGTCGCTTATAGAAGCCCTGTTCATACTTTAATCTTTCCGGTGACGGCACTTGATATGAGGCTTGTGCGGCGCTCTTTTAGCAGGTCAATCTGTTCCTGGACTTTGCTTTTTAACGCCTCGTTTTTTACTTCACAATCATCCAGATACTTGGCTATTCTTTGTTGCTCATCTAAATTGAAATGGACGAAAAAAAGCTCGTTGAAAATTGTGCTGTTTAGGTTTGCCAGCCCAGAGGTGCTATTGGAGTAGTAGTTGTATTGTTCGCGGGCAAGTTGAGAGTTAAGAAGGTACCAGTAGAATTTTGGCTCCTCATTTTCTTTGAGCCTCAATCGCTGCATGAAGTTTGAGTAACTATAACCTTGAGTAGATTCATCCACTACAGAGGTCTTGCCTATATGAAGTTCGCTACCGCTCGATTTGGTGATAACTAGATCACCAATTTCCAGTCTTGTTTTGTCATATTCTGACTTAGTAATTTGACGCGTGGCCGGGTCATCAAGGATCCATTGCCCGGTCATTGTCTGTTCAGTGGAGCGTAAAACAACAACGTCGGTTTCATTTCCCATAGGGTCATTTCCCCAAGCTCCGCCCGTATTTAGAGACAGTATGAACTTTAGTTGTTTCGCTGTAGTGCCGTAAGGTACCTCGCTTAACCACGTATTTTCCGTGTCTTTGAATTCTGCATTGTGGTTTAGACCGCGCGTGACGGCGTTGGTGATGGTTGCGCGGCGCTTCTCTTCCAGGAGTTCTAGCAGGTGTTGCTGTTTTGCGATTAGGTCGTCAATGAGCGCTGTTTCTTCATCCAGGTAATTAATTATGCGCTGTTGGGTATCGATAGACGGAACTGGTAGGTAGTATTTCTTGAACTCCGAGTAATTCAGCGTTAGGCGAATACCCGTTCCCCAGCCATTTAGTACTTTCTGTCCATCTAGTGCTTTAAGTAAATAAGTAGCATACATCGGCAGAATGTTTTTGCGTGTGCGTAGTGATATGTAGGCAGGTGTTATACACCCGCTTTTTTTGACTACGGCCACACGCTGGGTAAGAAAATCGTAGTTCAAGTTTAGGCCGTTTAGCATAATGTCGTCTTTCTCGACAACGGTATAGCGCCTTATTTCTTCTTTCGTCTTCTCATCCACGTCTATTTTTTTGTCGATAATCTCACCCAGCTTGAATTGCATAGGCTCAACAGATAGTAAGTCGGTGTTTGTTTGCTTATTCTCCTTGAAAAGAACGGATGCACGCAGCAAATTCCACTCATCAGGAATATCTCCCAAATATTTCAAACCAGAGTCTTTCATCGTCTGGTATGTTTGCATTAGTCCGTTACCTCGTTCAGCAATTTCAAAATATCTTTCGTGACGGCCTGTAGGTCGTCATCGATTTCATCGAGGTCGCGTGGCGGTTTGTATTCGTAGAAGTAGCGGTTGAACGGTATTTCGTAGCCAATGCGGTCTTTTTTACGGTCAAGTTTTGCTTCTGGCAGGTGTGGCAATACTTCGCGCTTGAAGTATTCGTCAATATCTTCACCTAGGGGCACATTTTCGGTATCTTTTTCTTTGCCGTTTAGCACCGTTACTTGCGTATAGCCAAAGTTTGCGGCGTCAAAAATCTTACTGCGCTTAGTAGGCGCGAACTTTTCGTATAGCTCGTATACTTCATCGATGTCTTCGGCCGTCATCTCTTTGTTCTTGTCGCCCAAGTTTTTGCGCAGCTTGTGGAATATGTTGCTGGCGTCTATTAGCTGGACTTTGCCTTTCCGCTCGGCGCTCTTGCGGTTTGTTAGCACCCAGATGTAGGTTGCGATGCCGGTGTTGTAGAACATGTTTGTCGGCAGAGCGATGATAGCTTCCAGGTAATCATTTTCAAGTGCCCAGCGGCGGATTTCGCTTGGACCGCTACCGGCTGCGCCAGTGAAAAGTGGTGAGCCGTTGTGGACCACCGCAACACGGCCACCCCCTTCATGCGCAGGTCGTAGCTTGCTTACCATGTGCTGAAGGAATAGCATTTGGCCATCGCTCACGGCTGGCGTGCCGGCCGGGAAACGCCCAGCGCTGCCGCGCGCGGCTTCAGCCTCAACAGCGTCCTTGTCTTTCTTCCAATCTGTACCGTATGGCGGGTTTGCGATTACATAGTCAAATGTCTTGTCGTAGAATTGGTCGTTACTGAGCGTGCTGTCTTCGGCGTGCTCGCCGCTGCCGCCTTTGATGCGGTTGGCATCTTCGCCTTTGATCAAAATATCACTTTTGGCGATAGCGTAGGTTTGGGGGTTTAGCTCCTGGCCATATAGGTAAACTTCGGCAGCCGGGTTGATTTTAGTCTGGATGTATTCTTTTCCAATGGTGAGCATGCCGCCGGTACCCATAGCCGGGTCATACATTTCAATGATTTTGTTTTCGCCTTTGATGCGCGCGGCATCCGGTTCTAGTAGTAAGCGCACCATCAGGCGGATAACCTCACGCGGCGTGTAGTGCTCTCCGGCGGTTTCGTTCGATTGCTCATTGAACTTACGGATCAGTTCTTCAAAGATGTAACCCATGTCGTGGTTGCTCACGGCTTCAGGGCTTAGGTCTACTTTGTCCAGTTCTTTTACTATCAGGTGGAGTATTTTGCCGCCCTTTAGTTTGTTTAGCTGTTTGGCAAAGTCGAACTTCTCGATAATGTCGCGCACATTTGGGCTGTAGCCGTCTAGATAGTTGATGAAGTTGGCGTAGATGCCTTCGCTATCGTCAAGCAGCTTTTTGAAGTCGTAGGGGCTTGTGTTGTAGAACTTGTAGCCAGCGGCCTGCTCCAGGAAGGGCGTGAGGTCTGACACTTTGCCATCCATATCGCCGTAGGTACGCAGTACTTCGGGCTTCGTCTTGGCAAGCACACTATCTAGGCGTTTGAGCACCACGAGCGGGAGTATCACGTCCTGGTATTCGTGCTGCTTCCAGCCACCGCGCAAAATGTCGGCGATATTCCATATAGTTGATGCTTGGTTTTTCGGGTTTTCGTGTGCTTCCATACTGCTTACTATACCCCTTTTCCAGATCAGCGGCTAGTATGTGAATTTTGGCGTATACTATGGCTATGGACATTGCCGATCTACCCCCAGTTGAATTTAATGAGGATACCGAACCGCGCGATGATCGGCTACTTGAACTGCTCGATATGGCCTACCGTGGTCAAATAACGTGCACTATGGCGGTGGCGGATATGGGCGTAATTGTGCCTTTTAGTGACTTTCGGCCAACTGTTTCGGACAGCTACCGTGCCCACTTTGTGCAACAACTTAGCGAGCAATCACCTCCTGCCCTGTACGTGTATGCTCAGGACGGCAAGCTGATTATGAGTGATGACTACAGTGCGTATAGTCTGTACTTGGAGTATGGATTGGAGCACGCGCTGTGCGTGGTAATTGGTGAAACACCGCCGATTGACGGCGTGCACTACCAAGGTGAGCCGTTTGTACTACCCCTACCAAGCGTGGAGGTTTTGCCCTCGGGCGACTAGCTCTTAGCAAGTATTGACATATTGTAGCATAAGTGTTATAATACGCAAGTTCTATCGTATCTCGACATTACTACCACCTACCGAATCAGGAGTGTGCTGAAATGCACGGCATCCAGCTCGTCGTCGTGACCATTGCGATGATCTTCATGTCCCTCTATGCAATTCGAGAGCTTTACCTGTGGCGAGCTGAGATCATCCTCGGTACTCGACTGGGAACCGCCTACGGTGTGTTCTGGGGCCTCGTCCTCACGTACACGGCCGGCAAGTGTTTCCAGAACTTCCAGGTGGGGCCGGAGTTCTACCGGTACCACTTGAACGACCTTGGCTTTGTGGCCGCCTGGGGCGGCATCATCTTGAACATCGAGATGAAGAGCCTTTGTCGCCGGGAGTTCGTGGCCTTCAACAAGCGGCCCATCATCACGCTTCGCATGGGACTGAGTGTGGCGCTCATAGCCGCTCTCATGTTCGAGTACATGACCGCGCACGATGATGGCACCTTCACCACCCAGGGGCTTCACTACTCCGGCCAGTTGGACTACATGGACATCACCATGTACCTGACCTGTTTCGTTGCCATGTGGCTTCTCGCTCCGTGGATGTACGAAGTCAGAGACGCTCCTGCCGTGGCCGAGGTGAGTGTTGCCCCAGCGGCAGCCAAGAGCCGGGCGCAGAAGTTGACCCCACCCACTGGTGTTGACCCGAAAGCTATGTCTCGACGGACCACCCCCAAGGGGACCAGGCCCCAGCCAGCGAGGCGCAAGCGGTAGTACAAGTGATGCGACAGCATCCCGCCGAGCTCCAGCAAGGAACTTGGAACTACCCAAGAGGGTACATGCCCCGATGAGAGTCACCCGACTCTACGTCGGGGCTCTTTTCGTTTAATTAATAACGTATTTATATCGACGTACTAGTTGAAAGAGACCTGCCCAGTTTACCCAGGCAGGTCTCGATCGTTTGCTGAATTTTTACTTCGGGCGACTAAGCCACCAGCAGTTCCTTGCCGATGTCGGACCGGTACTGCTTGCCGGGGAACTGAATGAGCTCCACAGCGCGGTTGTTGTGCGTCTTGGCCACGTGAGGGTTGGCGTGGCGCGTTACCACCGTGAGCACTCGCCCGCCCTTGGTGATCAGTTGCGACTCTTCATCGAGGTCGACACCCCCAAAGAAGATCTCCGTGCCGGGAACCTTCTGAGCCACCTCTAGCCCAACGATCACGAACCCGTCACGGATCGCCGCCGAGTCTGGGTAGCCCTCGCTAGACAGCACAGTGGCAATCGTGTACTCCGGCGAGAACTCCACCGGATCCATGGGGAGGCCTGAGGCAGCCTGCTTGAAGGTCGTAAGCAGGTTGCTGGTAACCCGTGGCAGTACTGCCTGAGCCTCCGGGTCACCCATGCGGATGTTGTACTCCAGCAGGTAGGGCATGCCATCCACGATCATCAACCCGGCGTAGATGATGCCGCGGTAATCGATGCCACGGCGCTGCAGCTCGGCCAGGAGCGGCCGAATGGTCAGCTCGGCCCAATCGCTGAGCTTGGACTGATCGCGGGTGCGCGAGTACGCCCCCACGCCGCCGGTGTTGACGTCGGAACCAAGCGACAAGCGCTTGTAGTCCTGTGCCCCCTCGAGGAGCACATACTCGGTGCCGTTGCAGATGGCGAAGATCGAAACTTCGTACGCCTCGCCCGGCCCCTTGTTTTCGAGCGGCTGCTCGATCACCAGGGTCTTACCGGCTTCACCGAACTTACCGTCCAGCTTCTGCTGAGCGTCACGCACAGCGGCGTCGTAGTCGTGGGTCACAAACACACCCTTGCCGGCGGCCAAGCCATCGGTCTTGATCACACAACCGCCGTAGCGGTCCATCATGTAGCGCACTGCCGCCAGCATGTCTGCGGTATTGGAAACCACACGGTACTCGGCCGTGCGTATTCCGGCCGCGCTGGCGATGCGCTTCATCCAGACCTTGGAGCCTTCCAGCTGAGCGCCAACAGCACCCGGACCCAGCACCAGCTTGCCCTGCCGGCGCAGCCGATCTGCTTCTCCGTGAACCAGGGGCTGCTCGGGGCCATACACGAACAGATCCGCCACCACATCGTCGGCCGACTTCACCCGCTCGAAAGGCATGCCGGGGTTGCCGCCCACCACCACGATATCGGCGTGGCGCCCCAGAACTTTGGCCAGGGCATGCTCGCGCGCACCGCCTCCAATTACACAGACTCTCGGCCTGGTCACTGATCCACTCAAGGTACCTTCTCTTTTCTATAGGGAACTACCATTCTGGCAATTCAACAAACGAACGTGCGTACTATACCATAATTACTTTTTGTATCAAAGCATAAGATCTGACCGCCACAGACAAGCTGCTACATACTATCTGCAGTAATCACTGTTCTTGCCCTGAACGCCATCTCCTGCCGGGAGTTGAGCTAAAATGGAATTATTTGCGTCACTAAACATTGAGAGCCAGCATAATGCGTAGCCAGCCTGACTAAGTTCGCTACCATGCTTTGATTTGTACTCGGAGCTTTGTGCTGCATTATTGGGCTTACGGAGGTCATAAACTCCTAGATCATATGCGGCGTTACCAGTAGTTGCAAAACCAATACTCGTAGCTACTACATCGCCTTGTTTAACCGCCACCGCAGTATTAAACCGAGTAGTGCGCGAATCGTTGGGTTTGGCTGCCGGGAGCTGATCGGCTAACTTCTGGAACGTCGGACTCAATACACGCAAATGATCGTAGCGATAGGCAATTCCACAGTCATTTACGATTGTGAACATATACTGAGTCTCGCCAGACTCGATGTACCGTGAGCCTTCAGTTACTTTGCCATCATAAATGGCGTACACCTGTGTGGCGTTCTTGCCATCAGGGTAACGCAAACCACCATGAGGCTTATAGTTGCCGCCTCGATACTGCCCCGGATACAGTACGGCAGTAGCCTCAGACAGATTTGATGGCGTGGTAGCAAACCGTACGGGGCTTGCGCATGCTGGGGGCTTCCCCGACGCTTGCCATGTAACGCCATTAAAGCTCCAGGATACACTACCGCTGCTGGTTACTGGGTTGGTACTGTCAGTCTTTGAAGGATTGCTTCTACTGCCAGATAATCCAAACCATGCAACAGCCCCTATAACAGCAAGAATCCCTAAGATAATTACGAGCTCAATTAGGCTAAAGCCATTACGCTTATGCATAATGCTAGTATAGCAAACATACATCAAAACAATACATAGTTGTCTAAAAATGAGGAGACCCCGCCCCACAATAGAGACGGAATCTCACAGGTGGAGCGGGGCTTGGGTCTTCTTCAGCTGTTGAGCGGCGCCATCTTGCCTCGCTTGATCTGGACGAGGCAGTAGATCGGTCGACCTACCATGTACCAGGGCCAGAGGAAGATGTGCCTCCCAGCGATCTCGAACCAGAACTTGAGCAGCTCGCTGATCATCTTGGCGTCCTGTGGAAAGTCTCGCGCAAAGTCGTGAAACATCACGATGCCCAAGGCGAAAACCAGGGCAGATAGCACGATGCCACCGAGGTAGATGAAGGCCAGGATATCGAGCATGAAAGCTCCTTGGGTCGGGCATCAGACGATGCAGTGTTTCAAAAAAGACCTATATATAATATAACAAATAGCTATATCAGTCAATGGTCTGCAGCTCTATGAAGAAGTGGAGCCATATCAAGAAACAAGTACTGAGCTGGCACTCTATACTAGGCGAAGTTCAGGAGTATGCCACTATAAGTGTGGATTAGAACTCTGCAATATTATCGTGTTTCTCTCCACGGGATGACAACAAGTTTAGGCCAGACCTTAGTCCATCGTGCTAGCTTTGCATCGTAGACTTTCTCAGGAGCTACCGTCTTATTAGGTCTAATAACCAATCCGAAGAGATCATGAAGGCCATAGGGCGCATACACCTTTAGTCTACCTCCTTCCATCCTTACTCCTACACAGCATACTGTAACAGGCCACGAATTTATACCTTCTGCCGCGCTGCCGTAATATGGTGCCGGAGTTCCATTACGTTCTTCGTACCATGTATAGACACGTGCCTGATTTACTAATTCCATAGAAATGGACAGTTGCGAGAACTGTTTGTTTGCAATCTGAGTTATGACATCTTCTGTTTCATGACTTTCATCTTTGTTATAGTAAACCACATCATAATCCTTGATATTAGCTTCTGAGCTAAAGCCATGAAGATAATTCCATACTGTCTGAGAAATACAGCCACCCGCCAAGTAGTAATCCCCTAGCTTTAGCGCCTCCAAACCTTTAAGAACTTTTACAATATTCTCGTTAGTACGAAGAATCCTCGCAAGCTCTGTGGTTTGACTCTCTAGATCGGCATTTTCCATACTCCAATCCTAGCACAAAACAAAAATGCGACCCGAGATATTCTCGAATCGCTCAGTCTAGATACTTCCCTGTTATCTACTGCCGACATCCAATGGAAATGTTTGAACTGAAAAAGCGGATCAAGGAATAATCCCCGAACCGCTATGGGGCCAATGAGTCCAAAATGCCCATTGCACCCCTCCTCTTGACCGAGCTAAGCGCGGACGGTTCGGTCGGTGGTGTGCACGGAGCCATCGGGCTCGCGGATGCACTCGTTGTTGCCGTTGCGGTACCCCACCGAATGGTCTTCGCCGAACAACTCCATAAGGAGGTTGTGCAGGCGCTCGACGAGCCGGACCAGATCCCACCCCTCGTCGGGCAGGGTGTACATGAACCCCTTCGTCGTGGGGAACATGCGGCCCTGCCTTCTCTCGTTCAGGGCGCGCTCGATGGTCTCGCGAGCCTCTGTCGTGCGGAGGGATCTGTCGAGTTCGACTTCGACTTGACGCCCTCCAACCTGGAAATCCAAGTAACTGTGCATAGTGCTCTCCTGAATGTCTCGAGTGAGTGAATACATAATACTATAATTATGTTATAAAATCAAGACCTTTCCGGTGGTATTACTGGGAGTATAACTCAACCAGGAAAACCACCCACTCGTTGGCTGAGCACCTTTCTTGGTGAACTATATTAAATAGAATTGGAATCCTATAAAGAAGGAGTGACTAGACTGGCACTCTATACTAAGTGAAGTTAAGGAGCTTGTCTCTACGAGTGTAAGTTAGAACCTATGGCTGATAGAGCTTCATTGCCTTCCTAACGCCGCCCATCGTTACCTGTACTTCAGCCCTGGCTTTTGCCGTACCGTCTCTAATAATACTTCTTACGAGCTCAGGCTGGCTCTCGTAGAACTTCCTCTTACTCCGTATAGGCTCTAGGAAGTCATTCAATACTTCAATGAGATATTCTTTAGCTTCCATGTCACTAACTCTACCCTTTCTATATAAGAACTTTAGTCTGGTAACTTTATCGGTATCATTACAGAAAGCATCCAAGTAGGTAAAAACTAGATTGCCTTCCACTTTTCCTGGATCAGTTGTGCGCTTACGGCCAGGATCCGTGTACATTCTCATTACTTGTTTCTTTACTACGGCGGGTGTATCGGACAAGTAGATTACGTTTCCTAGGCTTTTACTCATCTTAGTCTTGCCATCTATACCAGCTAGGCGCGCAACTCGCCCGACCTTTATCTCAGGCATCGCAAAGGTCTCACCATAGATATTATTAAAGCGACGTACGACTTCACGAGTTAGCTCAACCATTGGCGCTTGATCGTCACCGGCAGGAACTAAGTCAGCTTTAAACCCAAGGATGTCTGCAACTTCAGAAAGCGGATAATTCAAGAAACCAACCGGCACATTATTGCCAAAGCCTTTTTGTTTCATTTCGTTTTTAACAGTAGGATTCCTCTCAAGTCTCGCTAGGCTAACTAAGTTCATGAAGTAAACTGTTAGTTCGGCTAGCTCTGGTATCTGTGACTGTACAAAGATAGTAGAGTTACTTGGGTCCAAACCAGCCGCCAAGTTGTCGAGGGCTACTTCGTAGACGCTATCCCGCACTCTCTCTGGATTGTCGAAGTTATCAGTCAGTGCCTGAACATCGGCGAGCATTATGTATGTCTCGTACTGATTCTGTAGCTTGACCCGATTTTCAAGGGTGCCTAAATAGTGACCAAGGTGTAGTTTACCTGTCGGTCGATCACCCGTTAGTATTCGTTGTTTTCTCATAATAATCTCCTTATGTCTTAAATGACTTAGGCCTACTTAAGCAAAAGCCCTTTGAGCCACGAAAAGCTACTCGTCTTGGTAAAAACGGAATAACCGTAGTGCCCTCTATTAGTTCGAAACTCTTAGCTCCAAACGGGATTGGCATCTCTAATGGTATTTTCCCCTCGGCTGTATAAATAGAGTGTTTATGTGTTGGCATTCTAACGCCTAGCAAGAGGTTACGAACCACATCCTCTAACTGGATAATGTTCGCTACATTGCGAGCTAAACTATCAGAGTACTCAAGCGATACGCTGCCTCGAAACTGACTAATAAGCGAACCAAACCCACCCTTCATATAAACAATATTTGTACTTGGTAGCTGGTTAAGGATGGTGCGAGTACGAGCAGTGAGGTTGGTAATAATCGGAACCATAGGGAGATGCCCTCGTGTCGTGTGTATGTCAATAATATAACTACCCGGATCAATTGCCTGTAAGAGTTGGTGGGCAAGTTTCTCTTCCAGGTTACCAAGGGCATTACCCGGAAAAGAACGATTAAGATCTGCATCAATGTAACGTGTTCGCTTCGCCAAAGCTTCTTCATTCGCCAATATTAACGTAAGGCCGGGATAGGCATCGATTTTATTCGCGAAGTACTCAAAGACGACTCTGCCATAGTTCTCACTGCCATGCACACAGCCCACAAGTGTAACTTTATGTCTTGATAGTTGGTTATTTTGCAATACTTTCATAATATTCCTTTGGGGTTGGTGCCCGGGAGCGTAAACTCCCGGGCACCGTTAATCGGCGTAAGGGCGCCGTACCCATTTATCACCAGTCCATTTGGTTCTCCTTTCGGACTCGTGTGCGGGAAACAAAAATCCCGCCCTCATCACATACCTAAAAAGATATGTAACAAGGGCGGGATTCTAGATCACGCGGTGCCACCTTGCTTTGTCATGAATCGTACTTTCTTGTACGAAAAAAGACCTCTTCGCTGACTCAGACTCTACATACCGTAGACGACAACAGCTATCCTATGATTACGGAGGAAACCGGATTACCACTAGCGCAGTAATCACCCTTCACAAATGTGAAAATCTAGCCCCAACCCTGCCTCACAAATGTGTGCAGGAACTAGATATAGGTTTTGAATTATTGCAAAGAACTTAGGATATTGTATACCTATTATGGTTGAGTGTCAAGAGACATTACCATGCAATGTGTATTCGAACCCATTTTAACCTGTAGTGCCAAGTCGTTTGTCACTGTAATAAAGTCCAGATCTTTTTTACAGGTTAGAAAACTGTATTTATACTTTGGTGATCCCGGCGGGATTACTAGATGTATAATCATCGTCGTTCGTAAAGCTTAAAAGCAAGCTCTTTGCTTTGCCTCACTCCTTGATTATCGTCCCCGCTTCGCAAGTTCCAGTCTCACAGAGACTACCAAAGCAAAACGCCCACCATAGGGTGAGCAGCTTGCCCTGGTGATCCCGGCGGGATTCGAACCCGCGATCTTCTGGATGAGAACCAGATATCCTAACCACTAGACGACGGGACCGAGTCGCAGTAATATAGATGTAACGCCAGATCATACTAGCATTTGTGAGGGGAAAATTCAATTACCCTACTTGACGAACTATAGTACAGTTTCGTACAATGTTCGTATGCAGTGTGTACTCTAAGGGGGTAAAAACAAAAGGACGCTTGATAGCAGAGAATTGCATGGCTGAAGTGTTGACAGCTAGCATAAGCGCTATATATAGTGTATATCATAACAATACAAACACTACAGGAGGGTGAGGATGAGCTTTTCGCAAGTAAAAAAACGTAATGGTGCGGTGGTAGACTTTGACTCTGCACGCATCGAAGTGGCTATTCAAAAAGCGTCGGTAGCGGCTGGCGAAGAAGTTCCAAGCGAAGACATCCCCCTGATAGTAGAGAACATTCTTTCTAACTTAGATGCTGTACTGACCGGCGCCATGCCAGATGTAGAATTAATTCAAGACCATGTAGAGCAAGAACTCATGCGCGGTGGTCACTACCAAACTGCTCGCACCTACATCGTGTATCGTGATACCCACAAAGCCATTCGTGAAGCCCAAGAGCGCGACTCCGCCCACAAGCTTGAACAAAGCGAGCTCCAAGTAAAGGGCAAAGATGGAAGTGTGGAGATGTTTAGCTACGCTCGCCTGGTAAAGGACTTGCTGGTAGCAGCCGAGGGCCTGGGCGATGTAATTAACGTAGATGAATTAGCGCAAGCAGTTAAGACGAACTTATACGATGGTATCAGCACTACTGAGCTCGAGGAGGCTATGATTATGGCCACAAAGGCCTACATAGAGCGTGACAAAGCTTACTCTCAGCTCGCTGCCCGCCTGCTTATGCGTAAATTGCAGCGCGAGGTGCTAAAACTAGAATCCGGCCAAAACCCTAACGAGCAATATAGCGCCCAGTTTGCTCAGTTCGTGACCAACGCAGTAAGTAACAAACGCTTAGACAAGCGCATGCTCGACTTTGACCTCGAAAAACTCGGCGCGGCACTCAAGCTCGAGCGCGATGATCTGCTTGACTACATGGGTCTCCACGTACTGTATGGCAACTACTTTTTGCGCTCCGAAGCACGCAAAGATGTACTCGAACTACCACAATACTTTTGGATGCGTGTAGCCATGGGTATTGCCATTGCCGAAAAGAAGGATAAAACCAACTGGGCGATTAAGTTCTACGAGGCGCTCTCTACTCTACGCTACGTAACCTCGAGCCCCACCCTATTTAACGCCGGTACGAACTTTTCGCAGCTTAGCTCGTGCTTTTTAAATACCGTCGAAGACGACCTAAAACACATCTACAAGGTATACCTAGACACTGCGCTGATGTCGAAGTTCTCCGGCGGAATTGCTACCGACTGGACCAACGTGCGCGCTACTGGCTCACAAATTAAGACTATAGACGTAACCAGCCAGGGCGTGGTGCCATTTCTTAAGATCGCCAACGATTCTACGGTGGCTATTGCGCGAAGTGGTCGCCGAATAGGTGCAACTGCGGTGTATCTAGAAACCTGGCACCTCGACATAGAGGACTTTCTGGAACTTCGCAAGAATACGGGTGACGAACGACGACGTACTCACGACATAAACACTGCCAACTGGATTCCAGACCTATTCATGAAGCGTGTTATGGAGGACGCTGAGTGGACGCTATTCTCGCCAGACGACACGCCCGACTTGCACCACCTGTATGGCAAGGCTTTCGAAAAACGCTATAAAGAATATGAAAAACTAGCCGACAAAGGCGAAATTAAACTCTTTAAGCGGGTGTCAGCCGCAGCCCTATGGCGCAAAATGCTATCAATGCTGTTCGAAACCGGCCATCCATGGATGACGTTTAAAGACCCGAGCAATTTACGCTCTCCCCAAGATCATGTTGGCGTAGTGCATAACTCCAACTTGTGCACCGAGATCACTCTAAATAACTCCAAGGAAGAAACGGCTGTCTGCAATCTGGGTTCGGTTAACCTCGCTCAGCACATGGTCGAGGGTAGGCTTGACCAAGAAATGCTCAAAAGCACCATTAGCTGTGCGGTACGTATGCTAGACAATGTAATTGACCTTTGCTACTACGTAACCAAAGAAACTGAGCGTGCCAATATGAACAACCGCCCGGTCGGGCTTGGCATCATGGGTCACCAAGACGCACTCTATATGCTCGACATTGACTTTGCTTCGGACGCTGCAGTTGCCTTTGCCGACGAAAGCATGGAGATAATTTCCTACTACGCTATTTTGGCCTCGAGCGAACTTGCCCAAGAACGTGGCGCCTACAAAACCTACAAGGGTTCCAAGTGGGATCGTGGCATCTTCCCGGTCGACACGCTCGATATCTTAGAACGAGAGCGTGGCATAAAGCTCGACATACCACGCGGTGGCAAGCTCGACTGGAAGCCCCTGCGAGCGGCTGTTAAAAAGTATGGCATGCGTAACTCCAATGTGATGGCGATCGCACCTACAGCCTCGATTGCCAATGTGGCGGGCTGCGTACCGTGCATAGAGCCAATCTACAAAAACTTGTATGTTAAATCCAACATGAGTGGTGATTTTACGGTTCTAAACAGCTACCTCATTGACGACTTACGCCAGTTAGGACTGTGGGACGAGCAAATGCTTAACAAAATTAAGTACTACGATGGCAGCATCCAACAGATTGAAGAAATTCCTGCCAAGATCCGCGCTAAGTACAAAGAAGTGTTCGAGATCGAGCCTGAGTGGTTGATTAAGGCTGCGGCGTACCGGGGCAAATGGATTGACCAAAGCCAGTCGCTCAATATATACATGCGTGGCGTATCGGGCAAAAAGCTATCCGACGCTTACATGTACGCCTGGAAAATGGGACTCAAGACCACCTACTACCTCCGCACCTTGGCCGCTTCGCAGGTAGAAAAATCGACTGTGAACACCACTGAATTTGGTGCTACCCACAAGCGCGACTTTGCCGCTGCACCCACTGCCTCATAGCCTAAAATAACCCAATTTAGAAGGAAGATCATGCCAATTACCCAAACAAGCAAGCGAATCGACATTAATAAGCGTCGCATAATCAACGGGGCCGACTCCGATGTAATGCAACTCCATCCTATGAAGCACAAGTTTGCTTGGGAAGCCTACAATGCCGGCAACGCTAACCACTGGCTCCCCACCGAGATAGCCATGCAAGACGACATAGAACTCTGGAAATCTGACCGCCTGACTGACGACGAACGCAAGGCCCTCAAGACGGTGTTAGGCTTTTTTACCACCGCCGACTCCATAGCCGCCAACAACATTGTGCTCGCCCTATACAAACACATTACCTCGCCCGAATGCCGCATGTACCTGCTCCGTCAGGCTTACGAAGAGGCGATTCACACTCATGCCTACCAATACATTGTAGAAAGCCTTGGTCTTGACGGTGGCGAGATATTCAATATGTACCGCGAGAACACCGCCATATATAGTAAAGCTTCGTTCATACTTAGCTTTAACGAAGGTATATTCGATGACAACTTCAAAACCGGTACGTTTGAGTCCGATCAAAAGTTCCTAGAAAACCTATGTGTGTTCTCGCTCATATTAGAAGGCATATTCTTCTACAGTTCGTTTGCGGTCATGTTTGGGTTTCAACGCCAAAACAAGATGACTGGTGCCGCCGAACAGATTCAGTATATTATGCGGGATGAGTCACAGCACCTTAACTTCGGTATCAATATGATAAATACTATCAAAGAAGAGCAGTCCGAACTTTGGACGCCAGAATTTCAGCAACACATCGTGGAGCTCGTGCGTGAAGCAGCTAAGCTCGAATACACCTATGCAGCCGCTGTGTTCCCTCGGGGTATATTTGGCATGAATGCCGCTGGATTTAAGCAGTACATAGAGCACATTGCCGATCGCCGACTCCAAACAGTTGGCTTGCCCGCCCAGTTTAAGGTCGTAAATCCATTCCCATGGATGAGCGAAGCAGTAGACTTAGTAAAGGAAAAGAACTTCTTTGAAACCCGCGTGACCGAATACCAAACTGGCGGCGCTCTGAGCTGGGAGTAGTGCAACCAGAAGCCTATTAGGCTATATGGTTATGCTAAAATAGTGGTAAGGTAACACATGTCTGAACCACAAAAACAACCCAAGCCACTCAATAAACCAAGCAAGAAGCCAGCTCCTGCGGCCGAGCTTGCAATTGATCCGCTCGAGGAGCCTAAGGCGAGCAAGGCTGGAGATTCGGTAGTTACAAAAACAGCCAAAGAACCCAAGGAGCAAGGTAAAGAGGATGGCGCAGCTGAGCAAAATGCCATAGGCACTGCGGCAACAGACACACCACCAGGGAAGAAGCTAAGTCGCAAGCAAATCATATGTATAGTGGCCATCAGCCTGGGGGTACTTGTACTGGCGAGCATAAGTACATACGTACTAACCCACAAACGAGCAAAGCCGCCGGTTAAACGCGAAGCTACTAAGACGATTACTGCACCACCCAAACCAAAGACCCTACCCAGCCCACTGACTGGTGTAGAGGTAACTCCGGTGCAAGCTGAGCACCCGGTGGTTGCGGTGGTTATAGAAAACCTCTACCCAAGTGCGCGACCGCAATCTGGCCTGTCTTCGGCCGGCGTAGTCTACGAAACCCTAGCCGAAGGTGGTATTACACGCTACCTAGCGCTATTTGGCGACACTATACCAGCCGACATTGGTCCGGTGCGTAGCCTACGTACCTTCTTTGTGCGCTGGGGACTCGAATACGGCGTGCCTGTCGTGCATGCCGGAGGAAACATTGATGCCCTCGATATGATCTCCCCACTAGGACTCAAGGACCTCGACCAGTTCTATAACGGCAACTACTTTAGGCGCATTACCGCTCGCTATGCACCCCACAACCTCTACACCAGTGGCGACCAGCTAGAGAAGCTCATGCAAGCCAAGGGTTACTACACCAAGCCTGTCTTTACACCATGGCTGCGCAAGGACGACGCCAAAAGCACTGCGCCGACCGCCGCAAGTATCACCATTGACCCTTCATACTACGATTATCAGGTGTCATACGCCTACGACCCAGCCGACAACAGCTATACTAGATCAATCCGAGGAGTAGCCGATACCGACGCCAATGGCAACGTGCCAATTAAGCCTAAAAACGTCGTCGTGCTCAAGGCAGCCACCACATATGGCATAACACGCGTTGGCTCACAAGCCACCTATACCCAAACAGTTGGCACCGGCACGGGAATAATCTTTACGGACGGCGTAGCGACAGAGATCACTTGGAGTAAGCCGAATGACAGTGCACGTACCAAATTCTTAGACACCAGCGGCAAAGAAGTAGCATTAAACCGTGGTCAAACCTGGGTAACCGTGATACCGCTCGAAAAGACTGTTAGCTACAAATAACTCGCTAACCTAAAACTCTGATAGCCGCTTCAAGTCTTTGAACGGACTGGGCTTCACCTAGCGTAGCTAGCGTTTCGAATAGCCCTGGCGCAGCAGTGCGGCCCGTAATGGCCACGCGGATGGCATAGAACAACTTGCCTGCATGTAAGTCGTGCTGGCTCACTAAAGTCCGTAGTGACGCCTCGATTTGCTCTTGCTGCCACTCAGTATTTTCTAAGCTCTTCACTACCAATTCCAGCCAGCCCTTCACGTCTGCTGGCGAAGACTTCTTAGTCAACAAATCCTTAATTTCCGAACTAAGCTTAGGCGCGACGAAGAAGAATTCTACTACTTCCGGAATATCACTCAAAACCTTAACTCGCTCCCGATCCAGAAGGAGTACTTCTTGGATGTAGTCATCGCCAAAACCCTCTGTACCATAATCTGCCTTCAGCAAAGCTTGCTTGGCAGCCACTACATACTCCTCTTGGCTCAGTACATTGCGTATGTATTCGCCATTCATCCAGCGTAGGCGTTCAATATCGAATTGCGCCGGGCTTTTCTGTACTCGATCAAGTGAGAACTTTTGTATCAGTTCTTCTAGACTAAAGACCTCCTGGGTAGTGCCGTCATTCCAGCCAAGCAGAGCCAAAAAATTAATCATCGCCTCTGGCAAATAGCCCTGGTCGCGATAATCGAGCGCATCCACATCCCCATCGCGTTTAGATAGTTTCTTCTTGCCATCAGCACCAAGAATAGTCGGGCAGTGCGCAAATACCGGTCGTTGCCAACCAAAATAGTCATAGAGTAAGGCATGCTTAGGAGTCGAAGCCAAGAACTCTGGGCCTCGCACTACATGGCTTATATTCATAAGGTGATCATCGACCACATTGGCAAAGTTGTAAGTTGGGTATCCATCGGCTTTTATAATTATAAAGTCGTCAATTATGTCATGATCGACCACAAATTCACCATGGACACTATCGCCCCACTCGAGCGATCCTGGACTAACTGCCAAACGTATTGGCAGCCCCTCGGTACTTACAACACTTTCGCTCGGCTCCATCGATTTGCGGTACACAAACGGACGCTTTTCATCGATTGCTTGCTGCTTAAGCATAGCAAATGCATCTGGGCTAATGCCAGAATAGTAAGCCTTCCCTTCTGCCACCAATTGTTGCGCATAACGTTGGTATATACCAAGCTTATGGCGCTCGGACTGTATGTATGGGCCAAATTCCCCAGAACCTTCATTGGTAGGTCCTTCATCAACATGCAGCCCAACCCATTCAAGAGCTCGCATGATTTGGTCTATACCGCCCTCGACCAAGCGTTCTCGGTCGGTATCCTCTATACGAAGTACGAAGTCACCACCATGGTGTTTGGCCAACAGGTAGCTATATAACGCAGTACGTAAGCCCCCTATATGAAGTAAGCCAGTTGGGCTAGGTGCAAAGCGGGTACGAACTCGAGAGCTGTGTTTTTCCATGTACCTAGTATACCTAATATTCCTAGAGTTCGGCTAGTGAAGGAGGTCTTCGGGACTAATCTCCACTGCAGTGTCCGCGTCCATACGATAAAACACTACCTTGTGCGTTCGTTCATTAGGGTCGTATTGCACATGAGAGCTCGTGGCAATGCCAGTTTTGTTATAAGTAGTCCGCTTATCCACTATGGTCGGCGAACTAATCCGTTCTATACGGTATTCTTGGCCCTGACGTGTAAAATCGATTTGATCAACGAGCGCCATAAGCTCTCGCTCGCCCTCAATTGGCTGTTCAAATTTACGAGATCGAGTGATGCCAAAATTAACGTCTATGCGATCGACCAGGTCTTCCCAGGCCCGATCACTCATAGGCTAGTTGCCAGCTTAATGATCTGATCTTGTGACAATCCACTATCACTACCCTCTACCTTATACCAAGTACCGTTATTGACCCAGCTAGCTTGATTACCATCATAAAGATATATGGTTAGCCCCTGAGCTTGGAGCGCCAAGTAGTTACTAGACTTGGGTGCCACATAATTCTCTGCTAAGGCCTGAGAGTCCCAGCTTGTTTTTGACTCACTTACCTGGAGTGACTTACCGGTCTTAGTATTAGCAATATTGTAGCTGATGTTGCCCGCACTTGACTGGATATTACCACTCAATTTCCAGCCATTTGGTACATAACCGGGGAAGTTGGCACTAATGCCCGCCTTACTGCCAGCTACCTTCAGCGCTAGATTTGGGTAATTAACTTGCCAAATATAGCCGCCGATTAGGAGTAGTCCAACTAGACTAAGAGCCACACTGCTCGCACGTACCCCCTTAGAAGCTGGCTTGGCGGGGGCTGGTGTGGCACCAGTTGGCATGCCCGGCATAGCAGGTTGATTGACGCTATCACTAGGGGCCGCAGCAGTCTGTTGCGACACTGGCGATGGCTGAGCGGAAAGCGCTGGTGGAGCAACCGCTTCTGGTGTAGGGGCAGGAGTGTTCAGTATAGACTCGAGGGGCTGATCGGCAGACAAGGCCGGTGCTACTGGCTCAACTGGTGCCGATACAGTGGCTACAGGCGCGGCGGAAGGCGCTGGTGGCTGCTGTGTAGGCTTAGGTGTCGTAATCGAGGCAGCTACACTAGGAGCTACAGGCGTTGGAGCCGCGGGGCGCACATCGCTAACCGCCTTAGGTAATTTATTGGTAGCCGATTGGGTTAAATCCAGCTTATAGCTGGACTCTGCCGGCATAGTCGATACCGTTTGTACCGTACTGGCTGGACCAATTGACTGAGTCGACATAGACTCTTTGATGTCTTGTGGTTCAGTTTGCTTAGCCGCAGGGGGTTGAACTGGAGTATCATGAGTATCTTGTGGAGTTAGCTCCGGTTTTACCTCTGGCTGTGCTCCAGCATCATTGTCACTGCTCGGCATAGGCTCCTTCGTGGCCTTAGCAAGTTCGTCGAGAGTCTCATCGCTCATAACTGATTCACCTGCCTTATCATCAAGCGACCCAATCTCACTTGGTGTGGCAGCAAACTTACTAATACTGGCGCTCTGCTGGGTATTCATAGCGCTATTGAGCTGATCAGCCTTAAGGCGCGCTTGCAGAATTACATCGTTATTTTCGTTTGCCGTACTGCTCGTAATAGCATTTGAAGGCGGCATACGCTCGGCTGGCGCAACACTCGCCACGCTAGCCGCACTTGGGCTGGGTTGGATAGCTGGGGTATCGGCACTTGAATGCGCCACCGTACTCAGGCTCGGCGTGGCAGTTGCGGCAGGTGCTTGCGAGGTAGCCGACTGCGGAGTGCCGCAGTGCGCACAGAAGGTCTTACCAGCAATCGTAATAGAGTCTTGCTCGTTGCAGTTCGTGCAGGCAGTAGATGTATTTGCTCCGTCGCTCATTATGCTTATCCTAGAGTCATTCTAGCATGCCCAAAGCATGAGCGTAAAGTGATTTTTATGATGATTCTTTGGTATAAAGCTGCTTAGCCTGCTTTTGCACGGCCATTATAAATCGCGGCACAGCTAGCTGGCGCTTAATTCGACTTGGTTGCAGTATGAGTCGCCACAACCATTCCAATCCCAATCTGCGCATGGTGTACGGAGCACGCTTTTTACTGCCGCCCATTTCCTCATAATCAAAGGAACCGCCCTCGCCAATCATAACACTCGCCAACCCAGCATGAGCAAATGTATCCATAAATACCTCCTGACGCGGAAAACCCATAGCAACGCACAGTATGTCGAGCCGAGCAGATTTAATACTATCGATAATCCGACTCAACTCATCATTATTTTGCCAGTGCGTATAATCAGACGATTGCGTGGCCTGTGTGTAGCCAGTCCATGTTCCCTGTAACTTAAGCTCAGGCCAGCGAGTGCCAAGTGCATGTTTTATACGAAGTGGATCATCCCCGCCTATTACACCCACACGCCAGCCCTTGACCTGCGCCATATCAAGCAATTGCTTGGTATAGGTAATGCCGGCAAATTTTTCGGGTAGAATTTGGTCTCGCCAAGCTGGCTTTTGCAACCACACAATCAGACTGCGTAATAACTTTATTGTAGTCGGCTTCGAGTGTGGTTCGCCATACAAGTAACTTGCCGCCCACTGGAGCGAGACACCGTCCGGGACGGAAAGAGCTGATTTATTGAGCACAGCCTGCACGGCTGTATCGCGCAAGGCAGAGGTCATAAATTCTACATAAGGCTTGGTAATCACTCGAGCTGATTTAGTAGGTTTCACCACATACTCGTTTATGAGATCGAGCGACTGCTTCATGGTAAATACGTCCACTCGTACGCCCAGAATATCGCAGTTAGTCCGCACTGGCTTATTTAGCATCGTGCAAAGCCTCCTCTACGTAGCTATCAAGTTTAGCTATAAAGTTTGCATGACTAAACTTACGCGCAATTGCCTTAATCTTTGCCTTATCCCACTTTGTGTGCTCAAACGCAGGTAACGCGCTGCGCAAACTCTCGCTCGTGGGCTGACTAAAGAACAGTCCACTCACACCCTCTTGTACGGTCTCCTTGAGCCCACCAGCGGCCAATGCAAGCACTGGTGTTCCGAGCGACATGGCCTCGACCGGCGTCATGCCAAAGTCTTCTAGGCCCGGGAAGATAAAGCCTCGCGCCTGCACCATTAGTTCACTGCGCCGAGCATCGCTCACCCTACCCTCGAATGTAATATTGGGCGCACCCATTGCTAGATTTTCCAAACGAGCCCGGTCCGGACCATCGCCGGCAATAATGAGTTTATACTTGGTTTGCTTAAAGGCCTCGATAGCAATGTCGATATTCTTATACCGGCTTAATACCGAGAGCACAAGATAGTAGTCACCCATGTCCCCAATAGTAGACTCAGTGCTTAGCTGTCGAACCGGCGGATACAGCACGTCGGTCTCGACCCCATAGTACTTTTTCATCCTACTTGCGATGTAGGCACTATTGCCAACGATCTTATGAATCCGCTCGGTACTGTAAAAATCCCATAGTCGCAAGCGCGAAGCCATATGGGTAATTACAAAGCGACTCACTGGCCCAACCTTGAACGGCCCAAGTTTTTTACCCTCCAGGTACTTCGGCCAGCTATCCCACAGCATGCGCGCCGGCGAATGGCAGTAACAAAAGTGCTTACTGCCTTCTGGCACTTTAATATTCTTTACCCAAGCTGATGAGTTGGTAATAATGAGGTCGTAACCTGTAAAGTCAAAGCTCTCTACCGCCCGACGCATAAACGGCAACATAAGTTCTGGACGGCTCTTAATAGGCCTTGGTATACGCTGCAGAAAGCTCGTATGAACATTCCGTTTCTTTAAATATGGAGTATAGCGCCTCTTGTCGCAAACCAATGCAAAGAGCTCAGCCTGCGGGTAGTGTTCGGCCAACTCGAAGAAGACTTGCTCCGCACCCCCAACTCTAGACCCCAACCAGTCATGTACAATCGCTACTTTCATACTCGTTTATTCCTCATGAGGCCAAGCAAGCTAAATGTCATGATGCCAAGCGTACTATCTGCCCAAGCGTGCAAAAACAGGTTGGTTAGCGAAAGGCCCATAATGCTCGCTGCCAACGCCAAACTAAGTGGAGAATTTAATCGAACTAATTCGACAACATTATTACCACAAAACACTATAAACAACGCCAAGCCGACTAATCCAAGTTCTAAACCAATCTGCAAATACCAACTTTCTGTTATAAACGGTTGGCTAGCCCGAAAGCTCGCTGGGCCAGCTGTGCCCAAGCCGTGCCCCCATGGTTCGCGCGCGATCACAGCTATGGCCTTGCGCTGGGAGCTGGTTCGGCCCACATCCGAGCCCTCGACCTGACTCGTGTCATTATACCGACCGTGCAACAAGAAGTACTGAGCCTTCGTACCCTTAAGGTATTGCGGTAGCGAACTCGACAACAGTAAAAGACTCACAAGGCCCAACCCTACCAGAGTTGCCAAAATGATTTTAAGCATCTTATTTCCAAGTAAGAACACTGCGCACACCAGCGCTACCATCATGCCAAGCCATGCACTGCGAGAAAACGACACTACAGACCCTGCTCCCGTCAATATAGCACCGAGTGCGTACTGCCAGCGCTTAGTGCGTACCGCTAGTACAAGCCCTAAAATGGTCGGCAGAATCAAGTAAGCACCTAATTGATTTGGGCCACCGAGGGTTGCAAAGGCACGAATGCTACGTACGGCGGGATCCACTAGTTGAATTGGCCGAATGGTGGTGTCGCTATAGCCCAAAATCCCCCACCAGCTCTGCGGAATGAAGTATTCTTGCAGGATGGCAACGGTGGCAACCATATAGCTCGGCCAGAGTACTAATTTTGTCAGTAATTCATCGTTCACCTGCACCCCAGCAAGCTGAATGGCCAAGAACAATATAAATGGCAGTAGTACTACCTTTATGCCGAATACAGCGGGCACGAACGCTACGCCAAGAGCGACGGTTATCACCAGCCCAAGTGCGACAAATGCCAATGCTAATACATTGCTGGTGTCGAGACGGAATAGCCGCTCTTTAGGCTGAGAACGTGCAAATATATAAACCGACAAACCAACGATTGCGATACTCAACAGCTCCTTCCAGCCCTGCCAAATAGCCTGGTGACCAATAAACTTGCCGAGCACTATAACCAAGAAGGCATGAAAGGGCATTACCGCCAGCAGCAATACTACAGCCCACCACACCATATGCCTCGGTACCGCTACAACCAATGTGCTACCCGACTTCATCGGTTGCTCATTACGCTCCGCATGTAGTCGTCGAGGTTTTCGAGCGCAATACCAGTTCCACGCACCACACACAAAAGCGGTTCCTCGGCAATATAGCTTGGCACACCAGTAACTTTGGTCATAAGCTTATCAATGTTACGTAGGAGCGCTCCGCCGCCCGTCATAACCATACCGCGGTCAATTATATCGCTAGAAAGTTCAGGGGGGGTCTGTTCGAGCACGGCTCGTACCGCCAATATAATTGCATCGAGCGGATCAGCAATCGCTTCGGTAATCTCGGTAGAATTAAGGGTAATAGTTTTGGGTAAGCCAGCCACCATATCACGGCCCCGAATCTGCATAGTCATTGGCTTATCGAGCGGCAAGGCGCTACCAATCTCCTTTTTGATCTCCTCAGCTGTTTGATCGCCCACAATCAAGCTGTACTTTTTGCGTATATAATCCGCAATAGCCTGGTCAATCTTGTCGCCCCCCATACGCACGCTGTTCTGGGCTACAATACCACCGAGCGAAATAATCGCTACCTCGGTGGTACCACCGCCAATGTCTACCACCAAGTTACCAGCTGGTGCGGCAATCGGCACACCAGCCCCAATCGCCGCAGCGACCGGCTCACGAATAATATACGTGCGCTTAGCACCAGCGGCCGACGCTGCGTCGATCACCGCTCGCCGCTCGGTTGAGGTTACACCGGCAGGCACACTAATCATGAGCTCGGGGCGACCCAGTCGAAAACTCCCGCTCACCTTGTCTATAAAGTGTCTTAACATAGCCTGGGTGATTCTATAATCAGCTATCACGCCGTCACGCAGTGGCTTGGATGCCGTTATGATATCTGGGGTACGACCCAGCATTTCGCGCGCTTCGTTACCAATAGCCACGATACGGTTGTCGTCTACACTTACAGCCACCACCGACGGCTCGTTGGCCACAATGCCTTTTTTCGGAATGTACACCAAGGTGTTGGAGGTACCTAGATCAATTGCAATGCGTTTTTTAAGCATATGTCTATTTTAGCAAGCGCTTGAGCGACTGGCCAGCTAATCTACCCGGTGCATTTTAGCACCAAGCGAAACCAAGCGCTTGTCGAAGAATTCGTAGCCGCGATCAATGTGCTCCACCCGATCAATCGTAGTTGTGCCTTCGGCTATCAAGGCGGCAATTAATATAGTTGCGCCAGCCCGGATGTCGAAGCTAATTAGGTCTGTGCCATGCAAGCGCGTGGGCCCTTCTATTTGCCCTACGTGTGGGTCACGAATGCTCGTTTCGGCACCCATGCGCTGCAGCTCGAACAAGTAATTCAGTCGGCCTTCATACATAATTTCGCATATTTCTGATTTGCCTTTTGCCTGGGTCATGAGTACAGCAAAAGGCGCCTGCAAGTCACTCGGCAAACCAGGGTATGGCTGGGTTTGAATCCGTACGGCACGCAGACCCTCGACTGGACCCACCTCGATTGTGCGGTCGTCTAACATAGTAAAGTTCACACCCATTTCTTCGAATTTAAGCAGGAGCATGTCATGGTCTTCGCGCACAAATTCGTCGATAATTACATGGCCCCTACTTGCTGCTGCCGCAATAGCGAGCGTACCAGCTTCGAGTTGGTCGGGTATAATGGTGCCTTCTCCGGGGTGTAGCCGTTCTACGCCCTCGACTGTAAGTATATAGCTATACATGCCACTAATTTTTGCCCCTAGGTTATTTAAGAACATGCATAGCTCTACCACGTGAGGCTCGCAAGCCGCCAACCTAATAGTGGTGGTACCACTCCCCAGTACGGCTGCCAGTAGAGCGTTCTCGGTAGGAGTTACCCCAAGCTCGGCATTTATAGTTTTGCCGGCTTGCAAACGCCCGCTCAGCGCCACGCCCTCTTCATTGGCCTCCACCTTATAGCCCAGCATTCCAAATATTTTATGATGCACGCCAAGTGAGCGAGCACCGATAATGTCTCCGCCTGGTTGGGCAATTGCTACTCGCTCCAACCGACCAATTGCACCACCGAGCACCAGTACCGAAGCGCGCATACGGCGAGCGTCCTGCAAATAACCATCGTATTCATGCAAGTTAGTCGCGTCTATAGTAAGTGTGGTGCCGTCGCGTTCCACACTTGCGCCCAGGTCACGGAACATATCGGTCATAACGTCCACATCAGATATATGTGGTACATTGTGCAGGGTGGTTTTACCCTCAACCAGCAAGCATGCCGCCATCATCGGCAAGGCGTGATTCTTACTGCCAGCTACCTTAATTCGACCGTGTAGTGGTGTGGGACCTTCTACAATAAGTTTTGACATGCTCGCTCCTTTATACAATGACGACAGAACTCAATTCTACCATATGTAGAGTCAAGATAACCAAGCTATAAGCTCAGTCATCATGCATAATAACTAGCCCGATGTCCTGTGCAAGAGACGGTGCAAGCTCGAGCAGCTGATCGTATGTTGTTAGCGCACCTTTTAAGCTCGTGGCGCCAATAATCCCAGCTAACTTAGAGCCACGCAGATCCAGACTCTTGATTTGAGCGTTTGAGAAGTTTACTCTTTCTAGTTCGCAACCGACCATTTCAACCCCATCAAATAAAACATTAGTAAAGTCCGCATTTTGCATTAGGCAATTTTCAAAACGCACCCTTTTTAAACGTGCACCACTAAAGTTTGCCATATCGAGTTTGCAATCCATATAAGACACCTGCTTCTGTTTTGACTCGTACAGTTTAATTCCGCTAGCGCGGGTGCTTGTAATTGCACTATGCTCTATATAAGACCTATGGCAATCGAGTCCAGCAGTCTCGCATCTAATGACCTCGCATTTCTTCAAAGTCAACTCTGGTAGCTCTAGCCCACTTAAGTTCGCGCCCTTCAGGTCACACCTCTTAAAATACACATTACGGGCGACTGAATCTATTTTTACGCTCTCAATTATAAGGTTCGTATACTCTTCGCCAGACTCTACATGCAGGTCCACACTGGTATTATCGGAGATCTTGTCCATAAATGGATTATAGCAGTCAATGCTGTTGTTATGGTTCTTAACAAAGTGCCTATATAAGACTATAATCTAGGCAATACACTCATGATTTCCAAGCAAACCCAAAAAGCTATAAGCTATATATTTGCCATCCTGGCCGTGGTGCTTGGAAGTATCTTTTTAGTAGCAATAGCCCAGGGTTATCGTTATGATTTCCTCACCGGCCAGATCAAAGAATCGGGCCTAGTGCTGATCGACTCAAAGCCGGGCAATGCCGACATATACATAAACGGTAAGCATAGCAAAAAGGCCACACCACAGCGCATTACCAATGCACCCGTAGGGCCCATGAACGTGGAGCTGTTGCGTCCCGAATTCCGGGTATGGAAGAAGTCGTTTGTGGTGCGGGCCCAACAAGTCAGCTTTGCCGACTATGCCATACTTTTGCCGCAACAGCTTCACTACACCTCGTACTTACCTGATTATAAAATCTCAGAACTTGTGCAGACTTCGAGCCAAAATAAATCATTCATCGTAACTACCAAGCCAGAGGCAGCAGTTTGGCAGCTCGAAGCCAACCAAAGTCCCGCCAAACTCTATGCTCCCCCACCCAATAGCGGTGACACTGACCTTTCTGGACTCAGCGTAAATAGTGACGGCTCACGCCTGCTCGTCAATCAACGCACCGGTAGCACGGTGTCAAAGCTAGTAATTACCGGTCAAGATGCTGCGCTTAACCTCAGCGCCAATTTACAAATTACCACCGGCAGCTTAAGCTTTAACCCTAGCAATAATAATGAACTCTACTGGCTAGGCGCCGACAGCACTCTGCGTAAGATCAATATCGACAACCAAACGATAGGCTCAGTTCTGGCTCAAAATGTAGTAGCATTGCAGCCCGAAGGCAACCAGATTTTCGTAGTGCTAGGGCCAGATGCTAACTCCACAGTTAACACCCTGTGGCGAATTGACTCAGGTTCGGGCAAAAAGACCAAGCTCAACGTAGCCATTCCACAAAGCCCAAGTTACCAGCTTAAACTTGCAAAGCCTCGAAGTGGCAATTACCTAGCACTACTAAGTCAGGCTACCAAGGAGCTCATAATTATCAAGGAATACGACCAAACCAAGCCAATCAATGGCCTGTTGTCTAAATCCGCCACCACATTCACCATTAGCAAGAATGGTGAGCGAATCGTGTACGCCACAGGTGATAAGCTCAAGACTTACGACATTCAGCAAGCTGAGCGCTTTGACTTTGGGGTAACCATCGCCGGGCTGCAAGGTTGGTCGTGGTACGACGATGAGCACCTGGTTCTTGTGGCTAATAACCAACTACGCTTCATAGACTACGACGGCCAAAACGATCAAGTAATCAGCGATCGTGGCGACAGCGTGAGTGCTAGCGCCCTACACGCAAATGACAAGGACGTGATTTACATTTCTACTGGTGGACTTAAGACCGTGCGTTTAACTCAAAACTAGATTGTTCCCCGGAGAATTCAGCCCCCTAGCTAACCTCTGGCAAGCGAGGCTGAGTATCTGCTGGTGTGGGATTCTTAGGCACAGTAGTGCTTGGCTTGGTCTTGAAGTAACTAGCTATATTCGAAAAGATTTTACCAATTTGCTGGCCAATAGTTGGTGCACTGCCAGGGAGTGGCTTTGGCTTGGCAGTAGTTGACTTAACCGGCTGAGCATCAGGGCGCTGCGCACTTGCGACCTGTCCAGTAGACTGCTTTACGTTCGGGGCTGGCTGAATCTGCTTAGCAACCACGATTAAACGCTGCCACGAGGTACCTGGAGGCGTGCAAGTAATCAGCGTAAGAGTTGGGTCGGGAGTTGGATTGAGGACTGACACCTCAGTGGGTGCTACCACCTTCTTTTCACCCACTTGGTACACGTACTTACGCGATGAATAATTAACTTGAATCTGATCGCCGACCTCGAGCTTACCCAAAAGCGCGAACACAAACTTATAATTACCCGGCTCCCACCAGTCGTTGGATGAATGACCGAATATCACAACGTTGCCGTTTTCGCCGGGGTTCGCGGTATTTACGTAGTGCACCACACCGTCTTGCAGATTCTTCATAACCACATCGTCAGCGGCTGTATCGGCGTAAATAACTGGTGCGCTCACGTTAATTTTAGGTATGATTACCAAATTATCAGGTGGCACTATGGCCGTCGAAGCAGTTGTAGCATTAGGGTCCTGTAGTACCAAATTATCGGCTGGCTTGGTTGGATGCAAGAAAAAACCAATTTGCTGCGCAATCAGCTGGAAGTTGAATATTATTAAAAACAATGTAAAACCAGCCAAGGCATAGGCAACTGGTCTTAATTTGCGCCGCATATCTTGAGGCTCTTTGGGTAGATTTTGCTGCGTGTGCGCGGTGGGGTGATCAGCCGACAGGACCTTTGGTTGTGGTTCCACGGGGACCTGATGCGGTGAAGCTAGTATGGGCGAGGTTGGCTGATCGGCTGGTGGACTTACCGGAACAGTGGACGCCACGGCTATAGGTTCTTGCACTTCTGCATTAGTATCTAAATTTTGTGCAGCGCCAATTACCGCCGCAGGACGCGGCGGTTCGGGGCTAGGAATCTGTCCGCCCGTCAGATCCTCAAATGATAGTGTGTGTTCTGGTTTAGCGTCTGTCATAGACAAGATTTATACCCATACATTATAATACAGAGGCTCTCCATTAGGCTAATATGCCTTAAAAGCGAGCGAGCCAGAGTGGTGGAATTGGTATACACGCACGACTCAAAATCGTGTGCCGCAAGGCTTGTGGGTTCGAGTCCCACCTCTGGCACCATTCTGAACGGCTCCACACCGTTGAGGTGTTCAGAATAGTAATAGCATGAGATGAGAACTGTAGGTTCGATGTAGTAAAGCGCGCAGCATCATACAAGCTATCCTGTAGTGACCAAGTACTTCACGGAAGTCGAAGAGCGACCGACCCACCTCTGGCAATATAACTATTCTTTCTTCTCATAAGTGCGGCAGGAATCGCTAGTTCATCTCACGCTGGATAGTTTCGCGAATTAAACGGTCTGCTTGAACCGGATCTCGCAACTCCCTCTCGGCCAGCGTAATAGTGTTAAATAGATAGCCAGCCGTCAAGGCTTTGGGCAACACATCGCTCAGCTCAACCGCAAAGTCAGCCAATAGCCCGCACAATAGACCCATAAACAGCCCCCTATATTCATTAATCACCGTAGGCCGAAAGTGGATTATACCTACTTCGCTTGCGTGCGATGTATCGACCACAACCGCCATATCGGCGCCATAGCAAATTACATGAGCCCGCAATCGCTTACTCACCGATTGAGCAATATTAATTACGTTATACACACCTCGTCCAGGCCTGATTTTGACCGATAAATCAAGCGCGCCGGCCAACTTCATAAGGGCTTCACTACCGAGATACAGAAGTGTGTTAGGTCGCATCCAGCTCACTTGTGGCATAAAATTATAGAGGGCTAGCGCTTCGTCGGTAACTACAAGCGGCACCGCAGTAGTTGACCATATCTTCTCAAAAAGTATCTGCATGCTACTGCCAAACTCCACATCGGGCGCCATTACCACAAGGTTCGCATGAGTTAAAAAGTCGAGAACTTCGCCAGTTTGTTCAATATGCCCAGTTTTGCGGCCAGCGCTCAGTAGCATAGAGCCTAACGGCAGCAAACTCGCGTCCGTAGCCCTTGCCTCGACCAAGCAGACTGGTGAAACCCCCATAGCCACAGTGGTGCCATACAATTGACTGAGGGTATTGAGGCGTTTTTTGCTGCCACCAAACAGTGCTAACTGTAAGCGACTCAAACCACTAATCGGCCGATTAAAGACTATGTCAGGATACAGGAGCTCGTCACGCTGATGAATAAGAGCTAGCTCCGCCACAGGTAGTTCCGCTTAGGCGTGGGCATACAACCGCGCCAAGTCGGCCGGCAATATACGAGTTAGTTTAACGGCGGTTGGGTAATCGCTAATGGTACGAATAGCCATAAAGTACGATTCAAAGATTACCTCAGCCTCTTCGGTAGATGTAAGTTGTAAGCGTCGGGCTAGTTGCTGAGTAGCAGGTAAAGCCGTTTGTTTGGCGCCAGCGCGAGTGCCAATTCGGCTAAAAAACACTTGCTTGTGCGGGCGTAAGTAACCTGGTACGAGGGCAAAAAACTGACTCTCTTGGCTTGGCGTAAGCACGCGCTCCAGAACCTCGCTCACAGCTATAACCACACGGCCAGCCTGGTCGTCATTGAGTAAGCCCGCATGCTGCTTTACGAGTGCAGTGAAGTAATCTGGAATAGTACTTTTCATGGCACTACTCTACCATATTATAACGAGCATGTCTACCTTGACCCTAGAAACAACCTATTATTCAGACACGACATTGCTCGAAACAGCACCAAAATCCTCTTTAAGTTGGCTTACACGGTTTTCGGCTTGCTGCAAATACTGCTTTAATTGGCCCGCCAATGCCGCTCCACGTTCAAACCTTTTAATCGCTTCATCCAGGTCGACATCTGAGCGCTCTAAGTATGCTGCAATTTCCTCGAGCTCCTTCATGCTCGCCGAAAAGTCAAAGTTCGAGTCTAGTTTGCTGGCTGTCTGTGTGGCCATCGGCTTTCCTCATAGTTACATTTCCTTGATGTAATTGTAGCATAACCAAGCTTTCGGCTGTAATCTCGTTAGCACGCTTTACGCTCCGACCATTCACCGTGGCTATGCTGTAGCCACGGCTCAAAATCGCCCTGGGATCTAACCCTGTCAAGTTCCTAGCCTGGTAAGCGAGCTGCTGACTAGCTCGCTGCAAAATGTCATCAATTCTATAGTACACACGGTTCGTGTTGTACTCCAGCCGGTCTCCAAGGCCATGGTACAACCGTAAGAAGCTTTGATTAACCCGCTCGATCACACGATCACACTGCTCGATATTACGCTGCACTAACCTACCCATAGTCTCTACTCTACCATCTAGCTGCGCTATTACCTCCATCTTATCGGCAGTAATGCGCCGGGCCGCATCGGTTGGTGTAGCCGCTCGCACGTCGGCTGCGAGCTCGGCTAAGCTCACGTCATCCTCGTGGCCAATACCAACTACGGTAGGTAGCTTTGCGCCATACACGGCCCGCACCACATCTTCATGGCTAAACGCCTGCAAATCCTCCGCACTACCACCGCCGCGGATAATCACAAGTATATCGTAGCCCTTAGCTCGCGCGTTAAAATATTCTATGGCTCGCACAACTTGCCGTGGTGCGTCCGTCCCTTGCACCTGCACTTGAGCCTGATCAATTTCTAATCCTGCCCAGCGATCGTTCACAATCGTAACGAAGTCATTATACGCTGCAGCCTGCTGAGAGGTTATGAGAGCAATACGGCGAGCATACTGCGGCAAAGCACGTTTGCGCTCAAGTGCAAACAGTCCTTCCGCCTCAAACTTAGCCTTAAGAAGCTCAAAAGCTTTTTTGACTGCCCCCTCGCCAGCAAGCTCCACAGACTTAACCGTTAAACTAAACTTACCCCACTTTGTTAAGTTAGGTGTAGAACTTGCCCTAATCTTCATGCCATCGGCCAAAGCTACCTTGAGCTGGAATATTGGCATAAAGCAGCTAATAGTTGACTCTTCGTCTTTAAGGTCAAAGAACACCCATTTGCCCTGATTTACCTTATAGCTACTTACCTCGCCCTCCACCGTCACGAGCGGATAGGCAAATTGGAGCGTTTGGTTTACGAAGGCGTTCAGCTCCGAGACACTTAATACCTCATGCTCCATCGATTGTCTCTCGTTTATAGAACCATAATCCGACCGGTAGGAACAGCCAGAAAGCTATAGTGCGATACACCAGCACCACCGAAAAACTCAAGCCAAAAGGCTGACCAAGCGCCACAAAGGTACCCACCATAGTGGCCTCGTATACCCCCACCCCAGCAGTAAAAAACGCGGCGGTTGAAAACAACAATGCCAAGCAGTACCCAGCTATAACCACACCTGGGTTAATAACCGCACCAAAGGCCAAGAACACAATGTAAACCGACAGTACCTCGAGCAAGAGCCCAGCCATTACCCATCCCACTGGCCGACGCACCCTGCCGTGATTATGACGCATAGTATGGATAGCGCCATAAAAGTCATCCAAAAAAACCTTTATGCGCTCTCGACTTAGGGCATTACGCTTTATATAATGCAGCACAAAGTTAATCGGCCTAGTCGACCAATACAGCACCGCCTCGGTCGTGGAACGTTGGAACACCACCACTGTGCTCACCAAGCCTACTGCTAATACACCAAGTATAAACATTAGAATTACTTTAAAACCCACGTGCGCTGTGTTGTTGGTAAAGAATAAACTAATGAACGCCACGACGAGCAAGCCAAAGTAGCCCGCCAGGGTAAACACCTGCCAAAACACCTGTGCGATTGCTGTGGTGTGTGTATCTACCTTGGGCTTCAGTGCTCTGGCTATATATGACACGCCCGATATGCCGCCGGTCGGGAATACGGTATTCACGAAGTTCATAGTTACTACACTACGAAACAGCTTTCTGTGCTCTACCTTGTGACCAAACAGGTCCAAGAAACTTACAAAATAACGGGTGTTGCTGTAGTAACTTAGGTAGCGGATTGGGAGAATGAACAAAAGTATCCACAGATTTAGTTGGTCGAGAAGGTCGACAAATTCACCAAATCTACCCAGGTTTCTCATAACAAATATACCCAAGACAGCCAGGGCGACAAAGAACAAGACATGTCGTAGTTTCATAGTGCTTATTGTACTCTACCGAGTGCCTTCTGGCGAGGCAGTACGGTGCACTAAAGTAAGGTATAATGACGTCATGAACACCCTCGCCATCCTCGGCCGTGAAACCAAACTTTGCCAGGCCGAATTGAGTAGTCTCTACCCCCACGTACAGCACTTTGGACCTGTTAGTGTTATAGATTCCCCGCAACAGCCAAGCATAGGCCGTCTGGGTGGAACTACCAAACTAGCTGCCGTGATCACAAATCTACCCACAAACACAAGCCCAGCAAACTTGGTCGATGCTATATTTCACTACCTTGTACAAACAGCCGGTGATGGCAAGCTCCATTTTGGGCTAAGCGTGTATAGCCAGGGCCATTCGCGTTCGACGCGCGCCGAGGTGCACAAGCTCGGGTTAGAGATCAAAAAAGCCCTCCGTGCCCACGGTAAATCAGTGCGGTTTGTGGAGGGCAAATCGGGCAATGAGCTCGGTGCCGCGCAACTTAAGTATAATCAACTCACTACCAAGGGTTTTGAAATCATTGTAGTCCACACTCTTAATGGTATTCTTCTCGCCCGCACTTACGCCTACCAGGACATCGATAGCTACAGTAAGCGCGACTGGGACCGCCCGGTCCGCGACAGCAAAGTCGGCATGCTACCACCTAAGCTCGCTCAAATCATGATCAATCTTGCCAACCCAGCCAAGGATTCAACGGTGTACGACCCATTCTGCGGTAATGGCGTGATCCTGCAAGAAGCTCTGCTGATGGGATTTAATGTGCTCGGCAGTGACCTGAGCGACGCTATGGTTAGAGCTAGCACGCAAAATACTAATTGGTTGAGAGACCATTACGACATCACAGGCACCAGTAGGGTTTGGGCAGCCGACGCTACCAAACTCACCGAGCTACCAGATAATAGTGTAATTGTGACTGAAGGCTACTTAGGGACGCCGATTCATGGCCCCTTGCGAGCGTCGCAGCAAAACTCAGTTATCGATCCCGTGAACACCCTCTACACTCAGCTCCTAAGTAACTTACGTCCACTCCTTGCCCCTGGTGCCCGATTGGTCATAAGCTTCCCTTGCTGGAGTACACCGGACGGACTTTTACACTTACCAGTTATTGACCAGATTGCTGATTTAGGGTATACTACTCATCAGTGTAGCGGCAGCAGCACCTTGGTGTACCGCAGAGACAACCAGTTTGTCGGCCGCGAAATAGCAGTATTAATAGCCTCTTAAAGGACAAGATATGTCAAAGACGAAAGCCGGTGGTTCCACAAGAAACGGCCGCGATTCCCAATCTAAACGACTCGGTGTAAAGCTTTTTGGTGGCCAAGAAGTTAAAGCCGGCAACATAATTATTCGCCAACGTGGTACTAAATACGGTGCAGGTGAAAACGTACGTCTTGGCAAGGATTATACTATTTTTGCAACCGCAGCTGGCAATGTAGAATTCACCCAAGAACGCAAAACCCTCTTTAGTGGTCGTGCCAAGCGCAAAACAATTGTGCACGTAAAAGCAAGCTAAGAACACAACCAATCACGTATACACTAAAGGGCCTTTCGGGGTCCTTTAGTGTATAGTATTGCTATGGATGATGTTTATATTGCAAAAGGCAAGCTTGCCGGCAAAGGGGTCTACGCGGCTCGCGACTTTGAGTCAGGCGAAATCGTAAAGTACTACAACTTACGGCCCCTCACTCAAGCTGAATTTGATCAACTACCTACAGAAGAACACATGTTCGTGCACTCGTTCTTCGGCAAGATGTACTTATTTCCTGAGCCCTCCCGATATACAAACCACTCACCAACTCCAAACACACGTGCTGACTTAGAGAGGATGTGTGACATTGCAATTCTACCAATTAAGCGTGGTGAAATGATCACGACTAATGCAACTAAAGAAGTAGAGAACGAGCTTAGAACATTTATAGAAGCACTCGAACATCAAAAGGTTTTAAACTTCCAGCGTATTAATGGTGGCTACCGTAATGCTACCTGCAGCTATTCAGTAGAGCGAGATAACGAAAAACTTGAAAAGACTGTAAAACTCAAACGTATTCGTGGGAACTGGCACATAGTCTAATTCGTAGGTCTACACTCTCTGCGAAAGAGGTTTGTTGCCCATATCGGCCACGCTATTAGCCCTCTGCCTGTTGGCAGCTGCCACAAAGTCCCTAAACAGCGGGTGGGGCTTATCTGGTCGAGACTTAAACTCTGGGTGCGCCTGAGAGGCCACAAAGAACGGGTGATTCTTGAGCTCAATTATCTCTACCAAATTCCTATCGGGCGATTCACCGGCAATTACCAAGCCAGCTGCCTCGAGTTGTTCACGGTAAGCATTATTGAACTCATAGCGGTGGCGGTGGCGTTCATGAACCTCGTCTGTACCATAGGCAAGATAACTACGAGAATTCTTATTAAGCACCGTTTTGTAGTTACCCAATCGCATAGTCCCACCCAGACTCACCCCCACCTGGTCTTCCATGATGTGAATTACCGGGTGCTCTATATCCTCGACCATCTCGGTACTGTGCGCCTGTTTGGTCGCCAGTACATGGCGGGCAAAGTCAATGACCGCCGCTTGCATACCCAAACATAGGCCAAGGTAAGGCACGTTGTTCTCTCTCGCATAGCCCGCCGCCAGTATCTTGCCCTCGATGCCGCGATTACCAAATCCACCAGGCACTAGTATGCCATCGACGCTCCTAAGCGGCTTTTGGTCAACCTCGAGCTCTTCTGCATTAATCCATTCAATGTTAACCCGCAAACCATGATGCCAGCCAGCAGCTTTGAGTGCCTCGAATACACTGGCATAGGTATCTAAGTTACTCAAATATTTCGCAACCACACCAATCGTAACTTCGTCCTGGGTATTCTTAATGCGATTCACCATGGCCCGCCACGAAGCTAAATCTGCCTTTCGTTTGGGCAAGCCAAGCTGAGCCACTATGTAGTCCCCTATGCCGCTGTCCTCCATAGTAAGCGGCACATCATATACGGTCTTGGCAGTTGGTAGCGCTACAATCGCCTCGGGGGCGACGTCGCAATACAAGCTAAGCTTTTCGATTCCCTCTTGGCTGAGCTCGTGATCACTACGCACACACAATACATCGGCCATAATGCCCAGGCTACGAAGCTCGCGTACGCTGTTCTGAGCCGGTTTGGTCTTAAGCTCGTTAGACGCCACTAAGTACGGTGCAAACACCACATGTACATACAGGGTGTTTTCTGCCCCCACTCTACGCTTAAACTGTCGAATCGCCTCTACGAACGCCATCGCCTCATAGTCGCCAATGCTGCCGCCGATTTCTACAAAGTGAATGTCACTTCCTTCGCCCGCTGCTTCTATCTGGGCTTGGATCTCACCTGTTACGTGTGGAATCATCTGAACTGTTTTACCCAAGAACTTACCGGCTCGCTCGTCGGCAAACACCTTACTAAACACCGCCCCACTTATAGTGGAGCTCTTGCGGCTCATTTCTATATCGGTAAAGCGCTCGTAGTGGCCTAAGTCTAAATCGGTCTCTGCCCCATCGGCAGTTACGAACACCTCGCCATGCTCGGCTGGATTTAATGTGCCAGCATCTACGTTTAGATACTGGTCACACTTTTGCATCGAAACTAAAAAACCTCGGGCCTTTAAGATCTTGGCCAGCGAGGCTGCGGTGATTCCTTTTCCGAGGCCAGATACGACCCCTCCGGAAACAAAGATATACTTTGTTTGTTTTGGTTTTTCCATTTACTCCCCTCCCTCTTGATCTAGCATAGCCCTTATACACACGGAGGGTCAAGAGTTTTTTGGCATTTCGGGGCAAAAAGTCTTGCCGCTACAGCTCCTTGCTATTCAACTCTTCTTTTGTGCAATTGGTATTCCCACCCCTTCTTCCATCATTCCGGCGCCTTTGTTCCCCTCATTCCGGCGTAAGCCGGAATCCAGTATAATACGCTATCATGAAGTCAGCTTACGTCTACATCCTAGCAAGTGGTCGTAATGGTACGCTCTATACTGGTGTTACAAGCGACATTATTAAGCGCGTATATGAGCACAAACAGCACTTAGTTGATGGCTTTACTAAGAGATATGACGTAACCAACCTAGTTTGGTTCGAGCGATACGATAATATGACCGACGCTATATCTCGTGAAAAACAAATGAAAGAATGGAAACGTAATTGGAAGCTAGCAACTATTGAGGCTGTGAATCCAAGCTGGGAGGATCTCTATACGAGCCTCCTTTAGCCTGGATCCCGGCTTTCGCCGGGATGACGATGGAGTGTCGAAACGAGAAAAGGAAGCAGATCCTTCGACTATGCTCAGGATGACGTATTATGCGAGCTCTAGGTTGTGGGAAGGTGGGGGATACCAATCGAATTCTACCTGACGTATATCGAGGCCGGGATGGCGGAAGAGGACCAGGATCCTCGAATAGCGCGGGAGCGGCAGGAGAGCAGTGGCGGGACTACATCTTGCCTTTAAGAACTTCGAGGGCCTTGATGTATTGTGGGTCACGACTCGCGTTGTAGTCGTCGGTCGTAAGCTTTACCTCTACATCTGGCTTTATACCCGCTTTACCTATATTAATGCCTTTGGGTGTGTACCAATGCGCCACGGTCACTTTTAGTTGGGCGCCGTCTTTTAAATCAATCACCTGCTGCACACTACCCTTGCCAAAGGTCTTTTCACCCACGAGTGTAGCGCGGCCAGCGTCGTGCAATGCACCTGCCGTTATTTCTGATGCCGAAGCACTCCCACCATTCGTGAGTACCACCACCGGGGTATCAGTAAACTTACCACCTGGCACCGCTGTGAGTTTGCGATTCTCGTTATGCTTGCTGCGCTCCTCTACGACCGTGCCAGAACTAACAAATTGACTACTTACCCCAACTGCCGACTCTAAGTAACCACCAGGGTTGTCACGCACATCGAGCACTATACCTTTTACACCAGCGGCTTGGAACTGGACAGCAGCAGCTGCTACAAGATCGTTGGTGTCTTCGGCAAAGCGGCGTATACGAATGTAGCCCACATTGCCATCGCGCACCTCGGTAGTTACACTCGCTACAGTAATGTTGTCACGGGTAATTTCAACTTCACGCGGCGCTTCATTGCCGCGCACAAGTGTTAGCTTCACTTTAGTGTCCTTAGCTCCGCGGATTTTATTAACAGCTTCGTCGAGCGTAAGGGTAGAACTGTCTACCCCATCGACTTCGGCTATGATGTCTCCACTACGCAATCCAGCTTTTGCCGCTGGCGTACCGTCGATTGGTGCAATTACCGTGAGCTTGCCGTTCTTTACACCTACCTCTACGCCAATGCCACTCAGCTGGCCATTCAAGTCGTCACTCAAAGCTTTGCTTTGGGCAGCCGTGAGGTACGTAGTGTACGGGTCACCTAGAGCAGCTACCATGCCCTGGGTAGCACCTTCGCTCTGCTTTTGCGTATCTATATTGCCATCAAATTTTGCCTTCAGCAGCGATGAAACTTTGTTAAAAGTGCTTAAGTCAATGGAGCTACTGGCAGTACTCCGCGGCGCACCCAAGTAGGCCCTTACCCCCAGTGCGTTAAAGCCAAATCCCAGCACAAAACAAGCAATTCCAACCAAAATTAACTTTTTGGAAGTGCGCTGAGGAGAGGATTCTTGTGGCGTGTCAGACTTCATAGGTGATTACGTGGATTATGGGAAATGGAGAAATACCACGCTACTAGCAGATATATCGCTTTCGGAGTAACGACCATCATTTGCCGCATTGTATTGGCTCACATGCACAGTGCCGTTACCGTTAACACGCTCTACATACATAGCATGCCCATATGGACCGGCATTTGAGATAGCTACATCGCCAACCCTCGGGTTCCCGTCTACCGGAATTCCGGCAGCCCGAGCATTTTCATCCCACTGGTTTGCGTTACCACGACCGCCCCAGTACGGCATATTACGGCCAGAATTTGCCACCTTCCAAGCGGTGTAAGACACACATTGGCGCTGATACATACCCCAGGGGTCAGGTATTGAGTTGGGGAACGGCGCATTAGCATAGGGGTAGCCACCGCTGCCACCATACGTTACGTTTGACGATATTGCGGCAACTGCTGCGGCTTGCTGTCGTTTTAGCTCGGCAATTTTCTTACTGTCCTCGGCCGCAACTGCGCGGTAGTTAGCCTCTTCGCCCTGGGTGCGAGCAAGCAAGCTCGCCTGCTCTGCGCGCTGTGCAGCTATTTCGTTATATGTTGCCTTTTGCTGATCTGCTAAAGCATTAAGCTGAATCTGCTTTTGGCTAAGTTCCTCTTTAAGCTGTTCGATCTTCTTTAGATTAGCATTAATTTTGTTTTTAATAGCACTTAGGTACTGACTCTGGGCCACAAAATCGCTTAGATTCTTACTTGATGCCACGAGTTCCAACGGAGAAACTTCTCCCTGCTTGTAAACCAAGCGTAGGTTATCCTTCAAGATGCCCTTCTGGCGGTCCAAATCCCTATTAGCTTTATCGATCTCTGCCTGGGTATTGCTTATTTGCAAGCTCGTAAGGTTTAAAGCAACTTGGGCTGCGTAAATATTTGCGTCAATACTGGCAAGCTTTGATTTGAGTGAATTTGCTTCGGCAGCTTTTTGAGCGGCGGCGTTTTGTGTTTCCTGAACTTTGGCCCTTAGGGCAGCAATCTGGGCATCAAACTGGTCGGCCTGCGCAGTGCGAGGCAATACGAACAGACCCAGCATAAGCACTGCGGGCAGAACTATTGCGGTAGTGATTTGTATTTTGGTTTTTGCAGTTTTTACTCTGCTTAATACGTTCAAAAAGCACCCTCCTAAAGTATTTTTCTTGCACTAATTATAGCATAATTCGGCAATAGCAAGTAGTAAGTTAGACTTTATTTCAGTCTTAAGTATCGAGAGATCGCGAACCAACTACTTATAGCGCCGATCATTATGCCGAGGCCATAAGTAGCCAGCACCGCAATGCCGAAGTGACTGGTAAAGTAATCTATCGCCGCGCCAGCATTGAGTCGCTGAGTAATAAACGGTCCCACTGCGCGTGAGATAGGTATAAGCAGCAAGAGCGCCACGGTTCCACCAAATACACCATACAATGATCCCTCGACAATAAACGGCCCGCGAATAAACCAGTTGGTTGCACCCACTAAGCGCATAATTTCGATCTCTTCTCGACGGGTAAAGATCGCCATTCGAATGGTATTAAAGATTACTAAGAGGGCAATAATCAAGAACAGCACGCTTACCACTGCCCCAACTTTGGCCACACCATTGCTAATGTTTATGATGTTCTCTACAATGCCTTGGCGGTTCTGATCGTTCTTGTCCAAGCTCGACTCAGTAACTATTTTGTCTTCGTCCAACTTCTTAAGTGCTACGTTGGTAGCCTTGATGGCGTCTAAGTTCTTTACCTTCACCTCAAAAGATGCTGGAAGTGGATTACCAATTTCCTTGGCCGACTCAGCTAGCTTCTGGCCGTCGCTGCTGCTAGAAGCTAAGCGCTTCAGGGCGTCATCCTTACTCACATATTCTACCGACTTTACCTCTGGATGGGCGATTAGGCGTGCCTGGAGGGCCTTAATATTATCCTGAGTAGCGTCGTCTGATATAAACAAACTTAAGTCAATCTTGCTCTTTACCTCGGCAAGCTGATTACGCACGAATATCGCCGAGAATCCAAAGAAGGTAACCACCAACAAGGTAACTACCATAATCGCTGTAGCCGCGGTGCTAAGCCAGGCGTTACGGAAAATGTTACGAAAGCCGGTTTTAAAGATACGCCAAAGTGTAATCATGCCATTACCCCAACCATTGACAGATAAGATTGCGAATCGCTACTAGGCATTATCTTATACTTGTAGTACGAGGCAGTTGCGAGCAGCGCAGCAAGCTGTACATGCGCGTACAGCGCGCGAGCAGCGCAGCAACTAACAAAGTAATACTGTATAAGTTGGTGCCGTCTCATACTACGTACCGTCCAACCTTCTCGTCTTTTACCACTCTACCTCGGTTAATGGTGATCACGCGTTTTTTAAGTGCGTTTACGATTTCTTTATTATGTGTAGTTAGAAGCACGGTAGTACCAAACTTATTAATCTTTAGCAAAAGCTCAATGATATCCCAGGAGTTCTTGGGGTCAAGATTGCCAGTTGGCTCGTCGGCAATCAAGATCTTGGGGTTGCGTACCAAAGCGCGAGCAATTGCTGTACGCTGCTTTTCTCCACCAGATATCTCGCTTGGGTAGTCGCCGGCTTTTTCACTCAAACCCACCAGTTGTAGAATCTTCGGCACGGCGCGTTTGATCTCGCGCGTTTTCACCCCTGATACCTCGAGTGCAAAGGCTACATTCTCGTATACCGTTAAGTTCGGTAGCAGTTTAAAGTCCTGAAACACCACCCCGATGCGACGGCGCAAGTGCGGGATGTTGGACTTATCGATTGTGTCGTAATCCACGCTACCTACCACGATTTTGCCGGACGTAGGAACTTCTTCTTTTATAAGCAACCGTATGAGTGTAGATTTGCCCGCCCCGCTCGAGCCCACAATGGTCACGAACTCTTTCGGGGCAATATGAAGAGAGATCCCAGAAAGGGCAACGGTTTTATTTGGGTACATTACTGAGACTCGATCGAGCAAAATCATATATGTGTATTGTAGCCTAAAAAGGCTTATGAATAAAGATTAAGAGCAGCCCTACTTGGCTACTTCCCTTCTACTAGATGGCTCAAGTAAGCTTCGATAAACGGCTCTATCTCCCCCGCAAGCACACCGTTCACGTCACTGGTTTCATAGTCGGTGCGGTGGTCTTTTACCTTCGTATACGGCTGCAATACGTAGGAGCGGATTTGAGCACCCCAGTCTGCACTCTTTACCTTGCCCCGAATCTGCGCAATGTCTTCAAGCTGCTGAGAGCGTGCTACTTCGCTGAGTCTTGAGGCCAAGATACTCATGGCCTTCTCCTTGTTTTTAAGCTGAGAGCGCTCGTTTTGAATACTCACCACAATCCCAGTTGGCAAATGAGTAATGCGCACTGCACTATCAGTGGTATTCACACTCTGACCGCCATGACCACCCGAGCGATACACGTCTATACGCAAGTCATCGGGGCTTATGTGGACCTTCTCGACCGGGATCTCCGGAATAACATCTACCAATGCAAACGAAGTCTGACGTAAGTTTTGGGCATTGAATGGGCTTAAGCGCACCAGCCGGTGCACGCCTTTTTCGCACTTAAGTTTGCCATAAGCAAAGCGACCATTTACTTCCAGTGTAGCGCTCTTTATGCCCGCTTCTTCACCATACGACACATCTACTAACTCGGTTTTCCAGCCGGACTTCTCGCAATAGCGGGTGTACATCTTAAGCAGCATCTCGGCCCAATCCTGCGCATCGGTGCCACCTACACCAGCAGAAATCTGTACCACTGCTGGGCCAGCGTCAAACTCGCCACTTAGCTTAAGTTCTACCATGAGGTTATCAAACCGCTCATTGAGTCTTTGATGTTGCGAGCTAAACTCTGCCTCCTGAGTCTCGTCACTAAGCTCGGCTAGTTCGAGCGTGGTAGATATATCTGCCTCGAGCTCACGCCAACTAGCAATGTGCTTTCGCATGCTGGCAGCTTCAGCGCTGATTTGTTCGGCCTCGGCAGGAGCGCCCCAGAAACTGGGCTCGGCCATGCGTTCCTCAAGTACTGTCAACTCGCGCTCCGAAGCGTCCACGCCTATTTGGCTCATGGCCTGCCGGAGTGACTCAAGCATATCAGAGAGGGATTCGATAATCTGTTTCATAGTTTCATTTTACCCTGAATAGGTCCATTTAACCAAAAGGGCAATTGCGCGGAATAACTAAAAAGACCCTTCGGAATCAACCTTGGGTCTTTTTAGTGTAGAAGCTGGCTTTGCCAGAGGCTAAGGCTAGCTTACTTTCGAACGTCGCGCAATGCGGCTTTTACACCCTTCTTACTCTTAAGGTAAGAACTTACTGCGTAACTCATACCACCCATACCGGCTAGGCCTGCAACAGGTAACTCGGCACCAGTCTCCGGCAACGTAGTTGGCGGAGTTACTGGAGGAGTTACTGGTGTGTCTTTACAAACCTTGGTCAGGGCAACGTTGTAAAACTCATTCATGCCTTCGGGGCGAACCACGCCGACATTCTTGAAGTCTGTACATCCTGGGTTAAGGTTTGAGTCAACCTTAACTTGGAACAATACGTAAGCCACTGAGCCTGGAGCATAATCACCGATGTCGATGCCGCCCTTGGTAACATTATCGCTCTTAATAGCTACACCGTTGGGATTAAGCATATTCTTAAGCTTCGTGCTACCGTTCACATATGTCATGTGAGGTGGGAGGTTATCGCCTACGATAACGTGCTTGAGAGTAGTGTTACCTGTGTTTTTCACAGTTATCATGTACTCTAGCGTATCACCAGGGTTCGCAACATTGCTCGTAGTCCAGGCGGTTTCACCTGCTTTACGAACTTGTTTTACGATACTTACTGAGTTAGCCTTTACACGCGCTAGAACGGTTACAGTTGCTTCGAAGTTGAAGCATGGCTTCTCATTCTCTAGAACTTTACCGCCCGCACCTACAACGGAGTCATCGATATTCTCGGTAACCCAGTTTGGCTGCTCATTCGTACCCTTGTTGTGGCGCCACTTGGCGCTACCAGGAATGTACTCTAGTCGAGCCTGATCAAGCGAAAGGTTTACATTAGCCGTATCAACTACAGTATTGCTGTTGTCAGCAGATACAGTAGATGTTACTACTTGGCTTTTGCCAGGGTTAGTTGGCAAAGCAATTTTTACTTTGAGGTTTTGGGCAATTTTGCCAGAATCTGGGTTTTCTTTGTTGTGGTACCAAACTTGTACCTTTACAACTTCATCAACTTTAGCGTTGACACTATCGGCATACTGAGTATCACCAGCAGTAACGTTTGCTACTTGCACAGTACTCTCAATACGCACATTCTCTACTGCGCTAGCCTGAAATGGCATTGCCAATATGGCAAGTGACAAAAGGCCGGCAGTGAATTTACGAAGTGCATTCATGCATTTTCTCCTTATACTTGGTTACGAACTATAAGACACAGCTGTAAGCCTTGCTCGAAGTATGGGGTATGAGTTGTCAACGAACGATTACTCAATGATATTATCATAATATGGCGCTTGTGTCAATACTTTTTTGCTTATGTTTTTACCTGTTATGGTAACCCTTATTGTAATCCTTACCTGCCGGGAATATTTACTGTTACACCATGTTTTTTACTTTTCATAAAGTGAAAGCCCCACTTACGTGGGGCTCGAGACTATGGTGTGTTGATCGCTCATGTCTCACGTGAGCGCACTTGGCCGAGACTGACTACCAGCCCCCAGGGTCCCCAGCTGGCACGGTGGCGTCGGGGTTGGGGTTGGCGTCGTGATCCGGGTTGCCGGTACCAGCACTACCGCCGGATCCGCCGTTGGATCCGCTGCCGGAACCGCTGGGCGAACTCCCTCCACCTCCACCGCTGTCGGTGCCGTTGGGCGTCGGGTTGTCCCCGTTGCCATGTTGGCCCGCATCGGTGTTCTCCGCATCACCCGGGTTGTAGCCCGGAGTGTGGGCAACCTGGCCAGGATCGTTGTCCTGGGGGTTCTGCTGCTCCGGACCCGAGTTGTTCGTTCCACAGATGGAACGACCGTCGGTGCACTTCGGCCTCGTGGTGGGAGGCGGAGGTGGCGGCGGAGTGCAGTTGTGCCGGCAGCCAGGAGGGCTCGTGGGTGGCACCGAAGGCGGTGGCGTACCCGGAGGCCGCGTACCCGTGCCCGGAGGCGGCGGAGTGGTGACCGGAGGCTTCGGCGGCTTCTGCCCGGGGGGCAGAGTGCCGCGCGGAGGACCGGCGGGGTAACCCCGCAGGATCCGCGCCACCGGCTGCCACAAGCACTTCACCTTCCAGACGAACACGCGGTTACCCGCGGTCTTCTGGACCAGGACGGTCTCATGCACCATGCTCTTGCTGAGCTTGTAGGCATGCCATCCATCCTGGGTCGCCGCCGCGAACAGCGTCTCGTACTGCCCAGACCAGTTGGTGTCCACCGTGAACGTCGACGCGTCGACGACCTGGTTGACACGCTGGCTGGCAGCCGTGAGAGCACCCATGTCGCTGGCCAAGTACTGCTGGCGAGCGAACCGGGCTGCCTCGTCGGGCAACGGCTCGAGCCCCCACTGCATCTCACGAACGGAGATCTGGAAGGGATCACAGGCCGCGCTCTGCTTGAACGCAGACGCCATGTCCTCGGCGGACAGCTGCATGTTGCCGCTGCCATCACCGAAGAAGTGGCTGCCTGCCGGGGCGCTCTCGGGAGAGAACACCGCCTGCTGGCACCCCGTTGACCTGGGGTTGTTGTCCACGACTGCGTTGCACCCAGCGGGGATTGCCAGGAGCAACAGCAGAAGCACTGGTACTGCAAGGAGAAGTCGCCTGTTTCGGCTCATCTCGACTCCTTTCGGGAGTGTAGAGGCCGCATTGGGCCGGGACTGGATTTGGGGTACTAACTGCTTCGAAGCGAACTTCGGAGCAGAATGGTATCTCAAAGTGTCTCGAGGCGAGGGGAAGAGCCGAAGCTCTTCCCCTCCTCCTCGGTTGCCTCAGGGGTTGGCCTGGGGCGTCGCCGCGGGCGGGGGCGGCGGGGGCGCAGGGTGCTGCTGGACGTGGACAGCGGGGATCTGCTCGGTGGCCGCGACGGGGTTGGCCTGCCGGACCACCGGATCGGGCTGCGGTTGGGCAGCGCCGTTGCCATCCCCAGCCGGCGGAGCCGGAGGGTCGTCCAGGCGCCGGATGTGGCTGGTGATCGCCAGGACGATGACGATGAGCACGACGTCGGCCAGGATCGCCACGCCCAGGTTGCCGATGGTCAGCGCCACGTTCATCGAGCTCAGGTAGAACAGGGTGAGCCCGATGATGATCGCGACACACGCTCCGTCGATCGCCCAGGAGAACCAGCCGTTGTAGCCCTGGATGTACGTCCGGATACGACCAACCTCATCCTCGAGGTGAGCAGCACGGTCGTTCAGCTGACCGATGTGACGAGCGGTGTTCCCGTTCATCTCCATCTGGAACTCGCCGAAAGCGTTGACCCCATCGGCCCAGCGGTCAGCAGCGTTGAGCCGCTGCTGGTGCTGACCGAGTCGGCGCTCGTGATCGTTGGCGACAGCGATGACATCGTTGGCGAGCCCAACGCGAGGATCTCGCCCATCATGGCCGTAGCGGCGGATGAGTTCAGCTTCGAACTCGACGTCCGGGTCGAACGGCATGAGCCCTGCCGGAGGGGCTGCAGGCGGTGCCTGCGGGGGTACGTCACTCATTGCACTCTCCTTGCCCTGTAGGGCGGGTATGTGGCCCCAGACGGGGCGGTACACTACAGCGCTAGGAATCCCCTAGTTTGTCTGTAGCTCCACCTCGATGTCTGGGGTGGAAGCCTGCATACGATCAACCTGGGCGGCAGATGTCACGCATGCAGAGTTCCACCTCAGAAGCCACTGAGTAGAGCTACAAAACAAAAAAGCAGGCTTTGAGCCAGCTGGGGTGTAATTATAACTGATTACCGCCCGAACTAACTTTTACCCTCCTGCTTCAAAGATATGAATCTTTAAGTTGCAAGTTGTATTCGCAATGAAACAACTACAACGTAGATACTACTATATATTGAACAGTTTGTCAATAGTCTTATTAACGGTCTACTTAATTATGAAGATGACTTAGTTCTCTGCCCTAAGGCGATCCACCTCGGCGAGTACGGCATCTTTATTGTTAACCAATTCATCTAGTGTATCCTGAGCAATCTTAGCCACCATTTGATCGTAATCGGGAATGTGTTGCTTTATAAGCTCTAGTGCCTGATCTGGTGTGCCGTTATCCACTAAATTATCGAGCTGACTATTGACTTCATCACTAAGCTTCTCGGTAACTGCCAGCGCTACGCGGGCTTCTACTAGTTGATCGAGCTGTTGTGCCAACTCACTCTTTTGGTCGTCCGAGAGGTTTTGAAGTGATAATCGGGTAAACATGTCTGCTTGTTGTTGGCTTTGGGTTGATGCGCTGTCCATTGGTTGGGCTCCTTTACTACTAACTATTACTTACAATTATCTGGTTAAGGGTTGTGGGGTTCAGTGTTCCTGCACTATTCTGGAAGCCAATCATCTCGGCAGCTTTTTCTTGGTTAGCCTCAGGGAGTCCCTTGACTGCCTTAACCCAGTCTTTGGCAGCGCTGTTGTTAAACATAGCATCAGCTCGTTGCTGAGCGCCTGCTCCCGACCTTAGTGCCTCCCAGTTAATTGGTCCCCTAGCTTTTTGCTGGTCCATTGCGCCCCTCAGGAAGGCTTCGTTGAGCTTAGTACCAGCTTCACCGCCCCTGCCCGTACCTCCAAATGGGTTCTTGAACGAATCAGCCCAGTGTATGAGCGCGGCTGAGTTTACAAGAAGTGCTCCTGTAGCGGCCAAGTACTTACTACGACGAGTCCAGGTCACATCAGACTTAAGTTGCTCAAGACTTCTACCCATCAATTTATCAACAACCGCACCAGGAGAAACCTCGGCACCCCTCCTTAGGGCCGCACGCAATCCGTCGGGCTCTATAAGGATGTCTTGGTAGTTCTCTTTAATAAATCGCTCCACGTACTCACGCTCTTCTTCAGGAGTAGCGGAAGCTCTTTCCGCTGCTAGGCGATTTGCTTCTATGACTGCACTTTCGCCCCGACGAGCTCGTAGATCCGAGAGTCCTTGGTTGGTTGCACTTGTATCCTTACGCTCTGAGCGTCTACCTGTAATGGTCCTACCCGCACCCTCAACACCCATATAGGTTCCAACGGTACCAATACCTCGCTTGAGCCCCAAGAGTCCGAGAGCTAGCGGAGGGGCAAATGCACCAGTTGCAGCGGCGCCGGCCGTAAGTGCAATACCAATTCCAGCCCTCATGGCGGGATGCTTAGTCCACCACTCACGGAACTTTCCGATAAATCTACCCCCTGGCTTGCTCTTCTTAATCTCTAATTGTGCTTGGTCTACTCTATAGCGTGCTGCTGCCATTTCCTGCACAATCAAGAGTGTGTTGTCTGTTTCCAGCTGCCCAATACCGGCTTCGGCATCACGGTATTGGCGCGCCAGGGCAACCATTTCAGGGCTGTTAGGATCTTCGCCGGCCGTAAGCCGGGTATGGTATTCCGTTTGCACCCTGGTCATATCTGCACGCGCTGCGTCAGTGCGAGACTTCACTGCTCGAGCTACTATTTCTACATGCTGGGCAAATACTTGCTTGAGGTTTTCTGTGGCTGCCTCTAACTCTGCTTGGTCATCACGGCCATCTCTATCCCTGTGAATGCGACTAAAGATTGATTCTCGGCGGTCTTTGGCACGAGCAAGTCGCTGAATGGCGTCCTCCAACCCTGCTGCAGATGTAGGAATGTCGGGCATTGGCTCGGGAGTTGACTCATCTTCACCTGGTGGCGGAGGTGGTGGTGGATTTTCGTTGCCACCTTCGCCCTCTTCGTCCTCTGGTGAACCAGGTGCGCCGCCCCCTCCTTCTCCGTCATCACCATCTCTACCGTCGCGCCCATCTCGGCCATCACGCCCGTCTCTACCATCTCTACCGTCACGACCATCCCTGCCATCATCGCCATCTTCGGCAGATCCAGGATTAGCTGGCCCTTCTACACGAACATTCTGATCTACATCAATATTTACATGCACATCTGGTCCGCTTCTTTCATCCTCAATGGTACCGCGAGGACCACCCGGAGGAATGGGATTATCTACATTGGTCGGAGCACCAATTCTCTCATTTGCTGCATTGGCATCTAGACCAAATACAAGGTGCTGATCTTTAGTTGCTTGCAAAACAACACCCGGAGGATTACCCAAAGTATTGCAGAGAATATAGTAATCAGCCTGTTTACCGCTCTTTGACGTATAGCTGACTATAGAGCCCTTGGGGTATTCACGACCGTTAACTACTACTGTTTCTGCACTATCGACCTGATCCGTCTCGGCTTGCACGGCAGGGTCTTGAACCATTGGTGAGCTTTCTACTACAGGATGCGCAACCATTGCTTCTTCTGGTGCCACCTCGACGCTCACCTGGGAATCTGGCTGCTCGGGCTGAGAACTAACTACATGAGGATCAACTGGCTGACGAGTAGCCTCAGTTGCAGGTGGGACAGGATATAATTCCGCAGGCTGCGGTGCACTTACTTCTGTAGACTGCTGAGTTAGCGCCCCTGGTCCGCTATTACCGGTCCCCTGGGACACCTGTCCTGCGGTCGGCTCGGGTTCAGGCACACGGCTCCAGGCCGAACCGTCTTCGTCAAGCTGTGATGCCAGCTTATCTAGCCTTCTGTCTATTTTCTCCTTACTATCTCCTTCGCCATACACAAGCTGGACGATCTTTTTACCTTGTCTGCCGTCAAGAATCCGCTGCACCTTAAAGTGGCGGCCGGTACTATGCTGAATAAGCTCTTGGCCCACTTGAACATCTCCAGGTAAACCCTCGGCAGTGACTGGCTCCACGTGGCCTACAGGGGCTGGTTCGCCAGTCGGGGCCACAGGTCCCTGCGGAGTAGCCGTACGAATAAATGGATCACTATCCGGGGGGGACGATTCAGACTGCTCTTTAGCGACACGATCAAGCCATTGGTCGGGACTTTCGCCAACTCGTGGTCTAGCAGCGGCAGCTTGCTCAGGCACAGGTCCGCTAGCTGGGGGGTCTTGGCTCAGGGGGCCGGCCTGTATTCCCTTTAGCTCGTCATCTACCTTATCCGTTAACAGCGGTGGTTCGCTGCCCCTACCTAATTCCGGCCTACTCATATGCACGTTAGTTTCCCTTTACTACTTATGTTTAAGTATAGAGGGAATTTTTGGCCTTTGTCAAACAGCTTATGCTTGAGTGTATAAGAACTAACGACGGTTCTTTTTGGCGGCCCTTGCGGCAGCTCGGCGTGCCGAACGATTACCGCCCTCGGCCCTGTTACCGGCTTTATTACTACTGGCACCTGAGCCAGATTCCAGCATGGTAGTACCCTGGTGGGCATTAATAGCCCCAGTGGTTATAGCAGTTTCCGGCAGCGACTCTACTGGTTCACGCTCTAGTGAAACCTTAAATATTGTAGTTGCTACTTCGCTATCGACACCGCGCTGTAGTTGTTTGAATATACGAAATGCTTCGGATTTGTATTCTACCAAGGGGTCTTTTTGTGCATAGCCGCGCAAACCGATGCCATCGCGCAGATGCTCCATGGTCTCTAAGTGATTCAGCCAAGCTGTGTCTATAATCTGCAAGCTCACCAAGCGCTCCAGGGTACGCATACTCTCGGCGCCAAATTCCTTTTCGCGCTTTGCGTAGAGCTGCTCCGCGTAGCCCATAAGATTCTCTACGATGTCCTGTGGTAGCCTGGACTCAAGCGTCGTAGCCCAATCCTTGGGGAGCGGTAGTATGTGCTCGGCACTCGTAGCGACTTCGGCAAGGTCGATCTCACCGGTTTTGGTGTCAGTATTGCTATCCACAATCACACTGAACTCGCCCTTGATCATATCGAGAATCTCTTGCTTTTGATCAAGCTTATTGAGCACTCGACGACGGCGAGCATACATAATTTCGCGGTGCGAGTTCATAACATCGTCGTACTCTACTAAGTGCTTGCGGATGTCAAAATTATGGCCCTCGACCTTCTTTTGAGCCGATTCGAGTGATCGTGAAATCATGTTGTTTTCAATCGGGGTATCATCGGGTAAGCGCAGGGTGTTCATTACACTAGCAATGCGCTCGGAACCAAAGATGCGCATTAAGTCATCGTCTAAGCTCACAAAGAACTGACTCGATCCTGGATCACCCTGACGACCAGCACGACCTCGCAGCTGATTATCAATTCGGCGCGACTCGTGGCGCTCGGTACCGAGTACATGCAAACCACCCAGCTTAGCCACACCTTCTCCAAGCATAATGTCGGTACCACGGCCAGCTATGTTGGTGGCTAGGGTAACTGCACCGCGCTGGCCGGCTCGAGCAATTACGCCGGCCTCGGCTTCGTTATTCTTGGCATTGAGCACTTCGTGCGGAATCTTGGCTTTGCTGAGCATAGTGCTTAGCCGCTCGTTCTTTTCAATGCTTACCGTACCCAGGAGAACTGGTTGACCCTTGGCGTGGCGCTCGGCTACATCTGCTACAACGGCGTCAAACTTAGCTTGCTCGGTCTTGTAAATTCTATCCGGCGCATCTTTACGAATCATGGGCCGGTGAGTCGGGATTGTAGTTACTTCGAGCTTATATATCTTAGAAAACTCCTCGGCCTCAGTAGCTGCCGTACCGGTCATACCGGCCAGCTTGGCATAGAGTCGGAACAAGTTCTGGAAGGTAACAGTGGCCAAGGTTTGAGATTCCTGCTGGATTTCGAGACCTTCTTTGGCCTCCACCGACTGATGCAAGCCCTCACTCCAACGACGGCCCGGCATGAGTCGACCAGTAAACTCATCCACAATCACGATTTCACCTTCTGATGTAACCACGTAGTCTCGATCACGCTTAAATAACGCCACGGCCTTCAGGCTCTGCTCGATAAGGTGAACGTCTTCGATCCGGCCGGCCTCATATATATTCTCTACCCCCAGAGCTTTCTCGATTGCAGCTATGCCTTCATCGGTAAGGCTAGCCGTCTTTTGTTTCTCATCAAGTGTATAGTGTTCGCCCTCTTTGAGGCTTTTGGCGATTTTAGCAAAAGTGTAGTAGCGCTCAGTCGACTTGGCGGCTGGCGCGGAAATGATAAGCGGCGTGCGAGCCTCGTCGATCAATATAGAGTCTACTTCGTCCACAATTGCAAAATTAAGTTCGCGCTGTACCATTTGGCCTAAGTCTTGCACCATGTTGTCACGCAAGTAGTCAAAACCAAACTCATTATTAGTACCATAGGTAATGTCGGCTCGGTAAGCCTCCTGGCGGTTGACCGGTCGCAGGTGAGCCAAACGACTGTCATCATGACTCATATCATTGTGTTCGGGATCGTAGAGCAGAGCCTTGTCGTGAATGATCACGCCAGTTGAAAGGCCGAGAAAATGGTAGACCTTGCCCATCCAGCCAGCGTGCAGCTGAGCTAGGTAGTCGTTTACGGTTATTACATGCGCGCCCTTACCCGAGAGGGCATTGAGGTAGGCGGGAGCAGTTGCTACTAAAGTCTTACCCTCGCCGGTACGCATCTCCGCAATCTTACCCTCATGCAGTACCACGCCGCCCATAAGCTGGACGTCGAAGTGACGCATACCAAGCACCCTGCTCGACGCCTCACGAACCACCGCAAAAGCTTCAGGCAAAATATCATCGAGTGACTTACCAGCATCGAGCTGAGCCTTGAATCCCGCTGTTTTAGCCTGCAGGTCCTTATCGGACAACTTAGCGGTTGCCTCGGTGTGCTTATTAATTCGCTCCACGACCGAGCGTACGCGACTAACTTCGCGTGCATTAGGATCCCCAAAGATTTTCTTTAAAATTGGCACTAAACTAGCCCCTTTACTACCTTACGATTATACATGGTGTACGCCTTAATCGAGCTCGCGCTCTCGTCCAGAAGACCTACTTGTGTCCTTGGCCAGTTTGCGGTCTTCGCGACTTGCCCGGTTAAAGAGCTCTTTAATGCGAAAGCGACGTGTGGCATGCTTTTCTTTGTACTTCCTGATTTGGAGTTTGAGCTTTTCGCGCACGATGTCGACTGCCGCGTGCGGATTCATAGTAGCAGTATCGGCGACGATTTCGTGATCTGGCAAGTGGAGTTTGGCCGACACTTTGTAACGATTGTCCTCCTTGCCCGAAGGATCGCGGAATATCTCGACATGCATACTTTGCGCCTTGTGCTTACGTGGTAAATACTTATCGAGCCCACCGAGACGCTTGCGCGTATAGCGCGTTAACTCCTCATCGATCTCATACTTGCGGCCAGTAATATGTACTTTGATCATAGTGTTTCTCCTCCATAATAGTTCACCAAAGCCTTTGGAATTCGAATTCCACCATCTGCCTGCTGGTGGTTTTCTATAAGGGCCTTTAGAATTCTGCCGAGTGCAAAGGCTGTGGCATCGTTGGTATGAACGTATTCGCTTCCAGCTGCGGTCTTGACCTTGGTACTCAGGCTCCGGGCCTGGTAATCCGTCATATAGTCAGCCGTGTGTGTCTCTCGGTACTCACCCTGCGCTGGCATCCAAGTGTTAATATCCATGCCCTGCGCATTTGGCTTTCCAATGTCTGCCGTGCACTTTTGCAAGAGCTGGTAAGGTAGTTCGAGCTGTTGTACTAAGTGCTCCTGAAGGGCCACTAGTAGCCTGTGTTCGTCTAAGCCAGTTTCTGGGGTCGAGAATACTTCCATTTCTAGCTTGTCAAACTGATGCATTCTGAAGATGCCCTCGGTATCTTTCCCGTAGCTGCCAGCCTCACGACGAAAACTGGTAGAATACCCAACCATACGCAATGGCAACTGTGCTTCTTCGAACGTTTCACCCATGTACATGGTGCACAGGCTGTGTTCAGCACTGGCGTTAAGCCATAGCTCGTCATCTGCCAGCTTATAGGTGACATCCTGCGCGTCTAATCGGCCAGAGGCCTGATAGGGCTCAGTCCGCACGAGGGCAGGCGGCAGTACGGGTATAAATGGCGTAGGCTTAAGTGAGAGACCGTTTTCGGCTATAAGGCGGGCTATGAGCTCCGTATCGGCAAGTATATCGAAGGTCATTTGGATAATCGCAAATTGCAAACGCACAATCTCACCCTTAAGGTACGCGAAGCGAGCACCCGCTACTTTGGCAGCGCGGTCTTTATCAATCAGATTACGCTCTACACCAAGCTCGGCATCGCTCTTTGGCTGGAAGCTAAGTTGCGGTACTGTGCCGATCGTTTTAACCACTACATTGTCGTCCTCCGATGCACCAATGGGAACACTAGGGAGCGCCATATTGGGCACAGTACGGAGTTGCTGAGTCAGTTCTGCCTCTACCTTGGCAAGCTGCTGTTCGATCTCTGCAAGGCGCTCTCTTAACTCTTTCCCTGCTGTGATTTCCTCTGACGAAGGAGTACCACCCTTGGAGAGTTCGTTTCTTTTCGCGCGAAGGTCTTCACTTTGAGCGATCAGCTTACGCCGCTCATTATCAAGCTCAAGGATACGTGCTACGTCTACAGTATAGCCTTTGTTCTCAGCGTTTTGAGCCACTGCTTCCGGGTGCTCACGAATGTATTTGATATCTAACATATACCCTCATTATACGCCATTAACTTCGAGAAGACGAGGCGCTAGAAGCAGGCTAATCCCGAGGCTTCATAGTTGGGAAGTAGATAATATCGCGAATACTATCTTGGTTAAGTAGGGTCATGGCCAAACGATCAAGCCCAATACCAATGCCCCCAGCCGGCGGCATACCTAACTCCATGGCAGCCAAGAACTCTTCGTCTACTTGCCCCCAGATCTCTTCGGCACCTTTGTCGGCCAATGCTACCTGATCCTCTAGTAGTTTACGTTGCAAAACAGGGTCATTAAGCTCTGAGTAGGCATTAGCCAGCTCCCGACCCAATACAAAACTCTCAAATCGCTCTATTAGCTCGGGATCTTTGCGGTTCTTTTTGCTAAACGGCGTAGACTCCTTGGGGTAATCAATCACATGCGTGGGCTGCACGAGCTTCTCCTCGCAGTGCTCTTCGAATAGTATCAGTATCGCTTCTCCGCGGGTTTTGCTATGGAATTCTTTGTCGAGCTTTTCGACCATGCCAAAGAGCTCGTCGTCGCTGAGCGCATCTACATCTAGGTTTGCCAACTCTTTTAGAGCATCTTTGACGCTAATTTGCTTCCATGGCCGAGTAAAGTCGAGTACTTGCCCGCCAGAAGTTACCTTGAGTGAACCGAATAGCTTCATGCATACATGCTCCACCAAACCCTCGAGCAGCTCTATCATGCTCGTATAGTCCACGTATGCGCGATAAGCCTCGAGCATAGTGAACTCGGGGTTGTGTGTCCGGTCGGTGTTTTCGTTTCTAAAGTTCTTTCCGATTTCATACACCGCCTCCATGCCGCCGGCCAAAAGCTTTTTAAGGTTCTGTTCTGGCGCCACTCGTAGATACATATCCATATCGAGCTTGTGGTGATGCGTAACAAACGGCTTGGCCGCTGCCCCACCGTAAACCACTTGCGTAATTGGTGTTTCTACCTCTAAGTAACCCTGCCCGATCATAAACTCGCGCACCGCCTGGGTCATTAAGAATCGCTTTTTTAGTACAGCGCGACTCTCGGGGTTCATAACCATATCCAGGCTTCGATTGCGATAACGCAACTCTACATCCTTAAGTCCGTGGTATTTATCGGCAATACCCGTTAAAGACTTGGCCAAAATAGTAACGTCTTCTACCCAAACGGAGAGTTCACCTAGCTTTGTTTTAAACACAAAGCCCTTAACGCCAACTATGTCCCCCAGATCGATGTTCTTGGCCAGTTCAAAACTCTCACCGAGCTGATTCTTCTGGAAGAAAAGCTGAACACGGCCGTCTTCGTCAGCGATGTCTGCAAAAAGCACGCCACCCATACCGCGCTTAAGCATAATACGCCCAGCGATCGCAACATGGCGGTCTGTCTTGTCTTCAGCTTGTAGGGTGGTCTCAAATTCCGCTTGAATATCAGCAATCTTATCTGACACATCGAAGCTATAAGGATATACCTCTATTCCTTCATCTTTAAGAGCCTGGATTTTTTTTAATTTTTCCGCATTCGGATCGTCATGTTGTGCTGTCATGAGTATATTATACGTTCTTTGCCCTATTTAGATAGAGCGAAGCCGCAAAGTTAGCTATTTTACGTCGATAATCTTGTAGGTCATAGTGCCAGCTGGTACTTCGATCTCAACTTCTTCGCCCTTGGAGCGACCGAGAAGCGCCTGACCAATAGGTGATTCGTTCGAAATGAGCCCCTTAGATGGATCGGCCTCGGTCGAACCTACAATTCGAAACTCCTGTTTACCACTCTCGAGCTCAACATGCACGGTCGAACCAACGTCCACCTTGCCACCCGTGCTTTTCTTGATAATCTTAGCTTGCTTGAGGATCGATTCGATCTCAGCTATACGGCCCTCGATGAATACCTGGCGTTCCTTAGCATCATCCCAGCCAGCGTTTTCGCTCAAATCACCAAGCTCTTTGGCATCCTTAAGTGCCTTAGCAATCTCTTTACGGCCACTCGAAGTAAGCTCGGCAAGTTCTTCTTGCAACTTGCGGACGCCGTCTTCTGTTAAGTAAAACTCCCGTTTTTTGTTCATAGTTAATCGTACCCTTACCTTAGTATTAGTTACATCGCTCGAAGCGTTCGTGTGTTCTCAAAAAATAAAAGGACCTCATTTGTCCTTTTGCCCTCTGTTGGTATCTCGTCTTGTGCTAAGTAGCCTACCAAAACGTCATTCCAAATCATCTGCATGGATCGAGCGTTTGTTTTTATTCTCGCATGGCTGTCAATTCCTGTCAATAACTTGTCCCAAGATAGAGCTTATTGCTGGCTATTGTCGACCATTAAAATACCATTTGAGCACTTCTCGAGCGATTGGGGCTGCCCACTCGGCACCCTCACCTGAGTTCTCTACGAGTACCACCATGGCTATCTGTGGATTCTCGGCTGGCGCATAGGCGGTAAACCAAGCATGGGGCTTGGTGCGGGCATTCCTACCATCCAGTCCCGCCGAAGAGGTCTCGGCTGTACCAGTCTTACCCGCCACACTTACTGGCACCTCGGACTTAATCCGGCAACACGCCGTCCCCTGCAGCACTACCTGCTTCATACCCTGCTGCACGAGTGCAACGTTCTTTGGATCCAAGAAGTTGGCTGCTGCTACCTCGGGCTTAATATCTCGCACCGTCTTACCCTTACTGTCGACCACCGCTTTAGCCAGGAGAGGTTTGTAGAGCGTGCCGCCATTGGCCACCGCAGCCGTGGCAGTGACTAGTTGAAGGGGCGTGGCTTGCAAATTTCCCTGGCCAATGGAGATATTGTACGTATCACCCACATACCAGGCCTCGCCAGTTTGCGCTTTTTTATCACTCGGGTTCGGTAAGTAGCCGGCTGATTCGTTCTTGAGATCAATGCCTGTTTTAGAACCAAAACCAAATTTTTTATACCAGCTTAGAAGTTTATCTACCCCGAGACCGCGAAAGTTCTCGAATCCACCACCGACTATGTAGTAAAACACGTCCGAGCTCTGCTCGATAGCTCGCACCACATTGACAACCCCTAACCCATTGGCATTCCAGCCATTAAAGGTATATACGATCGAGGGATTGAATTTATTTGGCACTTCAATTTTTCCCCTGTCGTTTACTGTGGTAGAAGCAGTTATGATCTGTTCTTCGAGTGCTGCTAATGAGATAAACGGCTTAATGGTCGATCCAATGGGGTAACGGCCACCTACAGCCTTGTTGAATAAGGGATTGCCGGGGTCATTTAAAAGCTTCTGGTAATCTGCCTGACTAATCCCCTTGGCAAAGAGATTATTGTCGTAGGTCGGCCAATTAACCGCACCCAATATTTGGCCATTGTTAGGATCCATAGCAACTATAGTGCCCCGACTAGCACCGGCTCGTTCTACGCCGGCCTTGAGCTCCTGCTGCATTTTTTGCTCTAAGCCATTATCAACTGCCAGTACCAGGCTGTTACCAGCCTTGGCTGGCGTACTGGCCAGCTCTCGAATCTGCCGACCGCCCACATCCACCTCAAGCTGCTGACGACCATCCTGGCCACGTAGATCGGCCTCGTATGCCTGCTCTAAGCCCGTTTTACCAATGTAGTCCGTGGGTTGATAGCCTACATTTTTTTGCCATTCTTCGGCCGATATACGCCCTGTATAGCCTAAGAAGTGCGAGAACGCCCCGCCATCGAGATACTCGCGGGCCGGATTAATGTCGACACTAAAACCAGTGATCTGACGACTCTTTTCTTCTATATTTAGCGCCGTATCACGGTCGACGTTTGGCAGAATAAGTATGTTCTGAGGGAAGTATTTACCTTTGGCTTCGGCCTTGGCACGTATGTCATCGGGCGATTGTTTAATGAGTGCTCCCACTTGGCTGTAAACCTCGTTGCGAGCTGCTTTATCCTTGGGCACCTGAGCTGGGTTGACCACCAAATCAAAGCTTGCCAAATTACGAGCCAGCACTTGTTTATTGCGATCGTAAATTGCCCCGCGAGGAGCATGAATAGTTGTCTGGCGAATACGATTCCCGTTTGCCAGGACCAGATTCTGCTGGCCCTTGGTAATCTGCAAATAGAATAACTGGCCAAGCAGTACGGTAGCCACAATTACCGACACTAGCAAAAATAGCCGAACCACATTGCTCCCTAAGGGCTGCTCGAGCTTACCGGCCTGTTCACTCCCACTCAGTGCTGCCGCCGACCAGTCCTCGCTTTCGGCGACTAATTGCTCACGCTTGGAGCGTTTAAAGCTGTAGGCACGACTATAAAAGTCGCCAAATATGTTCATTCTGAGCTTATCATCCCCTCTCGCTTACACAACCGTTTCAACTACTAATAATACCACGTTGGCGCAAGTGCATCACGGTCACTATAGCCGCTACCGTGCAGCAATTAAGTATGCTTTCTACCGTGATTCGAGCAAGCATGGGACCCCACTGTGGTATATACGTCGCAGATAAAAATGCTAGGTGAGCAACCAACGCATAGCACATACTCAACAGCAATGCAGCCAGCACCAACGTGGCAAGCACTACATTACGTTGATCCATTTGCCACACAACCTTGAGTACTAAAACCGCCAAGATGTAAAAAGCCATGTTCAGTCCAAACTGCTGGACCGAAGATATATCAAGCAATAACCCGCCGCCCAAAGCCATCCACAACAAACGAGTAGTATCAATGGATGTACTCGCCAACACAAGGAATACGAGAAAGAAATTTGGCACCACCCAGAGCATGCCACTATGAGCTGGCCAGCTGAGCTGTAGTAATACCACCCCAAAGCTTGTTAGCGCGAGCCAACGCGTCCGCACTACTTTTGCCCCTTCACCACAAAAACAAGTTCGAGTTTCGTAAGGTCTATGGCTGGACGAATATTAGCTACCTGGAAAACAGCATCATCCGAGTTATCAATCGACTCTACCGTACCAATAATGATTCCCTTTGGAATTATGTCAGAGCCAGCAGTGATCACGGTTTCACCCTTGGTTATTTTTTCGCCCTGAGCAATTTTATCCATACTATAGCCCGTACCGATTTGACCCGCCACGATGCCATTAGCCCGACCATCTTGGCCAAGCGCTCGAACCCGAAAGTCAACATCGCTGAGCAAAAATACCCGCGCACTAAAGTCTCGGACTTCGTCGACAGTGCCTACCAAAGCTCCATTAGACACCACTGCCATACCCTTGCTAATTCCGCTGGTTTTGCCCACATCAATGCTAAGCGACTTACGAATGTTATCGGGCGCATAACCAACCACACGAGCGGGCGCGAGCACCAGTGACTGCCGTGAATTAAAGCCTAATTGAGCACGCAATAGGTCATTCTCGTGGCTAACCTCGCGCATGTTGGCAAGCTGCTTCTTGAGGTCCTGCACTTGGGTTTCGAGTGCACTGTTCTGACGCGTGAGCGCACCAAGCGAAGTCAAAGTCTCAACCTGCTGCCCCACACTACGCGCTACGCCATTAGTAAGCTTGCGGATAGGCAAAAACAACTGGTCGGTTACCGCCTGCAGGGGGCGTAAAAAGCCAATACTATTGAGCAAGGTGAGGATCAGTGCCACACCTAGTACAGCAAATACCGCTTGCTTGAGTCGATTTTGCACGGCGGGCGAATTAGCGCGGCGCTTTTTCATATTGAGTTGAGACCAATACGTCTCTTAATTCATCGAGGTCTTCTAGAACCAGCCCTGTCCCCCGCACTACGGAGGTAAGCGGGTCATCGGCAATATGCACGGGCATTTTGGTCTGCTGGGTTAGGAGTGTATCCAAACCACGCAGAAGCGCACCGCCACCTGCCAAGTAAATGCCTTTGTCCATTATGTCGGCGAGGAGCTCCGGTGGAGTTTCCTCGATTGTCTGCTTTACTGCATCCACAATCGCCCTCACACTTTTAGCAAGAGCAGCCCGCGCCTGGTCAGAGGTGATAACTACTTCCTTAGGCAACCCGGTTACTATGTCGCGGCCACGGATTGGCGCCTCCAAACTCTCGGAGGTTTTGCCAGCCGAGCCGATACTAATTTTAATGCGCTCTGCAGTACGCTCTCCAACTTGCAGACTAAATTCTTCCTTGGCAAAGCTAATAACATCTTCAGTCAGCTCATCACCGGCGATCCGAATAGAGCGCGAGGCCACAATGCCACCTAGGCTGATGACTGCCACCTCACTGGTGCCACCACCAATGTCTACGATCATACTACCAGCCGCCTCGTGAATGGGTAGCCCCGAGCCAATTGCGGCTGCCATAGGCTCTTCAATTAAGAACGCCTGGCGTGCACCAGCGTTGGTAGCGGCGTCCTCTACGGCACGCTTTTCTACCTCCGTAACACCCGAAGGTATTCCCACCACCACACGTGGCCTCGGGAAAAGTGCGAAGCTTTCCTTGTGCACCTTCTCTATAAAATACTTGAGCATCTGCTCGGTGATCTCAAAATCACTTACCACCCCGTCGACCAGTGGCCTTGAAGCCACAATGTTAGCTGGAGTTTTACCCACCATACGCTTAGCCTCGTCACCAATCGCCAGAATTTGCTTAGTCTTGGTATTAATAGCCACTACCGAAGGTTCATTAATCATGATGCCCTTACCGCGCACGTATACGAGGGTATTAGCAGTACCCAAATCGATACCAATATCATGCGAGAACTTGCCAAGGAGGTTGCTAAAAATTGCCATTACTTCCAGTGTACCAAGCGAGAGCTAGTACGGGCAAGGCAAAAAGCTGGTGGTTTTTGTTAAATGCAAGTTGAATAGTCCACGCTTAGCGCAGGCGCATAATATCGGCTACCGATACGGCAATCATAAGTGCAATGAGTGCTACGAAGCCGACTGCATGGACTAAGGTCTCGACCTTGTCCGTAACCTTTACGCCGGCTCGTTGCATGAGCACAATCAGAAGCCGACCGCCATCGAGAGCTGGCAACGGCAGAGCGTTAATAATGGCTAAGGAAAGCGAAATCGAAGCCACGAGTCCCAAGACATAACCAAGTCCATAACGAAATACCTGACTAAATACCACGGTAATACCAATAGGGCCAGTTACTGTTTGTGACACCTCGGCCTTGGTAAATATGCCAATTATAAGACCGCCGAAGGCCGCCAGCGTCATCCAGATCATCTGTAGGATTACTCCTACTGCTACAAGTGGCGCGTAGTACCATGGGTAACGCTGAAGAGTCTCAGGCACCGTCGACACGCCAAGGAGGGCTTTAGTACTATCCTTTGCCGGCAGAACAATCACCAGCCTCTTAGGAGTATCACCTTGTTTGAGCACAATAGCTGCCTGCTTACCAGCCATAGCATTAATGCGCCCACGTAACTGTTCGGGCGAGCTCACTGTTTGGCCATCTATACTTATGATTCGGTTGCCTGTTTGTATATTATTGCGTTCGGCTAAGCTACCCTTTTGCACCTCCACCACCATCAGGCTCGTACTGCCAGTCGATGGTTTTATGGGCCCAATGCTCGGGAGTGAGTTGGTAAACACCGGCGGGGCACCGACCACAAGCAATCCCGTGATAATTACGTAAGCAATGAGTAGATTCATGGTTACACCTGCCAGCAGGATCTTGGTCTTAACCCATGTTCCCTGAGTAGCGAAGCTATCGCTCGCTCGCGATTCGCCCTGTTCCCCCTTGAGTCGTACAAAGCCCCCTAGTGGCAGCGCGTTTATACTGTAGAGCGTCTTACCCTTCTGCACACCCCATAGCCTTGGTGGAAAACCGATGCCGAACTCATCTACCTGTACGCCATTGCGACGGGCGGTGATAAAATGACCAAACTCATGAGCGATAATTAAGAATGAAAACAGCAGTACTACTAGTATGATCGTAATGATCACTAGGCACCAAACCTTCGCTGACGCTGAGCATACTCACTAAGCAATCGGTCCAGGGCTGACTCGTCAAATTCGGGCCACTTTTCGGGCACAAACATGAGTTCGGCGTAGGCACTATCCCATAGTAAGAAGTTACTTAGCCGCTGCTCGCCCGAAGTTCGCACTACCATATCGACTGGTGGCAGGTCGGCTGTATACAAGTGACGCTTAATAGTTTGCTCGTTTATAATGTCAGCCTCTACGCCTTCAGCCACTATACTGCGCACCGCTTGCACTATTTCTTCTTGGCCGCCATAGTTTAGGCAGATGTTGACCGTGCCACCAGTGTTATTCTGGGTTTTATCTTGAATTTTGTCGAGACTGGCGCTTAACTTCGCGCTAAGTCGATCACGAGAACCGGACACTATAATCTTAATATTGTCAGCCATAGCGTCTTTAAGCTCTAGCCCCGCCAGGCGTAAGTATAGCTCCATAAGGTATTGAACTTCATCACTTGTGCGGTTCCAGTTCTCGGTCGAAAAGCCATAGATCGACATCACGGGGATTCCAGCCTTGAACACCGCGCGCGAGATCAGCTTAGCGACGTCTCCGCCCTTTTTATGGCCTTCGAGACTCGATAAACCCTGTTGTTTGGCCCAACGACGGTTACCATCGGGTATAAATGCTATATGTTTCGGTAGATGCTCGTGCATGGGAGTCTCCATACAGGTCTACACCACCATTATTTCTTTTTGCTTGGCCTCTAGGATTGTCTGGGCAGCTGATTGATACTTTTCGATGAGCTTATTGAGCCGTTGCTCGACAGCGTATAGGTCGTCTTCGGTAATTTCTTTGGTATTCTTGCGCTTCTTAGCGTCATCCATGCCCTCATGGCGAGCACTACGCAGTGATACATTGCACTCCTCGAGCTTAGAATTAAGCGACTTAGCAAGCTCCGTACGACGCTCTTCGGTCAGGGCAGGCACATTAAGTCGGATTACGTTGCCGTCGTTAGATGGGTTAAGACCCAGGCTTTGATTCTCGCGAATTGCCTTTTCTATACTTGGCATGGTGGTTTTATCCCATGGCTGAATCATTATAGTGCGAGCGTCGGGTGTGGATACGGTCGCCAGCTGCTTAAGCACCATTTCCTGTCCATATACCTCTACCTTGAGTGTATCTACCAAGCCTACTTGGGCCCGGCCACCGCGAATCTGGCCAAGTTCCTCCTCGAAGTAATGCAGGCTTTTCTTCATTTTCTCCTCTACGGAGCCTAGGATCTGATCTATCATATTACCCCCAATTATAGCACAGCGCTGTGTGCCAACTAGTTATTGGTTACGCGCCCAGCTCCATACGTTCAAAACGGCGAATACTAATGTTTTCACCCAGTTTACCAATTAGCTGTTTAAGGAGCATCTCAATGGTGCTATCTGGGTCCTTTACAAACGGTTGTTCGAGCAAGCAAATGCTAGCATAAAACTTGTTCATTTTGCCTTCTACGATCTTGGCGCTATGCTCGGCCGGCTTACCACTTGCAGCTACTTCGGCTTCAAGCACCTTAGACTCTTTGGCACTTACCTCGGCTGGCACCGCTGCGCGGTCTAGATACTGTGGGTTGGCAGCTGCTATGTGAATAGCCACATCGTGCACAAAAGTTTTAAACTCATCAGTGCGAGCCACAAAGTCAGTCTCACAAGCCACTTCCACAAGCACACCGATCTTACCGCCATGCACGTACGATTCAATCACGCCGTTTTCGGTAGCACGGTCGGCTTTTTTTTCGGCTTTGGCCATACCCTTAACACGCATAAGTTCTATCGCTTTGTCCATGTTGCCATTGGCTTCTTCGAGCACCTTCTTGGCATCCATCATGCCAGCACCAGTCATTTGGCGAAGTGATTTTATATCTTCTATACTAATTGGCATCTGATTCCTCCATAGCGTTAGCTTCTGTATCAACCTTATTTTCGGCAGTCTTAGCATTGTAGAGCGCTGCGCCAGACTTAGCCGCTTCAGCAATCTTACCGGCAATTAGCGCAACGGCTCGCAGAGCGTCGTCGTTAGCTGGAATCACGTAATCAGCTTTGTCAGGGTCAGCATTAGTATCAGTCATGGCAATTACTGGAATTCCCAGGGTGCGAGCTTCCTTCATAGCAATCTCTTCGCGCGGCATGTCGACTACAAATATAGCCTTTGGTAAGCCACGCATTTCACGAATCCCGCCAAAGATCTTGTTGAGCCGCTCAATCTCGTTGGTAATGTCGAGGCGCTCTTTTTTAGTAAGTGAGTCTAAGCTACCGTCGGTCTGCTGAGCCTCTAAGCGCTTTAGGCGCTGTATGCGAGTATTAATGGTCTCATGGTTAGTAAGCATACCACCGAGCCAACGCTGGGTTACGTAGGGCATGCCAGCGTCCTTAGCCGTGCTTTCGATTATTGCTTTGGCCTGGCGCTTAGTGCCCACAAACAACACCTCGCCACCTTCCTGAGTGATCTTGGCCACAAAGTCGGTAGCACGCCTAAGGCCCTCCGCTGTTTTGGTTAGGTCAATTATGTGTACGCCGCCACGGGCGCCAAATATGTATTGGCTCATTTTAGGGTTCCACCGACTCGTGCGGTGGCCAAAGTGAGCACCGGCCTGGAGTAGTTCGGCTAGAATCGGGTCGTTAGCGGTTGGTTTGGTAGCCTTGGGGGATGATTTTGTGGGCATATGTTCTCCTTATACCTGGCACCGACGTGATCGCGCTTTCAAACTTATATTGCAAACGCGACAGGATTACTTGTATCGGTGTGTGAATTTATTATTACCGAGAGATTGTACCAAACTTAAGCTTGGCAGTCAACGCTACCGACCAGCCTCTGGTTGCTTCCAATAGACTTCGAAAGAATCAATTTCATCTAAAAGTGCTTCGGTCGATTGACCGACGTAGCGAACCGCACGATCGTCAATGTATAAGTATGCCACTGGCTTAGGGCTGCCAGTGTCTACCTCCGGGTTCTCGTTATAGTAATCTACAGGGATGTCATGCGTTTCACAGTAGTTTTTCAGTGATTCGTTTGTGCGAGTGCTGTATATCAAGATCTTATGGCCACGGTTCTTGAGCGTGCGGATCGCTTCTACCGTGGCCAGAATTGGTTTACCAAAATGATCGTGGCCCTTAAAGCCATTATAGTGAGCAATCACACCATCAAAATCAAAGGCATAAGTTCGAGAGTTATTACTCATACAACACATTCTACCATAACGAAAAATAGGCCCTTCTTTCGAAGAGCCACAAGTGTGGGAGAGGTGCATTTTGCTGCACTTAGACACCACACTACCGCAACGACAACTACTCGACCTCCGCCTAGCATGGGAACCCGTCCCAGGTGTCGAAGAACCGATCGATCTGCTCGAGGATCTCTGCCTCACAATCACCACACCATGAACCTTTCTTAATGTGATGCTTGCAGCAGCAGGCTGTTGGAACCTTTAACAGCCCGCGGTAGCAGGGTCGGCGACACATGCGCACTGCAAGCGGCTTCATTGCAGCCATAGTCTTACCTCTCTTGGGTGCTTGTTCGCCGGTTTGCGTACAAGGATATTATCGGCTGGGAAACGAATTATTACAAGATTGAGGAATGCCGTACCAGCTACTGCTAACGACTCATCTTAACCAAGTTCACCCGTAAACTCTTGAGCTCTTCGGCGAGCCCTGGTATACGCTCGTCACTAGCCGGCACATCAAGCCGTAGGTAAAACATATACGAGCCCAAGTGCGTGCGTTGTGGCCTTGATTCTATTTGCGTTAGGTTAATGCCCTGCTTGGCGATTATACCTAGTATGGAGTAGAGCAACCCAGCACTGTCCGACTCGGGCACCAAGGCAATCATACTAAAGTCCAGCGTACTAGCCGGCTGATGCTGCCGAGAACATACGAAAAACCGCGTTTGGTTGGCCTTCTCGTCCTCTATATTCTGGTCGATAAGCTCCAAGCCATAATGCACGGCGGCAAACGAAGGCCCGATCGCCATCTCATCTGGACTACCATGGTTCAGCAAGTGCTTTATACCAGCAGCTGTACTCGGCATCACTACCAGCTCGGCAACTGGATAATGCCGAGTAACATAATTACGGCACTGGGCAAGCGCCTGTGGGTGTGAATAAATCCTTCTGATAGCATGAGGCTCGCCCGCATTTTTAGTGGCATACAGGCTATGATGCACATCGAGCAAAACTTCGTCATGCACCACGAGTCGTTTGGCATACAGCCCGTCGAGCGTCTCAGTCACAATACCTTGTATGGAATTCTCGTATGGCACTATGCCCTCTGAGCACTCGCCAGCAACGACCATGGTTAACACATCGGTGATACTACTGCAGAGCCGTTGCTGAAGTTTAGAATCGTACCGCGTGGCTGCCTCAGTACTATATGTACCGGCTGGCCCCAGAACTGCTATGGTGCTGGCTTTTTGCATAGTTTCTATAATAACAGATTAGAAGTAAAACTCCCGGTGCGAGGTGAGCCATTGAGCCCACCCCGCACCAAACTTACCGATTCTTGCTGCGCTTGGCCGAAAATGTCTCGGCCACCGTGTGTTCGCCAGTAGCAACCTCCACTACCCGAATCACTCCGGTTGTAGGCACCAACCCTGGCTGAAGCACTCGCAAGTACCACCCACACATACCGCTATCCCACATGTCATCCCGAACACTACCACCCAGGTGGAGTGTGAGCGTTCGACATGGTTGGCGGGGTGTACTCACCTGGAGTTTGGCAGTACCCCACTCCCAGATGTCACCGATATGGACCTGGTCTTCATCGATACCACGAATAGTGATGTTCTCACCAAACGCCGGTAACCAGGGGGACGCAAACTCACGACCCCATTCCCGCTCCCATACCCGATAGTGCTCAAATGGGTACGCGTACACAGCCTTCTTCTCGCCACCATGCAGCTGAGTGCCATCAGCCTTCAAACGAGTATCAACCTGCATATCTCCCTCCAGGCCATCACGGCCAAGAAACAGGATGTCCTTGCCAACCGGCGTCTTGTTGATACTCGATCGCCTGTGGGGGTCACGAAGATCAGGCAGGGGTTGTGGCTGCCCAACGTTGACCGAAACAATTTCAATTTGCGAGGGCACGTGGCCTCCCTGGACTCGTACACTAACTACGGACAAACCCAGCATAAATCACACACTAATGACATTCAAGCCAGTGCGCTATACTAAGTGTATGTCAATATTCCCTTCTACTATATACCGGGTGTCTATCAAAGCACTGATTCGTAATCAAAAGGGAGACATCCTAATGGTCAAAGAAGGTGTCAGCGATTACGACCTGCCAGGTGGCGGCTTAGACCATGGCGAGTGCATCGAAGCCGGGCTACGGCGCGAAATCTTCGAGGAGTTGGACACAGAAGTTCAGCACATTGCCACACAACCAAGCTTTGTGTGGCCACTATACAGCACCCGCCATGATTGTCACCTACTTTGGATTTGCTACGAGGCAGAGCTTACTAGCCTGGATTTTACGCTCCCTGACGATACTCGGGCCGCTGACTGGTTTAGTGCCGAGCAGCTTAGCTGCCCACCCCTCGACGCCAAAATGCAGCATTATATTCCTGAATTACAAGAATACTTAAAGAAAATGTAGCGCTTAGCCGGCAACGATTTCGAACTGCTTGAGCTTGGCCTTAGTCAGCTTGCTCGGCGCGGCAGTCTGGAGCCGCAAGAGCTCAGCATAAATACCATCGCCCTTAGCAAGCTCAGCTGGCGTACCCATCTCAGCTATCTTGCCGCCTCGAATGCCAATTACCTTGTCCACATTGGCAATCGTACTCAATCGGTGAGCAATAATCATAGTAGTACGACCCTGCATAAGGCGCTCGAGTGCTAATTGGACCTCGCGCTCGGCTTTGCTATCGAGTGAACTTGTGGCTTCGTCGAGGATCAAGATCGGTGCGTCTTTGAGTATAGCGCGTGCTATGGCAATGCGTTGCTTTTGCCCACCCGAGAGTTTCACACCTCGCTCGCCAATTTGAGTATCGAAACCATTAGGCAACTTGCGAATAAAGCTTATGGCATTTGCAGCCTTAGCCGCCGCTTCCATCTGGCGCTGAGTAACCTTGCCGCTTCCGTAGGCGATGTTCTCGCCAATAGTCCCCGAAAACAGCGCTGGCTCCTGGAATACTACGGCAATATTTTTACGTAGACTTGCCTGTGTAACCTTGGTAATATCGGTGCCATCGATCGCCACCTCGCCGCTAGTCAGCTCATAGAACCGCAACATGAGGTTAGCAATGGTGCTTTTACCCTCGCCACTTTCGCCTACCAAAGCCACCTTTTGCCCTGGGGTGATCGTAAAGTTAATGTCATTGAGCACCTGCTTGCCGCCCTGGTAGCCAAAGTTTACTCCTCGGTACTCAATCGCACCCTGGCGCACCTTGAGCGCCTTAGCATTCTCGCTGTCTCGTATGCTTGGTGCTAGGCCCATTACCTCGAAGTAGTCCTTACTGCCAGCCTTGGCTCGCTGCAAGGCGTCTACTATAAACGATGAGCCAAACAATGGCATTTGGGCCTGGTTGACCAGTTGCAAGAGCAGCGTAAATTCACCGAGCGTAATCGTCTTGGTGTAGGCTTGCCAGGTTATATAGCCATAAATGAGCGCGAATACAATGTTCAGGATAAATCGGCGCGCTACGTCGTACTTATGCCAAGTAACCGACTGGCCTTTAGTTTGCTTTTCTATACTACGACGCTTGTTGCGGAAGAACGCTGACTCCATAGCGTCGGTCACAAACGACTTGACCACACGGATTTGCGTTACTGACTCCACAAATCGGCCGTTGGCTAAGTCAAGATCGCGATTTATACCCTCCTGTGACTTTTGCCAGTGTTTACTGGATCGCTGCGTAATATATATGTAGGTGGGGAATATGGTGGCAAGTAGTAGGGCAACCGGCCAAGAGTAGTAGCTAATCAGAATTAAGGTAATAAACGTGGTCAAGAAAAACTGAGCAAAGTTATTGGCCATGGTCTTCATAAGCTCGCTAATTGTGGTAATAGTGCGCTCCAGCCGAGCCGTGATTTTACCCGTGATCTCGTTATCATAGTACTCGATTGGCAGCTGCATAAGGTGGTCATAGTAGCGCTGACTTAGGAGCGTATTGAGTTTAACCGACATCATATCACCCAAGTGGCCATTTACATTGCTCAGCAAGGTAACGACCACATCGCTGAGCAATATAAGTACAATGATTACGAGGAAGTAGCCAGCGCCATTGGTGCCGCCCTGGGAGTTAGCTACCAGGCCATCTACTATCATCTTGACCAAGAACGGAGATGCCAACGCCAACAGGCTGGTTACAATTACTAAGAAGGCAATAGCCACGTAGTAGCGCCAGAGTTTAGATGAATATTTTATGATTTTGGCAATGTCGCGCATATTGTGCCAGTATAGCAGAGCCCAGCTGAGCAAAAAAGTGTTGACAAAGTGCTTACGGAGCGTAAAATAGGATCAACTCAAAAGGCAAGCTTGATTGAGCAGACACGGAGTTCTTCACACAAGCCCGCTACCAAGCAGGATTAACAAGACGCCATCGACACTCAGGAAAGCGCACTTACGAGCCGCAGGGAGACCTGCAAACCGTACCCAAGAGAAGAGAAGAACACAACAAGATGCAGATCACGAAGTTCAACCACTTCTACTTCGCCGGCACCGTCACGAGCGACACCAGCGCCGGCCTCCAGTTCATCTCGCCCATCGCCTCCGGCACCTGCGAGGACTGCGGCTAGCCGCCCCTCGCCTCGAGCTGCCGGCCCGGAGCAGGCCCCACCATCGAGAGCGCCTTACAAGCGCTGATGGGAAAGGATGGCCTGCTCCGGGCCCCAGCCCAAGATTTTGCCCCGCCAGGCGCAACACCAAATCCGTTATCGAACCCGATAGCGGGTTCTTGATTTTTATACAAAATTTTAGTCAAAAATTTGTAGGCAAAAAGTCCGCCAAAATGCTTGACAAAGTACTTACGGTATGCTAATATTACTCCTGTTCATATAGTTTTTGAAGAAATCACGACCTGTAACCTCATATGTTAAGGTCGTTTTTGATTCTAAGCTATATGCGCGACCGCAAGGCCTCTACCCTACCGGGTACAGCGCCTAGCAGAGCATTAACCAGGAAAAGGACGTAGTTTTGGAGGGTATCTATACGTAGATACAATGCAGAAACACATCCAATTACTTGCCATAGCCGTGCTATTAGCAAGTCAGGTAGCCAAGCCAGTTGTACGAATTCCCGCTACCGCCACAGCCCAGGCTGCCAGCAAAGCTGTGAGTACACCACAAACCACCTACAACCTTCAACTCAACGTTGCCTCTACCAAGGCCGTGGTGGTTGTAGCCGAGCAGCCCGACTTCGACCAAGAAGTTTTAGCCCCATTGCAAGCCGCTCAAGCTGCCAAGGCTAAAGCCGAGGCCGAAGTAGCCGCCCAAAAAGCTGCGCAAGCGCGAGTATACCTTGCTAGCGCGCCAGTCGACAGCGTGTCTAACACCCACATAGGTGTTGCATCGGGCGACGTCTGGGAGCAGCTGCGTATCTGTGAAGCAGGTGGTGACTACACCCGCAACTCGGGTAATGGTTACTACGGTGCCTACCAGTACAACCTCGGCACCTGGGCCAACTACGGTGGTTATGCCAGCCCGCACTTAGCTCCTCCTGCAGTGCAGGACGCCAAGGCGCGTGAAACGCAAGCCGCTCGTGGCTGGAGCCCATGGCCAGCCTGTGCACGCAAGCTCGGTTTACTTTAAGACCGTAGCTTAGCCAGCACGCAAATACCCCTCTGGAGTAATCCGAGGGGTATTTGTTTTTGCTTACTCTAGTTAGAATCTAATCGCACGAAATGCAAACATTGAAGCTTTCGGCATCGGCCGCCTGTACACCGGCCAAAAAGTCGTCTTGCTCTACGGCATCTTTTTGACTCACGACTGGCTGCTCGGCCACCATAGTTGACTCACTAATACTATCTTTTTGCTGGTTCACCCTCCAACCCTCCTGTTGTTTGTTTATAATATAGCGCTTATGATATCCATCATACCACTATAGATAGCGGTTGCAAGGGGTTTTCTTACTTATACAGATAATTCCGGACCTTATTGCGAGCTTTGTCGGTCCGCAAAAACTGCACCCACTCTAAGTTTGGCTTGGCACGCTTTTGCGTAACCACCTCTACGATGTCGCCGTTGTGAAGAGGCCTGTCGAACGTAGCTATTCTGTGGTTTACCCGAATAGTGTGGGCATGCAAGCCGATGTCGGAGTGCACGGCAAAAGCAAAGTCGAGCGCCGTGGCCCCCTCAGGCAGATCGTAAATATCACCTTTAGGTGAATAGGTAAAAATGCGGTCAGCAAACAAATCTACTTTGAGCCGCTCATAGGCTGAGCTGTCACCATCGAGTGAAGCAATGGCATCCTGGAGCGTAACAACCCACTGCATATTGCGCGGCACATGCGACGCCTCGCCCCGCACGTAGTTCTTGGCAAGCTTCTGCTCGTTGTAGTGAAAGCTCGCTGCTAAACCACGCTCGGCGTGAATATGCATGTCCTCGGTACGAATCTGGAACTCCACCACCTGACCCTCGGGCGTGAGAACTGTAGTGTGTAGGGACTGGTAGCCATTTGGCTTGGGAACTGATATGTAGTCCTTTATCCTTGTGGGCAAGGGCTGATAGAGGCCGTGAAGTATACCAAGCGCTCGGTAGCAGTCCTCGGTGTCATTTACTAATACACGTAGTGCAATCAGATCATAGATTTCATCGAAGTCACCTTCTACCTTGCGGAGTTTCTTATGCAAAGAGTACACACTTTTTACACGGCCCTCAAGTCGCGCACTCAACCCTGCTTGACGAAACGTCTGTTCTACTCGTTCGCGAACTGCTTCTAGGTTACGGTGGGCTTGGCGCACACGCTTTTTAATAGTCGCTTGGAGCTCTTTGTACTGCTGTGGCTCAAGGTAGGAAAAGGACAATTCCTCGATCTGCACCCGTACACGACCCATACCCATACGATCAGCCAGAGGCGCAAATACATCGAGTGACTCTCGAGCAATCTTGTGTTGCTTTTCTGGGCTTAAGAAGCGGAGAGTCTGCAAGTTATGTAATCGGTCCGCTAGTTTAATAATCACTACACGCAAGTCGTGCCCAACCGCAATCAGCAGCTTGCTGAGGTTCTCGCGCGTTTCGGGCCGGTATTCGCTCATGTCACGCATACCCGAGCGCACCTTACCCACTTTAGTAACACCATCGACCAAGAACGCTACGTCTTCGCCAAACTCTTCGCGTACTTGATCGAGAGTAACTCCTGTGTCCTCAACGGTATCATGGAGCACCCCGGCAATTACCGAATCTATATCGAGCCGCCAGTCGATCAAAATCGAAGCTACCTTTAGCGGGTGGGTAATGTAGGGCTCGCCAGATTTGCGGCGCTGGCCACGGTGGGCATTAGTAGCCATAGCCACAGCGCGCTCCAGGCGTATAATCTGTTCGGGAGCATAGTGCTGCTTTGCTTGAGTAAGAAGTGCGTTGGCTTTCATTTTCGTATTATACCAATTCTGGCAGTTGTGTTATGTCCCCTTGCAAAAACACAGGCCCAACTCCCATGATTTCATCAAGGAGAGGAGATTCTTGAGGCGCAGAGTTAAGGATAAATATGGGCTTTCTTAGATAAAAGGCAACTGTCATTTCCATGAGAACGTTACCGCCTATGTAGTCTGGGTTCCCATCTTTTTTATAGTTAGCCACGAGTATAGCATCGCTTCCTGCTATCAGCGTAAAGTGATCGCGCATCAATTTTGCTTTATAAACATAGCCGTCACTACGAGCAGCCCAGTCAATCCTCGCCTCTTCATTTGCACGACCTTCTGCCTTCATGCTCTCGGCCATCGCTGGCAAAACTGCATGGAGCCCTATACTGAGCAATTCGTCACTCAGAGGAATGACGCGATCATAGGTACTCGCACTTGCACAGATAGCAATGATTGGTTGCTTCTTCCTCATACCTTTTAGTATAGCAAAGGTCGCCGTAAGACCCCTTCATCCCTCATAACATAACGGCAAGTAGATCAACGTGTCGTGGCTAGCAACTCGAACTAGCGCTTCTGGTTCTGGCGCTTACGCATATTGTGGTCAAGCTCGCGTTTGCGCAATCGTAAATTTTTCGGCGTTACTTCAAGGAGTTCGTCGTTTTCGATAAAATCAATACATTCCTCGAGACTAAATACAGTCGGCGGAGTAAGTTGCACCACGCCATCACTCGAGCTCGAGCGCATGTTGGTTAGATGCTTCTCCTTACACACATTGATCTCCATATCGTCAGAGCGCGTGTTGAGCCCGATGATTTGCCCGGCATAAACCTTCTCGCCCGGGCCTACAAAGCACGTGCCACGCTGCTCCACCGTTTGCAGGGCGTAGGGCGTAGTTGTACCAGCCTCGAAGGCGATTAACACACCATTGCGCAGCTGTTGCAGAGCCGGGCCAAGTGGCCGATAGCCAATCATTAGGCTGTTCATAATAACCGTGCCTTTGGTGTTGGTAAGCAGTATGTTGCGTAAGCCAAGCAGCACACGCGTGGGAAGCTCGTACACCAGCTTTGTAACGCCCTTAGGAGATGCAAACTGCTCTTTGAGCGTCGCCCTACGAGCGCCGAGCTCCATTTGAATTGCACCCACGTGCTCAGCCGGCACCTCAATAATTAGCTCCTCGATAGGCTCCATAGTTTGGCCGTTTTCTTCCTTAGTCACTACCTGTGGCCGACCAACTTCGAGCTCAAAGCCCTCGCGGCGCAGTGTTTCAATGAGCACACTCAGGTGCAATTCGCCACGACCCGACACCAAGAAGCCCAAGCCGCCGTCTTCGACGCGCAACCCAATGTTAGTTTCTAGCTCCTTGTGCAAGCGCTCATCAATCTGCCGACTCGTAGTAAACTCGCCTTCTAGGCCTTTGAGTGGGCTGGTATTGGGGCCAATGTAAATCTTAAGTGTTGGTGCTTCAACTTCGAGTACCGGCAGTGCCTCCGGCTGCTCTGCATCGGCAAGCGTCTCCCCAATTTGCACAGCACTAATACCTGTAAGCTGCACAATGTCGCCGGCGATTCCACCGGGTACTTCAAATTTGCTCACACCATGACTCATAAACACAGCCTCTACCCGAGCTTTTGCTACGCTACCATCCTTTTTGCACAGTGCGATGTTGTCACCGGCCTTTACGCTTCCGCGGTTAATGCGACCAATGGCATACTTGCCTTTGTAGGTATCATGAGCCAGAGCGGTTACGAGCATTTGGAATGGCGCGTCAATCTCCACCTGCGGAGCGGGCACATCAGCAATAATCGCATCAAAAATACAATCAAGGTCGCCGGCGCCAGATGGGTCTGAGGGTGCTTCCTTCCAGGCTTTGCCGTCGCGACCAATGGCATAGTATACAGGGTAATGGAGTTGATCTTCGTGGACAGCGAGCTCGAGGAATAAGTCAGCCAATTCCTCCTCGACTTCAGCTATCCTACTACCTGGCTTGTCGATCTTATTAATAACCACAATTGGCTTGAGTCCGCCGGCTAAGGCCTTGGTAAGTACAAACTTGGTCTGAGGCATAGGGCCCTCTTGTGCATCCACTATGAGCAAACAACCATCGGCCATATTGAGTGTGCGTTCTACTTCGCCCGAAAAGTCAGCATGCCCTGGCGTATCGATAATATTTATACGGTAATCGCCGTGCTGCACAGCCGTTACCTTTGCAGTGATGGTAATACCACGCTCACGCTCTTGATCGCCGCTGTCCATAATCAGTTCTTGGCCCATCTCGGCTTGGTTATCACGAAAGGTTTTGGACTGCTTGAGCAAGCCATCAACCAAGGTGGTCTTACCATGGTCTACGTGGGCAATGATGGCGATATTACGGATGTTTTCGGACTTTTGGGCTGCTTCCATGGATTGTTCCTGTTCTGATGTTATAAATTTTTGGCAAAATAAACGCGCTTTGGCAGTGTGCAGTAACTCGTACACCGAGAAAGCGCGTTTGTATCACTCACTATTATAACAGTTTTGGCTTTACTTTGCTAGCAACTTCGTAAGTTCTTCGTGCGTAACATGTCGTTGCTCACCTGAGCGCATGTCCTTGAGCAACAGCGTACCTTTCGCCCGCTCTTCTTCGCCAATAATTACCGCATAAGGCACACCGAGCCGGTCAGCATAACGCATCTGCTTACTTGGTGGCGTTTGCTCCATATACACCTCCACGGCAATGCCCTGTTCGCGCAGCTTGGTAGCTGTCTGCAAACCTTGGGCTAAAGTGGCCTCACTTAGTGGCAGGATTACTCCTTGGCTCGGTGTACGAGCACCGGACTTTACCAGTCCTACATCTTTGAGCTGGCCAAACAGTCTGGTTAAGCCAATCGAAATTCCTACACCTGGTAGCTTGCTCTTTGTGTAGTAGCTCGCTAAATCATCGTAGCGCCCACCCGAACACACACTCCCCAATCCCTGAAAATCATCGAGAACCGTCTCGTAAACTGTGCCGGTGTAGTAATCCAGTCCTCGCGCAATCCGTAAGTCAATCATGTAGTCTTCGGTGGGCACACCTAATTCTCGCACACCAGCCACAAGCCCCTTAAGCTCTGCAACTCCTTGCACAAAGTGAGTATTCTGCGTAGGTACTTGCTCCAAGCGTGCAATCACTTCATCGACCAAACCGTCGATTGCGATAAATTCCAGGAGCTTAGTTGTTGCCTCTTTTTCCACACCGAGCTTAAGTAGCTCAGCCTCTACCTTTTCAGCCCCAATCTTATCAATTTTATCTATTACCCGTAGTACTTCAGCCGAAATATGATGCGCACCTAAGTGCTCCAGGAAGCCCTGCAGAACTTTACGGTTGTTTATTCGAATGGTAAATGAGCCTACACCAAGCCTTCGAAACACACTCGATATAATTGCGGGCATTTCGGCGTCATAGAGGGTGCTTTTACCGCCCACTACGTCCACATCGCACTGGTAAAACTCTCGGTAGCGCCCAGCCTGGGCACGCTCTCCGCGCCAGACCTTTTGCATTTGGTAACGGCGAAATGGAAACACTAACTCGCCTTCGTGTTGCGCAACGTAACGTGCCAAGGGCACGGTTAGGTCAAAGTGCAGTGCCATTTCCTTATCGTCACCGTCTCGAGCTATTTTATAAATTTGCTTCTCCGTCTCACCGCCGGCCTTAGCAAGTAGCACCTCGCCCAACTCAATTGCTGGAGTTTCAATTGGCGCGTAGCCATAGCTTTCGTACACACTACGGATGGTGTCGAACATAGCATTCAACTGGATTTGATCCTCGGGTAGAAGTTCTACGAAGCCACCTAAGATTCGTGGGGTAACACGCGACATAACTTTGGTCCTTTTTGTTCCCCACTAGTATAGCGCATGAGCTTGAGTCGAACAAAGTAAATATTGACTTACCTGCACTATTATACTATAATGAACATAAGCCTTAGTACGGAGGCTCTGGATAAGGAGGCCCCATGGGCGCAGAAGTACTTGTTATTCTGGTAATAGCGGCCATGTGTGCTACTGTGGCTGGTTTCATGGTCTTCAAGAAGGAGCGAGGGCTCGCAATCCTGGCTGCCGTTCTGTGTGTCGCTGCTGTCATCCTTGCAATCGGATTGCAGATTACCGACGACAGTCGTGCCGCGGAGAATGCGCGTGTCACGACAGAAATCGAGACACGCTACGACAAGGTCCACGTGGTGAAGCTCTCCGCATGGGCAAAGACCGTGCGTTACACGGTCAGTGACAAGGTCAACAAGGTCTGCGACGGCAAGCTGGTCCACTACAACGGAGACTGGCTTATCGAGGGTAACCCCACCTGTACAGTGCTGCCGAATCGCTGACGTCACAATCCCCAAGAAACCATCCCCCGAACGAAACGGACCCCCGATTCGCTCGGGGGTCCGTCTTTTAAGATACTACTCTGTCCTAAGGGCTTCAATTGGATCGAGCTTGGCTGCCTTGCGTGACGGCAGCCAACCCGCCAGGATCGAAACAATCATAAGTGCGATTATAAGCTGCACTATCTCCACAGGCTTAAATACAAGCAACGAGGTCTTACCTAGTTCGAGGGATTTAGTGATCCACGGATTCAGCAAGGTGCCTAAGCCAAGTGCTACAAGTGAACCAACCAGACCTCCAATAAACCCAATCCAAGCTGCCTCAAACCTAAACAAGCGGCCAATATCGCGCTTGCGCATACCAAGCGCCTTCATGAGTCCAATTTCGCGGGTGCGCTGCAGCACACTAATATACATGGTGTTTACGATTCCAAACACTGAGGCAATAATGGCAATTGCCGCAAAAGCCGCCACAATCCCTTGTAAGATATTAATGATGTTTGTTAGGAATTCCTGCGCGTCCTTTACACTCTGTACCGCAAAGCCTGATTCCTTAAGCTCATCCTGCACCGCCTTGAGTTTAGCTGGGTCTTCGCCGCCCTCTACCTTAGCAAACACATAGGTGTACTTACGATAGTTCGGGCCACCAGCAGTCGTAATGTCATTGAGCGCCCGGGCCTGGTCAACATCGGCATATAAGTACAGCTCCGTACCGGGCTGGGCAGTAGTTGGCTTTTTGGTAACTGCTGCGATAGTAAAGGTCTTTTCTTGGCTGGTTTGCTCACTCAGCTTGGCGAGGGAGGCCGGATCGGCCGACGAACCAGAAAGCGTGCTTAAGTTGGTAGCCAGTGATTGGGGGACCGAAAGAATAACAGTCTTACCAATCGCGTCTTGAGCGTTCTTAAATCCAAGCGACTGCACATAGGCCTCTGGCAAAAGCACTGATTCTGAGCCAATCACTCCGCCAACACCAATCTTGCCGGCTGCAAGTTCGGGCTTCTGAGCTGGGCTGAAAGCAGCTAAAGAGGCTACGTAGCGCTTTTGTCCTTCACGAGTAATGTAGCGCAGGTTTACCGTTATATCCTCACGCACCGCCACTATACCATCGGTCGCCTTAATCTTCGTAATGTCTTCGTCAGAAATTCGTTTAATCTGCGTGGTAGCACCAGAGTTCGAGAACCCCGTACCAAAGCTCGGGTCGTACTCACGCGGCTTAGCATTGCCTCCCTGGCCTCCAAAGATTGACTTGTCCTTAGCCACTATCAGCTCGGCGGGGTCGAAGTTCTCTGAAATAACTTTATTTACAAAAGCCGTAGCGCCGTTGCTAGCCGCCAAGGTTAGTGTAAGTGCAAAGGTGCCCACGCCAATCGCTGCAGCAGTCAGAAGCGTGCGAGCTTTAGCGCTCCTGAGGCTCCGTCCGGAACGCGAGATTTGATCCCACAGCATCATGGCTTCTTACCTGCCTTAGCCTTTTGGCGTACCTTCGCTTGCGACTTCGGGGCTTGTGACTTAGAACTTTTGCCAGGTAGTCTTGCTGCCTTGGCTCGCTCAATCCTACCATCCTTCATTTGCACCTGCTGCTTGCAGCGTCCAGCAAGCTCAGGGTCGTGGGTCACTATCACGAGTGTACAGCCGAGCTTCTTGTTGAGTTCAAAGAGAAGTTTAATAATCAGTTCACCCGTGGCACTATCGAGGTTTCCAGTCGGTTCGTCGGCAAATATAAGCTTGGGCTGGTTCACAATGGCACGAGCAATTGCAAGGCGCTGCTTTTGCCCACCAGAGAGGTTATTAGCTAGTACATCTTGCTTTTCTTTGAGCCCCACAGCTTCTAATGCTGACTCTACTTTGCTTTTGCGCTCACGGCGCGGCACTTTGGCAATCTCGAGTGGCAACACCACGTTTTGGTAACACGTTTGGTTAGCCTCGACAAAGAATGCTTGGAAGATAAAGCTCATGGTGGTGGCACGAAAAGCGTCCATGTCTTTTTGCTTCATACTGCGCAAACTCACCTCATCAACCACCACATCGCCACTCGTAGCATGATCCAGCCCGCTCATAATGTGCATGAGCGTAGATTTACCCGAGCCACTCTTACCAATAATTGCTACGCTGGTCCCCTCAGCTATATCAAGATCAACACCATGCAGAGCTGTAAAGGCGCTGCTACCTTTTCCATATGTTTTAACTACATTACGAGCTTTAATCATATCTTATTAGTATACCAGAAATACCTGGGTAGTATGCCCTATATTGCGACGGTAATATGCTATAGTAAAACCTATGTTGAGGTTCGCGCTCAAACACACCAAACGATTAATAGTTGGCGTAATTGGCGTAACGATTATTCTAATTGGTATAGCCCTACTCGCCCTACCAGGACCAGGCCTAATTGTAATTATTGTCGGGCTTGCCGTACTGGCAAGCGAATTTGTATGGGCTAAACGCCTCCTAGAGCAAGCACGCGGTCACTACGTCAGGATGAAATCCAAAGTGGTAAACCGCAAGTCTACCAACACCCAGGCAAGCAGCAAGGATGAGTCAGCAGACTAGATTCCGCCACCGCCTCCTCCGCCACCTCCACCGCCAGAAAAGCCACCTCCACCAAAACCACTCGAGCTTGAGCTGCTTGGCGCGGTAAAGCTATTAGCGGCAGCCGTAGTAAAGCCGTTCATACTACTCGCAAACACGGCCGCATTAAAAGCAGTGTTCCCGCTATACCAGGTAGGTGGCTGGGTGTATAGATCAGCAAATTGCTTGGCCCACTCGGCCTCAATGCCAAACAGCATCGCGTAGGGTAGGAGTTTCTCGTAGAGCTTAATCAGCTGCGTCTTATTGGCCGGATCTATACTTACCTTCTCGGCGCCAGTCGGGCTTTGCAGCATTTTAATCCGCTCGGCTTCGGCCATTTTCATATACAGTTCCATACCCTTAAGGTAGTCTCTGGCTTCCACACCCTTAGCCGTACGAGCTGGCATAAAGCGACCAAAGACTATAACGATTACTCCGGCCACTAAAACACCCAAGCTATAAAATCTTACAAACGGCACGAACAGCAGCATGAATGCTGGTACAGCCACCAGCGCCCCAATAAGCACATAATGACTCTGTACTTTTTGCGGATCGCGGCTAAAGTAGCCCTCAGACGCAGCCGTCGCCGAAACTTCGGCACCAACGCTCGTAGCACCGGCCGCTAACTTGTTCTTAAGGCTATCCAGCAAAACCTTACTACCTGCTTGCTTGCTGGGGAATAAGAGGTCGAGCACACGCAACTCTTCGGCACTCAAGCTAGTTGTATCTCGTTTTATAAGCTCTAGCTCGTAGCTTGTTTTGCTACCAACAAGCTTTTTAGTGGTAATTGCATATAGTCTTAACTGGCCCGCAATACACATGCCCATAATCGCAGCCGAGATTGCCCTGGTTGGGAGCAATTCTTGTAACACCATCCCGGCCAAGAGTGGATTCATGTTGGGCTGCGGAGCATACTGGGCTATTATTACGCCTTTGCCGCGGGCATCACGACCATTCTGCAGCCACCGCCGCCACATAATAATGAAAGCGACCAGCGGCGGCAAAACAAAGATAGTAAAGCCAGCTAACACGTAAAGCAACAGGAGACTCGTTGGTATTTTGTATGGCTTAAACGTACCCTTGTCAAAGCCAAGCACAAAGCTGAGGTTCTCCCGACCAATTAACGGTCGAGTTGAGCCAAAAGTAATGAGCGTTCCACCATCCTGCTGCTCGCGTGTGATAGCACAATCCCCACCAGCCTCGCCATAGCTGCCTGTAAAGCACTTCTGGCCATCTTGCAGCGCTCCACTCAACTCAGCCGGCACGTGTACATTAGCCACTACACTATCAAACTGCTGCGGCCACTGGTCGCCATTTGTGTCCCAGTATAACTCGTCGTGATCAGTGTAGAACGTAATGACATCGTTCACGCTGTAGGTAATTACATACGTCTGCTCGCCACGCAGGTAGGAATCACTACGAATACTGATTATTAGATTATCGTTCTGCACGGCGGTGGTGAATGGTCGAGCCACACCGTTTTGGTCCGTTATAGAGGATACGTTAAGGTGTAGCTTGTGCCCTTTGTAGGTGGTTGGTATGGCGCGGCGAATACCATGGTTCTGATCGTAGTCTGGGAACTTGGCAACGAGCTTCTCGACCACCTTCATGCCGCCAACCCGTTCGTTGTCGCGTGCTAGGTAGTAATCAGCGCTAAAGCTACGGAAGCTAAAGTCTTCGACACTTGCATGGACCACCGATGCAGGTGCTAGAGCAGCTGCAAACATACTCAAACTAAGTGTAAGGAGCAGCGCAATTCTCTTCATGCCTACATTCTATCACGCCGATACACGGACAACCTCACTAGCAGAGCATAACAACTTTGGGCTATACTAAGCTCATGCAAAAACCCTGGACCATTCAAGAGATTCGCAATGTTTGCCGGGCAACTGGAACCGCCGACGACGCCCGCATGTGCCAGATTACCCAGGAATTCGATAACGGCTTTTCGTTTGTCGAAAAACTCGATCGAGTAGTCAGCTTCTTTGGCTCCAAGCAAACCAGAGAGAGTGATAAGCTGTATGAATCGGCACGCACCATTGCGCACCGCTTAGTGGATGAGTTGGATTATACCGTGGTTACTGGCGGCGGCCCAGGTATTATGGAAGCTGCCAACCGGGGAGCCAAAGAGGCTGGTGGCCGTAGCGTAGGCCTTACCATAGAGCTCGAAGCCCATCGACAGCTTGTAAATCCTTACCTTACCGACCAGCTGGATTTTCACTACTTTTTTGCTCGCAAGGTAATGCTAGCCTTCGCCGCCAGGCTCTATATATTCTTCCCGGGTGGATTTGGAACTATGGACGAATTCTTTGAGCTCCTTACACTCGAGCAAGAGTACAAGATGCCGCGCGTACCAATTATATGTGTGGGCTCACACTACTGGCGCCCCTTAGAGCGGACCATTATGACAACTTTTTTAGAAGATTATGGCACCATTGTGCCAGCCGATATGCAGCTATTCCACATACTCGACAGTGCCGACGAGATCTTAGAACTCGCAGCCAACCTTCCGAAACGACATACGAGAATACCAGGCTAGAGGAGTACATTTAAACTAAATCGCCTTGAGTTATAGTTGTTTGCTACAATAAGTACCTATGACCTACACTCTCTCTCAGGATCAAGCTAGCGCTCTTAGCGCGATTGGCGAATGGTACCGAGGCAAAACTGCGCCCTACATTACCTTGGGCGGCTATGCAGGAACGGGCAAGACCACCCTGGTAACACTCCTGCGCCAAGCCTTGCAAGAATTCGACCCCAAGCTTAGTGTGGCGTTCTGTGCCTACACGGGCAAAGCTTCTCAGGTGCTGCGTAATAAGTTACGGGAGCAAAAAGTGCTGCGCCGCGGTGATAATACCTCTACCATTCACTCCCTCATATACAACAGCAAGACAAATAAGGACGGTCATACGAGCTGGCAACTCAAAGACGAGCTTACCTACGACCTGATTGTAGTCGATGAAGCCAGCATGGTGGATGAAGATATTTGGCGAGACCTCCTGAGTTTCGACATCCCTATACTAGCCGTGGGTGACCATGGACAGCTGCCGCCAATCAACTCGCAGTTCAACCTTATGAGCGAACCACAACTTAAGCTGGAGCAGATCTTTCGCCAAGAGGCCGAGAGCCCAATTATCCAAGTGGCTCAGCTAGCCCGCACCCAGGGGTTCGTACCTGTGCAAGACTTTGGCCCGAGTGTTACGAAGCTCAATAAATCGAACTATGAAACCGGCCAAGTAGTCGAGGATATGCTGGCTAACTGGCGTAGTGATCTGCTGGTACTTTGCGGCTACAACCACACCCGAGTCCGACTCAACGCCCATATTCGTGCCCTGCGAGATATAGAGGTAGCCGAGCCAACGGTTGGTGACGTAGTAGTATGCCTGCGCAATATGCGCACCGAGCACTTGTATAACGGCCTAGTTGGTACCATTGTAAGTATCGAGAATGCACCCGACGACCCGAGTGGGCAGTGGTATTGGGCAGAGGTTTTTTTTGACAGCGAGAACATGCGCTACAGTGGCTATGTGCTGAAAGGACAATTTGGCGCCAAAGAAACCATTAAACAACCGCCGCGTGCGCCTGGCGATACTACCGGTGCGCTCTTTGACTTTGGTTACGCCCTAACGGTCCACAAGGCCCAAGGTTCACAATCACCCCGAGTTCTACTGTTCGAGGAGCGCTTTAGCAAGATGAGCGATGAAGAGTGGCGTCGCTGGCTCTACACGGCAGTAACGCGTGCCGAAACGGAACTTACAATAATTGGACTCTGAGTTTGTAGTCTAGACTTATTGGCATGCAACAGCATAAGCCCTATAATCTTTTCTAGACTGATATAGCAAGATAAACAAGGAATCCGCCATGGCCGACGAAACCAAAACCAACTCTACCGACACCACTGAACCCCTAAGCAACCCCGTAGAAGATCGCACTACACTCGAAGCAATTCATCGCTTGCTGCCTGAAATCCGCGAGACCAAAGACAAGATCAAGACTGTGCGTGAGCAGCTTAAGGACGTAGAGGAACAAAACCAAGAGTACCAACAGCTTAAGGAGGAAATTAGCGAGCTGAGCACCAAGCGCCAAACCGCTCGTAAACTTTTAGCCGCCGACAGTGACTACCAGAAGGTAAATGCAGACCTCGACGACTACCGTGCTAAGCTCAAAGACTTGCAAGAGATTATGAGTCACTACCTCGTAACCTACTACAATGAAACCCAAAAGGCCCAGATACGCGACGACGAAGGTGAAACGCGCCAAGTAGTGTTGAGCGCAAAGATTGGTAAGCCTGAAGCCGATATTGAAGGCTAGGCGGCATTGACCCCCGCTCCACAATCTGCTACAATTGCCAGGTTATGAAAGCACAGATTCACCCAGAACTCAAAAAGACCAAGGTAACCTGCCTTGGCTGCAATACCACCTTCGAGACTATGTCTACGGTCGAGGAGATGCATGTTGAATTGTGCTCAAATTGCCACCCCTTCTATACTGGTAAGCAGAAGCTGATCGATACCGCTGGTCGCGTAGATCGCTTCCGTGCTAAGCAAGAAAAAGCGCAACCAGGTATGGCAGCTAAGAAGTCTAAGCCAGCCGAGGAAGCCCCTGCAGAAGCTCAAGACACTAAAGCTAAGCTTGCTGAGCTGAAAAGCGAAATCGCCGAGCACACTGTAGACGCTACGTCGAAAACCCAGAACGACGCCAAAGATCAGTAAATAAGCACTTTGAGCAGCACTGTTTTTGCTATACTAGCAGCAGTGCTGTTTTGTTTAGACTTAACGCTATCTCACTATAAGGAACGCCATGATTGACCAATCAACCATCGACCAATTAGAAAAGCGCCTGGCTGAGCTCAACGCCGAGCTAAGTGACCCTGCGGTATACGCCAGTGCGGCTTCGGCCAAGGTTGTTGCCGAACAGCGGGATGTGCAGAACAAGCTTGAGTTATTTCACGAAGTGGTTCAAACCGAAACAGAACTGCGTGAAGCTAAAAACCTACTTAACGACCCAGAGATGTCCGAGCTGGCCCGTGCCGAGATCCCAGAACTAGAAGGCAAGCTCGATGAGCTTAAGTCCAAGGTGCGCATTGCCCTCGTACCCAAAGACCCAAACGATAGCAAGGACGCAATAATGGAAATCCGAGCTGGCGCTGGTGGTGATGAATCAAGTTTATTTGCCGGTGAACTCAGCCGCATGTACGCACGTTTCTGCGAAGCTCACGGGCTTAACATGCAGATTATGACCGATAGCCCGGGTACATCTGGCGGGTACAAGGAGCTCATTGCCGAAGTTAGCGGTGCGGATGCCTACGGCACCCTTAAGTATGAATCTGGTGTCCACCGCGTGCAGCGCATTCCTGCCACCGAATCGGCCGGTCGCATACATACTTCTACCGTAACTGTGGCGGTGCTGCCAGAAGCCGAGGAGCACGACATAGAAATCGACCCGGCAGAACTACGTATAGATGTTTACAGGTCCAGCGGTAACGGTGGCCAAAGTGTAAATACCACCGATAGTGCCGTGCGGGTCACTCACCTACCTACCAATACCGTAGTAACCTGCCAAGACGAAAAGTCTCAGCTCAAGAACAAGCTCAAGGCTATGAGCATATTACGCTCTCGCCTGCTAGCCGTGAAGCAAGAACAAGAGCTCAAAGAGCTTGGCGAAGCTCGCCTTTCGCAAATCGGCACCGGGGACAGAAGCGAAAAGATCCGTACCTATAATTTTCCTCAGGACCGCATAACAGACCACCGCATTGGATTCACCCGCCACAACCTACCTGGGTTCCTTGATGGCGAGATTGACGATGTGCTCACAGCCTTGCGTGAAGCAGATATTACCAAAGCCCTTGAAGGCGAGCTAGGCACAGAAGCTTGAAGATCCATGAAGTGCTCGCTAACGCGCGTACCCAACTCACAGCCGCTGGAGTAAACTCGGTCCACCTAGACGCAGAGCTACTGCTATGCCACGTTCTTAAGGTCGGTCGATCATGGCTTTTGGCGCACAACGAAGATGAATTATCAGCGCGTCACCTCGAGACCTACAAAGTACTTATTAGCAAACGCGCACAGCACATTCCCCTGGTCCACCTCACTAATAAGCGTGAGTTTTACGGCATAGAATTGTTCATAGATGCAAGCGTGCTAACTCCCCGAATTGAAACGGAGAAAATGGTAGAACTTGCCATTAAATACGCACCTCCTGGTGGCTCGCTCATTGATATTGGTACCGGCAGTGGCGCAATTGCCATTGCTATTGCCAAGCATCGCCCCGATCTAACTATTTGGGCAACCGAATACAGTACGGAAGCCCTCAAGGTAGCGCGCCAAAACATTGCGGCCCATAAAGTCAATGTCACACTCAAGCAAGCTGACTTATTTAATGGTATTGAGAAAGAGTTTGACGTAGTAGCATGCAACCTACCCTACCTAGCCGACAAAGCTGATTTAATGCCCGAGGTACAAAAGGAACCATGCATCGCCCTGTTTGGCGGACCAGATGGCCTTGATATTTATCGCAAATTCCTCGCTCAGTTACCAGCCCATTTAAAGCCTGGGGGTAAGCTATTCACCGAATGTGACCCATGGCAGCAAGCCGCGCTCATTAGTGAAGCAAAGGATATCGGCTTAAAGCTTATAGAGGAAGACTACTTTATCCTTGGGTTTCAGTTGGGCTAGGTGGCTCCTGACTGGGATGTAAGAGTTCATTAAGTTCAGCACGTACATCCCGAAGTGCAGCTTTTCGACTTTCGACATCGCGTTCTAGCTCTTCAAGCTTGGCTGATGCCGACTTCTCCCTTGCCTCCAGATTTATAATCCTGTTGGCTACGTCCATAAAATCTCGCGTAGGCATAGCGCCGAATCGTTGCGGATCACGATCATATATCTGCTCCAAAGGCTCCAGGGTTTTATTAGACCATTCCTCAATCTTTGTCATGGAATCTTTGCGAGCCTCACCCGACTCATATTGGCGATTTTGATGAAGTGCAATTTGGGCATCAAAATCTAATCCCCGACCAGGAGCAGATACCCCAGCGCCTTCCTTAAGTGCATATGCCATGTCCTCGGCTTTGTCATGATCCCAGCGTTGATCAAGGTTTTGCTCTGATACTGGCATCACTGGAAATGAAGCTATTCCCTCCGGCATTCCATACTCCTACATAATTATTCTTATGCTATTGTATCCTAGATTAAATACTAAGAACAAGCTTAGTTGGTACTAGCAGGCGCTTCGGCCAACTTCACCTTAGTGGTCTTAGTTTTACCATCGCGTAAGTAGGTAAGGGTAACGGTATCCCCGACATTAAACTTACCAACCACCGAGGAAAGTTGATTGTTTTCATCGAGCCTTGTGTCGTTAATCTTAATAATGATGTCGCCATTAGTTAAGCCAGCCTTGTCGGCCGGGCTTCCATCAACCACGCCACTCGTATTACCACTGCCAATGTAAGCACCTCCAATTGCCTCGTCAACGAGGTCGTTACGAGCTGCTACATCCTTAGTAACGGCCACGTAGCGCACCCCTAAGTATGGGCGCACAATCTTACCGCCGTTCGATACACTAGCAATATCCTTTTGTGCTTCGTTGATCGGGATAGCAAAGCCAATGTTCTGCGCTCCGTCACCCGCCACAGCGGTGTTCATACCAATTACCTCTCCGGCAATGTTTACCAATGGCCCACCCGAATTACCGGGGTTAATCGCAGCGTCTGTTTGGAACAAATTCTGTAGGTTCTCGGCAGTACCCCCGCCGCTTGCAGTAATAGGCCGACTCTTGCCAGAAATCACGCCGGTAGTTACAGTATTTTGGAATTGTCCAAGCGCATTACCAATCGCGATTACACGCTGGCCCACCTCTACCTTGCTTGAGTCACCTAGCTTAGCAGCCGTAAGTCCACTAGCACTAATTTGCAAGAAGGCAATGTCATTGGTTGGGTCTTTGGCTACCACCTTAGCATTCTTGTATTCTTTGCCGTCGCTCGTGATTACCGTAAAGTTCTCACCCCCCTCAACCACATGCTTGTTGGTCAGAATCAGCCCGTTGGACTTAAGTATAATCCCTGTGCCCGACGATGCTTGAGTTTGTGTTTGACCAAAGAAGTCAACCGCACTACTGCTACTAGTAATACTGACCACACTTGGCGACACTTGCTTGGCCACGGTAATCACTGCCGAGTCTTCTTTTACTAAAAGGCTCTTGCGCTCCTCAACTGTGCGCGAGTTTGCGCCTAAAAATGTTACTTGCAGCCACGAGCCCGCAAACCCTGCCAACAAACAAAGTGCTACGATACCAACAATAATTACTGTTTTCTTGCCCTGGCCCTCTAGATTATTGGTCACCGTCTTAGGCGATGCCACGGGTTTTTTAATAGCGCTGGTCGTGCGTGCGGTAGTTGGTTTCTTTACTTGGTCTTCCATGTTCCTCCTTCTTAGAGTCTAAATTTACAAACTGAACAGTTGCTTAAAGCTGCTCAGAACCCGTTCATCCAGCGAGTAGTCAAGAATGTGGCGGCAAACACAATCATAAATACCAAGCCGTATTCGAGCGGTAGCCACTTGCGTTTAGGCCGATCGAGCCGATGGTATTCAATACCGCCCAAGCTATATGCCAATGCAATTGTAACTATAGCCGCCTGGGCTACTATAATGTTAGCTTTAGGCACCTGGTACACGAGCACCCAGTGCGAGTAAGCCCACACCAATTCGGTCGCGACAAGCCCAAATACGCTCGCAAACATTGGTGCCACCCCGGCCGCCCTGCCTGCCTCCACCAGCCACCACAACGCCACGAAGGTACTCACAACAAACACCAGTGGCAATGTAATAAAGCCAGGGACATGCCAATACGCCATCGACAATACCGCAAAGTTTATACTGAGTCCTAGCTGCAAAATAGCAATTGCACTAGCCATCCAGACAGCTATATGGGTACGCAATACCACCACGCAGATCAGGCCGTACATAAGAGCCATAAGAACTGTCTGTGCTACAAAGTAGGGAATGCTCACACCGTTAACCTGCACGAGCATCATACTATACAGCGAAGCCGCCACTATAAAGAGTACGGGCTGAGCTGACTTAGCCAATACAACTGGCCGATTGCCGCCGGTAAGTAAGCGCCGCATAAGCAGAAGCGTAAGGCCCACTTGCAGTGCTACACCAAAAAACCAATAACGGGTCAAAAAATAAAACATAAATATCACCACTGCCTGCACAGGCAAGAAGAATAGTATAGTTCGCTGAGTTTTAGTCATAGTCGCTCCATCCTCACTCGAAATTAGAGGTCGCTGCCGCCCTAGTTGGTGGGTCTGTAATCACTACCGATAATTACCACTATATCTGGACCCGTACTGCTATTTGCGGTGGCGTTACCGCCCACAGCACCTACGCTCTGAGCAGACGAGGCATTCACGCCAAATCGTTTCTCGAGATACTTTATAGTATACGGCTTTTTACCGCCAGAGTAATCAATAATCTGGGTTGTAGTATAGGTAGTGCGATCAGCCGCCACGGTATTGACCACGTTATAATTATAACTCCTTAGGGTTGCAGCCGCACTAAGTGCTAGGCCAGGCTTCGCCGTGCCATTTTCTACTTGGATAGTAGCAGCTTCTTGCTTTATATATCCATCCACAAAGATCGAGCGAACGAAGCGCTGAATAGCACTGTAGTCTCCAATCCCCGCGCTTGGCACCACCACGCTGGCGCCATTTATATTGGCCGTTCGCACTAGATTGGTTCCATTTACTTCATTATCGAGCACTGCATTCACCACCTTGGTGGTATCAATCTTCTTGGTGATGTCGACAAGACGCTGCAACTCACCAAGCTGCAAGTCGGTGCGCACATTGTCACCCACTGTGTCGATCAGGCCACTGAGCTTGGTTGGGTCAAGCAGGGTGTTTAGCGTAAGCGCCTTGGCCCGCAGTGCGGTCAGGACTTGCTGCTGGCGCTTGGCTCGTCCAAAGTCGTCGCCACAGTTCCCCTTACGGCAGCGCACATATTTAAGAGCAACTGCGCCAGTCATATGTTGCGGGCCGGCTTTTACGCTAAAGCCGCAGCTATAGGCTTCGTTTCTTTCGCAGGGGTACTCGGAGTCGTACAAAGCTTGCTCGACCTTTACATCTACACCACCAACCGTATCGACTGCCTGTTTAAACGCCGTAAAGTCTGTACGAATAAAGTAATGAATAGGTACACCCAGGGTGGTAGAGACTACCTTTTTAGTCATGTCGGGCCCACCTTCTTTTTGCAGTTGCTCACCATAGGCGTGAGCGCCGTTGATTTTACTATAGCCAAACCCCGGTACATTCACCCATAAATCACGTGGAATACCGAGCATAGCTACATCGTTTGTTTGCGGGTCTATGCTGAGCACCATCATAGTGTCGCTCAAGCCGGCGCCGGCGTGGCCAGTATCGCCCACACCAAGCAGAAGAATATTAATTCTGCCTTCGCCCTCACCCTTAAGCTGCGCGAGCGTGAGCTTACCCTTAAGGCCTGCGGCCGCAACACCAGTATTTCGCTGAATTACCTTACCGAGCGAGAAGTAACTCCGAGCTGCAAAGGCACTACCGCCCGCTACGAGTACGAGAGCCAACGAAACAAGTGCAATCCTTAGCTTATGTGGCTTAGTTTTTAGTCGACGCTTTTTGGGGTCATATATAAAAGCCGGATCGTCACCCCCCAGGTTACGAATATGTGATTTTGCTGAAGTTGGCTTTGTCTTTATGTCGGCCATTGTAAGGTATTATAGCCAACCAATCAGCGCTTCGTAAAGCTTATGCCACTTGCCGATAGTCCTTATGCCCCGCTATAATAAAGTCTATGCCGCCCCAAGACCCATCATCCAACCCAGCGACTCAACCCAGTGATGCAGGTGACGCCACTACGCCAAACGCTGGACAAATAGTCGAGCCCTCTGCACAAGCGACCATTGCCGCTGCTCAAGCAGCGTCTACGCCACCGAGCGAAGCTGCTCCGGCTACCGAACCAGCCGAACCCAAACATCCAAAGCTAGCACCACCACTTAAGTCTGCTGTGGAGCTAGAGGCAGAAGCCGAGGCTGAGTCAGCAAATGAATCGGACCAAGAACCTGAGGAGCGCCGCCCAAGCGCTATCCTGGGTGTGCTCAAAACCATCTTTAGCTGGGTGGTATTGCCCGGCTTGATTGTGCTATTCCTGCATAGTTTTGTGTTCCAGGCGTTCTATGTGTCGGGCAGTAGTATGAACCCCGACTTCCAAGACGGCGACTACCTGATTATCGACAAGGTTGGTTTTACCATGAGCAACATTAAATCCACCTTTGGGCTAGATACCAGCCTAGACCTTAAGCGTGGTGATGTACTGGTATTCCGCTACCCTGCGAATCCATCTACCTTTTTTATTAAGCGCCTGATTGGCTTGCCAGGTGACCGCGTAGTGGTCAAAAATGGCAAGGTGACTATATACGACGCCGACCACCCCGAGGGCCTCGTGCTCAAGGAGCCATACATAGATCAATCGCTCACTACTCAGGGTGATATAGATGAAGTGGTGGAAAAGAATAAATACTTTGTTATGGGGGACAACCGCGAGCCCAATGGAAGCTTTGACTCGCGCGAGTGGGGACAGCTACCGCGTAACGATGTAGTCGGTGTAGCCACTGCCCGCTTGCTTCCAATTAATGAGCTCGGGCCAATTAAGCACCCTACTTACTAGAGTCGTAGACGACCAGTGCATCATTTAAAACTTGTGCAGCAGCCTTTGCTTTAAAAATATTTGGTATATGCACAAAACTAAAAGGTGTGTCAGATCCGGTTTCCTTAATTCTTCCGGCTATACTGTATGAGATTAAGTTGCAGTAAGAATTTCCCATCGCACTTGCTATCTTAAGCCCTTGAGAAGGCTGTATAAAATTCGGCAACTTCCTAATATCCTTGTCGCTTCCGGAACTACGGAATTTACTTGTTGCTAGTGTTTCAATCCGTAGATAATCTCTATCTCGCCCAGTATAAAGCCCTAGAGCAAGAATTAAGCTATATTTAGAAGGATCAAGGTACTGAGCAAATTTAGATATAGCGGATTGTGAAGAAGGTAACGCACGATGCTGTGATGGGCTAAAACTAAGCGCATCCATAACCTGCTCCGATATGTTTCCCTTAAATGAGAGAATGAGGGCTGGCTTTCTCATAACTGCAACATCTTCGGCGGAGCAAGCAATAGTTCTGGATGCTTTTGCCAATCTATACCCGGCACGTCTATATAAAGCTCAATCTCGTTTCCATCCGGATCTTCTATGTATAAGCTATGCGTAACTGTGTGGTCAGTCGCTCCCACAACTTCTATGCCATTGTCTTGTAGAGTTTGTGCTGCTTCGCGCAGTTCATTGTCGCTATCCCCCACCTTGAGACCAAAATGATATAAACCCACTCGGTGGCCTTTTGGCACCCGGCCTGCTGCCTCACCCACTTCTATGAGCAATAGCTCATGGTGTGTACGTCCACTGGAAAATACAGCAATTGGCATGTCGGCCAACACACTAATGCGCTTCCATCCAAGTACACGCTCATAAAAGTCCGCGGACCGCTCCACACTACGCACATATAGAACTATATGGCCCAGTTCGTGAACACGCAGCGACATACGGTTATTCCCCTAGAATCTGGTGGTATAGCCTACCTAGGTCCTCGTCGGTGGTAAACTCGATAACCAGTTTGCCGCCCTTGGCAGTCTTTTGAATGTCTACTTTGGTGCCTAAATGTTTTGCCAAGGTCGTGGTGAGCTGTACATTATACGTTTCTTTGGCCTCAACCTTTTTAATCGCAGCTTGGCCGTCGGCCTTGAAGTTACGAGCTAATTCTTCGGCCTGCCGAACATTTAAGTGACCCTTTAGAATCATATCGAGGAATACCAACTGATCCTCAGGCTTTACTGCCAGTACTTGACGAGCATGACCCTCTACTATCAGTCCGTCATTGAGTGCTTGTTTGGCCTCGTGTGGCAAATTAAGTAAGCGCATTATGTTGCCAACGGTAGACGGAGCTTTACCTACCCTTATGCCAATTTCGTCGAGCGATAAGTTGAACTGGTCTGCCAAGGTAGTGTAGGCCGTAGCTAACTCGAGTACATTGAGCTCACTACGTTGTATGTTCTCGACTACCGCTACCTCGAGCTGTTCTTGCTGAGAAAAACTCCGCACAATAGCCGGCACTGTAGGCAAACCCAGTAGCTTCGCGGCCCGCAGTCGGCGTTCGCCAGCAATCAGCTGGTAAGTATCACCGTCGCGAATCACCACTAGTGGCTGCACAATGCCGTACGTTTTAATCGACTGAGCCATTTCCTGAAGCTGGTCATCACTAAACTTGGTACGCGGCTGGTGTGGATTAGGCACAATTGAGCCAACTGGCAAGTCTTCGACTCGTGCGCCTTCCTTTACCAGCTCCTTAGGCATAGAGGGCGCAGCAAACTCACCTATATCGGTCGGTATAAGGCTATCCAAGCCCCTGCCTAGACGACTACTGTTGGAGTTGTTTGTTGACACGCGCGACTACCTCCTTTGCTAACTTCTTATAACTCTGGGCGCCTTTCGAGAACCGGTCGTAGTGACTAATCGGCTTCCCATGGCTTGGCGCCTCGGCTAATCTTATATTACGCGGAATTATGGTATCAAACAATGTGTCGGGGAAGTGATGCTTGAGTTCATTCTGTACCTGGGTAGCCAAACTGGTGCGTGAGGAGTGCATAGTTATAACTACCCCAAGGAGCGAAAGCTGTGGGTTCAGCGCCTGTCGTACCCGTTTAACCGTAGTGAGGAGCTGACCCAAGCCCTCGAGCGCGTAGTATTCACTCTGAACAGGTATGAGCAAGAACTGGGCGGCCACCAGACCGTTAAGGGTTAGGAGCCCTAGAGACGGCGGGCAGTCAATGAGGATGTAGTCATAATCTAACTGTTCAATGGCGGCCTTAAGCTTAAATTCGCGCTGTGACAACTCAGAAAGCTCTATTTCGGCTGCGGCCAGTACCGAGCTGGCTGGCAATACAGCTAGCTTATCTATGCTGGTCGCCGCTATTACTTCGCTGGCAGGAGTACCCTCGACTAGCACATTGTATATGGTTTTAGGCAAGTTGTTTTTAGCAATTGCCAAGCCACTCGAGCTATTGCCTTGGGGGTCAAGATCAATAATTAACACTCGGTTGCCGAGTTTAGCCAGGTACGCACCCAAGTTAATACTCGTCGTTGTTTTACCAACACCACCTTTTTGATTTGCTATCGCGATTATTCGCGTCACTCTCACCCTCCGTTTCTTCTATTTGCTATCTTATCATTTTCAGGGTAACCAATCCAATCAAAATACCGAGTTGACGAGATTGTAGGCCAGGAGTATGATTATGCCACCACACAACTCCGTGTGGCTCCGACAGAAGGGAACCTCATGACGAGGAAACTTCGTGTCGCAGCGCAGAAGGCGTGGACCGTCTTGGTGGCCTGCATGGTCATCTTGATCGCAATCGCCATCGGCTCTGCGACGATCATGGAGGCGACGAGCAAGACCGTCGCCTCGGCTCGAGCGCCCGACGCGGTGCTCACCCAGATCACGACCGTGGGAATCGTGCAGGTGGCCGCTGCGGCCATCCTGATCCTCGGGACGATCTTCCTGGCCACGCAGGTCTTCTACAAGCAGCGAAGCACGCTGAAGTCGAGGACTCGCAACGGCCTGCGACCCACGTTGGTGAGCTTCTTCGCGCGGTTCAACCTCACGGCCTCGGAGGAGGCGGACGTCGGCCATCGACACCCCCGCTCCACCTTCGGCCAGCACTCGGGCCTCGGCTCGCACGCGTTCAAGGCGTCCGTGCCGTTCCCCGTCTGACCACCTGACCACCAACGCCCCACCTCCACGGGGCTACGACCCTCCGCCGCAAGCTCCAAGCTCGTGGCGGAGGGTCTCCGCGTTATGATCAAATTGAATGTTTTTACACCAAGCCATTTACAATCAACCCCAGATCTGCTAAGATTATTTATTGACTAACTTAAATCTAAGAGGAATTCCATGATTGCAGTAATCGAAGCAGGCTCCAAGCAGTACATAGTAGAAAAAGGCCAGACCATACAGACCGAGCTAGTCGGTACAGGGAATGGCTCGACTAAGTCTATGGAATTTAAGCCTCTTCTCATTATCGACGGCGACAAAGTCCACGTGGGTAAGCCAGTACTCGAAAATGCCGTAGTAACGGCTAGCGTGGCTCCAGAAGTCGTAAAAGGTGACAAAGTCGTGGTACTTAAGTACAAGGCCAAGAAGCGTCAGAGCACCAAGACTGGCCACCGCCAAAAGTACTCTGAACTCACTATTACTGACATCAAAGCTTAGAACTCCCCTAGCTTGCCTAAATTACGCCGCTCGAAACCAGAGCGGTTTTTGGTTACGATAGGTTCATGTATTCGCTTACGCTTTCGTTCTTTGTAGCAAACTTAGTTCATATTTACGTACTTGTTCGACACAGACATTCCAAGCAGCCTACGATTAGCGAGCGTGCCGTGCAGAGTAATGAATCTCTAGCCCTCTACATTGTTGGCCACTTGCTGGCAGGCCTAGCTTTTGCCGGCTTCGCGTTCGAATTCTTTTGGCTTCAGTTTGGCAGTAAATTACTCTTTGCGCTTGCCCTTGGTGGAGTCACACTTGAATGGGTACAGGCTCTCATTCCAGCCAAAGGCAAGTATGAGCCCATACATAGAGCGGTCGCATATGGCATGAGCGGCTTTGTGGTAACTCTTGGTACTCTTTCCATATTTACTTTTACGCTGTCCACATTAACCAGAATAATGCTTATTCTTCTGCAGGCAATAATTATTGCGGGTTACCCCTTGGCAGCGCGACTACCGCACAAACATTTTTGGGTCATCCAAATGGTGAATATTAACTTGTTTTACCTACAAATGTATATATTACTGCGGGCAGGCTAGATCTACCTCACGATTGGCAACTCGTTGGGGCCGGCTGAGAAGCCATGAGTGCCTTCATCCAAGCCAAAGTATCATTATAGCTTTGTACCATGGTGTCATAGTGGGTGGCAGTTGGGTAAATGGTAAGCTTAATCGGCCCATCCGCAATACTGCAAGCTCGTTGTAAGAAAGCCTGTGACTGACTCGGCAGCACTACGTTATCCCGCTGGCCGTGGTTTATGAGCTTAGGTGTTGAAGTACCTACCGTACCCGCGCGATTCTTGGCCATATCTTTGGCCAGATCGGCGTAGTTACCCGACAAGTCGCCGCGAGTGAGTGCTGCTAGGAATTCTGGCTGATACACCGCCGCTGGCACCTTACCCCAATGCGGGATCAGGGTGTTTATACAATTGGCAGCAATATCGCTACTCAAGCTTTGCTGCCACTTGGGTAGTAAGTACGAGTTCAGATTGTAATCTTTGCGGTAAAAGTCTTGATAAGAGTAAAGCACGAACGGCCCAAACCAATTAATGTTAGCACCCCTAGTAATGTCGGTGAGCGTGGTACCGACATCAGTTACTGGGCCGAAGCCAACCAAACCCTTAATCTCTAGTTCGGGTGCATAGTCTGGAGCAATCTGATCGGCCCAAAGTGCTGCATGACCACCCTGAGAGTAACCAGCCACAAATGTGTTATTTAAGTTAATCACATTCTTGGTGCTTTCCAGGTTGGTTAGGGCACGCACACTATCGAGTACGGCACGGCCCTCCATAGGCCCCACCATGTAGTGATGCATACGGCTAGAATCGCGCATGCCCTCGTAGTCCGTAATCACCACCACGTAGCCCTGAGCAGCATAGGCTGCCATGAGCGAATCGTAGTTAGCCCAGTTGGCTACAGCCGGCTTTTCTAAGCTCGCAGCACAGTGGTCGTCTATACCTGTGGTACCGGGAGCAAAAGCATATACCGGGGCGCTGCCATTCGCGGTCGCCTTGGCCGGCACATAGACCCGTGCGTACACCGACACTTCGCGACCCTCTTCGTCGCTCGAAGTGTAGCGTATGAGTTGCTTAGTTATACCCTGAGTGACAGGCTGTGTATAGGTTTTATTGGTTTGAGCTATGAGCTGCTTAGTAGTAGTGGCGTCGTAGGTCGTAGTAGCCTCTGTAGAGAGAATCTTACCAAACTTTGCTTTCGGATCAATCGGCTGGGTGACGCGCGTAAATATATTGCGTGACTGGTGTAGCGACCTACTCGTGAACACCGCATAGCCGAAGTAGGCCACGGCCAAGAGTCCTAGTGTGAGGCTTAACCAAGCGATGGCACGCCATACGGGATGATGCTGTTTTTTGCGCTTCACGCTCGACTCCAGTGGTGGCATATATTCGTGGGCTTTGGGTGGTGCAACTGGCCGCGACCCAGTGCGACCTGCTGACTTCTTAACGCCCGAGCCAAATTTGGAAACAGGCTTGGTTGCAGGGACCTTATTTGGTACTGATGGCTTATTCTCACGACGGGGTTTTTCCGCTGGTTTGTTCATACTAGTGACCTTTTCATAATATACACATCTTGGCCACCAATAAAGCCCGGGGCTAGGCGCTCGGTAACAAAGCCTTGCCTTTCATAAAACGAGGCGTGATCGTAGGTAACCAGTTCTACACTCCTGAGGTTCTTAGCTTGCAACCAACGTGTAGATTCGTTGAGCAAGTCAGCCCCCAGCCCACGGCCACGATGATCGGGCTCCACGTAGAGCCAAAATATATCGCCGCAGTTCGAGGTGGGTCGGGTGGCGCCGATAATATAGCCCACGAGCGCTCGTCTGTGCCACAAGCCTATGAGCATTCTGTCTGGACGTATACTGCCTAGTGCTAACCGTGCAGCGCTGTTCTGACGACGAGTAGCTCGCAAATAGTCATCGCTGTAGTATGCAAAGTCATTAGCAAGCGCTGACCGAAAAAGCCTACTGAGCACCAAGCTATGCTGTGGACGCAAGTTTGAGATCCTATATATGCCGTCAATCCATTTGCTAGCCATGTACTTCTACCCGGTTACGTCCATCGTTTTTGGCTTTATACAAAGCCTCGTCGGCCTCCTTTATTAAGTCTTCTAGACTCAAGCCTGGGCGCATAGTTGCCACACCAAACGAAGCGGTAACCTTGAGCACATCCACACCTACCTGGAGTCGAAGCGATTCAATTCGGGCGCGCAACTCCTCGGCAATGCTTGCCGCGTGTTCTAGGTCTGCCCCCACCAAACCGACCATAAGCTCCTCGCCACCGTACCGACCCACCACATCGATACCTCGGAGCGTATTGCGAATCGCCTGAGCAATTTCACGCAGCACTGTATCGCCAGCGCTATGACCAAACTGGTCATTTATCTTCTTAAAGTAATCGATATCAATAAAGAGCAAGCTAAACGATTTTACGATCAAAAATTTGCGTCTATCTGGATTCTTGAGTTGAAAATCAACTTCGCCTATATAAGCCCTTAGCAAACTCATAAGTCCACGGCGATTCAGAACTAATGTAAGCTCGTCAGTCTGAGCTTGAGCCTCTAGTTCAGCTATGCGCCGCTTAAGCTGTTCTATTTTGTGCTTGTACGCCTCCTCTTGGCTCATGCTAGCCTTCTAGATTAGCCAAATAGTGTTCGGCTTCGAGTGCAGCCCTACAGCCATCGCCCGCCGCGGTGATTGCCTGTCGATAGCGAAAGTCCGCCACATCACCCGCCGCGAATACCCCTGGCAACTTTGTCTTTACCGACTCGATAGTTTTAATGTAGCCCTTTTCGTCTAATTCCAATGAGCCTGCGAACAATTTAGTTGCTGGCGTGTGACCAATCGATACAAATAGTCCCTGACATGCGAGTTCACGCTCTGCACCATCTACGGTACTGCGAAGCTTCACGCCCTCCACCATATCTTTACCCAGCACATCCACCACCTCACTATTCCAAATAAACTCAATCTTGGGGTTATCAAACGCCCGCTGTTGCATAATCTTGCTTGCCCTTAAACTATCTCGACGGTGCACTACGATTACCTTACTTGCAAATTTTGTAAGCACGTCGGCCTCCTCCATAGCCACATCGCCACCACCAACCACCACTACTTCTTTGTCGCGGAAGAAGAAAGCGTCACAGGTGGCGCAGGCGCTTATACCATGGCCCATAAGTCGTTGTTCGTTCTTAAGCCCCAACCAATTGGCCGAGGCGCCGGTAGAAATTATTACTGTCCGCGCCTGGTAAAGCTGCTCGCCCACGTATACTTTTTTTGTTTCACTTTCCAGCTCCACCTTAGTAACGAATTCACTTATTAGCTCGGTGCCAAAGCGCTTAGCCTGATCGCGCATCTCGTCCATAAGTGAAGGCCCCGTGATTCCGTCTTTAAACCCCGGGAAGTTCTCTACCTCGCCTGTTAAGAGCAGCTGCCCACCTGGCGTATCGCCAGCAATCATGAGTGTACTCAAACTGGCGCGCGAAGTATAAATAGCAGCCGTGTAACCGGCTGGCCCGGCCCCAATAATTATTACGTCATAGGCTTTACTCATATGTATATTATAACAGCGCATGAGGCTGTTGAGAATCTTAGTAAGATTCTTGACGGTTATGCTACAATTGCTGTAACGAATTATTTATATTTAGGGAGTCATGCAGTGGCCAAAAAAAACTATACGAACACAGACTAAAACCAAAGCAAAGAAGTCTACTAAAACACTTTTTCAGCGTACCACACTCAAAGATATCTGGAAGCAGAATAAGCTTGCCTTAACCGGTGCCGTACTTGTGACAATACTTGGCTTTGCGACGTACAGATACTTTTATTACCAAGACGCCTCGGCAGCTCTCCATGATTATTGTGGAACTAACGTTGGCAAAAAACCATGTTGGACACTCTGGGCAGACCTAGGTAAAACTACTAGCCCCGAGCCATACAATGTTGAAATGCAAGGGCACGCCTGCTGGCAACCATTTGACCTGGCAGGCAACCAAACTCCATACACCTTAAATCCTGATGGGTCGAAAAACGTCATGGCTGCCGGAATTGCTGTTCGAGTTTGGCCAACTTCACTTACACCACCTGGTTCACCACGCTACGAACTGCTCGCTGTAGTTGGTTCGCTAGATACGGTATCGAACGTTTCAAAATCATGGGATGAAAGAAAAGTTAGAAATGCTTCAACCTTCTATTCGACCGGCTCAAAAATCTCCCAAGATCAGCTAGCAACGCAGGCGATCTATATAGATATGAGTGGTGGCGACGGCGGATTTGCTTCCGTACCCAAAACGACTTCGACCGGTAAAGACGTTTATATAACATACGTTTATAGATATCAAGTTGGTGGAGTATATAACTACAGGCAGTCTACTCCCGTGGCGATTTCAAAAGTATTCACGGTTGATTGCGACAACCCACCTAGACCGACCGAAGATATAACTTGGACAAATCCTGTCAGCGGCTCAAATAATGTAGATGCGAGTCCTGCGGCTATTGCTAAAACAAAAGTCAAGACCAGTAGCGGTGTGACCAAACCAAAGCCCAAAACTAACGGCACATCGTCCAATCCACCAAAGACGAATGGCACAAAGTAATTAGGCCCTACTTTACTTGGCAGCCTGTTTTGTGTCCCCGCTACACGTCTCGGGAGCCCAGAAGCCACGATTGGCTGCTTGTGCCTCGGCTTCGGCGGACTTGAACGTAGCTTGGTACTTATACGCTTGATTTTGATAGGTGTACTCATGAGCGTAACCATCCCGAATCATGCCCTCGGCGTAATTACTGCCGTCGGATAGGAACACATAGGCGAGCAAACGACCATACTTGTCGTGTTCGCCCACCTGCACATCGTATTCTAGGCGAATAGTCTGGCCTTCTAGACGCTTATGACCCTGTGCCGAAGCCTCGCGACCAAAGCATTGCACCACCTTGCGCGGATCTACTACCTCTGGTGTGTCCATGCCTATCAAGCGAACTTTTTGTGTGCGGCCGTCAATATTAAGTTCGATTGTGTCACCATCAATCACCTTTTGAACCTTGTAAGTACCTAGCATGGCATTTGTAGCAGGCTTACCATTGGAGGCTATGGATTGCTGCTGCAGGTTAACGCCGCGATAGATTAGAAGCGCAGCAAACACCAGCGCCCCTAGTGTGCGCAGCGCTTTTTTGCGAGATATGCTTTGGCCTAAACCGTTCACGCCAACTCCCCCTTCTTACGACGCAAATATACACTCTGCACCACCCCGATAGCAAACATGCTCACCAGCATACTCGACCCACCGGCCGAAATAAAAGGCAGCGGAATACCAGTAACTGGCATAATACCCAAGTTCATACCGACGTTAATAAACACATGGAACAGCAGCATACTTGTTAACCCAATAGCTAGTAAGCCGCCGAACTTATCGGGCGCCATTTGGCTAATCCAAAACGAACGCAGTACTAGCACCAAAAACGCCCCAATGGTCAGCAAGCCACCTAGGAAGCCAAGCTTCTCGGCTAGCACAGCAAAAATAAAGTCGGTATGTTGCGAGGGCAAGAAATTCCCCTGGCTTTGACTACCCGCACCCAACCCTTGGCCCAACCAACCACCACTCCCCACAGCAATAATCGCCTGGTTTACATTATAGCCAGTGGTAGCCGGGTTAGCGGTTGGGTCCAAAAACGTCGCAATGCGCTGTTGCTGGTATGGTTTAAGTCGAGGAATTATGATTGGGATCATCACCACCACACTGCCCACAAGGCCGGCCAAGTACTGCCACCGCACTCGAGCAGCTAGGGCAATGGCAAACCAGATTGCCACAAACACCATGCCAGTACCCAGATCAGGTTGAGCCAATACCAAGGCGAGTGGTAAGGCCACGTACAAAAGTGAGCCGATCCAATACTTTGCTTCGTTTATATGGTCGTAGTGACGGGCAAAGTGCTGAGCCAATACGATCGCCAACATAGGCTTAGCAAACTCCGAAGGTTGAAATTGAAAAAACCCAATCGAAATCCACCGTGTTGCCCCCAAGCGAGTCGCGCCGAACGCGTCTACCGCCAATAGTGAGGCTACCATAACTATGTAGAGCACGGTACTGTAGTTGCGCAACACCCGGTAATCAAGCCGAGCGAAGAACAGCATTACTCCTAGGCCAACTGCAGCATACAAGAATTGCCTACTCGTATCGAGTTGCGAGGTTACTTGAGCAGCCTTAAGCCCCGAAGAGTACAGCACGGTTAAACCAATTGCCAAGAGCACCAGGGTGCAGATAGCGACAACTAAGTCAAGCTTGCGGAGTAAGCGTAATCCAAACATTACGCTCTATTATATAGCTTAGGACTTGCGGAGGCTAATGCGCAACTCGCTACCTTCTACCTTTGCAGTGGTAGCGATATAGTCATCGGGTAAAGCTTTGGCTTTTACCTGTAAATCCGTAGCCAATACTTCTGCCCGAATGGTGTCAGCGTGCTCTTTAGCAGCCTGGACAATGTCTTCATCATCAGCACCAAGCACCAGCTCTATACGGTCACTCACTTCCAAATCAGCCTGCTTGCGGGCATTTTGGACTACGCGGACTATGTCACGCATAATTCCTTCGCGCTTCAGTTCTGGTGTTACTATGGTACTGAGCTCCACTGATTGACCACCAACCACCGCTTTTACGTTTACTTCGTCACGAATAATCTCAAGGTAATCTTCACTCAGCTCATCACCATGCGGAACCTTGAGTTCGCTAAGCGGCTGTCGCACCTTTATGTTGGCTTCGGCCCTAAGTGCTAAGGCTTCTTTTATGCTTTCACGTACCAACGACATTTGCTCGAGTACGCCGTCGTCTACCTTGATAGCCTCTGGCCAGTCACTCAAATGCACCGAGCTTGGCAGTCTGTCTAGGCCAACTGTTAGCTCGCGCCATACATAGTCACTTACAAACGGTGCCCAAGGTGCTAGTAGCTGACACACGCGCACTAATGCGTACCACAGCACCTCATAAGCCTGCTGCTTGTCGCTATCGTCGTCACTCTTCCAGAACCGTCTACGTGACCGGCGAATATACCAGTTACTCATGTCATCCATAAGCGTAAGTATTGGAGCTATAGCATGGGCAATTTGGTAATTATCAGCCTCACGGGTAACCTCGATAATGGTTTCGTCAAGCCGCGCGAGCATCCAGGCATCGAGCACGTTTGTGCTTGTTGGCCGCTCACCTGGCTTGGCAGGCACAAATGTGTCGAGCTGAGCGTACATACTAAAGAACTTCTGAGAGTTTAGGAGTGTGGAAAGCACATTACGCTGCATGTCACGCATACTGTCACGGCTAAATCGTAGGTATTCCGCCGTTTCGCTCGCTTGGTGACTCGAGAGCAAATACAAGCGCAAGCTATCGGCACCCTCTGAGTCGAACACTTCTTCAACCGGCGGGTAGTTCTTGAGTCGCTTGCTTAGCTTTTGGCCATCGGCCGCCATAATCATGCCGTTTACGACTACGTTTTTGTACGCTGGCGCATTAAACAGAATGGTATTCATTACATGCTGAACATAGAACCACAGCCGCGTCTGGTCTAAACCCTCGATAATAAAGTCCGCCGGAAAGCTCCTTTCGAACGCTTCTTTATTCTCAAACGGGTAGTGATGCTGGGCAATACTCATAACACCACTCTCGAACCAACAATCCAACACTTCCTCGACCCGCCGATATGTTTTGCCGTCGCGCACAATTTCTACGTTATCAATCAGTGGCCGGTGTACGTCAGTTGTATCCAGATCGTTATTACCTGCTAATTCGCGTAGCTGATCGTAGCTCTCCACAACAATGTAGTCATTGCTGTCTTCGGTATTCACCCAGATCGGCAGTGGTGCACCCCAGTAACGATTACGGCTGATTGCCCAATCCCTCGCACCCTCGAGCCACTTACCAAATCGGCCATTCTTTATATGCGCCGGGGTCCAGTTGATCTGTTCGGCGGTTTTTAGTAACTGAGGTCGAATCTCAGATACCTTAATAAACCAGCTCGAAATCGCGTAGTACATGAGTGGCGTTTCGCAACGCCAGCAGAAAGGATAGGTGTGCTCTTTGGTCTCGGCTACATACACCAAGCCCAACTGAGTGAGGTGTTCGATTATAAGCTTGTCAGCACCCTTAAAGAACTTACCGCTTAATGCGTCAACGCCAGTGTTATTCGTAATCTTACCGCTCGCATCGGCAGTTTGTAGTACCGGAATACCCTCTTGTAAGCCTAAATTAAGATCATCTTCGCCAAAGGCCGGCGCTACGTGCAACACACCAGTACCATCTTCTATACTCACAAACTCCGCTGGCCATACTTGGTAGAGCTTTTCCCCGCCCTCTACTTTTTCGATGTCGCTCAAGCTAAATACCGGCTCGTACTTGAGCCCAACTAAATCAGCACCTGCTAACTCCTTAACCACCGTGTAATTATCATGCCCCAGCGCTTCGAGGCGCTTTTTGGCAAGCACCAACACTTCACCGGCTGGATTATTGTCATAATCAGTGGTCAGTTTGGCATACACATACCTCTCCTGCGGATGCACGGCAATGGCTGCATTACCTGGCAAGCTCCAAGGTGTAGTGGTCCAGCCTAACAAATACGCTTCGTCGTCTACAAGCTTAAACTTCACATACAGGCTTGGGTCTGGCACATTGTCTTTATAGCCATCATTCACTTCAAAGTTCGAAAGTGGTGTTTCGCAGCGCGGGCAGTACGGGGTACTTTTATAACCCTTATATAAGAGGCCTTTTTTGTGCACCTGGCTCAAAGCCCACCACACACTCTCGGTATAGTTATTATCAACCGTAGCATAGTAGTTATCGTACTCACTCCACCGGCCCAGACGTTTGAGCAAGTGCTCCCACTCATCTTTATAGGTAAAGATCGAGTCCCGGCAGGCGGCATTAAACTTTCCTAATCCTAGCTCGAGGATTTGCTTTTTACCACTCACTCCAAACTGCTTCTCGATCGCAAACTCTACGGGCAAACCATGGCAGTCCCAGCCGTTACGGCGTGGTACATAGTAGCCGCGCATAGTTTTATAACGCAGCATGGAGTCCTTTATGCTCGTAACCAATGAGTGGCCAAAGTGCGGCAGACCATTAGCAAACGGCGGCCCATCGAAGAAGCTATAGGTAGGTTTGCCTTCACGCTGTTTGATTGATTGCGCAAAGGTGTCTTCCTGTTGCCAAGTAGCTAAAATCTGCTCCTCTATCTGAGCAAATTGCGACTTTTGATTGGCTTGTGGTTTGTTGTTTGTCACTGTTTGATCCTTAATCCGTTCCTATATAACACAAATACCTCTTTCGGTTGTTGGAATCCCAGCTTGCGCTAGGACGGTACCATCCAACTTCCAAAAGAGGCATCTCTTTGGCTCTTAGTTTAGGCTATTACGGGCTCCCCGCCGAGTTCTACTTGGCATTGCGCCGTTCTTCTCGATTGCTTCGTGGTTGATAGCCACTCATTTGCCTTGATTTAGACAAAACGCATCTAGCACAAATATACCACGCAATAGGATATATATCAATATGAGAGCTACCTCATATCTACTGCAAAGCAAGGCCCCGACGGAGTCGAAACCTCGCCGGGGACTGGAACTATTATTGAGTGGCGGGCAGCGCTACCGACCCGGCAAAAGCTGTACCCGCCTCATGGACACGACGGAAAGCCGGAACCTTCCACATTCTGCCCTACACCATGCTTCTGCCGCACGCCGGTTGAAAGCAAAAACCACAAATGTAATAGCTGCGACTTTTACTTCGGATTGATTTTGCGGCCTCGACGGGTCAACATTGTGGATCGTGGCAGCATTCTGGAGGTCTGAGAGTGACGGCGGGTACAGCGGGTGACGTACACGCACCTCAATGTGATATTCGTTCATCAGCCCCGACCTGGGCAATCTGTCATTCGGGTTAAGGAACTCTACGGTACCCCTATTTGTAGTCAAGCTAATCACACCGCCTCTTAGCTGAGGTTCACTCCAGGATATATTAAACCTCCGCAACTTCTCGCCCTTCGGCCAAAACGTCCAGGGTGTTTGGTTACCCCCCTTAAAAGCCGTCCAGGCGAGCTCGACTACGAGATCCTCCCCGTCAATTGAGAGCTTACTGATCGGACCCCGTACCATCGAGGATGAAGAGGACTTGAACAGGAAGTCACGACCTGGATATTGCCCTCCTTCGGCCTCAATCCATTGATTCCAGGCAGTGATGTTGGCTTCCTGGTACGCACCTGTACCCATGATGTAGCAACCCTTCTGTCGCTGTTGGGCCTCCTTGGCCACAATTATTGTCACGCCTATAGTTGTTAATTTCAAGCATAACTAACAACGTATGCAAATTTATGAGTCAAGATACCATAAGCTTTACGGCTTGGGGCTTAGCCAGCTACAATGAATACATGAAGCGTGACGCGTCGAGATTCAAAAAAACCAAAATCATCGCCACCATAGGGCCGGCTAGTGAAGATAAAATCGAAGAGCTCCTGGCAGCCGGAGTAAATGGTATTCGCCTCAACTTCTCGCACGGCACTCACGCCGAACATCGTGCCAAACTCAAAGCTGCGCGCGCTGCTGCCAAAAAGCTCGGCCGCAGCGTCGCCATTATCCAAGACTTGTCCGGCCCCAAAATCCGCCTAGGTGAGCTACCCAAGGCCGGGGTAACCATAAAAAAGGGTGAGACACTCCACCTTGGCTTTGATGCTAACTATAATGAGCTTAGCATCCTGCCGACTCAGTACGATTTTGCCAGCGAAGTAAAGATTGGCGAGCATTTATACTTACGTGACGGTCAGATTAAAACCATCATAACCAAGGTAGCTGGCGGAATTGTGAGTGTAAAAGCACTCAATGCGGGTACCATCCTCTCCAACCACGGCATCAACCTACCCGATACGATATTCAAAAGCTCCGTACTCACCCCTAAGGATCTAGCTGACGTTCGCTTTGCCTTAACGGAAGACGTAGATTATGTAGCGCTGTCCTTCGTCCAAAACGCCAAGACTATTCAAGAGCTCCAAGCAATCCTAAAGCGTGGCAAAAGCAAGGCTAAGATCATTACCAAGGTCGAAACCAACCCGGCAGTAGAGAACCTAGAAGGCATCGTAGCCGCCAGCGACGCGGTAATGATTGCGCGAGGAGACTTGGGTGTAGAAATTGGTGCTGAGAATGTGCCCATCGTTGGGCGTGAAATTATCGAACTTGCTAAGCAGCATAAAAAGCCCGTGATTATGGCTACGCAGATGTTAGAGAGTATGATGACATCTACTGAGCCATCGCGCGCCGAAGCAAACGACGTGTCTACCGCTGTGCTTTTAGGGGTAGATTCGGTAATGCTCTCGGGTGAGACTGCCATAGGGCAGTTCCCCCTTGAAACGGTCAAGATGATGAAGAAGATTATATTAAAGGCCGAGGAATATAATTTAAGTTCGCAAAACACACAAGCCCACGACAGCATTACCCTAACGTTTAAGCGTGCTGAGCGCCCAACCGACACCCCAGCACCAACCGATACACAAACAAGCATTGCCCTAGCAGCCATTACCCTAACTGAGCAGATTGGTGCCAAGGTAATCCTGGCTGAAACTTTGAGCGGTGCAACTGCGCGTAACATATCGAGCCTTCGGCCTAGCACACCAATAATTATGGCCACCCCTGATAGCAAGACATATAATCAACTGGCTATTGTATGGGGCGGTAAGTCGTTCTTGGTTCCAGATCAGCAAAAAATTAGTCGCCTGGTGCTCGATGAGCTTCGAGCCCGTGGTAATCTCAAAAAGGGTGATTTGGTAGTGAGTGCCTTTGGCCAGCAATACGGTATTACCGGCGGAACTGACACTATTCGCTTACTCCAAGCGTAAGTCAAAATCGCAATTGAACATAGATTTATGAACGAATACTAAAGTTGTTCGATATATGGTATCTACAGATTATAGACCACTATGTACCCAGTGCGAAACTTCTGAAGTTGCGGGTGTTTTACCTTGCCATAATTGGACTATCGAACCGTCATCTTGTACCACTATATGGGCTGGGAATTCTACTATTCCATATAACTCGGCGTAGTGTTGGCCTAGTATAGAGTCTGGGCTACACACAATCGTCTGCTTTTGATCAACCGAAGGCTGCTGGTCTCGCGACAGAATAATAAGCTTCATAACATAAGTATAACAGAATCACCCCTAAACAATATTTCTAAGCTAATGTTGTTGCCTCGCTCTTCGCGCTACAACGCTACCTATAGTGTTGAGAATGTTACAAATTTGTTGTTTGTCACTGGTTGGGTTTAAAGCCAGACTTAAAGCCTGCCTCATAGCCATGCTTTCTTCTGTAAAATGCCGAGAAAATCCCACCCAACACGGGTAAAGATCACGAGTATAACCCTGTTCTCTCTCCATAACGAGCTCATAACCCGTCCTTACTAACCGCTTCATTATCCATCGACACTTCTTTTTTGTTGCCTCCGGGCTCAACATGGGCAGATCAGAAACAAGTCCTTGAATTTCTGCCTCTAATTGAGAGGAATGTACCTTGAGACTATCTCCTAGTTTGTAACTTGGTAGCTTAGGGATAATATCTGCTCCCCAAACACAAACTGATTGGGTTTTTATTACAAACCTATACCACTGTGTGCTTTCATTGTTCAACTGAAGTACCTCATCGAACTCCAAAATTTCCATCTCAGCGCCATCTGCAAACTGATATCTTTGTCGAAATTCCTTTAGTACTGTGCTTTTCCAGGTAAGTTCAGTAGCGTTTGGCATATAGTGAACAAGTGCAATCGTATCAATATCCGAAACCCCTTCCGCGGCCTGACCTTTGGCAACGGAACCTCTCACATAAACAGCGCTCAAATTATCACCGAGATACTTAATGTACTGATCGGTCAGGTAGCCTACTGCCGTTTTCCACGGCGAAACAATCTTGTCCTTACTTGCCACTCGCACTATATTACCAGCGTTATCTACTGGCAAAACACTACCTATAGGATGAATGTCTATCATAAACCCAAGTATACCAAATGTGACGCGTCACTCAGCACGTTTCTTGGCCTGCTCCTTAAGTCGATTAAGCTCTGTTTCAAAGCTCTCAATATCGGCAAATGACCTGTATACGCTCGCAAACCGTACATAGGCTATGTCATCACGAGCTCGTAACTTCTCCATAACCAATTCACCAATTACTTCACTCTGAATCTCGTGATCACCGGTCGACTTAAGCTCATGCTCAATAGAGCTGATAATAGCTTCGATCTGGTCTGCCGACACAGAACGCTTTTCGAAGGCTCTATAAATACCACCGGCTAATTTACTACGATCAAATAGCTCCCGTTCACCATTTTTCTTTACAATAAGCAGATGGGCAGCCTCGATGCGCTCATAGGTAGTAAAGCGGTGTTGGCAGCTTAAGCACTCTCGTCGGCGACGGATCACACTCTCATGCTCGACATCACGTGACTCCAACACACGACTATCTTGCGAGCTACAGCGCGGGCACTTCATACCTTACCCTCCAAGCCAGTCATATTACATCTTTTTCTTCACAAAGCTTGGTATATCGTCGTCGCTGTCTCGGTCAAGTTTAACTCCCTGACGCAAATACGCAGGTTTATCGAGGTCGTCCTCGTCACCACTAAATCCTGCTGTGCGTTCAATAATCGGCTGACTAGGCACCTCGACCTTCACAGGCTGAGCAGGGCGTGGCTCGTCTCGGGCTTTAGTCTCCTCGATTGGTTCTTCTAGATCAAAGCCAGTTACTGGGTCGTCCATAATTGTCTTAGGAGCCTCTGGCTCCGCCTTTACAAGCGGCTCGACATCGTCTGAACTAAATACTGGTCGTGGCTGCTCACGAATAAATGGAATCTCTTCCGGTTCGGGCTCTGGCTCTGGTTCGATGTGTTGTGGTTGGCTATAGGATGGCTGACTGCGATTGTAGCTAGGGGCAAAGCCAGAGAAGGTGTTAGCCTGGTGAGCAGGAGTGCGATTAGCATCAAATCCCGTAGCCACGAGGGTGACTTTAATTTCGCCCGTGGTATTTTCATCAAGCACGGTACCCCAAATAATGTTAGCTTCTGGATCAACAGAATCATGAATAAGCTTGGCTGCCTCCTCGATCTCGTGCATACCCATATCGCGACCACCGGTAAAGTTAATCAATACACCCTTAGCGCCCTGAATTGAAACTTCGAGTAGGGGTGAATCCATAGCCTGCTTAACTGCTTCAACGGCCCGATTGTCTCCCGAGCCGTGGCCTATACCCATAAGCGCACTACCAGCGTTGCTCATAATTGACTTTACATCGGCAAAATCGAGGTTCACCAAGCCATTTACTGTAATAAGATCAGAAATGCCCTGCACACCCTGGCGCAGTATATTGTCTACCGCCCCAAAGGCGTCTAAAAGCGATGTTTTACGGTCAATAATCTGCAAGATGCGATCATTCGGAATCACAATGAGTGTATCTACCTTGTCACGCAGTTCCTCGAGAGCAGCTTCGGCAATCTTGCGCCTACGGTCGCCTTCGAATGCAAATGGCTTAGTCATAATAGCAACGGTAAGAGCGCCAATTTCCTTAGCAATACGCGCGATTACAGGTGCAGCGCCACTAGCCGTACCACCACCGCAGCCGCCAGTAATGAATACCATTTCACTACCTTTTAGGGCTGCAAATATATCTTCTTCGCTCTCCTCGGCAGCGATCTTACCCACCTCTGGATTCGCTCCGGCGCCTAGGCCACGAGTAGCTTCTTTGCCAATATGCACTTTTTTGGTGGCTTGCGAGTAATGAAGTGCTTGCGCGTCAGTATTCACGGCCACAAAATCAATACCACGAATGCTCGACTGAATCATGCGGTTAAGCGCATTATTGCCACCACCGCCTACGCCAACGACCTTGATACGTGCAAATGTTTCGATGTCCGGACGAATCTCTGCCATGCAGTTCGTACTCCTTATATAATTGCGTTCTACTCACTCTGTAGATTTAGTTATCAGGTTGTGAGTAGGGCCTTGTCACACATACCATTACTCATTGGTATAGCAAAAGTATAACCAAGTTACTGAATAAATGCAAATAATTTATTCGAATCACCGACCATAAAGTATAGGTATAAATTTTGTGTTCGTTAGATTGAGAAGTGTACTCATGATAGTCCCAAAGAAAGTATTTTTCGAGCAAGAGTACCGCACTGTAGGGCCGAGCCTGAGGAGAAACTAGGGCAAAAGATTCTTAAAGAAGCGTTTTACCTGATCTACGGTACCACCTATGATGGTATTTATACCGCCATGTGTAGCGGGAGCGTGATGCATGTCGACAAGCATAAGGCCAACCGCCGCTGCATAGGCTGGGTCTTTGATTTTATCACTTATACCCCCGAATCCGCGTGGAGTCGCAATTGACACCGTGAGTTTAAGTGCGTCCTGGGCAAGCTTGTCTATACCTGGGAGCTTAGCGCCACCGCCAGTAATAACGGCGCCGCCAGCCAGCATAGAATCCCTACCAGCTTTTCTAAGCTCACCCGAAACCAAAGCTAGAATCTCCTCGCAGCGCGACGATACAATCTTATCGACTTCACCGCGACTAACCACTCCGTTGCCACCAAAGTCTGCTAAATCAATTTTGTCGTGCGCCCTTGTTTTATCGGCAAGAGCACTGGCGTGAGCCAGTTTAAGCTTCTCAGCTACATCGATATTTGTGCGCAATCCGTAGACCATGTCTTTGGTAATGTGATTAGAACCAATTGGTAAAATGGTGGTAAGTACAATGCCACCTTCTTCGAAAACAGCAATGCCGGTGGTTTCAGCACCAATATCAATAAGCACTACGCCGAGTTCAAGCTGTCGTTTAGTGAGTACAGCACGCGCCGAAGCAAGCGGTACCAGGAGCTGGTCATCGATAGCTATTCCAGCCCGAAACACTGCGTTCGTGAGATTCTTCATGGATGGTGAGGCGGCCGTAATAATATGCGTGTCCACCTCTAGCCGCACTCCATTCATACCTACAGGATCGGCCACATTTGTTTGGCCATCAACGGTATAGCTCTTAGGAATAACTTGCAGTATTTGTCGATTGCTATCGAGCTGAATAGCTGCAGCAGCCTCCTCGACTCTTACAAGATCTTCGCGCGAAATTTCTCGATCAGCCCTACTTACCGCTATTACACCACGAGAGTTCAGACTCTGCACATGAGCCCCATCCACACTAATTGTGGCATGTTCAATTGTCACCCCGCTCATCCGTTCGGCTTCCTCTAGCGCCGAGGTAATAGACGCCACTGTTTCCTCTATATCCACTACCGTGCCGCGACGTAGTCCCGTAGTAGGCGCCACGCCCAAGCCAATAATGCTTGGCTCAGCCATATCATCTTGATGTAAGCCAACCACACAAGCAACCTTGCTTGTGCCGATGTCGAGCCCTACAAATGTTGATTCGTTTTTTGCAGCCATAACCCTACCTTATGTAAGCTATTATATACAGCCCAGGGGGTATTGCGCAAACTATTGTTCCAATTCGCTCAAGCTAACGTAAGTATCTCGGCGCCTGACTCAGTAATTAAAATCGTGTGTTCACTCTGTGCCGCCAGTGAACCATCGCTCGTTATACATGTCCAGCCGTCATCGGCCATTACGAGCTCTTCAGTCCCAATCGACGCAATTGGCTCGAGCGCAATTGTCATGCCAGCCCGAAGCACTTGCCCCGTACCACGCGTACCGTCGTTACCGATCCACGGTTCTTCGTGCACTCTATGGCCGACGCCGTGCCCACCGAGTGACTGCAACACATAAAAGCCATGCTTCTGGATCGTTTCGCCAATAACAGCACTAATGTCTCCCACGCGAACACCATCACGCACTACGCCAATCCCCCGTGACAGGGCCTCCTCGGTAGCTCGAATGAGCCTCTCGGCTTTTGGATTAGTACTCACACCCAGCACAAAGCTAATGGCGCTGTCAGTAATAAGTCCGTTGTGCTCCACACCAAAGTCGTACTTAATAAGGTCGCCCGAGCGAATTACTCGCTCTCCAGGAATACCGTGTACAATTTCTTCGTTTACCGATATACAGATTGAACCCGGGAAGCCTTCGTAACCCAAGAAGGCTGGCCGTACACCATGTGCATCAAGCTGCTGGCGGGCTATTTGGTCGACTTCCATAGTGGTCATGCCGTCGACTGTAGCCTGCCTAAGGTACTGTAGAATTGTACCCAACACCTTGCCGCCATGACGCATTGCGGCGATCTCGTCGGTGGTTTTAATTTGTGTCCTCATGCCAACCAATCCTTTACTGCGGCTTGTAGCGCGTCCTCAACTACATTTGGCGAAGGCTCGCCATCGATCTCGACAAGTCGATGTGTAGACTGATAATACGACAACACTGGCGCTGTTTCCCGCTCGAATACCTCGAGGCGGTGCTTAATTACCACAGACTGATCGTCGGCTCGTCCGCGCACGCTTAAACGCTCTTCGGCAGTCCGCTTTGCTATACGCAGATAATATACACATAGTTTCGCATCCCCACCTATTACTCCATCCAGCCAGCGAGCCTGCTGTTCACGACGCGGGAAGCCGTCAAATATAATGGTGGCTTCCTGCGTAGTATTCGCAATAGCTTGCTCAACCCGCTCGTTCACCAAGCTATCTGGTATAAGTCCACCCTCCTGCAGGATAGCGGCAACCTCGGTATCTGCCTTGGCAATGTCGCGGGCAATATCCCCAGTCTTAATGATCACGGCATTAGTTTTGGCAGCCAAGCGCTCGGCCTGTGTGTCTTTACCGGCCCCCGGCATACCTATAATCACAATAAACCGTTTCATTTCACCAACATCTGATACACGCGGGGTGCAAATATACATACAGCGATTGCCAAAGCACCAAAAGCACATACCAGCACTCCACCAGCCGTCATATCTTTTACAAGCTGTACCACCTGGTTGCGTTCGGTGGTAATAAGATCAAGTGTGCGCTCCACGGCCGTATTAGTAATCTCGGCGAAGAAAACCAGAATAATGGCAAATATAACCAGTGATAGCTGGAAGATTGATATCTGAAAGAACCAGCTGGCAACTATAGCTAGGAGTGCAAAAGCGATATGAATGCGAGCATTGCGCTCCCGACTAATAACCGCGCCCAGCCCCTTAAATGCATGTCGAAAGCTAGTGAATGTTACCATCAAAAATGTCCCTTGAGTCAACCTTTAGCCTACTTATAATATCATTTTGGAGGGCCCGGAAGCCAGTGTTAGCCATGCCAGAGTGGTCATAACCAAGGAGATGCAAAACACCGTGCACGAAGAGGAGAATATACTCGCTGTATTCGCTCACACCATGCTCCGAGGCCTGACGCTGAGCCACATCGGTACAGATCACCACTTCACCAATCGTATCTTGCTCAGAGGGCTCACCATCGTCGTCTTCGAAGTAGTTAAAGCTTAGGACGTCGGTTGCATAGTCATTGCCAGCAAATTGGTTATTCAATCGACGAGCCTGGGCCTCGTCCACAAACGCCAAATTAACTACCCCCTGAGTATCAGCCGATCCACTCGCCGCCAAAACTACCTCTAAAGCCGAGCGAAAATCTGCCCGACTTGGGCTGCTTTGTGAGTCAGGAATGCTAGTAGCAAAAGTAAGCGTAAGTGCCATATTGCCCTATTTAGCGAGCGAGCTCTTCGCGCACAACCCGACTGACCAGTCCGCCATCTGCTTGGCCGGCCAGTTTAGCCATTGCCTGGCCGATTATCTGACCCATTTGGGCGTCAGGGCTAGAAGCAATAACCTCTTGTACTACCACTCGCACATCCTCTTCGGATGCCTGGGCGGGTAAGTAGTGCTCAATTTCCTTAAGCTCCGCTGATTCCTCAGCTACCAAATCATCGCGACCAGCCTTCGTATAGGCGTCAATCGAATCACGGCGCTTCTTGGCTTCCTTCTGCAAGACGGCCATCATTTCCTGGGCAGAAAGTTCGTGCCCCACCTCGATCTGCTGGTTTTTAAGTGCGCTTTTGAGCAAACGTAGCACCTGGAGTCGCAATTGATCACGTTCGCGCATTGCGGCCGCTAGATCAGCTTCGAGCTGCTCTACAAGCTGCATATTACTTCATCCCAAGTAGTTCGCGGGACTTTTGTTCTTTACGACGAGCCTTACGAATGGCCACAGCACGAGCTTCGGTTTTCGAGATTGGCTTCTCAAAATAACGCTTACGACGGGCTTCGCCCAATACGCCTGACTGGATGACTTTTTTATTAAAACGACGGATTAAACTCTCAATCGATTCTTTTTCTTTTGCAGTTACTTGTAACAAACGAGCTCCTTACTTTTGCTCCTACCGCAATCCGTAGATAGTTATGGCAGGAACAAATCATGATTTGATATAGATTCATGGCTGATTATACGCTAAACAACCTATTTCTTCAACCCCTGTGGTCAAGTGGCGGGCCGTATGTCTACCACCTCAAGCTGCAAGCGCTCAACCCCCTGCCACACATTCATCCCTAACCTGAAAGCAACCTCTACCTCACTACCTAGTTGCAACCATGGCCACCGGTCCTGAGCATTAAATGCAATAGCGCCTATTTCTCTGGTATTAGCCATAAACCCTAGCTGGAGATGTTTTAAATCGCTACCGACCGGACGTAAGCGCACCACTTCGAGTAGCGAGGAGAACACAGGCTGCTTGTTACCGTTGCCGAATGGCTCAAACTCACGAAGGGCCTGCATGAGATCTAAGCCAAGGATACTGGGCGCTAACTTAGCCTGAATAAGCAGCGCCTTATCCTGACCTAACTCAGCCTTATGACGAGCGGCGTACTGGTTAAGTGCTCCTCGAAAAGCAGGAATTTTAGTTGTACTGAGCGTCATGCCGGCAGCAAAAGCATGGCCGCCAAAGCGCTCAAGATGCGAAGACGCGGCAGATATGGCATTGATAATGCTAAAGTTCCCGACACTCCGAGCAGAGCCCTTAGAAACCCCATCGAGTTCCTGCAGGATTATGGTGGGCTTATGCAGTGCCTCACTTACACGACTGGCCACAAGACCAACTATACCGTGCGACCAGTTCGGATCTGAGAGCACCAAAATCGCGTCGCCCGAGTACTGCGTAGACTGCTCCATAGCCTCGGTATATATCCGTAACGTGTCCTGCTGACGTTCATGATTTAGCTTACTGAGCTCTTCAGCTAGTGACTTAGCTCGATCAGTATCTTCGGTGGTAAGTAATTCCAGAGCCTTGGCAGCATGCTCGAGTCGACCAGCAGCATTTAAGCGTGGGCCCAGGCGAAAGCCTAAGTCACTTGCCTGCAGCTGGGCCAGTTCTACTCCGCTCGCCTCAGCTAGAGCTCGAATGCCGCGCCGAGGTGATTTGCGTAATACCGTTAAGCCGAACCGTACCAAAGCGCGATTCTCCCCCGTGAGTGGCACCACATCGCACACGCTGCCAAGTGCTACCAGGTCAAGTAGCCACTTTTCTCGACCAGGTCTAACCTTACTGGGGTTGCGTGTGACAAGCGCACTAGCCAGCTTGAAAGCCACGCCAACGCCAGCGAGATCCTTAAATGGATAGATATCACCCGGCAACCTGGGATTTATGCAGGCCACCGCAGCTTTGGGGATTTCCGCAGGTACCGTATGGTGATCCGTTATAATCACGTCAAGACCATAGCTAGCAGCCTCCTGCACCTCGTGCGCTGCGGTAATACCACAATCAACACTTACTATCAGATTCACCCCTGAGTCTTTGAGTTTCTTCAGGGCCGTGGCATTCAAGCCATAGCCTTCTTCAAAGCGATCGGGGATGTACGGCTCAGCCCGTGCGCCTAATTGACTCAAGGTGTCTAATAACAGCGCCGTGGCACTAATACCATCTATGTCATAATCTCCATAGATGGTAATGTGTTGGCCTGCAGCTATAGCCTGCTCAATTCTTAGGGCAGCTTGCTCCACACCACTCATAGCAAAAGAGTCATGAAGCTGATCATACGATGGCGCAAAGAACTCGTTTCGCTCCACCTGATTAATCCCTAACCCACGCAGCAACAAAGCAGTCACCGCGGCGACTGAAGCAATGGGCTCACTGCTGGCGTCGTATTGCCATACATATGCCTTGCCATTTACCGAAGTAGAGGAAGATTTTGTACTTTTTTTGTTACGCGAAGCTCGGGTCATTACTCAAGTATAAGAGGAGTACGGTAACACTACAAACTATAAATGTTTAGGTGTGCCCAGATCGAGCTTAACGAGTGCGTGCTGCCAAATAATAGCTACTGTCACCGCGTGATTTAAAACCGATTGGAGCATGGGCACGGTAGCTCTGACGATGCGAGAATAAAAACCGCTCAGTTTGAGCCATTTTGTCAGCTTTTTGCTTAAGAATATGTGGTTTTTCTATTTGCTGTCGAATTTTGTTTAGTATTTTCATGATTTACGCCTTTTTACGTGATGTTTTTAGAACCATACTCTGAAGCTCCTTAAACAACGGGAATGACTGATTTACCCAGTAGACCTTGGCATTACCCTCCTTAGCGGACTTAACATAGCCAATCTTTTCCATTTTGGCGAGTTCGCGCTGCACATTGCCCGGATCTTCGCGCAGTATCTTCGCCAGACCGCGTACATGAACCCGATAGTCTGGATATTTACTGTAAATTGTAATGATTTTTCGTCTTGTTTTTGATGTTATGAAGAGCTTTAACATATTGTTATTTTATCTACTTTATATTTATTTGAAACTTAAATTACTTAATTACTAGTATAAAACTACAACAGTCTATAACACAACAGTTTTTTCGTACAATTTTTGTAATATATAGCCATTAGCGCAAAGCCAACCCTATCCGCTATAATACAAACGTAAGAATTATGCCAGAATTAAACCCCCACCCTGCTACGCTCTGCCCAATCTGTAAAAAGCCGATGGTCCATACGACTTTTGGTGATGTATGCGTGGATTGCGACCAGATTGTTCGGCACAACGATACCACTTACGCTCAAGGAGACCAAACCACTGCTCAAAATCACACCCCCCGCCCTCAACCCCGCTTGGATGTCTCGCCGATAAAACACTCGAGCCATATCGCCACTCAAGGAGTTGCCTACGCACCGCCACGCCCTGCCCCTATAGCCACTAGGCCTTCCGACCACCCCCAAAGCCACGCAGGCGGCACACAGAGAGATGCGGGCAATAAAGATGCTATTGGATTTAACCAGCGCCTGAGAGCCCGTATGTGCCGTCTAGTAGTACCCGAGCTCCCCAGCAGTTCTAAAAACCTTAATAGTCAGTTCGAGCTCCCATCAGCCCTTGCAGAACCGGAGCTACCAGCCCCCATTGATACTCTTGCTATACACGCTAGCGCCGTTGCAGTACAAGAGGACTACAGAACCCAGAATACAACGCAACCACATACCGATCTCGCTTTCTTGCAAGCTGAAGCAATAGCAGAAATGGACACTCCCGCCAATACTATACAAACGTCGTCGTCCTCACCAGAAGTAACTGACAGCTTTACTCTACAAAACAAATCAATGCCGCCTTACAATAACCCTAAGTTCCTCATCGCCGGCATAAGCATTGCAACCATTGTAGTGTTGGGAGCAGGATTATGGGCAGCCCAACGTAACGCAGCCCTACAGCACACCAAAAAGCCAGCCAACCATTCCACTACCCCGCAACGGACACCTGTTGCGACCGAGGTTACTCAGCGGGATAATCAACGCAAAACCGACCTTAACAGCCTGGCAACAGCGTTAGAGGTATACAAGCAACAGCTCGGCACCTATCCGGCCGGAGACGACATTAAAGTTCTTTACCCCCTACAGTACACGACGCCGCCCTACATAACTATCGTAAATTACGATCCATCCAGTGATGAGGACACTAAGATTAAGTACAACTACAGCTCAGATGGCACCAGTTTTACAATTGTTGCCAGGCTGGAAGACCCGAGTGACCCCGACGCACAGAGCGGTTACTACGTAGTGCGTAACAGATAGGAGAGCTTATTTGGGGTTCTTTTTGGCTTTATAATTATTCCAAACCACCAGCATTGGCGAGGCGTTAAAGATCGAAGAGTAAGTACCCGAGATAATACCTACAAGCAGAGCAAACACAAAGAGACGTATTGATTCACCACCAAACAACAGCAAAGCACTCAGGGTAAGGATAACTGTGATCGAGGTATTCAGTGATCGGGCGAGAGTTTCATTAATACTTAAGTTTACAACCTCATCAAAAGGCTTGTTGTAACGTCGTAAGTTCTCGCGCACCCTATCAAACACCACAATAGTGTCGTGGACCGAGAAGCCAATTACCGTAAGTACAGCGGTAACAAACAAACTGTCAATCTGTACTCCAAAGAAGTGGCCAAGTATCGAGAATAATCCGATGAGCAACAGTGCGTCGTGCAGCAAAGCAATGATAGCCGAAACACCGAAGCTCCATGGACTGACTGGCGGTGGTGCGTTACGGAAAGCAAAGGCAATATAAAGCACAATGGCCAACGAAGCGAGGAGCACACTTAATAGAGCGTTGCGGGTAATATCCTGGCTAACTGCCGGCCCGACTGAACTAAAAGCCACCTGACCATAGCCAATTTTGGCAATGCCAACCTTAATGGCTTCTTCGGTCTTTTTAGGATTCTTTTCGTCATCTCTGTAGCGTACCAACACACCACCAGTACCCGTTGTAGTGACCGTCACGTCACCCGCACCTGCATCTACAAATACCTGACGGACCTTGGTTTGATCTTGACCGCCCCGTAATTCCATCTCCTGGCCACCCCGAAAATCAATCCCTGGTTTGAGCCCCCACAGAGCCAGAGAAATTATACCTGGAATAATCAGTACTAAGGATATGCCAAACCATAGCTTGCGCCTACCGATGATGTTCATACTGCGTCCTCCTCAAAGCCATAGTTTCTAGGATTCTTGCCCACCCTAGTAGTTATGAGTACGCCCATAAGCGTGCGCGACACGGTAATGGCCGTGAACATACTAATCACCACACCAAGACCAAGCGTAACCGCAAAGCCTTTAATAATTGGCGCGCCAAACCAGTATAGAATAAGACAAGTTATAAGGGTCGAGATGTTGGAGTCACGAATACTACTCCAGGCACGTGAGAATCCAGCCTTAAGTGCCCCAGAGAGGTCCTTGCCACCCCTAGCCTCTTCTTTCATGCGCTCAAATATAAGAATGTTTGCGTCCACCGCCATACCAATACTCAAAATAAACCCAGCTATTCCGGCCAGTGTCAGCACGATGGGGCTAAATATAAAGAACCCTGGCATAAAAACACTAAACTTAAAGTACGCCACGTTTACCAGCGTGTAGATTAACAAAGCCACGCTAGCCACTACACCAGCCAAGCGGTAATAAGCGATCATAAAGATCATGACAGCAAGAATACCAATAAGCCCGGCTACCAGGCTCTTAGAAATCGACTCCGTTCCCAGTGAAGCACCGACTGTGCGCTGTTCTACGAGCTTAACTGGTACAGGAAGCGAGCCAGCGTTTATGAGATCGGCGATCTCCTTTGCCTCTTTAACCGTAAAATCGCCTTGCAGGGTAGCAGTGCCGTCGGTAATTGGCGAGCTGACCGTAGCCGGACCAAACACCACCTGGCTATCCAGGACCGTAACCAACCGGCCACCAGTTTTGTTAATGCGCGTCGTGAGATCCGCAAATTTCTGGGTGGAAGCTCCTGATTTCATACGCAGCGTAACAATTGGCTTGCCAGTTGATTGATCGTAGTCAACCGTAGCGCTGTCTACGTCCTTACCCGTTATGCCAGAGTCCTTTGGTTCTGTTGCGCCAGCCGGAATCTCTAAGAACGCCAAGTTAGCAGTCTTACCAATAATTGCTATTGCCTGATTGACGTCCTTTACACCCGGTAATTGGACCGATACCCTATCACTTCCGCTGGTCTGCACCACTACTTCACTGGTGCCACTTGGATTAACCCGCTTGTTAATTACATCGATTACGCCAGTTACAGCCTTCTGGCGATCTTCCTTTTTTGTCTTACTCAGATCCGTCTGATAGGTAAGACTAGCTCCGCCCTGCAAATCCAAGCCCTGTCGAACCTTTAGGCTATTATTTTTAATACCTAAAGCCGAAAACACCCTATCTTCGCGTGGCAGGGCTATAACGGCCACAAATAAGGTAAGTGCTATAATAAGATAGAATTTAGTTCGTATATTCATAGAGTTTTAGCATTTAAGGTGCCATTGCAAAATTGCTAGGAGGCACATATTCGATACTAGCTTGCTCGCAGCAAAAACACAATATACCCCAAGATGGCGAATACAAAATTATAAAGCATGCATACCAAATATACGTATGATAATTGAGGTACATAATTGAACACTAATATTACTCTAAAGTCATGAATAACATCGCTTCTATATCTGTTGCGGGCTATCCTGGTAGCGATGCAAAAAACTTTGATTATTTAGTTGAAACCCACCAATTAGTGCAGCCGGGATCGATTGTTCGTGTCCCCTTCGGCACCAAAGATTCGCTTGGCGTTGTTCAATCGGTATCACGGCGAAATGCGAATGACAGCACAACGACACACACTCTTTTAAAGATCGGCGAGGTTTTGCCCACTAAGCCACTGCCCTCTCATTCACTTAAGCTAGCTGAATGGCTCATGGACTACTATGTGGCCAGCCCAAGTGCCGTATGGCGAGCTATACTGCCGAGTGGAATTAGGCGCACGTCACGCTTAAGTCCTAAGGTGACTACAAGAAGTTTTTCACCCCAACTTGCCTACTCGCTTAATGCCACGCAACAAGAAGCCGTAGAAGCCATTAGTACAAGTAATCTACGAGGTCACTTACTACATGGGGTAACCGGTTCTGGAAAGACCGAAGTGTATATAGAGCTTATCCGTCGCTGCCTCGATTCCGGTAAATCTGCCATGGTACTTGTGCCCGAAATTGCTCTTACGCCCCAGGTATCGGAAAGGCTCAGTCAGCACTTTGGTGATCGGCTTATAGTAAGTCACTCCAAGCTTACGCCGGCGCGACGTAAGCAAATCTGGCTAACAGCCCTACATGCAATGGAGCCTAGAATATACCTTGGACCCCGCTCTACTCTGTTTTTGCCGGTTACCAACCTTGGACTTATTGTGATCGATGAGGAACACGAAAGCAGTTATAAGCAAGATAACGCACCTACCTACCATGCTAATACGGTAGCGGCTAAGCTGGCCGAACTAACTGGTGCAAAGTATATTCTAACTAGCGCCACGCCGCTCATTTATAGCTACCATATGGCCCAACTGGGCAAGCTAGGTTATGCACAGCTTCCGGACAGAGCCACCGGAGCCAAGCTACCTGCTACCGAGGTGGTAAGGCTTTCACATACAGTCCTAAGTCCGAGGCTTGTATCGAGCCTTAAGGCTGCCCTTTTGGCCGGCAAGCAAGCAATCTTGTTTTTAAACCGGCGCGGTAATGCCAGCGCGCTCCTGTGCGACAATTGTGGGCATATAGAAAAATGCCCACGTTGCGATACTAGCCTAGCCTTCCATGCCGATGTTGCCCGCCTGCGCTGTCATTACTGTGGTTACACCCACTTGCCACCAAGCGTGTGCCCGCAGTGCAAGCAGCCCGAACTACACTTTATTGGTAGTGGTACTAAGAGGATTGAGCAAGAAGTACGCCAGCTTTTTGGGGATTATCAGATCCGCAGGCTCGATAGCGACAATGCTACGCTGGAATACATCGAGCAACTCTACCAAGAACTCCGCGACGGTTCGGTCGATATTGTGATTGGCACCCAAATGATTGCTCGCGGCCTAGATATACCCAACGTAACCATGGTAGGAGTTGTACTGGCAGAAAGCATGCTGGCAATTCCAGACTTTAGCTCAAATGAACGTACCTTTGAGTTGCTCACCCAGGTTACAGGTAGAGCAGGGAGAGGTAGTGCTCCAGGTAGCGCAATTATACAGACTCACTCTACCGCGCACCCGGCAATTGTAGCTGCTTCCAAGCACGATTACTTGGCTTTTTACACATGGGAATCAGCCAACCGCAAAGCACATGCTTACCCACCCTATACTTATCTGGTAAAATTAATCTATGGTCATAAGAATGCCGAAAAAGCAATTCTGGAGGCTCAAAAGCTCGCTGACGAACTTCGCAGTCACTACTCTATGGCTACAGTGCTTGGCCCCACCGATCGGGCAGTCAGAAAAGTAGCCGGCCGCCACCAACAGCAAGTTATTGTAAAAGCCCGCAAGCGCTCTGTGCTCACCGAAATTGCGCGAAACCTGAAAGCAGGCTGGAAGCATGATTTAGACCCCGTTAACCTTATGTAGACATGAAAAAACAACTTATAAACATCCCGAATAAGATTTTACGCATGAAGTCAAAGCGCATAGGCTTTGTTGATAATTCAATCCGCCGGCTCGCCGAAGAGATGATCCAGACCACTTTGGACTACGATAAGGAAAGTGAGATTGGTGCTGCCCTGGCCGCGGTGCAAATTGGTGAGCCCTTGCGGATGACGGTGGTGCGTAATGACCACGAAAACCACGACGACGAAGAGTTTAGCACATTTATTAACCCCGAGATTGTGAAGGCAAGTACTGAAATGGTCGAAGACATAGAAGGTTGCATGAGCGTAGCGGGCATTTATGGCAAAGTAGAGCGTCACCTTAAAATCAAGGTTAAAGCCCAGGACTTAGACGGCAATCAAATCAGACTTACGCTCGAAGGCTTCCCTGCGCGCGTTTTCCAGCACGAAATTGACCATATGAACGGCATAATTTTTCTTGACCACATTACCGATAGCTCTAAGCTGCTGGCGGTAGACGCTAACGGTAAACTCAAGCCAATGAAGGAAATTCCACATGAGATCGAAGACGAACTCGAACGACACCAGCACTAGAATCGTATTCTTTGGCAACGAAGAGCTCACTACTGGCGTTCAACTCAAGCAGTCGATTGTGATGACAGGTTTGATTGAGGCTGGGTATGAGATTACCGCTCTCATACTCAATAAATCAACGCGCGAAAAGCGCCGATTTGCCGTGGAAGATTGCGCGAACGAAAATAATATACCAACCCATATGCCGGCCAACAAACAGGAGCTTACCGAGATCGCAACTGGGTTATCAGCCGAGATCGGTATACTTGTGGCCTTTGGCACCATTGTGCCGCAGGCAGTTATAGATCACTTTCCATTCGGAATCCTTAACCTTCACCCCTCACTTTTACCAAGCTACCGTGGCTCAACACCGATTGAGCAAACAATACTAGATGGGACTAAGCAAACTGGAATCTCTATTATGCAGCTTGAAGCCGGCTTAGATAGCGGCCCAATCTTCGCTCAAACCGTTCTTAATCTGCAGGGTGACGAGTCAAAAGCCGATCTTGCAACCAAGCTAACTGTTATGGGAAGCGAACTCATACTCAAAGTACTACCAACCGTAATAAGCGGCAAGATCACTCCAACTGTTCAAGACGAGAATGGCGCCACCTATACAAACCAGATTACCAAGCAGAATGGCAGGCTAGAACCAACACTACACTCTGCCACCGAACTCAAACGCCAAATTCGAGCCTACGCTGGTTGGCCTACGAGCTATCTTGAACTTAATGGAACTACACTAACGATTCTGCAGGCGGATGTATCAAGCGAACAAGTTCCGGCAGGTAAGCTCACCCTGCGCGGTAAAAGGCTTCTGCTCGGCTGTAAAACCGGTAGTCTTGATGTGCAACTCATACGTCCCGCAGGCAAGAGTCCAATGATGGGGCTCGCTCTTGCTAATGGATACAAAAGAGTCTTATCTTAAAAGCACCTAAAGACCCTGGAGTCGAACGGTACTTATAGGTAGGGCTTGAGCTTATCAATAACCTGACTTGGCGTAAGATCGGTCTTAATGATGTAGTCGCGTGCGCCTAAGTCTCGTGCCTCTGTAATCGCCTGTGAGTTCATGATGTTGGTGAGTACAATCACTGGCAAGTCGGGTACTACTTTGTCCTTATGAAGCTGTTTTAGTACGTCGATCCCACTCATGTTTGGCATCATCATATCAAGTAATACGAGATCGGGCTTTTTAGCTTTAATCTTCTCGAGGGCTGCCTTACCATCAACCGCTTCCTCAACCGTTAGCCCAGCCTTTGACAGCTTCAGCTGATACATGTTGCGGATGAAGTCGTTGTCTTCTACTAGGAGAACTACTTTACTCATAGTGCTATGATAGACGCTTACGCCACGTAGGTCAATCTTATTCCATATCGGCCATCAAACTAGAAATGCGCAGTGAATACTCGCCCGAGTCGTCGAAAACAATATGGAGGTGAGGTACGTTACGCAAACTGGCATTACCAGAAAGATGCCGAGCTATCATGCCTGGCGCTGCCTTCTCAATACGAGGTCGAATATCATTTTGCTGATCACCAACTACACTCACATATACGTTGGCGTTTTTGAGATCCGGACTTACATCTACGCGCGTCACTGTTACGGCTACGTTCTGAGCCGAGAATTCCCGCACCAGCACAGCTGCCGCTTGCTGCTGTAAAAGGGCTGCGACCTTTTCGACACGACGCGACATACCTAGAGCCGACGTGCCTTTTCTTCTACTTTATAGAATACGAGCTCATCGCCTAGTTCGATGTTACTTTGGGTTTCGAACGATATACCACACTCCTCGCCTTCATTTACTTCGCGGGCTGCTTGCTTCTCTTTCTGTAAGTTAGTGACTTTACCACTACCGACCTCTTCACCACCACGCATAATCCGCGCCGTAAGACCGCTTACCAACTGACCACTTGTTACGCGGCCTCCAGTGATTACCAGGCCTTTACTCACTTTAAATATTCCAAGTATCTCAAGCCGGGCTAGCTCAGTTTCAACGATCTCGGGTGGTAGCAGGCTTGAAAGCCAATCACGCACGTCGTCGAGAAGCTCGTAAATTACTTTGTACAGATGGAAGTCTACCTTAGTACGCTTAGCGAGCTGATTAACTGCGCCCTTAATACTAACGTTAAAACCTAGAATGATTGCATTACCCGCATCGGCCGAGCTCACATCGGTTTCCGTAATGTCGCCTATGCCCGAGGATATTACCTTTACTCGCACCTCTTCGTTGCCGATCTGTCCCAGGCTATCAAGTAGTGACTCAAGCGAACCCTGCACGTCGGCCTTAACTAACACAGCTAACTCCTTTATCTGGCCGTCTACCACAGCACGAGTAAGATCTTGCGAAGTAACCGTCTTAGTACCAGTAAGACTCTTAATGCTCTGTTTGCGAGCCTGCTTGGCTACCCAGTCACGAGCGATTTTCTCACTCGGCACTACTTCGAACCACTCACCAAAGTTTGGTACCTCGCGAATACCTGAAACCACCACCGGCATAGCTGGAGTGGCTTCTTTAATCTTGCGACCCCGATAGTCTTCGAGACTACGAACCTTACCAAAAGTTCCACCTACCACTAAGCTATCACCACTGCGCAAAGTGCCCTGCTGAATAAGCAAGGTAATGACTGGGCCGCGGCCAGTTTCCAGATGTGATTCAATTACCACACCGCTCGCCATACCACTAAATGTCGCTTGCTGCTCCTCTATATCGGCCACCAATAAAACTACGTCGAGCAACTTATCTATACCTTCTTTGGTCTTGGCTGAAACTTCTACACACGGAATGTCACCACCCCAGTCGTCTGCCACCAGACCGATCTCACTTAGTTCCTGCTTAACCCTATTCGTGTCTGCGTCGCTTTTGTCAATCTTATTAATTGCCACGACTATGGCCACGCCAGCTTCTCGAGCGTGGTTGACAGCCTCCTTGGTCTGAGGCTTTACGCCGTCATCAGCTGCAACCACAATAATCGCCACATCGGTCATGCGAGCTCCGTGCGCTCTAATGGCAGAAAAAGCTTCGTGACCAGGTGTGTCTAAAAACGTTATACGACGGTCATTCTTAGTCACCTGGTAAGCGCCGATATGCTGAGTAATTCCACCGGCTTCAGACGATGCCACATCGCTCTCGCGAATAGCGTCGAGAAGCGATGTTTTACCATGGTCCACATGTCCCATCACGGCTACGATCGGCGGGCGCGCCTGTTTCTGGTCGCTACCTTGTGTAGGTACACTTCCCTCACGAGCATCGCTCGGGCGCGCAGCCGCTACTACAGGCTCAGGTATAGCGCTAAAGCCAAGCTCAGCTGCGATAATAGAAGCAGTATCGTAATCAATATTCTCGTTTACGGTCGCCATAACGCCGTTTTTCATGAGCTCGCCCACTACTTGCGCTACACCAAGGCCAAGTTTGGTGGCAAAATCACTAACCGTGATTACCTCAGGGATCTCGATTTGTTTGCTTGCGTCTGCTTCCATTTAGTTCCTCTTCTTTCGTTTTAGAGCTACTTTATTATGGATTTGTGCGCTGCAGCTACTGCGACAACTATAGAATCCCCTACCTGGTAATACCTGCTTTGGATCAAGCACTAGGGCCCCATCCACCAGCACCCAGCGCTCTAATTGCGCCTTAGGGAGATGCTTCCGACACGCTCGACACTGCCTGGTTGGCGTATGACGAGCAGCCATGCTTGACTAACCCTCGGTTGAGGTATTGACCTTACTACTCTTAGCCTTGAGGCTCAGTGAGAGCTTGTGCTGCGCTTCATCGATGCCAATAATGGTAAACTGCTTGGTTTCACCAAGCTTCACATGGCTTGCAGGATCAGCTACGTGTTCATCAGCTAATTCCGAAATATGCACAAGCGCCTCAATCACCGGAGTAACCTGTACGAAAGCGCCGAATGGCGTAATTCGAGTGATCTTACCATCAACCTTATCGCCAACCTTGTATTGAGCGATCTCTTTGACCCAAGGGTCTGGCGTAAGCTGCTTCATAGAAAGCGAGAGCTTTTCTTGGTCGATAGCAATGATTACTGCTTCGACCTCTTGGCCAACTTTAACGTATTTAGAGGGGTTATCAACACGGTCCCAAGCAATCTCCGAAATGTGCACCAAGCCCTCTATGCCTTCTACATTTACAAATATACCAAAGTCGACTACACCAGTGGCGACGCCCTTGACCTTATCACCAACTTTAAAGTTAGCGATCTTGCTTTCGGTAAATTCACGCTGAGCGGCCTTCTCGGACACAATTAGCTTGTTCTGACGTCGATCAAGGTCAAGTATCCGCACCATGAGCGTACGGCCCACAATACTGTTAAGGCGATGAAGAATCTCATCCTTATCAGCTCCAGTTACGCGAGGATAGTTCTCGGCCGAAAGTTGAGACACCGGCAAGAAACCACGAATACCTTCGATTTCGATGAGCAAACCACCTTTGTTGGCATCAAAAGGAATAATGCCAAAAACTTCACCATTCTTAAAACGCTCCTCGAGCAGCTCCCAGCCTTTTTCTTTAGCAACCTTTTTAAGGCTTAGAATGGCGTAACCCTCTGGTGTTTCAGCCTCTAGCACCGAGACGCTCAAGCTATCACCCGGGTTAACCGAAGCAGCACCCTGCTCCAACTCGCGGCCAATAACCACACCGGTACCATACATGCCAAGATCCAACCATACTTCATGCTTTTCGGCGCTTATGACTGTACCTTCTACCAGTTCGCCCGGAACGAGGTTTTTGATTTCTTGCGTGGCCAATAAATCAGCCATGACTTGATTATTACTAAACAAAATGAACTCCTTTTACGCCTGGTATTTGGATTTACCCCTCGGGGCAGTACGAGGCTCTGACTACAGTTTGTAGTCGATGTTCAATCAGAATTATACCTTATTGTAGACAGCTTGTAAACCGAGTGATGGGTGTAGGCTAGCTTGCTGACCCACCAGTAGTACTGCGATTCCTCTTGCGCTCATACAGTACTACCGACAAACTTGGTAGTAAAAGCGCTGCTAAACCCACGCTTACTATACCCTGCATACCCGTAGAGGGCATTTCTTCGGTAGCGGGCAATGCCTCTGCTGATTCTCCCGCCGAGCTACTACTGGAGTTTGAATTTCCTCCTGACGAAGAGCTCGCACTGTTGCTTGAATTATTAGCAGTATCCTTGGCCGCTTCAGCGTCCTTCTTGGCTTGCTGTTTTTGCTCTTCACGCTTAGCCTCGCTTTGTTTTTGTACCTCGGCTTGCTTGGCCTTTTGAGCTTGTTCTTGCTTGGCGCGCTGGGAGTTCCCGTAGGCGAATGTTGCTAGTACTATAAGCACTATGAGTAAGCCCGCGAGTAAAAACCGAATAATTGGTGATCGTGTCATATCTTCCCCTTTTGAAGTCAGTGTAGTGCCCCGGCGCTTAGTTTGCAAGCATATGCCTTGACGAATAAGGCTAGGAAGTGTTGACAAATATACTTGAATAGTATATTATATAGACAAAAGACTGTTGATTTGCTCGGGACTGTGGTACCCGTACCCTATTCTGGGCAATTCAGTGGTCTTTTTGCTTGCATATTCACCCCACAGAGCACCATAATAGGAGAAAAGCGGGGGTGAAATGGATATTGTAGCGCATTATAACGAGCTGATTTTTGAACCTAGTGACTACTTTGCTTTTAGCGCCAGCGAGGAGTGCATTTATTTCGACGAAGCAGAACTGGCGCATAACCATGGTCGCCTCGCCCTCCTGCATGAAGTTAGTCATGCTCTTTTGGGACACTTCACCTACGCCAGTGACTTTGAACTCTTAGTAATGGAGGCTCAAGCCTGGCACAAGACAGCTGAGCTCTGTGAGGCCTTCGATGTTAGCGTCGACCATACGTATATTAATGCCTGCATAGACTCCTATGATGCCTGGCTATGTGACCGCTCAACCTGCCCCCGCTGCAACAATCTTTGCCTGGCAACTCGACAGAATCAAGACAGATACCGATGCTTTAGTTGTGGCTGCAGGTGGCAGGCCACGAGCAATAGGTTCGACAAGGTGGGTATTACCGTGCTCACATAAGCTATAAACTAAAAAGATCCTGGAAATAATCCCAGGTCTTTTTAGGATCTACTAACTACGGATGTAATTAAGCAGCCTTTTTCTTTTTGGCGAGTCCACCCTTACGACCAGCTTCGCGAGCTAGTGCTGGGTTGGCAGCAAAACCACCGTTTCGGCTCTTTTTACCACCAGCGCGACCAATCTCTTGGTAGAAGCTAGCGCCATAACGCTTCTTATTAGTTTCGGCAGCTAATTTACCACCACGTACTGTTCCAGCCATTTATTCTCTCCTTCTTCTTACAGTCGGAGTTTAAACACGGATCAACCCTACCAATAAACCTGATTAAACCCTGGTTTTATTATGACTTGCCTATTTTAGCAGCTTATGCTTAAACTGTCAATACCTTTTGTGCTTGAATTCTAACGCGCGAATGGTGCAGTAATTAAGTTATAAAGCTTTTGCCAGAAGTTCAGATTGTTCTTTACATTAAGGACGTATGGGTACTCCCCAATCTTCTCGCCGCCCTGATAGGCCACAATCGAAAGTACGTAGCGGTTATTCTTAAGCCGTGTGGTATCTAGGGTATAACTATAGGGTGATTTCTTAACTGTAGCTTTAAGTTTACCGTTTATGTAGTACTTGATGGTGTCTGCTCCATCGGTAATGGCCGCCTGTGGCGGCAAGAGTTTAAGCTTGCCCGAGTACGTACGAACTACCGCCGATTTATCGCTAGATTTGCTAGAGGATTTAGAAAGGCCTTTATCGATGATATCCTGGACTTCAGCATCACTAGCTCCACCTAAGTCGTCGACACTCACCTCGCCCAAGCTGGCCAAACCACCCGAATCGTCACTACTCTGCCCAACCACATAACCTGCATAAGGGTCATAGCCGCCGTTCCCACCTCCGTCATCGGGCGGCGGAGGTGGATTCGTTCCTGGTGGTGGCGGGTTAGCCGGAGGAGGGTTGCTAGGAGGCGGATTTGGCCCTGGTGGTGGATTAGTAGGAGGCGGATTATTTGGTGGTGGCGGGTTATTGGGTGGTGGAATATTTGGTGGTGGTGACACAACCACAGCAGCAGTAGCGGTTATTTTTGTCCTGAGGTAAGTATAGGTTTCCGTCTTATACGCAGTCATAAATTGTACGAATGCCGTCCCTACATTGGCATTGTCCTTGAACCTGCCTGACCATGTGCCACCCGTAGTTGCGTCTGGTGGTCCATGGCCGGAGCTACGCAAGAAAGCCGCATTCACCCGAGACCCCTGGGAGAGGCTAAGGAATTTAGCCTGACCTTCTGAGGTGTTGACCATAGCCTGAGCAGTGGCCGCCACATCCTTACTACTGACTATGCGGTTTGCCCAGTAATTTACTATGGCTGGGCTCAACTGGTCTTCACTCCGGCCTAGAAGCACAATATACATGCGCGCTGCCCAGCTATCCGCGCTATTGAAGTAACACTGGTAACCAGCGGCAGTACGTACATCACCACAGCTCGTACCGCGCTCATAGGTCGTAGCGGCCAGACTTCTATATACTACGAATCCCATTATCGAAAGTCCCGCCACGATCACAGCAATGGTAATAGGGTTAAAATTGAGCTTATTCCAATATTTACTTAGGCGGGCTATACGCTTTTTGCGTCGCGGTTGAGAAGGTTTCTTAGCTCGGGTGGTGAATATTTTCTTCTTTGCCATAGGAGAGCGTTAACGCGCGAACGGCGCTGTAATGAGGTTATACATACTCTGCCAGAAGTTGAGCTTATTCTTTACACTTAGCGGGTAATTATACTCGTTGATCTTCTCGCCGTTTTGGTAGGCTACCATAGTAAGGGCATAAAGCCGGTTCTTGAGCCTAGTAGTATCCAGAGTGTAGGCATATGGGCTCTTTTTGACTGTGGCCTTGAGCTTATGGTTTATGTAGTACTTAATGGTGTCCGCTCCATCGGTAATGGCCGCCTGCGGTGGTAGCAGCTTAATTTTACCCGAATAGGAACGAAGGATTGGGCTACCATTACTATTCTTGACCACATTACCGTTTTTAATTAGGCTCTTTTCTACAATTTCTTCTACTTGATCATCGGTAGCGCCTTCCAAGTCATCCAAGCTAACTTCCCCCAGGCTTACGAGGGCCACGGAGTCACCGGTTTCCTCATCGAATGTATAGCCGGTATAGGGGTCATAAACTTCGTCGCCACCAGAACCATTACCTGGGTCGGCTGACTCACCACCACCAGGATCACCAGGATCTGCAGGCTCATTACTACCGGGACCGCTGCCCGGGTCGGCCGACTCACCACCACCCGAGCTGCCGCCACCCCCTGTTTCGCCACCAGAACCACCACCTGTACCGCCGCCGCCAGAACCGCCACCACTAGCCGGTACGGTAACCGTCGCTGTGCAGTACAAAGCACGCGCCCCACCATTCCAAACCTCATATCTGTAGCCACTCGTTGCGCCAGGGGTCGGAGATATATTGCGCGAGCCAGTTGCGGAGTACGTTAGAATCGTTGGTGCAGCGCCGGTATACGTATTCACCAACTGCGCATATGGATTACTGGTGACCCATACATTAGTATTAACCCAACTCGCTGTGTATCCAGAAGAAGGCGATCCACTTATCTTGAGTGTGCAATAGGTATTCGAGGATGGGGGTGGCGGAGGTGGAGGTGGAGCAACGCTGCCTGGAGTACAAGAGTAAGCTTTCGTACCACCGTTCCACACCTCATATCTATACCCCTTCTCCGTGGCACTAGCTGGTACCACCGAAGTGCTTCCTGTTGCCGAGAAAGCCAGATTGGCTGTATTTCCGTTATATGTGTGTACGAGTTTAGCACTGAGGTTAGCGCCAAAGTAGTTATAATTATGCCAACTAGCGGTATATAGATTAGAATTCGATGGTGTCCCTGAACCCGTGATAGTAAGCGTACAGTACGGCGTTACGGCAGCGAAGCTCCTATACACAAAGTAGCCCACTATCGTAAGCCCTACGGCCACGACAATAGCGAGTTTAGGGCTAAAGTTTACACGACGACGAAGCCCAATAAGCCCGTTCGTGGATTTTTTACTACGACTCGAGGTTTTGTTTGTTTTTTTCTTGGTCGGCTTACTGATTGGTTTGGCCACGTGGTATTATCCTTATGCTAATACTAGCTACCTTAGCCTTTCCTGTCAATTTTGACGCCCTAATCCTTGTTCTTTGAGGGTGTTTTTTGGTCGGCTCCCTAGCAAGCAGCATGACAGTTGCAAAAGTGACTATGCCAAGGGCTACAAACGCCACCCATTCTCCAGCCATGCTGTACAAAGTGCGGCGGGAGTTTGTTGCTACCGTAGTGGCAAAGTACTGGGTCTTATCACCTTGGCTTTGGGCTATAAAGCTACCGTTTTGGTTAATAGCGTACGACTGACCGCCGCGAGCCGACTGCACAAAGGCCCTGGCGTTGGCCACAGACTGAAACCGAGCCATTTGCCTGGCCTGTTGGAAGTACAGTTGATCGATCCCCATGCTCGATAGCGATGCGCTATTGATCAATACTTCGGCTCCCGAACGAGTAATGTGTTGGTACAGCTGAGGCGAGAGCACACCCGAGCACGCCATAGCCCCATAGCGCACACCATCGACGAGCACAAAGTGCTCGCTGTGTGTGCTGGCCATGATGGTTTTATGGGTTTGGTGCTGACTCACCACACTACTATTGCCCGAAGCGTAAAGAATAGCTTGGAATGCGTAGGGAACATATTCGCCAGCAGGTATCAAAAACCTCTTGTACTGGGTAGAAAGTATGTGGCCCCCAGGGCGCATATAGAGCACTCCGTTACCGCCTTCGTACTCACCCGTACCGGCCTGCGTAGTAATAATGAGACCTTTGGATTTCTCGATTACTTTCGGCCCCAGTACCGCTCTTGCGATCACCTCTTCACTAACTCGCTGTGCGCCCTCTGCTGCCTCATAAAAGTGGCTGTACTCGGGCAATACAAAGGTGTGCACCGGGTCAGCTCTTTGTTTGCGGATACTATTAAGTAAGTCCGTCTCGTAGCCCGTATCTGCCTCACTCTGCAAGTGAGCTACGCCAATCCTCACATTCTTTGAGTTAGCGGGCTGGGCGTAGAGCAAATAGCCCGCTGCACCTAAACATGCAACTGCACTTAAAATAGTTAAGCTCTGCCAAATGAACCGCCTCTTTAGCAACATATATAGGCTTAAGTTAATGAGTACTATTATGGCACTCAAGCCAAACAAACCAACCAGGCGCGAAGCAAATATGAGGGGCATGGCACTGGCTGCGAAACCCAGGTTGCCAAAGTTCCAGTGTGACCCTACACTTCCGCCCGGGCCAAGCCACATAATCGAGAACACTACACTCCTGGTGTATTCACCCAGCACCCATAGAGCTGGCAACAAGTAGAATACTGAGGACTTCTTAAGGCTAACTCCGAGTTTGTTATAAAGCCAACCAAAGACTATAAACCCTAGCGCCAGACTAGACGCTACTAGAAAAAAGCTTAGCATAATAAATGCTGTGCGCAGCGCGTTATCAGCTATAAGGTCTGTAGCATGAATGCGATACATCCACTGCACAATAATGCCAAAGAACACCAACCCAATGCCATACAGAAACCATACCTTACGCCGCCTGCTCCACGCAGTGCCCTCCAGCCATTCTAAGGTAAAAAGGAGAGGCACAAGAGAGACCAGAACCAACCCACCCCAGTGATAGCTACAAAAGGGCACCGCCAAGGCAGCCCCTACCCCAGCCATTACGCCTGCGACCTTAAGCCAAGCTAACAACTTATGCTTCATGTATATGAGCCTAGCATGAGATACTAGGTGGAGACAATACTATGACCACCCAATCGCCTATCCTCATTCTCGATAACATTCGCTCCTGCCACAATGTAGGTTCGATTCTGCGCACTGCCGATGGCGCTGGAGTAAGCATGGTATACGTAACCGGAATTACCCCTTATCCGCGCTTAGAGGCCGACTCGCGGCCCGAACATGTGGTTCTGAACAATCATAAGCAAATTCACAAAACGGCCCTTGGGGCCGAGGAAACGGTCCATATAGAACACTTTGACAATGCGCTCAAGTGTATTGAATACCTACGAGTACGGAGCTACGCTATTTACGCTCTTGAGAATAACTGCAACAATACTCAGGATCTTTTTGATTTTACTGCGACTCAGCCTTTCGCGCTGATCCTTGGCAGCGAGATCGAGGGTCTTAAACCAGAAATACTGAACCTTTGCGATGCTGTACTAGAGATCCCAATGCACGGCTCCAAGAACTCACTAAACGTCAGTGTGGCTGCCGGGATAGCAATTTTCAAGCTAGCCCACCTAACAACTAACTAAAGTTAAATACATTACTCGTTATTTGCTGTAAATTCGATCTACAGCTATCGACCCTTTACCGATCGGTTCAATATTAATAGTAGCCGCCACTGTCGGGTGGCCATCCATACATACATCATACATGCCTGGAGCAAATGCACCCTTGTCTATGCCGCCACCCTGCTGCCCGCTTCCTGCACCCAACCATAGCCCAGAAACTGCGCTCAGGACCTTAACATGCACACACACATTAGAGATGTTTGTCACTTCAGCTAGGGTAACTGATGTTGCTATAGACTCGCCTACCTTTGCAACCCTATAAGTTGTCCCGTCATACTTCGTGGAGAGCACGCCTCCCGTCAACTGATTGACACCGTGAGAAAAACCAGTACCCGCAGGCGGGGGTGGCGGAGGTGTAGTACCAGTAGTTACCCTGGCAGTGCAACTTATAGTTGTTGCTGCGCCATTATTAAACACAGTATACCTGTAACCAGTTGTGCCATTGGTTAGGGGGGATATTGCCCGCGAACCGCTTGCCGAGAAAGGCAGAGCCACGGTGTTGCCAGTAGTAGTATTGACCAGCTGCGCACTGAGACTAGCGCCGAAGTAGTTATAATTAGCCCAATTAGCCAGGTAGCCCGATGAGCTACTTCCGGTAATAGACAGTGTACAATAGGGTGTTGCCGCTTGACTAAACCGGACTACCCCCCAGCCCGCTAATGCTACTACGGCCATAGCCACAAATGCCTGCCATGGCTTAAAAGTTAATTTTTGTTTCTTGCTCGATACTGTAGATTTACTACGCAGTACCGTCTTCTTGGTGGACTTGGCTTTTGCCATAAGATATTATCCTTCTTCTTAGTTCTTATGCTTACCGGAAGTATAGCTTCAAGAGTAAAGAGTTGTCAACCAATTATCTTCCATTCCGCGACCAGTGCCATGATTCGCTCGGCAGGTTATAAAATCCATAGCGAGCGGCGTTCTTGCTAAGCCATATAAATACCTTAGTGTTTCGTGTGGAAGCGTTGGCAAAATCCAACGCTTCACCCCGCTCGTGATTCGAGGTGCCAGGCAAAGCAGTTGGTGGGTTGCACCTCGGGCAACCATTTGCCGCCCGCAGTTCTCGTTGCATATTATAACTACGCCAGCCCGAGTACTTACTTACTGGCTTTAGAGCGACTCCCTGCTTGGAGGCCGCCAGAATCATATTGTTGAGGTTGGTAGCAATACTACGATTTATTCTAAAACCCCATACCTTGCATAATTGGATCAAGCCTGTACGACTTTTGTTAGGCCCATATATAGTCGCCACGCCAGATGGAGATACTTCGTTCTGCCAATCCCAGCCAGCAGCAGCTATACCGAGAGCGCGTGGGCAACGCGCCGGAGTGGGATCAGGCCGATACTTACTTGTGGCTGCAAAGCTACTCGCTACGACCAGACCTAACACCACAAGAGCAAGGATAATAACGATTAAAGCTGAAGGACTAAACTTGCTCTTAGTAAGACTGGGCTTAAAGCGACTGCCCATTATGAGCTTCTTAGTGCTACGCGAGGGTTTAGCAGGCATAGTAGATCTTTACTTTTACGATACTATCTACCATTAGTTGAGTAATGCCAGGGTTCACTTGGCAGATTCTTGAGTCCGTATTTGCCAGCATTGGCCTTGATCCAATTCTGACATTTGGCACCAGAGTTACTCCAGCTTTTGCCGCCACAACCAAAGTCGATAGCTAGCCCCCACTGATGCATAGAAGTGCCCAATGGCGCTGCCGGCAAACCGCGATCAAGCAAGCGCTGCTGCATAGCACTGGTACGGAAGCTGCCATAGCGTGGACCTTCGATATCGCCCGCCCGCACGTCGAGCCCTACCTTAAGTGCAGCTTTGTGCATAGAAGCAAATTTAGGGGCTAGAGCGATGTTGAGCGTAACGTTTGTGCCAGCAATGTTAGGTGCGTATACAGTATCATCTACTCCACCTGGTGTATTTGGCTTACATAGTGGTACCACACTACCTCCTTTGTTATAGCCTTTGCATGGCACGTTCCTGCCTTGCTGCACCCTTTTTACAAAATTCAAACACTCGGCAGTGGTTAGGCCGTTACCACACTTAGATGGGCCGTTGGGTCGCCATGAGGCAGGCAAGGCCGCTATTGCAGCGTTGCTAACCGGTTGTATTTTGCGCAATGCCTCTGGGCTGGCCAAAAAAGCCGGTATAAGCCGAGCTTTGCCGTTGGTCTTGAGGTATTGCAGCCAGTAGGCGCGACCTTTGGCATCTGGTGTGCGACCCATGACTCTTTGGTATACCGTGTCTATGGTTTTGTCGTTGGAGAGCGAGCTGAGGCCCTTGTCGGCCGCAAGCAGCTTGGTGGTAAACTCTACTGGTGGCGCACTGCGCAACACCACGTAAGCATTCGCTTGTTGCTGATAATACGGGATATTAGCCTGGATATTATTACCTGTAACTACTTTATATAGCTTAGCCACCATTGCCTCAGTGCTTCTATCTACACAAGCTTGTTTGCTGGCTCGACTGGTGTAGCCTGGTATTGGTGGATTTGCCGTGGGGCCCACCACACCCATATAGCCCTTTTTAGCCGTGCAATCAAGCCGAGAATACGGTATGGTGCCAGCTTGCGAAAACAGCACGAAGCTCACACCGACAACTGCGAGTACAAACGCAACTATTAATAGCGTGAGCGTACTAAAGTGATGGCGTGGTGCGAGTGGTGTCGACTGGCTACGGCGTTTGGATTGCCCGCTGCCACCCGGTCTAACCCTGGACTTTGAACTAGTAGTTGCTTTAGTCAATGCCATCGCCTCTAACCCTGCTCCTCGTCGTGGTGTATTGGCTTGCGTGGCTCGGGGTGAAACTGATCGCCTGCCTTATGGGCTGGAGTAACACTAGCTTGCTGAGGCGCGCTCGGTTGCAGTTCGCGGTGTTGCTGGTGAGTCTTCGTACGGCTAAAAATACCACTGGTGTAAGCAAGCAATATAAGCGTAGCTAATACAAGCGGGATCATAAGCAGCCCGAGCGCTCCAGTTTGCGGCAAGGTATCAATAATCGTTTGCACCACTGGCTTCTCTACAGGGATTTCTACAGTGTCGCCGTATATGTTGACCATTTTGTAGTCATACGATCCCGGCGAGCTGGCTTTGGCCGTTTGGTTAGGAATTGGCGACTTTACCTTGATCTTGAACATGCGCGTGTCGGTCGCCCCAACTGCAATGTCGGCCTTCCAGCTCAGGATTCCATTGGTAAGTGTGCCACCGCCATTATCAGTCACATCGGCATACTCCAGAACATCGTTAAGATCCTCGTCGATCTGGTAGGCACTGAGCGCCTTAGACCCCAGATTCTTGGTTGTAAGGGTGTATTGAATTGCGTCTCCTGCTTTGGCTATGTTCTTACCGTCGGCCGGCAATGGCTTGCCGTCGGTGCCGTTGCGACCAAGGAATATAGCCGACTTGTGCTTCTCAATTCCTTCGAGGCTATGGCAAACTTCGGCGTTGTCTTTAACTCCGCCAGCATCAGAAATAGTCGCCAAATCACATACTTTAAGCGTTGGCGCGCTGGCCTGGATCACTTTAAATTTAATGGTGAAGTTTACTGACTCGTTAGCCTTAAGGGCCTTAAGCGTATAGCCATAGTATTTGTAGCCGGTAATTGGTTTATCCTTGATCGTTTCGGCTATATTACTAGTCGGTACTGGCTGACCTGCGGTGGTTAAAAGTGGACCCAGCTCTACAAACTGGAACCAGCCATTGTCCTGCACGCCATCAAGCACCGATACGTTGCTAGCGTCAGCCGTACCGACGTTCCGACCAACTACTTTGTAGGTTATTACCGTTTCACCTGGCTTAACTTGACTACCAGCGGGTACATCAACAGATGTTTTTTCTACCTGTAAGTTTGGTGATCCAGCTGGTGGCGGTGGAGGTGGTGGATTTGGCCCTGGTGGCGGTGGAGGTGGCGTGACTGCTGGGGTAATATTATGGCAAATCTTGGCCGAAGCTGCAGGTAGTGTTTGCCCCTTAAACCAGCTGAGGTAAGCAATGTTGCAAAAACCGGTCTTGGTGTCAGCGTTAACTTTAACCGAGACCAAAATTTTAATGCTAGCGCCAGGAATGAGCCCATAGTTTGCCCAACGATAAACCTTTTGGTTATTCCGGGTCTCAGTCGCGATTGGAATAGCGTTCTTGGTCTCAATCTCGCCACTTTCAAAGGTTGTACCCACCGGAATTGCATCAGCAATCACCACATATGCGTCGGTATTACCATCGCTTTTAGCAGTAATGCGATATTTAATGGTGTCGCCCGGCTTCACATTACTGCCAGCCGCAGGCGAAACCGCCTCCTTCTTAATTGTGGCGTGCGGAGTGCCCTTATACGGCTTAAGGTTTGGTAGTACCAAGTTGCCACATTCGGCGTGGATCAAGAAATCGCGGCCGTCTTTGGTCTTACCTTTAAGCATCGGCTGAGTGGTGACCGTTCCAGCGGCCCAAGCATTCTTAACCGGCTTAGACCAAAATGTAACGCCACCGACCGTTAAGCCAGTAGAGCCAGGGCGCTGAGTACGACCAAACGACAGCCAATTGGCGTAGGAAGAAGTACGCGGATTTATACCGGGTACTAGCTTAGCTGTACTAATCTCCTTATCCGTAATCCCAAAGTAAGCAAAGAGTTGCTTGGCGCCCTTATTAACAGCCGCGCTACTATTGAGCTTAGCGATAGTTTGCGAGCGAGCAGTCGCCTCACTTGTGGTAGCAAACCCACCACGTAACACATCATTAGGGTCGTTTGGGGCGGTTGCCGCAAAGCTACGGAGTATAATCACCACACCAAAGAATGCAAACAGGGCTATAAACGGCACAAGCAACCATCGACTTCGTCGCCTTGGCCCCTGAATCAAGGCCTTGTGTTGGCCTGCCCCTTTTTTGTTTGTCATGCTGACTCCTTGTAGTAGCTTTTGTGTTGAATTATCCTTATGCTAAATCATAAGGTAGCATAAGGATAATGTCAAACTCTTTGCCTACTGGAAGGACCCTGTAAATATCCTGGCACTGGTATTCGGTGCACTGATCGCTTTGAGCTTAATTTGTGCGTAGTTGTTCAAGGAGTTATTAGGATCCAGTCCAGTCGTTGAGACGCAGACAGGTTGTGGCTGGCCGATATTTACAAGTTGATAAGGGCCCACGTGGCTCACGGTAAATGTTGCGGTCTTCGAATAGCCCGTATCGCGATTACCCACCGAAGCCTCGAGGGTTTCAGTCACGGCCGTGGTGGAATAGTTAAAGCTTGCCACTCCACCAAAGCAAAACTTAGTAGCCCCCACTGGTGGCTTACCAATACCATCGAGAATATTGTAGGCATAATCCGTACCTGGATTAAAGATTGTACAATATTTAGTGCTGCCATCCGATTTCGTGCCAACACTCTTACAGAAGCTACGTGGCGTCGGACTAGAGGATCCTGCTGAGACTTTCTCTCCGAGACCAAGAGCAGGAACTGCTGAATTATTACCCATTTCCTGGATATTATCAGTGCCCATTCTGGTTACTTTAGAGTTACGGCAATCAGCAGTTTCGGTAAGATATGGGCTAGAGCTGACCGGGATTACTCTTCCATCTGCAATTGGCTGAGAAAATCGAACGCGTGAGTAGGGGAGATCTTCGCAAGTACCTGGTCGTTCGCCAAAGTACTCACTCCACATAACCGACCAATCACCGAGCCCCTTCCATGCAGGAGGTACTTTGAATCTACCAATTTCTGTTACGACACCTGACACGGTGTCAGTAACGGTGCCAATCCACCATGTGCCGTTGTCCTCGACTGCATCCTTTTGTACTTTAATACTGTAACGGCGGTTTGCAGACCAGTCGTATGCTATACGACACGATGTACCGCCGCCCGTACCGCCATCAAAGTTGGCCGGCTCAACGCTACAAGAGCCCTGAGTCCCTGCTATAGCAGAGTTAAACACCGAGAATACGGCAGTTTTACCATTCGTACCGTTTACTCGTGATCCTGCAGACTGCAAACCAATGTAGCCACCATCGCCATTCACATACTTAAACTGGTGCGACCAAAAGTAAGTCGCATTGTACGATACTTGCTCGACTGTTAATGAGTGCTGTAGGTTACTAAACCCGTCCGCAGGAGGTTGCCAGGTCCAATTCATGTAAGTACCTTGGGGTGTCGCTGCAAAGCTTCGCCAGATTACAAAAACACCTACCCCAACAAACAAAAGCACGAAGATTGCCGTGAGCTTCTTATTGTATGTTAGAAACCCCAGAAGTGATCCAGGCTTCGTTTTAGCTACACGCTTTTTGAGACTTCTCGGCGACACGCTACTGTTTGTACTGGTTTTGGTTCGAGCGGATGACTGGGTAGTTATATTCCTGGGTGCTGGCATTTTTATTTTCCTAGTTGAGTAATCTTCTATGTGCAAGCATAAGTTCTATATGAGAAATTGTCAATGACCCAACCTGTGTGTAGCCCAAACAAAAAGACCTTCGCGTATAACGAAGGTCTTAATGATAAATCCGGCACCGTGCTACTTTCCCCCAAAGGAGTATCATCGCCGCTGAGGAGCTTAACTTCTGTGTTCGGGATGGGAACAGGTGTGACCTCCCCGCTAAAAGCACCGGCCCAACTGCTCGACTAGCGAGCAAGAAGGTCGACGCTTTCGTCGGAATCTTTGTATTTGTTTATATAATCACCATAGGTAATACACCACCACAATAAGAGGTAGTAATACCTACAAATTGTCAGTCAAGAAGGTTGCAAACGGTTCTTGCATATCTTTACTCGTAACCCGAAGGTCAGAATAGAGATGCGCAAGATGTTAAAAAGTCTATCGGCTATTAGTACGCCTCGGCTAAACACATTACTGTGCGTACACCTAGCGCCTATCAACGTCGTAGTCTTCGACGAGCCTAATGGGGAAATCTAATCTTGGAGGAGGCTTCGCGCTTATATGCTTTCAGCGCTTATCCCGTCCGAACATAGCTACCCAGCAATGCCGCTGGCGCGACAACTGGTACACCAGAGGTTCGTTCACTCCGGTCCTCTCGTACTAGGAGCAACTCTCCTCAAATTTCCTAACGCCCACACCAGATAGGGACCGAACTGTCTCACGACGTTCTGAACCCAGCTCGCGTACCCCTTTAATTGGCGAACAGCCAAACCCTTGGGAGGTGCTTCCCCCCCAGGATGGGACGAGCCGACATCGAGGTGCCAAACAGCGCCGTCTATGTGAACTATTGGGCGCTATAAGCCTGTTATCCCCGGCGTAGCTTTTATCCGTTGAGCAC
>CAZRJR010000002.1:0-171045 GCA_964600985.1 uncultured Candidatus Saccharibacteria bacterium
AAGAAAGACCTGGTCTAGGAACCAGGTCTACCTCTGTTGCAAAATTTCTGGCTCCGGCGGTCAGATTCGAACTGACGACCAACGCGTTAACAGCGCGCTGCTCTACCACTGAGCTACGCCGGAATATACTGGGTAATTATATCGTTTAGCGCATCAATGGTCAATCACAACCCAAACACAAAAGGCCTCGTTTAACCGCCAAGTCGGCAGAGGCCTTTTGCTATCTATCAGTGCACTCCACTAGCGGACTTCTAGACTGTCCACCTTCCAGACGCCGTCTTCTTGCACTAATCGAGCCACGAATGTACCACTCGTGCTACCAGCCTGATTCGGAGGTAGGTTCTCGGCATATGCCAAGTAAATTGCTTTATTGGTATCATCTCCAGTCCCCATGTAAAGCTCTTCGTTTGAAACCGTAACGTTATCGGACTGTATACTCTCGGCAAACTTAGTTACATCTTCTGGGCTGTTCTTTGACTTGTAAAAGGTGCTGCCTAATTCATATGCCTTAGCAGCTTCGGCGTTGGTAAGGGCAACTATAAACTCAGCTGCGGCCTCCTTAGGCTGTGGAGTAGTGGCAGCCTTTTGCTTGGTTACAAGCTGGTACACACCAAACCCTACCGCAGCCAGCACCAAAACGGTAACTATACTTACTGCTATCTGTTTTTTGCTCATTCCGTTCTTCTCCCTATCGATAGTTATTCATTGTGCCGCTTGGTGCGCCGTACGTTGGTCGCGAAGATCCAGCTTGCCCGTTGTTACTTTCTGCTGTTGCTGCGTTTTCAGCCTGTGCCTGGCTTACATCGGCCGCCGTATAGTAGGAACCGCCGCCCGAACAAGATGCATAATCTTCTGTTCCGCCAATTGTGCCGCCCATACCGTCATCGTTGGCGGCCACGCAGAATCCTGTAGCACCGCCCTGCACAGCTGCTACAATTTGGTCGATGCTCACACCATTTCTGTATGCCTGGACCAAGTCATCTTTCGGCAGTTCTATCCCCATATCCTTAAAGCATCGGCGAGAAGGTATTGAATTTGCATATTCTGGATCATTGAGCATATCGACTGTTTTGCCGGGGTTCTTCTTAGATGGATAGGTACAGGTATAGTTCTTGCCGCTTGCTGCAATCGCCTGTCTTAGCAGATTCTGCATTGCCTTAACTACGGGCAACTCATACTGTTCGAAACTTGCTTGCTTCTCGTCGGCGTACTGCTTGGTACCTGGTTCTGCCTTAATCGATTCAAGCGCTTGTTTGGCGGTAATCTCACACGTCACAATCTTACTAAGCAGTGCATTGCCGTTATCTCCTAACGTCCATCCAGCATAACCAGTGCCAGATGTATTTTGCCCTGGACGGTATCCCGATGAATAGCCTTGGTAATGAATGTACTGGTCCTTCAGCCATGTCTCCACGTTCTTATCTATCGTATCCCATGGCTTCACGTCGAACTGACTAATTAGCCGCTTCTTACATACGGCCGCAGAAACTGGAGCATTTTTGTTGCTGTCCTTAGTTGTCCGTGTACCAGTATTGTTCTTACTTGCTCTTACTGCTTCTATTCTGTCCGTTACCTGAGCACATGTCTTACCACTCGCCAATTGTGCCATCCAATACGCCTTACCCTTTGCGTCTGTTATCTGCGCGTCGGCTATACATTTCTCGTTCGACTTTTTGTTTAGTATTGCCCGAGCTGTCACACTTGAGCTTGTGCCAGTAGGGCTTGCCGAAGAAGTGGTTGAACTTTTTCCGGAACCTGCTTGAATGAGCTTCTCTCTGTATCGCTTGGCTTCATTACTATTGTATATGGCGCTAAACACTGCTTGCTTAGAAGCTTGCTTACTGTCAATCTTGCTGCCCCACTCCTGCATTTCATGCGTCTTAGCCTGTCGTCCTAGTAAACCAGGGTAAATGTCTCTGACATACTCCTGACCAGCTGTAGCGGCAAAAGTACTCAGCACAATCAGCACGCCGACTACTGCAACCGCCGCTGCAACCGGGATTGCCATTAGCCACGAGAACTTACTCTTACTCTTTAGCTGCTGTGAACCAACATTGGAATTTTGGCTTTCTGGTTCTTTCATATTCTTTTCCTATTATTCTCCGCCCGGGTTAATATACTTTCAGACTGTCCACCTTCCAGAAGCCATCTTCGTACACCATACGCACCACGAAGTCGCCTGCTGTACTACCAGTCTTCTCGCTAGCCGGTAAGTTATCTACCTTGGCGGTGTAAATGGCCTGGCCCGATACTGTGTCACGACCAAAATAAATCTCCTCTTCAGAGATCTTTATATTGTCACTGGCGAGTTTATCTGAGGCTGCCTGAAGTGCATCAACGGTATTCTGAGCCCTGTAATATGAGCTGCCTGCCGCACGAGCCTGGGCTACATCTCCTGAAGTAAGCGAAGCTATAAAACCTGCCGCTACAGTTTTGGCCGTTTTACTATTCGTTGCTTTCTCGGTATTAGACACTCCTAACTGATAGCCCACGAAGCCTACGAGAAAGACTAAGGCCAGCCCTACTACTACTGATAAAATTCTTTTCTTATTCATAATCTATTCCTTTAAGTTAGTGATGTTAGTTATCGATCTACAGTCGTAGTGCCACTCTTCTGGCTGTAGGGTGAGTTTGATGATCGGTTGGTAGTATTTGAATTTGAACCGTTTGGCCTTGTTCCATTCTGTATAGCATCATAATCAGACTGGGAGACATATTCTTCTCCGGCAGCACATGAGGGGATACTTGACGCAGCTTCACCAAGTTCACTACAGCTAGCACCACTGCTACCGCTCTTTATTAGATCGAGCACTTCAGATACTACTTGGTCAACAGTTTTACTACCATCTGCAACAGCTTCTGCGCCTGTGCGGTATGCATCACCCGCAGGGTTACTGGTTTTACCCCCTCCAATTCCCGCCTCGGCCCAACACTGTGGTCCTGGTCCGCCATTATTTTCGCCAGCTTTATTCTTTTCGTACATATAGGCACACAATTGATTCATAGTCTTACCACTCATCGCGGATGCATATGCATTCCACAAACCCGCCACAATATCTTTGCGTGCTTGTCGAATCTTATTATCGCGAGCTGCCTTGGCTTTTCCAGTATCGGTACTTTGCACTTCTGCAATTAGTTGTTTAATAGTTAGGTTACAGACCATAATCTTATTTACAGCGTTTTCAACCTTCAGTACAGACCCATCAGTTGTATACCTAGCGTAGACTGCAGATACGGCATCATTAACCACAGACCTAACGGTGTGTCCATTTATATGATCTAAGTCACGGCTCAAGTCAGCACCCAGACTACTTATATAGTAACTGCCGAAATCCTTCTTAAGCTTCTTTTTGCAAGCTTCTGCGCTAATATTGCTCGACCCCGAATCGCGATTCTTAGAGCTCGTTTGGTCTTTAGTGCCGACTGCTAAAGATTTGAGGTCGGCTAGTATTTTAGCTCGAGTAGTCTTATTTGCAGCCAATGCTTTAGCACGATTTTCGTTTGCCGTAGTGCCACAACTAAGCTTCAATGCAGAGCATTGCGATTTGACCCATGCAAGCTCTGCGGCATAGTTGCTGGTCTGAGTACCAGTACTGGTGCTGCCGCTCGAGCGAGTTGTACCACTCCCAGAGGTCCCTGACGAGCCATAGCCATTATTTATCAGCTTTTGGCGGTAGTTCTTGGCTTCCGTACTGTTGTATATGGCCGTATAAACTGCAGCTTCGGAGGTACCGCTGTCAATCTTTTTGGCCCAATACTGCACGCCACTGTCATTTGCTGTAACAGTTCGACCAAGCAGACCCTTGTACAAGTCCACCACATACTGTTGACTCCTTGTAGCCGCGAAGGTATTAATTACTATCACTACGCCTACTAAGGCTACGAGTATAACTACCGGCAGGGCCAAGAGCCACGAGAATTTCTTTTTACTTGCTAATGATTGGCTCGATGCGGCAGTGTGCGTTGCCGGAGCCTTACTGTCCTTTTCCGTTTCCTTCACTATAATAATCCCTCCTAAAAGATATTACCGCTACTGTAGCATAGGCGTTATCTGGAATGCAAGGGCCGTGCTTGGGTTACACAGATTTGGTTCACGAGAGCCATAAGGACTATAATAAAGTGGATGCAAAAAGATCCTCTCGAAAAACTGGAGACCACACCAAGCACTCTGCCGCGCCACACGAACCGCAGCCTAGCCAAACTCCCCCAGTCCAAGCGCCGAGTGCCACTTAGTGTTTTAATTGTGGTAGTGCTCGCACTCATAGCCGGGGGCGTATGGCTGGCAGTAAGGTAAAAAGCTCGTCCGCCACACGGCTTAAGTACGCACTAGCAGGGCTTGGATTTGGCTTTGCTATGTTTTGGGTCTTTAGCGCTGTGCTCATGGGTACATTTTGGTATAAGCACCACAGTGAGCCCGAGATTATTGGCGTGAGCTTTAGTCAAAAGCAAGCCGAGCGCTATGGCGTGGATTGGCGTGCTAATTACCGAGCAATCTTGCGGGAGCTACGGCCTGCCCATATACGCATAAGTGCCTACTGGGACCGCATTGAGCCTTCAGCCGGCGTATATGACTTTGGCGAGCTCGACTGGATGCTGGCCCAGGCCAAGGCGTATGGCGCAAAGGCAACGGTCGTGGTTGGCCAGAAGAACCTGCGCTGGCCCGAGTGTTACTACCCTGCCTGGCTCAACCCATCCAACACAGCCGAAGTGCAGGAACGAGCGAACAACATGGTCGCTGCAACCGTTCAGCATTTACGTAGCCATCCAGCTCTTACCCGATGGCAAGTAGAGAACGAATTCTTGCTCCGTAGCTATGGTGAATGTCCGGTAGCAGCCCTTACCCGCACGCAATTGCAGCGTGAGGTCTCGACCGTGCGACAACTTGACCCCAATCGACCAATCGTACTTACACAGAGTGATCAGTTTGGCTTCCCGACTTTTGGGCCATTCGCTGATTGGTTTGGATTCTCGATGTACCGCTGGTCGTACAATAAAGACTTTGGCTACTTTCGCTATCCGCAGCCAGGGGCCTACAACTGGCTTAAGGCTTCTTGGGTGGAATTCCTAACCCACCAGCGAGTCAAGATTCACGAACTCCAAGCCGAAGCCTGGGGCAAAACAGGTAACGAGTATCTACCCCTCTCTGAACAGTACAAGACCATGAATCCAGCTCAGCTGCGCGACAACATCCAATACGCGCGCGACACGCACATTCACCAGTTCGATCTGTGGGGTGCTGAGTGGTGGTACTGGCTTAAGATGGTAAAAGATCAGCCAGCCATGTGGAATGAAGTTAAAGCTATTCTGCAATAAATAAAGTAAGTTACTTCTTCCTAAGCGCTTTTTGATAGCCTTTAAGTGTTAGCTCAGCTGTATTTTGCCAACTAAATTTCTCTACTTGCTTGTGTCCGCGAGCTACCAACAGTTCTTGGCGATCCTTATTGGCCAGCAGGGCGGCCATTACCTTGGCCATCTGTCCTACATCCAAGCCATTGAAGTATTCAGCCGCTTCTCCCGCTACTTCGGGCAAGCATGTGGCGTCCGACGAAGCCACCGGCACACCATAGCTCATGGCTTCGAGCGCCGGCAAGCCAAAGCCCTCGCTAAGCGATGGGAACACATACAGACTAGCCTTTTTGTATAAACCTGCCAGTTCGGCATCACTCACATAGTTGGTAAACACCACCCTGTCGTCTAGTCGAACTTCGGCAACCTCTTGTTCTAATCGTTCGTGGAAGTGATCTTTGCGGCCAGCAATCACAAGTTGGTAGTCCAATAAGTACTCTGTAATCAGTTTACCGAAGGCAATGATGAGTCGTTCCAAGTTCTTATGAGGGTAGGCGTTGCCTACGTAGAGCAGATATGGCTTGTTAATGCCGAACTTCAGCAGGTCGACTCGAGGACGCTTGTAGGGCATTTCGGCTGCCTCGGGCGTTACGACTACTTTGCGGGCAGGTACGCCGTATTTCACTACTATGCCCGACTTAACGTATTCGGTCGGAACGAACACCAACTCGGACCGGGTAATGCCCTGCTTCAACACTAGCCGCATTACCATGTCTTTAACGTGATAGTAAAATGGTAGCATCTTCTTGCGATTCACGTTCTTGAATTCGAGCAGCGTTAGATCATGCACCGTGATTACAAACTTACCCCTATAGAGCAAGGGGAAATCAAAGTTCGTGAAGTGCACCAAGTCAGCCTTTTGCTTCCTTACCCGCCGCCAAAAGCTGGTTTGCTCACGGAAGGTAAACCATGGCTCGGGCGCATCGACCATAACGAGGTTTTGAGCCTTGTAATCAAGCTTGCTTCTGTCTTCGGGTCGGACCAGTAGAACGTATTCATTGTCTTGGTCGCGCTCCAGCACACCATGTAGGGTTTCCTCTACGTAGCGACCAATTCCGGTTTGCTTGATCCACCTACCATCTATTACTATTTTCATGCCCTTATTATAGCCCGATATGGGTTTTTATGCTGTCCAAATTCCACTTACAAACATCATGTACATCATGGCCATAGCAACTGTCATGATAACTAAGGTAAGCTGAGAGATCCAAGGCTCTCGGTCTTCGAGCCATTTAGCTATTAGTATATATATAGGAAATATAGTTAGTACATATCTGTCTACTGAGGCGAATATTGTATGGATACCAAAAAGTATAAAACTTCCGAACATGAAGGCAATGTAGCTTAATGGCAGCTTCTTTACGTATGCCCACACTGTAAAAATGCCTAATAATACCCATGAGCCAAAGGGCATAAATTCATCAAACAACCTAACTTGCCATCCTGGTCTTCTATGCAGAATAAAGCCAACAATCATTCTTGTTTCTTGCCATGCCGCTCCAACGACATTTAGATTAAGTTCTTGGTATGCCCACTCCCCATAATTATAGGCGTGTATCATTCCTAAAAAATCATGGTGAACCATATAAAGGTGAGCTGAGTAAAGAATAAAGCCGACGGGAGCAAATAAAAAAGTCCATGCAGAACGATTGAGCTTCTTGAGATTAAAGTCTATAGACGAGAGATACTCAACGCCAATAGCCCCCGCGACCACTAAGCCAGGCAGTCGTGCAGCAACCAGTACGCCCACCAAGAGATTTGCAATAAGCCACTTTCTTTCTCGTGCATAATAGAAAGCGCCAAAAACGAGCGCACAGAAGACAGCTTCACCGTACATTACATGTAAGAAATAACTTGTCGGGAACGCCAGGAAGAGTAATAGTACCAGGAAGGATGGGGCTTCTTTTTTGAAATAGCTATAGCTAATTTTATAGAGAAAAAACACTGAAAAATATCCGGCGATACAGTTAATTATAAACGCAGCCAGTACTTGGTTTATTTGTAGCACTTTTGTAAATGTTGCTATTAATAAAGGGAATACTGGATAAAAAGCCGGAGCGGATTTACTAAACTTATAGCCCGAGTATGCTATACCACTATACCAACCTGCATCAAATTTGAATGTTGGCCTAAAAATATCAAATGTTGCAACTTGTGACCAAAAGTCATGTGTTCCCAACTCCAGCTTGTACATCCCAAAGTAGCCAGCCAGTAGCATAACCACTTTCCAGATAGAGAATATTATAAGAATCTTAAACCATGCTTTTTGATAAAATCTCATATAATGCCCTTCTTAATACTTCCCCTTACGATAGCCATAAGTATACCGATTGCGACCCAGATATGTAATATATACAGGGTGGAGAATGTTTGATACTGAACTGCGAGAGCTACGATATACCCACATAGGGCACCCAGCCAATAGCCATTAGGTCCTTCAAATATGGCCTGCCCTTTGATGAATAACCTCCCCGCGAATATCAATAATGAACCAAAAAAAGCCAAAAGAAGAGAAGTGCCTACAATGCCACTCTCAGCAAGCAATTCAAGTGGCTCATTATTTACAATTACCGGGGCGGAGGTTTTATACGGAGGATACGCCTTTATCGCAAAGTCTGAAAAGTTACCAGGGCCAATACCAAAAATGGGTGCAGTTTTGAACGCCTTGGCTGCAAGTGCCCTATTGCGTACACGATCGTCTTGAGAGTCAAAGTTACCAGCTTGCTGAATTAACTTTTGTGTTTTTTTTGCACCAGTATACTTATCGACTTTTGGTTTATTAATTTGCGAAGGTGCCCAGGTAAGAAATAGTGAGGTGAGTATGCCTGCAAGAATAATAAATGCCGACAAAGCAACCAGGGGCGCTTTAGCTTTTTTATTAAAAATAAATATGATCCACAGAAATACGGTAGCTATAATGCCGGCATAGATAGCCCCCCGCGAAACAGTAAGAACCAATTCTACAACTATAAAGAAGAATATCGCCCACTGCCAAACCGGAAGTTTCTTTCCTGTGATCTGTTTTGCTAGGATCACAGTATAAGGTATAAGCAAAAAATTACCAAAGTATAAAGGTTCTAAACCTACAGATTGAATCCTAGGAAATCCGAAAACCTCCTTAACATATATTGATTTTAGACCAGTCAATGCAGTAGACAACCCCAGAACGTCTCCTAAATATTGGTATAAGCCAAACACCAACGCAAGTGCGGTTCCGAGAAGTAAAAACTTTTCGATTTTATCTAGATCTAATCTTCTTTGGGCAAACGATATCGCTATTGCAACTAGTGATACGAAAGCCGTGAACATATAGACCAGTATTGACCTGCCTTGATCCCTGGCGAAAACTACAGATACTAGATAGCTAAAGAGAAATAGTATTAATAACACATCGAATGATCGACGAGGCGACGGAACTTCCTTTTTTAGGAAGTAGTAAATCACAGTAGAGGCTATGAGGCCAAGTCCGAAGAATTGGGATAATCTCAACGTGACAGAACTTGATCCAAGTAGCAAGTCTAGTGAAGGAATGCGCTCAAAAGGCAGTGTAAGCACGAGCAGCGTTATTATTAAAAGCCGTATCTCTGGCTTTGTAATGTTGAGAAGAAAACCTTTAACACTGCCAGGGGTTCTGGTTTGAGTAGATTCTTTCATTACCTTCTTGTCTCCACGCGCCGAAATACTTCAGCCAGCAGGCTACCTGCATTTTGCCAGTTAAACTTCAGGGCGTGCTCAATACCACTACGAATACGTGAATTCTTGTCCTTCGTTGGTTCATTTATTAGCTTCTCTAAGCCCCTAGCAACACCCCTAGAGTCTTCCGAGTCAACATAAGCCGCAGCCATGCCGCCAACTTCTTTTAAGGAAGAATTTTGTGCGGTTAGAACTCTGCACCCACATGCCATCGCTTCTAAGACTGGCATTCCCCAGCCCTCGTAACGAGAAGGGTAAAGAAATACCTCTGCACCACTGTATAGTGCTGGCAGATCTTCGAGTGGTACGTACCCAAGCCGAACAACTTGATCTAAAGGTGCATTCTTAATGAGTGCTAAAATATCTGAGTCGAGCCAGCCTTTTCCGCCAGCAAGTACCAACTGATACTTTGACCGTAATTCGTTGGGTAGCTGTAAGTAACCCTCGACCATGGCCCGTATATTCTTCCTTGGCTCGAGTGTACCAACAAAAAGTATATACTTTTCATGCACGGCATACTTTGCTCTTACTCTACTAACAACATTTTTTTCTCTCGGGTAAAATACGGTATGATCAACAGCTGGATTTATTACGGTTATCTTCTCCAGGGGCGTTTTATAGTGTTTTATAAGAGCATTCTTTGTGCTATCGGAATTAACAATAACTTGGCTTGACTTCAAAATTGAACTTGGCACCGCCCTCTCAAGATATCTTCTATTGCGATCATCAACCACTTCTGGCATGTCTAAATATGCGGTATCGTGGACAAGAATTACTGACTTAGACCCAAATAGTAATGGCCACCTAGTGAAGTTTGGGAAGAAAAAGATATTAGGTTTAACCCTCATGGCAAGATCATATGGAAAGATTCCAATTTTACGAAAGAAAAAATAATAAATCTTTGGCGGCAGGACAGCGAGCCTACGCAATCGCACATTCGTGTTCTTAATTACGTTGGGCTGCTTCATCATTTGATCAAAGTAACATAAATAGAATTCATCTTCGGGCATCTGTGTGATAACTTCACTAATAAGTCCGAGTGCAAAGTAGTCTACTCCAGTTTTGTCCCGGCGCTGAAGTACCGACGATTCAATTGCAATCCTCATCTTTGCTCCTTATTAAGGCTTTCAATCGCAGCTAATAGCTTTGCTGCAGAATCTTGCCAAGTAAACTTCTTTATTTGCTCGTAACCTCGCTCTACAAGCTTTGCTGATAGCTTAGGGTCTGTGAGTACTCTTGTGATTGCATCTGCAAAAGCACCTGCGTCTTCCGCATCCAGAAGTATACCGGCATCCCCTACTGCCTGAGGTAGAGAAGAGTTGTTTGAGGTAATAACAGGGGTCCCACAACCCATGGCTTCAAGTGGGGGCATACCAAACCCCTCATAAAAACTAGGGTATACCATAAGGCTAGCGCCAGTTGTAAGTGCCGGCAGGTCGTCATCTGAGACATAGCCAAGCCTATGAATTCGGAGGTTCTTAAGTTCCTTGAGGCGCCTTTCTATACCCTCCATCTTCCACCCATCCCCGCCTGCCAATACAAGATCATATTTATCACGGAGGTTCTCGGGTAAGGCATTATAAGCATCAAGGAGCCCAACGATATTCTTACGTGGCTCTATCGTGCTAGTAAAAAGTATGTATTCCCTTTTAATTTGGTACTTCTTTTTTACCCGCAGAACTTCACTCTTGCCACGGGGGTAAAAGACCTTGGTGTTTAGCGCTGGCGGAACTACGACTATTACACCAGGGTTTAGCCCGTAGTATTCCGCTATTTCTTTTTTTGAATTATCAGAAATAGTTATAATAAGCGAAGCTCGTTTAATTGATTTGGGGGTAAATTTACCAAGAAAACGCCGACGATCTTCAGGAACAAACTGAGGGTGATACTGTACAGACATGTCATAGATTACCACGGCTGAACGTGAAAATAGCAACGGCCAACTAGTAAAGTTAGGAAAAAGGTACAAATCTTTCTTACCAAGAAATAGATCTAGTGGAGGAAGGAGGTTGCGCCGCAATAACCCTCCGAATACTCTTCCGGGAATAATTTTAATGAGCCCATAAGTAAAATTCTCTTGCCTGAGCTTAAGTGGTGGCATAAAGGGATTAGTAAAGAACTTAAAGAGGACGAGTTGGTATTCATTTTTATTGTCCACATCCTGGAGGGCATCGACTAATCTCTGAGTATACTGCCCTACACCCGAACGATTGCCCATCATTGGCTGAGCATCTATGCCTATTTTCATAAGTCTATCACCATAAGCTTTTCAGAATAGTACTTCTTAACTTTCGCTCTCTTAAGTAAAGTGAAGAACGCTTTAAAAAACAAATTAGTTATATTTTTACCCTTAAACGAGATCGTCCTCATAATAAGTCCGCCGAAGTCAAACTCGGCGACACCCTTAATGAACTTGGGTTTTAATCCTATTTTACTAGTAAGTTCCTCGAGCATCCTGTCGTCGTAGTACCTAAGGTGCGAAGGATCTAAGTAGTCACGAAATATCGCTCCACTCTGCTCAAGCTCAGGAGCATTCTGCGCCGGCACAACTATGATAACCCTCTTAGCAGCAACTCTGGCTGCCTCTTTTAAGGCCCTGGTATCATCTATATGCTCAAGTATATCAAGTAGGAGAACTGTATCGAAGCTCTTATCTTTAAATGGAAGCTTGTATGCATTTGCAACACTGAATTCCCCTTTGAACTTCTTTTTTGCATCTGCGATGAGAGGGGCACTAAAATCTACACCACTTGCCCTGTAGCCATTCTGGACCAAGTGGTCTACATATATACCGGTGGCGCAGCCAACATCCAAAACCGTTTCTCCAGAGATATTCTCAACTAAATAGGCGGAGCGCTCGGCGTCCAGCACGGCAGTACTCGACCCCCACCCCATTCGTTCGGCTGCGCCTGCATAGTATTGCTGATCAAATTCCCTAGTCATTATTCAGTCCTCTATCAAACACCAAAGAGTAGAGGTAGCCCAGCTTGGTCTTGTTTTTATCCGCGTAATTTAACTTTTGTTTCTCCCAGTATTTTAGCACCGAAACAAACCTATAGAACGCCTGCATTAGGGAAATTGCTAATCCATCAAAGCCATCCTTATATCCTTTTCCTTCTCCAAAAAAGCGTAGTCTAAATTCTCGCCACGGCGCGAGGATCAGATGCCTACGTTTAAACGGTACCTCGAGAGCACTCATCCTCTCTACCTCAAGAGAGGTGTACCGATTTAACGTACTTATATACCGCGAAATAGAGTCAATAGAGTGGTGCAGTATGGCAAGTTCATGTTCTTGGGGTAAATACTTGCTCTTCTTTTGATCGACTAACGGGTGTCCATGAACCTCTTTTGGCCAGGATAAAGAACCCTTTACAAAAAATCTTGGGTGATAGTCCGGCCACCATAATGAATGCTCTATCCAGCGATTAAACCATAAGTTCTTCCTAGGTATGTATAGTACTTTTATGTCGCTGTTTTTTACTGACGCGACACGTTTAAGCTCATGTGCAAGTTCTTTGGGTATTCTTTCATCTGCGTCTAACATTAGTATCCAGTGAGAAGTTGCCTTTGAGAACGCAAAATTTCGAGCAGGGTCTGCATAGCCCAACCTTTTATGGAAGTACACTTTTGCATTATATCTTTTAGCTATTTCAATAGTCTTATCTTCAGAATGCATGTCCACGATGACTATCTCGTCTGCAAGACCCTTAACTGTATCGAGACACTGAGCAAGGTTAGCCTCTTCATTAAGAGTATTGATTACAACTGAAATGGTATTTTCTAAGCTCACTTCTTTATGTCCTTGAGAATTACAGTATTACGAAGCTTTGCAACTACGTCGTAACCCTGCCGTAATAGAAACTTGATCATATCTTCGTTTTGTATATCTCCAAATGAAGCTCCAATAGACTCAACTAGTAAGAATTGGGGTCTATACTTGGCCCAATTATTAGACTTGACTACTTCAAAATCGTGACCCTCAACATCAATATCCATGAAGTCAATCTTCTGGCCTTTTTTTAGATGCTTGTCTAATATTCTCTCGAGAGACTGAAGCTTAACACTCCGAGTTTCCACAACCGTATGCGGAAAACCATCTTTTATCCTTTGCTCGACGATTTTTTTATCAAAAGTATTAACTGCTGGCTCGTCATACATGTAGAACTTTAGGCTTCCCTCCCTACCTACTCCAGAGGATACGACAATATCCCTACTCCTGTCAGATCTCAAAGCTTCTATGATATTAGGGTCAGCGTCTATCAATATGCCCTTCCAGCCTTTTTGATAGAAATGGTAAGTATTTGAGAGCCTGCGCGGATGGTGGGCACCTATATCAACATAAAAACCATTTTGTGGGTAATTCATCAGATTCCGTAGTAACATATCTTCACCCTCTTGTGAGTATGAGAGATTCGTATATGCGTCAAGGCTATTACCTGATCTGAGGTAATGCATAGCAGCAACCACCCTTTGGCCTCGGATGGTCTTCTTTAGCTTTTTACTAATTAAGCGCTTCATGTGTATCTGTCCTATGCCTTCCTCTTAAACATGGATTTAACCATAGCGATATCTTCATCATTATACAGCTTAAGGACGTAAGAAAGTATGACAGAGACAGTTACTGTTAGAAGGTAAACGATAATGAAACGTGCAAGACTGTGTATATGTTGGCGAGCATACAAAGAGACAGATGATACTAATATTGCAATCAAGGCCAACCTAGGAATCATACCTTTATATATAAGTACAGAGCGAAGTCCTAGAAGTTTCTTTTCTACGAATAATAGGTACGCCACTGCGGGAACAACTGCAATAAGGTATGCTAAAGCTGCTCCATTGATTTGATACTTAGGTATTAAAACGTATAGCATGGTGATGTTGATGGCGCCCATCATAATAGAAAAAATTGCCGCATACTTCGGTTTACCCATGGCATATGTTATACCAAACGGAATTATTGTGAGGGCAAGTAATGAATAGGTCACCAAAAGTAGTTGGAGCACAATGCTGCTCTTTTGCGCAAAATCGGGCCCAAGCCAATAATATAAGAATGGGCTAGCAAAAAGAATAGCCGGGATAACAGCCAGTATTAAGACTGTCATCATCGCTCGTGTCGCTCTCACATATATAGTCTTCAGCTTCTCTATGTCCCCTGAGGCTATTAGCTCTGCACTGAGCGGGAATAGTACATTAAGCAATGCAAGCATTGCCGTATGGACTTTTATGGCTAGGTTCCCAGGTAACACATAATATGTAACTGAAGAAGGGCCAAGCTGGGCACCAATAATAATCTTGTCTAGCTCAAATAGGATAGTTGTGGCAAGTGCAGCTACGCTTGCATAGCCACCAAATAGGAAGATTCGCTTTGTGAAATCCTTATAAATCGCCAGACGAAAGATCTTTAACTTCGGTATCAATCGTCTTGCAATAAAATAGTAGGTCACTATAGCAACTGCCGACAGGACTAAGCCTATTAGCGAAATAGCGATTACACCCCTTCCTTTAGTAAGTACGAAGATTGTTGCTACGGTCGAGAACGTTGCCAGTGCGATATTTACCTTACTTGTGAGATCAAATCGTTGTAATGCACCAGGGATAACTACAAGTGACTGAATAATCATTTGTAATAAGAACCCGATGGCAGACAACACGAAGACCACTTGGAGTGTACGCGTAGCGCCGGGGCTTACTTTGAACATATTGGGCGCAAAGTTCCATCCAAATACTGCAATAAGTATTCCCGACAATACGCCGACTATAATAAAGAAGGTCTGTGCGGTAGAGAAAAGTCGATTCAAGGCACTGTAATCTTTTTCGACATTATATTGAACAATATATTTAACCAAAGCCGGAGTCATTCCAAAATCAGTAAAGGAAAGGAAACCTATCGAGGAGGCCACTAACGCGAGGATGCCATAATATTCTTGACCAAGTTTATGTACAATGAATGGGGTAACAAAGAACGAGATAATGATAGGCCACCCAAAGGCAGCCATGCTATAGATAGAATTCTTGATCGTTTTCTTTGCGAGTACACTCAAGTAGTTTTATGCTCCGGACACTTTTAAACGTCTGTCTATTACAGTAGTATTATATTATGAAAACGACCGAATACCAACGTATGTCACAGATGGAAGATAACTATTGGTGGCATGTTGGGAGGAAAAGTATTCTCTCACACCAACTCAAGACCCTTAGTAAAGGCCAAGGAAGACCCAGTGTACTGAATGTCGGATGTGGCACAGGAGGGCTGATTCCCCTTATTGAACAATATGGAGACAGCACAAATATCGACATGTCAGATGAAGCACTTGCAATCTGTAGAAAGAAGGGTTTTAAGCGTCTCTCAAAGGTTTTAGGCACCAAACTACCCTATAAAGATAATCAGTTTGACATAGTAATGGCGACGGATGTCCTTGAACATATTGAAGATGATGATTCAGCACTCAAGGAATGGAGCCGAGTCATTAAGCCTGGTGGACACTTGATTTTAACTGTTCCAGCGTACCAATGGCTTTGGAGCGAGCATGATGAGAGTCTACATCACTTCAGAAGGTATACTGCCTCACTTGTTCATAAGAAGCTTAACGTTGCAGGATTACATGTGACAAAGAAGAGTTATATGATAGTCTTTTCATTTCCACTGATTGTTGGGTACCGCCTAGTAAGCACAATACTCCCTCGCAGCGATAAGAAAAAAGCAGCTTCATATATTATATTGCCCACGCCCATCAATAGGCTGTTTATAATCTTCTTACAGATTGAAGCCAGAATGCTCAAATATATCAATTTCCCATTCGGGACTTCTGTCTATGCAGTTGCTCGCAAGCCTAAAGTGGGCTAATCGTCAGGATATACTCTCTTACCCCATCGCCCTGTAGCTTGAATATCGTATTAGGCTCAACTGGCCGAAAGCCTTTACTCTGACGTTCCCCATTCACTAACCAATAGCTCCCGGGGTTTACATTGAGGGTAATGTCTCCGACAGCCAGGCGCTCTATCACGACCTTGTTTGGAGACCAATATGATATTCTTGCATTCTTACTTACCAAAGTGCAGCCATTGTTAATACCGCAGATTCTTGTTTCGCGTGAGTAAACATCTCTACCAATAATTGGTTCGTAACCCCTAACTTCTCCGTAATTCCTTTGTGCCGCAATGAACATCGACGATGTATGGGGTGTATACTCCGGAAACCCTTCATACTCCTCAAATATTGCTGTGGCGGCGGGGTATCTAGCGGTATTTACGTCAATATTAAAGGGGCTAATGTAGGGGATGTGCCAAATAAGCAACTCTATTATGGAAGCGAGGACGAGATAGTTAATCAGCTTAGGCCACTTTCTAGTTTTAGCGACCAGAAGCACTAAAGAAAATACTGCCCACCCAAACCAGCGCGTAGGCACCTGCATGACTTTATAAAGAGGTAGGTGTTGTAATAATGAATATGGGCTAATTCTTGAGAATGGTCCAAGCCCTATCAATATAAATATAACTGTGACAGATAGTAGTACAAATTCTAAGTTTAGCTTTTTTTCTCGATAAACTTGATGAAAAGAAAGAAATGCAGCAATGGCACCGGCGACAACCATCCCAATCCCCAGGTAGCTTGATATCTCCCACCACCCCACACCGAGCTTTGAGGATGAAAGAATATCCTGCATCGGTTGAGCGAACGCCCTAATTGTAATCGTTATGGGAGTAACGGGATTAGTAAGCTGCTCTGTCAAGAACCCCTTTAGGTAATTGTTAACCAGGATAAGTTTGGGCAGACTTAATGTGAGACCAATAACAAAGGCGACGCAGAGTCTATTCAACTCCCAAACTCCCAGGCGACGTGCCGCGACAGAAACTAATGTAATACAAGTGAGAATTGTCAGCGATTGTACTGCGATATAATGCGGCCCCGCATTAATAAAGTAGGCTAGAAATAGTCCAAACCAAACGCAAGAGAGCCAGTTCTCGTGTGCTCTTAAATAAAGAAGGATCAGAATCGGCACAAGTAGGTATGACAAGAATGTGAAATGGCCGATAAAAATATGTGCGGTGATATATGAACCCAATACCCACACGAGAGATAAGGCTGCTGCCCGTGTATGTTTAGTCTTGATACGTAAAAGCAAGAGATACATACCTAGATACCCTACAATTATGTATATGTAGACAGATAACTTAATGCCAAGACTAGTTCCAAGCAAGAGAACGAGAGGCATTGCTAAGTGCGTAAGGCCAAACTGGGGGTTTGCGTAAAGTGGAACACCGCCATCAACCCATGGATTCCACCAGGGAAATTGATGAAACTGAAGAATGACCTTCCGGGCCGCCTCGAAGTTAGTGAAAAAATAATCCCAATCACCGCCTGCAAGCTTATGAACACCAAAGAGTATTGGTGCACTGTATAATGCCAAAATTATGCCCAGCATCAAGAATACTTTATGGGTAGAAAGTATCTCCCGAACCTTACTATTTAACAACTATGTAGTATCCTAGTCCGATGTCCGGCATCCATGTCAGGCCTTCTGCTAAAAGATTAAGTCTTTCGAAGTAGGGACCCCCTACTGCGCTTGGTGCTTTGGTAATAAACTCGAATGTTCCGACTTCTCCTGGGGCAACAGTAATTTCCTTTAGACTGGCTGGTCTAGTAGGGCCAGGCCAGCTTGGCGCAGCAAACACACTCTGCCTGTCATTTGGAGAGCTGGTTCCAAGCATGACCGGAAAGGTCCCGGTATTGCGCCAAGTCGCAGTGCCTGTGTTTTTGGCCCTCATCCCCAAGAGGTAAGATTGGCCTGGTGAAAGACTTGATAAATCTTGCGAGACTTGTTTTGTAGCATCTGTGTAGGCATATTGCGACACAAGCTGCCATGCATACTTATTGGAGACATTCATGTAATAGCCTAGCCCGATGTCCGGCATCCATTGCCTACCTTCTACAACTAAATTAAACCTCTCGAAATAAATCCCTCCAGTGCCAGGAATGGAAATAGGAAATTCGAATGTACCTATCTCGCCAGGATCGGTTTTTACTTCTTTTAATACCGCTGGACGAGTGGGAGCTGGCCAGTCCTGAGTTGAGAACTTGCTCTGTCTATCGCGCGGAGATTCTGTCCCTAGGTGTACCGGGAAAGCTCCCCCTTGATCCCAGGGTATGTTTCCAGTATTGCGAGCCTTTAACACGAGCCACGCGGTATCCCCTGGCGATAGTGATGCCAAGTCCTTACGGACTGACTTAGTCGAATCCGTATACGCCGCCTGCTCTTCGAGGCCAAAACCATAGACTGGAGCAGCAACGTTTACATTAACCTGGGCCAAACCACCGAACCACTGCCACCCCTCACTGACAAGACTAAACCTCTCCTGGTATAGCCCATTCTGCCCTGCTTTGGTAGTTATACGAAATGTGAAAGTGCCAGTCTGCCCTGGAGCCACGGTTAGCTCATTTAGTGTGGCTGGTCTGGTAGGGGCTGGCCAGGAGCTATCGTAAAAAGGACTTTGGCGATCGATTGGCGAAGATGTTCCAAGATTAACCTGAAACGCCCCGGTCTTACTCCATGTCTGCGTACCCGTGTTAAGGAAAGATATAGTGACTGAGGAAGAAGCACCTGCCATTAGATTTGTATTTTGCTGTGTTGAGGCTGTTGAGTTAAATTGACCTAGGACATTGACCGTCGTAGAGAGATTGGATGTAGACCACTGATCGGAGGCAAATAGTAAACTATAGGATTGCGAGAAGATCGAGGGACTGGCTGGTGCCGAGAGTTGGATAGTAAAAGTACCTTGTTCTCCGGGCGACACAACGGCTTGATCTAACCTCGCTACGACTGTATCGCTTAGCCAACTAGAAGAATGAAAAACGTTTGATTGATTTGGTTGACTAGAGGTTCCTGATGCTAAAGTTACAGGGAACTTACCATCTCTATACCAAGCAACATTGCCATCATTCCTGAATTGCTGCACGAAGCTGGTGGTACTATTTACCCCCAACCCTACAGGAAACCTATTTACGGATACGGACGCAACTCTAACGGGTGCGATAACGGTGATTGCATAATTGACGCCGGGATCGTTGAACCACGTAAGGCCCTCAGCGACCAAGCTAAAGCCTTCTAGTTTTTGCCCTGTGTTATTTGGAGCCTGAATTTCAAAAATGAATGTGCCGATTCCTCCAGGAGGAACTTCTCGCTCAGTCATCAAGGCAGCCCGTGTTGTGCCAGAATTCCAGTTTGTGGTAGCAAAGCCGCTATTGCGGTCATTTGGCCCACTCGTCCCTACTTTAACAGGGTTATCCCCATAGTTCCTCCAGGTAGCAGAACCTGTATTTAGAGCCTTTAGTGTAAGAGTTGCCTTTTGTCCTACTGGCAGCACAGATAGGTTAAAGTCGCTTGACTGACTCTGCATAGACCATGTATACGTGGGTCGTACGGTCACATAGAAGTACATGCCCGGGTCATTGAACCATGTTAAGTTCTCGGCAAGTAGGCTGAAATACTCAGCATATGTTCCAGCATTATTTGGTGCTTTAATAGTGAATGTAAAAGTTGCATTCGCCCCAGGTGCAACAGATGTTTCGGTCATAATTGCAGCACGACCGGGTGCTGGCCAGGTTGAACTTGTAAATAGACTGTTTCTATTCTGCGGATTAGTTGTTCCTAGTTTCACAGGGTTTGGTCCAGAGTTGGTCCATGTCACCGAGCCAGTGTTTCTAGCTACAACAGTAAGCCTTGCCTCCTGGCCAGGTTGAAGAGTTGAAAGATCGGTGTCACTCGCTTGGCTGACAAGTAACCAGGCATACGGGGTTGCAATTGTGCTCCCCCACCAACTCTCAAAACTCGTTACAAAATTATAACTACCTGAATAGTACTGAGGTACGCCGCTCGGGTTGTAGGCATGTGGAGTATAGCAATACATAGACGCCGTACCACGATTATCCAGATTAAATGTTTTGTATGCCGTGCCATTGTCGCTATAGAATGTGACGCTGCGGCCAGCATACAAGCCAGTACTGTAGTATCGAGTAGCAGATGGGCAGGCGTAGCCTATATTTGTGCCCCATGTTTTACCACTCGGCGAAGTCCACGGCGCATTGCTACCACCAGCTCGTTCAAAGTTAAGGCGCAATTGCCATGAGGCCGTTACCACCTGGTAATAAAACCCGCTTGAGCCCGAACATCCACCACTATCTGGGCAACCGTAGCCCATAGCATAGTTATACTTACCTGCCGATGGATTAGGGTCGGTAATAAGTGACTGTTCCTTTTGCAACGTAGCCATAATAACCCGCGGATTAATACCAACGTATTGGCTGGTGAAATAAATGATTTCAGCCGCGCTCATCATGCGGTTGTTTTGGCCAGGATCAGTGTTTGGTGCCGAGTAACCAGCTATCGCTCCACCCTTACTGTTTAGGAAGTTCTGAATATCTGCCTGACTCATAGTGTTAGAGTTCAGGAATATACTGTCGTCAATCAGATTGTTGTCGGTATAGGCAGCGTGAGCAGGGGCTGGGCTTAATACGAAGAATACTGCCACACCAAGAGGAAGTGCTAAGAGTTTGAGTTTTGCAATGAGTTGTTTAACCACTACTTATACCTCACATTAATCTTTACCCAATTTTCTTCTGCACCCTTAGCATTGTAATTATAAACCTCAAGCGTTCCGGTGGTGGTACGAGCATTTAGCCCTGCAATACTACCTGAGTATTTACTACTTACTACGTTGAGCGCTCCGGTAGCCACATCGAGTCCATCTGCGTCTTTGAATCTGTACTGCACGGTTGCGACCGATGCCATGCCACTCAAGGTAGAGCCGTTCGTGACCAATGCGCTATCGGCGGGCGCGACAAGAGTAATGGCGGCAGACGAAGCTTGAGTCTGAGTGGCTGGAGGAGCTGTGGTAGTACTGGTTTTAGTAGAGTTATTATCTACCACGCCACCCGAGCTCGTGCTGGACTTAGTAGTATCACTCTGCTGGTTATCCTTTACCTGGGGTGGAGCGGCAGTTTTCTTTTGCTGGCTATATGCCCATTGCCTGTAGCCTACTACTGCCAGAACTAGTACAAGCAGCACCCCAACAACACCCCAGAAGGTTTTGTTTTTAGAGGCTTTGGTTTGTGCTTTTTTGTTTATTTTTGTACCCATAGCATAATTCCCCCATTTATCACATTATAGCATAAGTTTGATCGAGAAATTGAATAAATCTATGTGTTATAATCCCTAACATGATAATTGTAATTATTGCTGGCGGAAAAGGTACACGCCTGTGGCCGCTCTCTACCGACTCCTCACCCAAGCATTTACTTTCGCTCACCAACAACAAGTCGCTGCTGCGCAACACCTATGAGAGGGTACGCGGATTAACAGACAAGATCTACGTAATCCCCGAGGCTTCGCACGCTGACCAAATTCTCGAGCATCTACCCGAGCTAACACAAGATCATTTGATTATAGAGCCTGCCAGGCGCGGCACAGCCTCCTGCGTGCTTTTAGCACTTGCTCGGCTTCAGGCCCTCCATGGCGAAGACGAGGACATAGTATTCCTCCACGCCGACCACCATATTACCAACACACAACTATTCCTAGATGCCGTAGAGCTTGCCAGCAAGAGTGCTCAAGCCAAGGGCACTATCAGCTTAATCGGCCTAAACCCTACCTACCCTGCTACCGGGTTTGGCTACATTAAAATGGGTGAACGAGTAGACGAACCGCGTGACGCCGAAGTATTTAAGGTTGAGAAGTTTGTAGAGAAGCCGGGTGAAAAGACCGCCCAAGACTACCTTCGTAGCGGACAGTACTTATGGAATCTTGGCCTGTTCGCAGGTCCAATAAGAAACTTCGTAGCGGCATGCAAAAACGCAAACCCTGCCATGCATAGGTATTTTATGGAGCTGGTCGACGCATTAACTGACAACCATAAGCTCACCGAGGTGTATTTAGGCCTACCAAATGAACCAATCGACACTGCACTTATAGAAAAGGTGCCCAACCTACTGGTTGTACCAGGCGCCTTTGGCTGGGCTGACATTGGGAGCTTTAGCGACCTACACGAAGTACTTGGCTCGAAAGCAGATAACGTAGTCAGGAGTAGAGACAGTGAGGTTGAACTACTCGACTGTGATGGCTGCCTGGTAATAAATACTAACGCTGATAAGCCACTGGTTACCATTGGCTTGCGCGACATTGTAGTGATCGATACACCGGATGGAACCCTGGTGTGCCATAAACGACGAGCCCAGGATATTAAGAAAGCCCTAGAACAGCTCGAATCCCAGCGATAGAACAACACCACGAAACTCTGCCGTATTGCAGGCTAAACGTATATAATATGTAGTAATGCCGCACAAGCAATCATCTACCAGTAAGAAGCCCTCCGCGCAAAAAGTTCCGGCACGCACTAAAGCAAAGTCGCCCGAGGGAACTCAGCCGCAAAAAGACGCCGACACAATTGTATTACCAACTCGCAAGCGCCGCAGTGTAGCCCGTAAGCTCACTTATACTGGCTTGGCGCTGGTAGTGATATTCGTACTTACTACCGCAAGCCTGCGACTGGCTTACTCTGGCCGAATCTACCCTGGCGTATGGGGGCATGGTGTGTACCTAGGCGGCCTGACCCCGGCGTTGGCTACTTCTGCTCTAACTAAACAAACCGCTACCTTTGGCCAGAACCCTGTTCTGATCGAGTCCCCCAACCAAGCCAAGACAACCTCTATACCGTTGAATGATCTAGCGGTGAACTATGACAACGCAGGATTATCGAGCGAGCTTATATTACTGGGTCGCCAGGGAAGTCTTGTGCAGCAAATCATTACCCAGTGGTCATTGCTTGTGGGAGTAGAGACCAAACAACATGCCAAATTAACCTATAACACTGACGCACTCGCTGCTAACGCCGTTGCAATTAATAACACCCTGGCCACTCCAGCCGTAAATGCTCGTTACGAGGCTAGGGACGGAGTGGTTGGCTTTGTAAGTGGCCAATCAGGTACTCGGTTAGACTTTGGCAATCTTGGAATTGCACTCTATGACCACTTGGCAAGCCTTGGGGATGAGGCGATTGTGGTACGGACTGTTTCGGTGGAGCCAGCGGTAGACAACGCTACCCTGGATTCGAACAAGGACCTTGCCCAAAGCTATATAGCCAAACCCCTCAGCCTAACCTATACCGACAAGTCGTGGGTAGTCGACCCAACTACTACCCTGGGTTGGTTGCATTCTACTCGTAGCCCAACTGCTCAAGTTTATGCACGCAATCTTTTGACCCAAGCTTACCCTACTATGCCAAGCTCGAGTGATCTCGACTTCGACAAGGGTGCAATTGATTCCTACTTAACCACGGTAGCCAAGGATGTAGATACTGCTGCTGTAGATGCTCAACTAAGTGTAACTGATGGCCGGGCAAGTATATTTGTGCCAAGCCAAGATGGCAAAAAGTTAGAAGTTATCAAAACCCGCGACGCCATCTTAGCCTCACTTAAGTCCAGCACTGCCGACCGTACGGTTACCCTAAATGTAACTACCTTAAAGCCGACCGTAACTCAAGAGAGCTTAAGTAGCCTAGGTATAAACGAGCTCATAAGTGAAGGTGTGAGCTACTTCCCTGGTTCACCCACTAATCGTTTAATTAACGTACGGACTGGTGCGGCGCGATTTAATGGTGTATTACTAAAACCTGGTCAGGTGTTTTCATTTGGCGAGCTCCTAGGCCCCGTAGGGCCAGAGCAAGGCTATGCCAAGAGTTTAATTATCCTTGAGAATAAAGAAGTTCAGGACTACGGTGGTGGCTTGTGCCAAGTATCGTCGACGGCGTTTAGGGCTGCATTGCTGGCCGGCCTACCGATCTTGCAGCGTACCAACCACGCGTTTGCAATTAGCTACTACACGGCACCCTACGGTGTACCAGGTGTAGATGCCACCATTTACTACCCGCCAGTCGACTTTAAATTCCGTAATGATACCGACGCCCATATACTTATACAAACTGAGATGGTCGGTACTACACTTAAATTCCGCTTCTATGGCACGAAGAAGAAGGAAGGTGTAATCCGTGGCCCTTACTTTGTCACCGGTAGCTCAGACGTAAACCAGCCTTCACAAACCGTGTTTTATAGGGACGTGATGGTTGACGGCAAGCTCGTTAAAACCGATACCTTTAATACCTACTATAAGTCCGCGCTCGACTTTCCTATCCAAGATTAATCTTATTTACCTATACAGAACCGGCTAAACATATCGGCGATCATAGCATCGTTCGTGTCGGCACCTGTTATGCGTGTAAGCTCCTTGGCCGCTGCCTCGAGCTCTACTAGTATAATGTCGCGTGGGGCTTGGTGGGCCAAAAGCTTTTGTGCTTCTTTAAGTCGCTTGGCGGCGGCGCGTGCCAGCTCAACCTGCCGCTGAGTTGTGAGTGCCACTGCCTCCTCGCTACCCCCTACACTCACATGGTCGGCTAAGGCGATTTTAAATTCTTCCATACCCTGGCCTGTTTTAGCAGAGATAGTATAAACTTGGCGAGCCCACTTTGGAGTTGAATCCTTCACTTCCCCTAGATCACTTTTAGTATGAACTAACAGTGTATGCTTATTCTTAAATATACCCTCGAGTTTATTATTCTTAATGTATTCTTCGGTAATCGTCAGGTTACCGGGAGCCACCAAGACCAGCACTATATCTGATTGCCTGGCTTCGCGGTGTGTCCGCTCTATCCCAATCGCCTCCACTGAATCAGGATCGGCATTAAGCCCCGCAGTATCTACTAGTCGCACTGGAACATCACCAAGCATAATACGCTCATCGATCGTGTCCCTAGTAGTACCGGCAATGTCGGTCACAATTGAGCGCTCAAAACCAACTAAGGAGTTGAGCAGGGTCGATTTACCGGCATTTGGCAAGCCTACCAGGGCTACCTTAATGCCATTACGTAGCAGCGGAATGTTACGGGAATACGCAAGCATTGCTTCTAGCTCACTTATACAGCCCTGAATATCTAACCCAAGTTTGTCATCATTCTCGCTCGCTATATCTTCCTCGCTAAAGTCGAGGTATGCGGCTTCGCCCGCAGCAATAGTAACAATCTTTTCTACCAAAACTGACATGGTGCGCGAGAGCCCACCCGCTAGTTGATCGGCAGCAAGTCTGGCTAGTTGCACACTCTCGGCCTCGACTAAGTCGGCGACTGCCTCGGCTTGAGCAGCGTCCAGCTTGCCAGACAAAAGCGCACGCTGAGTAAACTCGCCGGGTGCGGCTAGCTGCGCCCCGAGTTCTAAACAGGCGTTTAGTACTGTATCAATTACAGCTGGTGATCCATGTGTATGGAGCTCTACCATGTCCTCACCGGTATACGAGCGTGGCCCATGACTTGTGGCTATAAGTGTTTGGTCGAGTTTCTTACCCTTAATTACAACCCAACCGCCATATAGTCTGTGAGGCTCTAGGTGCTCAAGTGGCTGTTTACCTCGCCATAATTGCTCAGCAATACCAAGCGCCTGTGGCCCGCTGAGACGGATAATTGCAATTGCGCCCTTGCCGCGTGGCGTAGATAAGGCCACGATGGTCTTGGTTTCACTTTGCTTACTCCGAGAGTTCATGTCTAAGCCTAGCTTTCGCGTAGCTGCACCACTATAACTCGGTGCGGTTCTGTCCCCTCGCTGGTTGTTACAATGTCGGGCATGTCGGCCAACACCATATGCACCTGTCGACGCTCGTAGGCATTCATGGGTTTAAGGTGTACTTTAGACTGCGTGGTGCGGGCTCGAGTAGCGGCGTCTTGAGCAATTGCTTCGAGCTTTTGCTCACGCTCTTTGCGGTAGCCGGCTACGTCGACAGTTACAAAGTCCGCGCCAGCTTTGCGTTGCATAGCATTAAGTATTTGCTGAATTGAACGAAGTGTTTCACCCCCTTTGCCGATCAAGAGGGCATGATGTGGTGACTCAATGGTAAAGGTAGTTTTGCCGTCGGTTTGCTCACGAGTTACTGTCGCGTCAAAGCCAAGCTTGCGCAAAAGCTCCTCGAGTCGAGCTTGCGGCTGATCTGTTACCATCTACTTTTTCCTTTTCTTAGCTTTTTTAGCGGGCTTCTTTTTGCTAGCTTTAGCCGGCGCTGATATACGCTTGGGCACAGATTCTTCGACGATTACTGCTTCTTCCATCTTCTCGGTTTCTTCGCGCATAATCAACCACTGTTGGAAGATGGCTACGCTATTACCAGTAATCCAGTAGAGTGGGAGCGCGGCTGGTAACTTCCAGGCAATAAACACGGTCATAAGCGGGAAGAGGTAGTTCATGGACTGTGTCATCTTAGCCTGCTGGTCAGTAGGATCTACATTCTTCGGTGCAATCATTTTAACCTGGATGTACTGGGTAATACCAGCTATGACTGCCAAAGCTACACTCGGGGCCGCCATAGATATTACTCCAAGCAATTCTGGTTTATAGGCTACCTGACCAGTTAGGAGCTGCTGAATGTAGGGGATATTTTTAACCGGCGTCCATAGTAGTGCGCTAAACTGATCAACTGGCAGAGTGGTCTTTTTGAGTACAAAGAACAAGGCTATAAGAAAAGGGAACTGAACAAGGAGTGGTAGACAGGCTGAGAAAGGATTAATCTCTTTTTCCTTATACAGTTCCATAAGGAGTTGTTGTTCCTTTTGCTTATCCCCCGCCGCTTCGACTTTGAGCTTTGCTATATCCGGCTGAAGCGCCTGCATCTTCTTCTGAGAACGCAGCTGCTTGCCGGTAATTGGCCACATAGCCAAGCGGATAATTAAGGTGAGTATAATAACTGCGATACCGAAATCATGACCCGGTATAAGGCCGTAAATAGCTACTAATAAGTTTAGGAGTGGGTTAACGATAATATCAAACATAAATTACGTAGTGGTCACCTTTCGTTTTGAGTCTTTGGGCTTCTTCTTATAACTTTCGTCGACCCGCGGTGTACTCAATGGGTTACATTTTACTATCCTTACGATACTTAGGCCAGTCCCTACTACTAAACCACGCTCGTCAATCGCCCGATAACTATAATCACTACAGCTAGGGTAAAAGCGGCAATAGCCGTAGGGGTGGCGATGCTTAAACCAACCATGGTCGGGCGAAAGTGTTTTTTGGTATAGCCTAATAGCGCCAAGTACTGGCTTTTTGGCAGGGTTTTTCATACTTCCTCCTGCCAGAGTTGAGCTCGACGCAAGCAGTCAACTATAGTTGTCTCGACCTCACTACTAGGAATGCGAGACACGTCTTGCTTAATTGTAATGATAAAGTTGTAGCCCGGCTTAATGTTGGGCCAATCTTTGCGCACCACCTCTACCACTCGCCTTTTGCACCGATTGCGAACCACGGCCCGTTTAGAGACTTTCTTAGAAGCTACTACTGCCACGCGCGATACTGCTAGGTGACTCTGGTATGATCTTATATACAAAACATCAGCGTTAGTACTGCGACCACGCTGATAAGTTTTATTAAAGTCGGCTGCCGCTCGTAAGCGGTAAGCCCGGGCAATCATAATTAAATAGCCACTCGCTTACGGCCTTTGAGGCGGCGGCGTTTAAGTACTGCCCGGCCCACACGAGTAGACATGCGCGACATAAAGCCATGCACACGCTGGCGGCGGCGTTTTTTGGGTTGATGAGTTCGTTTCATAATCTTGTCCATTCTACGTTATTTTAGCCTCAGAGTCAATTCCTTTTGGCCGACTTATCCACCATGCTATAGGGTAGATGACAGAAACGGTGGATAACTTTTGGTAGTTTTACTAGTTGTGGAAAACTCCTCAAAAGGTGTATGATGAGAACAAGAAAGAGGGTGAGGATGGGTTTAACGCGTCAAAAGATTTGGCAGGCTGTATTAGGTGAACTTGAGGTTGGAATGAGTAAGGCCAACTTTAAAACTTGGCTTAAAAATACCCAGCTTGTGGCTATAGAAAATGGCACCGCTACCGTGTCGGTACCACATATATTTGCGCGTGATCGCTTGCTAACTGTGTATAACTCTCAAATCATGGAGGCCTTAACTAAATTGGCGCCCGAAGTAACCACTATAGAGTACGTAGTGGGTTCTAGTAGCGAGAGTAAGCAAGCCACACAAGATCAAGGCGTTATAGCTGAACCAAAGCGCACCGCCGCTAAATCACCGTCCTCGTCTCTTCCTCGCCCCCCCGCTACGCCAAAGCCTAGCGATGAAGCACCTCAGCTAAGCATTCAGGGGTCTAGCATAGGGCGTAAATATATGTTCGAAAACTTTATAGTCGGTTCGAGTAACCGCTTAGCCTTCTCGGCTGCCAAGCTAGTAAGTGAAAAGCCTGGTGAAGCTTATAATCCACTTTTCCTCTACGGTCCGCCGGGAGTTGGTAAAACACACCTCATGTGGGCTATTAGTAGCGCGGTAGCCGAGGCTAATCCAAAAGCTAAGATAACCTATATAACCACCGAGGAATTCTTAAATCAATTCACGAACGCCATTCGCAAGGGCGAAAGCTTTAGTGATCGCTACCGCAGTGTCGACGTGCTCTTGGTGGATGACTTGCAGTTTATTACTGGTAAAGAAAAAACCCAAGAGGAATTCTTCCATACTTTTAATGCCCTCCACCAGGCAAATAAGCAGATTGTGCTCTGTAGTGATCGACCGCCCAAAGCTATCGCTACCCTCGAGGATCGCCTGCGCAGTCGGTTTGAATGGGGTATGGTAGCCGATATACAGCCGCCTGACTACGAGACTCGCGTAGCGATCATACAAAGTAAAGCTATAGACAAACAGTTTGAGGTCTCGGGCGAGGTAGCGGCCTATATAGCAGAGACTATCCAGAGTAACATTCGTGAACTCGAGGGCGGGCTAACCCGTGTGATTGCCTACTGCCAAGCCCATGAAACCCCCCTAACCATTGAGGTAGCCCAAAAAGTACTTGGTGGCGTGCAAGCACCTTCTAGTAAGAGTCTGTCCCCTAAGCAAATCATAGAGCGCACTGCAGCCTTCTATGACATTAAGGTGACTGACCTAACTGGCGCCAAGCGGGATAAGGATATTGTAGTACCACGACAAATCGCCATGTATATTATGCGACGCGAACTTGGTATGAGCTTCCCCCAAATCGCCCACTCACTTGGAGGTAGGGATCATACTACCGTAATGCATGGGGTGAGAAAAATAAATAAGCTAGCTGGCTCCAATGAGCCTATTAGCCACGAAATACAAACGTTAAAACAAAAGATCTTTAGTACCTAGTAGTTACATAAGGGTTTGGTAGTTATACACAGTTGTGGGTTAATTATGTGTATAAGTAGTGGATAAAGTGTGTAAAGCCTGTTTATGAGCTGTTTATATGTTTCGCGGTTGTGCACATTTTATACGCAGATGAACACAATAGTTATAACTGCCTTGTGGGTATGTGCGTGCTTACACATATTGTACACATCGTTTATACACGGCTTATGCATAATGTGATGTGTGCCGTTTTGGCTTTTAAGTAAGTTAGATGACGAAGTTATACCGACTTTCCACATAGCCTACTACTATTACTACTCTTCTTTTAAATTTATAATAACTAATAACAATAGAGGTGAGATTATGAAACTATCAGTCGTACAAGAAAACCTACACAGAGCACTTGGAAGTGTAAGTCGTGTAGTTGGATCACGAAACAGCCTGCCAGTACTCGCAAATGTATTACTTAAGACTGAAGCCTCTCGCCTGGTGGTAAGTGCTACCAACCTGGAGATTGCCATTAGCTGTTCGATTGGTTGTAAGGTAGAAAAGGAAGGTGCTACCAGTGTGCCCGCCCGCTTACTAAGTGAGTTAATTAGTGGTTTACCTAGCGATAAACTTCAACTGGTGGCAAATGGTGATAATCTAAAGATCAAAACGACTAACTTCGAGTCCCAACTCAATGGCATAGCCGCCAGTGAGTTCCCTACTACGCCTAAGGTAACGCCCGAAGCAGTCGTAACCGTGCCAGCCGAAATACTCGTTAGTCGCCTAAGTGAGGTGGTAGTAGCAGCTTCAGCCGATGAGGCTCGCCCGGTGTTGGCTGGAGTACTCTTTAGTATCGAGTCTAGTACACTCACCCTGGCTGCAACTGATAGTTATCGCTTAGCTGAAACGAAACTAAGTGTAAAAGCCGACAAGGACATAAGTGTAATCGTTCCAGCTAAAACCGTGAATGAGCTCATTCGCATAGTCGGTGACAGTAGTGAGGATGTGACTATTTCGGTTGGTAAAACAGAGATATTATTCGAAATCGGCGATATTAGTATGGTCTCGCGCTTAATCGAGGGTAAATTCCCGAACTATACACAGATTATTCCAACCAAATCAGCTACATCGATGATCCTTAGTAAATCCGAACTCGTTAGCGTAGTAAAGGTAACGAGCCTATTTGCTCGCGAAAGCGCTCACACTATAAAACTGGAATTTACTGAAACTGGTTTGCAGTTCTCCGCTCGAGCTTCGGAGGTAGGTGAAAACAGCTCGATTGTGGAGAGTAGTCTCAACGGTAAGCCAGCCGATATATCTATAAACGCACGCTACCTTTTAGATGTGTTAGGGGTTATAAATACTCCTCAAGTAGAATTGGCCGTGAACGATAAGCTAGACCCCTGCCTTGTAAAGCCAGTTACAAAGAAGGGCGAAGCGGACAACTATATTCATATAATTATGCCACTTCGAAGCTAACTATGATTCGCTCGCTAGCGCTTACGAACTTCCGCTCGTACAAGCAAATAGAATTAGAGTTCGAGGACAACCTAACGGTTATATCGGGGCCAAACGCAGTCGGTAAAACCAATCTACTAGAATCGATATTTGTAGCTTCGACCACGAAGTCGTTTCGTGCTCGAGACGCAGACTTGGTTAATACCGAAGAGGACTTCTTTCGGGTGGTAGCGCAGTTTGACCAGGACCTAGTAGAATTATCATTATCTCACCAAGCGGGAACCCAAACAAAGCGTCTAAAGCTTAATAGTAAAAAGCAAAGCCTCCACTCGCTTTTGGGACGCAATCCTGTAACATTGTTCGAGCCGCACGACATGGGCCTCTTTGACGGCTCCCCAGACCAAAGGAGACGCTATATGGACACTGTTTTATGCCAACTTTCCCCTGCGTATATGATTGCGCTTAGCGCCTTTAAACGCATCCTACGGCAGCGTAATAGCTTACTTCATAATGCTAAGCTTCATAACCGGCATGTGAGTGAAGATGAGATATTTGTATGGGATGTGCAATTGTCTCAACCAGCCGAGGAGCTATACCGTCAGCGCCACGAGCTTATCACACAGCTCTCACCCATTATGCATGAAGTATACCGAGAGATAGCTGGTAAAGACACGGTGCTCGAACTTATATACGAGCCAAGTGTCGAGATGGATACAATTAATTATATGGAGAAGTTGGCTGCCAACCATGCTCGAGACACCACGGCTGGTTTTACTACGAGTGGCCCACACCGTGACGACATGCGACTGGACTTTAAGTCTGGTAATATTACCTCTACTGCCTCACGAGGCGAAACACGCACCATTATCCTGGCCCTTAAGATTGCCGAGATGCGTTTATTACACAATACACTTAAGCTAAAGCCAATCCTGCTTCTGGACGATGTGTTTAGTGAGCTAGATGCCGAGCGCCGTAAACACCTCATGGAGCTCATTGCTACCCAACAAACCTTACTCACCACAACTGAGGTAGACAAGAATATCCCCAAAAACAGTTACATTATTGATTTAAGTGGACTAATCTAGGGTTATGGCACTCGAGAATATTCGCGATATGTTAGCTCGCCGCGTTGACCAGCTCGATAGTGGTAAACATGATGTTATGACGGAGGCCAAGCTTGTGGTGCTGGAATATATTAAGGTAGAGGTGCGAGTACTAGGCGTAAATAAATATAGTACGTTACGGCTTGCGACCGAGGACAGTTCGGCGGCAAGCGAAATTAGGTTCCAGGCAGCCATGCTACTTACAGAAATTAATAAGCGAATTGCGCCCGAGGAGATTAAGCGCCTCAGTGTGACAGTACGCTAAGGCTGAACTACTGCGGTGCTACCTCTGGTGGAGAATACTCAACCACGTAGTTACTTAGTAAAATCCTTTTTGAATCCAAGAAATCTAGTGCAGCTTTCTTATACTCCGCGACTTTCTGGGGATCATTGAGGTCTTCGTTTGTTAGGAGTAATGCAATAGTGATCTTCTCCGTCTTGCCGTCTGCCGTAGGCTGGTCGAGCAAAGTATAGCTTATGTAGTACTGATCGGTCGAAACCGGTAGGTACCTCACAAGCGGGTCATTACTGCTTTTGTCGGTCGCCGAGCTTGCTTGAGGGTCGTAATTGTATTTAAAAGTGTATACATATTCACTTATAGTTGAGCCATCGCTTGCCGTAATTCCACTTAAGGTAAGTGTATAGGTCGTATCACTTTCCATTTTACCGAGCTGCAAGTAGAGCTTACTACCGTCGACTTTGCTACCCTGGACTATATTTTCTCCACCTGATATTTGAGTCTTACGATCAAACGGTGCTAATTCTTTATTGAAGCTAAAAACTACGGTTTTGGTCAGGCTTGTAATAGTTGAGTTATTACCAGGATCAACTCCAGTTACCTGAAAGGTTAACGATTTATATATTGTAAAGCCTATAAGCAGTGCTACCACCAAGCCAGTAATTATATAGAGTGTTCTCGGTTTTATATTTACAAACTTACTTTCCACTACAGCCGCTCCCTCCGTCTTTAGCCCATGGTTGCTTTAATATTGCCTGTGCAAACCCTAACCTGGTTGGCTTTGTACCGTCTGGGTTCTTGGGTCGTTCGAATTTTCTTAGGAATATGTCAGTAGCTACATCGACCGAAGTAGTTGCCCGTATAGGATCTAGTACATTAGCTTTATAGGCAGTGTTTAACTCACCCCATAAGAAGTCTAACTGTACACCGAGGTCGCTAGCTGGCTTGCCACGAGATTTAGCATAGTTTTCTAGATTTGTACGGCGGCCAAATGTCCATTGCGCTATACCATACCCTTTACTGGCTCTAGGGGTCTTCTCTTCAATACCCGGGTTAAAGCCCGACTCAGCTTGTAGGTTCCCCATTATGCCAGCTACTTGAGGGGCACTTAGGGTCTTACAGCTTAAGAAGTTCCAAATAATTTCTGCGTTTCCATTTCCACTGAGGGTAGTAGTACTTACCACCTCAGCCGAAGTACAAGCAACAGACCCACCGGCCGACGTAACTGCAGAGCCTAAGTTAGTAAATGCTCCCGCAACGCCTTTAACTATAGTATTAGCAAACCCTGCCTTACCCTCACCGATTGGGTGGACTCCAAGGCCTGTGTTAGGGTTGGGATCGATGTACTCTGGTTGTTGTTTTACTACACTCGCCCAATCTATAATACTAAATCCACCCTTACTAGCAGCTTCGCTTAAAAGCTTATTAATTGGGCCCGTATCTATTGGCGTGCCCTTCCTGACTGCATTATTCACCCCAATGTTTACCCAGTACAACTTAGCCTTAGATGCCTTTGCAAGGTCAACTACCTTGCCTATATTAGCCCCAGATACACCACCATTTGTACCTAGCTCTATTACAATAGCAGACGCATCACTCCACCTGGCTTTGTCTTTTTCGAACACCGATACACCATCTAAGTCGCTCCCCCCACTACTGAGTCGTCGACTCGATTTACCATTAATTACTACAGTTTTGTAGTTTTTTTGCAAAGCCGAAGTTAGCTGTGAGGAAGTTCCTTCGGTGATCGAGTCACCTAGCATATAAATTTTGCCCGCAGCACTATTGCTGGTCGGCGTGCTACTACTGCTTGTGTTCTCAGTTACGCCACTGGTATTACCCGAGTTTACATCCGAACAAAGGTTTACATCGGTGGCATCGTAAAACGTACGCAATTCTATTTCCTTGCGTTGCTCTGGAGTAAACGCCTGAGCCACTGGTGCACCAATACTTCCTACGCTAAACAGAACAAGGCTCGCTATTTGGATGAGTTTAGATAGGAGTGTCTTCATAACTTCGCTCTCACTATAGATGTACCTGCCATGAAGTACAGGTATCCATCTGATTCAAATGCAATACTATTGTCTAGATCGGCTTTACTAGGGTTAAGGGCCTTAGTTGTTTTATAGGACTTAAGTTGACTAAAGTTCTTAGTAGCTAAATCAACCTGGTATATATCGATGCGCTCACTGTCGTCTGAAGGGCTATTTACTACGTATACCTCACCTACACCGTATTGTGTAGTAATTGCTTGCGTTGTCCGTAATGGAATCTTGGTGTTGCCACTAGCGTCGGCTAAGACTAAATTCCCTTCGGAATTGAAGTAGCTCAATCGCCCACCGTTCTGAAGTAAGGGTGATGCTTGGTCTTCTATACTAATAGAATCTTTACCCTGGGTTAGGTATTTTAACGTTAGAGTGCCCCCTTCTTCAGCTTCCGATAGGTCAGAGCCAGCATACACAAGTTCCTTCCCTTGGCAAAATATATCACTGGTTGGAACGTTCTCGTAATAAGTCTCACCCTTAGAGTTTTTAATAGTATAGCCCGAGGATGTTTGTGTGTATACAAGGTAAAGTTCCGAGTTACACCATATAGCATTAGCTATATCCTTGAACTCATTTGAATCACCACTTTGAAGGTTTAGCTGGAATCCGTTTATAACGTAATTATTCATTTCACGGTAAAACAGCTCTACATTGCTTGGCGAGATCGAGGCAGTATTAAGTTGGTTACTCAGGGTTTCGATGTTCTTACGCTGGATATCTTTGACTAGTAAGCTACTCCCAACTCGGTAGTAAATCTTGCCATTGCTTACACCATATATTCCACTAACTCCGGCGGGGACGATCGTTTCAGTCAAGTTTTGTCGCGAGATAAAGTTCAAGCCCCAAGAGCCTACTACCAGCACGACTACTGTTATTAATATTAATAGAATAACTTTGGACTTTGACATACTACCTTCCATTCCTCGACCAGTGCCATGCTTCGGAAGGTAAATTGAAGAAGCTATAAGCTGCCGCATTTTTACTTAACCACGAATACACGGCAGTGCTTCGTGTATGTGAATTATTAAAGTCAACTGCCTCACCTTGTTCGTGGTTAGAGTTTCCTGGCCGCGCCGTCGGCACCCTACAGCTACTGGGAGAAGCATTGTCATCTGCCGGACAGCCATTTGTTCTTCGGAGTTCTTTCTGTTTATCATAGGTTCTAAATCCACCTCCACTCAGAGTTAGACCGTCTTTTTTTGCTGCATTTACCATGTTGTTTAGGTTCGAAGCAACTGAAACGTTAACTATGATACCCTGTACATTACATAGGTGTATTTTGTTCTTGGGGACCTTACCTGGACCATATGTTTGAGCCACACCAGCGTCTGCAATGCCAGCTACGGTTGGGCAAGGAGTTGCCGAGGTATCTGCGCCGGGGTCTGATTGAGGCGTATTACCGCCCGCGTCTCCACCCACGGCACCGCCAGTAAATGCGCCACTATTTTCACCTTTGGCATATATACTGTCGTCTTGTTCCTCGCTACTGGCCTTAGCCCAGGCACCGTAGAAATTCATATTACCTTTGTATATGGCGTATTTGCGTGCCAGTGTAAGGTCAGGGCCACCTAAGTATACTTCCTTACAGTTAGGATCATTTTGGTCTAGTACAGCCTGCTTATCTGGGTAATAGGTCTCCAAACACTTGTCCCAGGCAGCAAACTTATCGGAGTTTTGGCCACGCTTTTTCATAGCTTCGATTTCTTGAGCATTACTTAGTATATTTACACTCTTTGCAGAATCAGTCCCTGTGGTGTCAATCTTCCAGTACGCGCGATCATCATCAGTGGCCGCCATGGCCTTGCTGCTCTCGCCATAGCCTACGTAGGCAAGCTCGGTATTCAAGTCCGCAAATGCCTTGATAGGGTTTAACAGGTTAATGGCGTAGCGGGTAGCGTTCTGGGTGATTTGTTTAGGTGTAGCGGTCGAGCCAGCTGCTATACGGCTTGCCACTGAGCGTGGGTTCTTGGTGTTAAAAAGTCGTGCTAGCATAGTAGTGTTCTTATCTTCGTTACGCTTTATGGTTTCGAGCGTTAGGCTATCTTGATTCGCTTCCGCGTCGTTTTGGTACGTGCCTCCCAGGAGAGATGCAGTGTAGGCGTACATAGTATTCTTGGCTCCCACCGTCATACGGTTAAAGTTGTCTGGGCCTTCCTCGGCGCCACTATTGCTCACGTTGGATACAAGTCTTACCGTACGCACTATAAGGTCGCTTGTTGAAACGAAATTCGCGAGGCCAGTCGATGGATTTAATGGAACATTGAAGGCATCAGGGCTTTCTTTGGCTAGTCGCGCTCTAAGTATAATTCCAAGTCCTACAATCTGTAAGGCGTGATCTTTTGGACTTTTTTTGAACAGTTTGCATTCATTCGGCAGGCTTAGGAGCCCTTGTGAGTATAATTCGTCAGTCATGGCCTTTGTTAATCCTACCTGAGTAGAAGGGAGTGCTTCAGGGTCCATTGCTTTACCTGTAGTCGTGCCATTAACCTCTTGGTTGTATGCGCGTGAGCTCGCAAAGCTAGAGAGCTTATAAAAGTCATTGTTAAGCTCGGCCGTTTGTATGTCCCCCGCTATACCGGTATCAGCCAGGGTAAGGGCTTCAAGTCCGGCACGAGCGGATGATTTTGCTCGGTCAGCGCGCTGCCTCTTATCTGCGTCGGGATCAACTTCGTTTTTATTGAGCTTTTCATAAAATATACAGATTGATTCTGCATTATCAGTAAGTTGCTTTTGAGTGGCCTTCCGTAAGTCATCCGGGAGGTTGTCTACAGGATAATCAATCGTAATTTCCTCTGGCTTTTTACCACACAGTAGGTCGTTGGCAATCTTTTTAATTGCTTTATCGGCCTTGTCTCCAGTCGGTTTATAATTCTCTTGGCAGTTATCTGGATATAGTAAACCAGCGGGGTCTTTGGCGTTTCGCCATACTCTATCGGTCGTTTTTTTATGGAGCGCCTTCTTTACTTCAGCCGTTGATTTGCCCTTTATAACGTCCGAATCTTTCTTTTCGGCGTACGACAAGTTGACGTTCATTTGCTTATTAATCTTGCGTGCTTCAGGGCTACGCATCATAGTCTCGACTACCGGGTAGTGTTGTAGTACACAATCAAATACTTTTACATCGCTAATGTCAGCTGTGTTACCGGACTTATCGACGACTTTGGCAATTACACTACGCTGCTTACCGTCGAAGGCTACAACCTTTTTAGTTACCACATCATATGGACAATTTGCTTGCTTGTAGCGGTTTTTGGACTTTTCAAAGTCGATCTTAGAGATTGTATCGAGCAGTGTGCCGGCCTCGGGCCTCTGCCCAGATGCAGCAATGGCCGATCCAGGCTTGTAGTCAGTTTCGTACGATAGTTTATCTACAATAGTCTTGGCCGCACCTGTGCCAGCTTGCTTGGCGGCATTGAGGGCAAACCGGCGAATACTCGAGTTGGTAAGCACTTGCTTGGCGGCGTCCCATGGGTGCGTGGCCACGTAGGTGAATATCATAAATATAATGATTACCGGTGTGAGCATAATCACGACGCCTATGGCCGCAGCCTTGGTAATTCGTCGTACGCCAACCTTCTCGGTTAGTTGACCAGCTTGAGCACTTCCGGTAAGGCCAGTTACTGCTGCTCCCGCCGCCTTGTCGACGGCTTTTTCGGCGCCACCCTTCTCTACCAGGTTACCGTCGGCGTCTTTTTTGCCACCTGGCAGCTTGTCGGCCGCTTTGTTTATGGCTGCGCTCTTAGGGTCAAACCCCTTGCCTGACGATCCTCCAGCTCCGCCGGTGTGCTTTTCGGCTGGCTTGGGCTTACCGCTCCTGCCTCCATTTCCTGCACTACCTCCACCATTAGTATTGTGGTCATCTCGGGCTGCTGCACGCCGGGCGCCGCGCCCACCACCGTGAGTATCACCTCCATGTGCTGAGCTTGGCGAAACTGGTAGTTCTCTACCACCGGCTTGGCTACCGGCAGCGGTCTGTCCGGCGCCATTGTCTAAAAACTCTGGGTCTGGCCCAGTGCTTGGTCGGCGCACATTTGTAGGCTCATCACCGTCGCTAAAATTACGCAGATGCTCGTCTATATCGGTATTGTCGCCGCTCTGTAGTGGATCAGCTAGTTGTGGCACTTGTTAAAACCCTCGAAATATACATAGCTCTATTATAGCTTATTGTGGGGGTGTGGTGGGTGGCGTTGTAGCTTGTGGTTGCTCAGTTGGTGCCACTGGTGGGATTGGTTCACTCGGGATTGCCTGTGCAGTTGCCGCCGCCTGGTCTACAATTGCTTGCTGAGCAGTCTGTTGGTCGAGGAGTTGTTGCGGGTTAGTGCTAATGAGCTGCTCTTCCATAGGGGATGCTAGAATACGCAAGATCACGTGGCTAAGGCCCGCAAAGAATAACCCTTCTCCCACTGGGAACTGGCTGAGTCGACTACGCTCCTCAGTGGTAAGCTTAAAGGTATCAGCTACAATGTCGACCGCAGCAGGGTTTTGTTTGAGCAGCAACTGCAACGAGGAGTTGTTTACAATTGCTCGCCCGAGGCGTGTACTTAAGAAGTCCTCTACATCCTGTGAAATAGTCGTAAGGCCTAGGTAATACTTACGAGCACGCTTGGCAATCGAGAACATGAACATGGCCGAGTCTTGGTACTGCAGGAGTTGCCAAGCTTCATCTACCACGAGCATACGTTTGCGGCGGTCGGTCTTTACCCTGTTCCATACGTAGTTTAGGACAATGTACATACCAATTGGTCGCAGTTCGTCTTCGAGATCACGAATATTAAAGACCACGAACTTATTGTCGAGTGCCACATTGGACTGTTGCGAGAATATGCCCGAGAACGTGCCTTCGGTAAAGCGGCGCAAGCGTGCGGCCAGCGATGGTCCATTGCCCGGCATACCTACGAGCTCATTGTAGAGGTCCGACATAACTGGTGGTGTGGCAGTGTGGGTTAGCGGATCGTTGGTAATGCCCTTTTTGGCATAGGTATTAATCAGTGCTAGGTCCATGTCAGCCTCTTCGGCGGGGGTCATTTCACCCGCCATGAGCCTCAGTAAGCCATGAAGCATGATTATGTTAGCTCGGAGGGCGTTGTCGGCCTCCTCGGGGTCTACCGTAGTTGGTAGGTCGAATGGATTTACGCGTGTGTTACTTGCTAGCGAGAGGTAGACATAGCTTCCACCTACTGCGTCACAGAGCGTCTTGTATTCGTTTTCTGGGTCTATAATGATCACCTCAGTACCCATCATGAGCGAGCGCAAACACTCGAGTTTAATGGCAAAACTTTTACCAGCACCAGATTTAGCAAACACCACCATATTGGCGTTCTCCAGGCTAAAGCGGTCAAATATAACTAAGCCGTTGTTGTGGCGATTAATACCATAGAGTACTCCGTCGTCCTGACTTAATTCTGCTGTGGTAAATGGGAAGGTTGTAGATAACGCGCCGGTGTTCATGTTGCGGTATACATTAAGCTGATCTAACCCAAGTGGCAGAGTGGAATTAAAGCCCTGCTCCATCTGTATGGTGGCAGGCTTGGTATAAATCAGGCTACTACCAAGCATGCTTTCGATCTTGCGGCCAACCAGGTCAAGCTCCTCGAGGTCTTTACCATACAGGGTAATGTAAAGACCAAGTCGGAAGAATCGATCAGCCCCAACCTGCAGGCTGTCGCGTAGCTCCTCGGCGTCTTGTATGGCGGCCTCTAGTCCTGGGTCACGTACCTTACCCTTCTCTTGGTTGATGGTATAGTTGGCTTCGAGCTGACCTACCTTTTTGCGCAAATTGTCGAGTACAATCTTGCTCTCTACCGGAATGATATTTAGGCTAATGTCGATTACTTCATCGATATTAATAAGTGGTGATAGCCAACCGGTAAACAATGTACGTGGGTAGCCAAATACAAATAGTGTGCGTGCATAGCGCTTGCCGAGTTTTAGGTGGTTGCTTTCTATCTCGAACGAAGCTGGCGCAATTATGTCGCGCAGGCTTACAATTCCCTCACGATAAATCTTGTCAGCTTGCCCCTGAATTGCCATGCGGCGATTCAGTTCGGCCTGAACTTTGGGGTCGACCTCCGGCTTTTTAGCAGCCATTACTGCTGGCCTCCAGGTGTTTGGGGAGTTTGAGGTGGCTGGCTAATTTGAGTGGCTTGGCCGGGCTGAGCAATATTTGAGTTCACGGCTGGTGTTGCCTGTGGAGTTGTTGCGTTTGGTGGTACAACTGCAGGTTGTGGTGTGGCGCTCACCTGGGCCTGGGGCGCGGGTTGCTGTGCAGAAGGTGCCACAGCGTGCATTTCGGGCGTACTATGGCGCGCAGCAGCAAATATATCATCGGGGTCAGCGGCTCGTTGTTCGGGGACACTCGGTGCTGGCGCAGGACCAGATCGCCCTACTACAGGGGTATTAATCCCCTCTACATCTCCGAGAGGTTGGTTTTGTGACTCATCTATGTTGTATGAACCATAGTAGAGCTCTATGAGCTCTTGGGTAGAAAGCACGGCGGCGCGTACACCAATCTGGGCTAGGCCTTGTGCTACTAAGTTTGTACGTTGCAGTAGGTCACGTTTGTGGGCTTCGTAGTCCGCGTCGCTCTGTACTACGTCCTCACTCGCCTTGAACAGGCTACTAAGTTTACTCGCTATGTTGTCCTTGCTCACAGCTTGCACGAAGTACGGCACTACTACGTAAAACGACTTCGACATAATGTTTACGTCCTCAAGTAATCCACGAATGTTATATATGTAGTCCTCCATGAGTCCGGCTAATAGGGCGTTTTCTTGCTCGGCTTGGCGTTGTTCCAGCCTGTTGAGGTAATTGTCTAGGTCAATTTTGCGCGAACGCACGATTATTTGCACCGGAAAGTGCAGGCCATTGAGGAACCCTTGGTAGGAGTATTCGATTGCACCCTGTTCGCGTGCGCTTTTTAGATCAAAGTTCAGTGCGGAGGCCAAGATTACCATGCGCAGTGAACCGTCACGCATAACCACAATGTTGTCACGCACTTCGGAAAACATAAGGTGGTTTTGAGTGCTAGTGCGCTGGTCCTTAGTGGTTTTGGGTGGCGTAACAGAGGCCAGCGCCTTGCGTTGCTGGTCGGTTATTTGATGATTAGGTTGCGCTGCCTGAGCCATACATTCTACCTACACGAATTAGTTCTAAAGAGTAACTTAGGCTTGGCGAACTTGGACGCTTTTGCCTTGTTGCAGTACGTTTTGGCGGTTTACCTGGTCAGAAAGTTGCTGCACAGATAAGTCCTCGCTGTTTTGAACCGCTCTTTGTAGTATAGCATTTTGACTAGCAGCTTGCGAAGATGCTTTTGCTTGTGGGGTTTGTACCGAATTAGGGTCGGTAGCGGCCTTTTGCATAGTGGCAATCGCCTGGGCGCGAATGTCGGTGCTCGCGCTTTCTAGAAGCTCCCCTACAGCCACAGCCTGTGGGTTGTGCTGCATATCGAGCATGTCATTGCGCGGCGCAGCTACCTTGGCGGCAATAATTTCCGAAGCCACTTGAGTAGCCTCGGGTGTAACCACACGCTGACTGAGCGCGCTAGCGGCTACGTTGGCGTCGGGAGCTTGTACATCGGCGCCCTTGGGTATGCGGCCACGGCTGTCTACGATGGTGGCAAGTTTGCGCAATTCACCACGCACTACAGTTTGGTCTGGTCTAGGGGCTTCTTGCACTACCTTCTTTTCGGGTTCTTTTACAATCACCTTGGCATCGTCTTTAAACCACACGCGTTTACGTGGCACGAGCATGAAGCGGATCATGGCCACAAAGTAGGTTTCGAAGCTTTGGCCCTCACGGCGGATCAGCCCAAGCGCCAGGAGTGGCCCGGAAACCGGTAGTATTAATACTATTGCAATCAGTGGGGCCACACCCAATATGCGCCAACACAAGAATCCCCAGCCGATCGCGATTACTACATATATAAACTGCTTGATCGTTAACGGACCAAGGATTGTGTCTTCACTCTCTACATTTTGGGGGACTTTGTATTGTGCCATGAATTAACCCAATTTAATTAAGGTGTTGGTGGAGGTACGGCATCGTGAACTGGTGCAGTTGCCACAGCAACAGGATGTGCGCTAGGGCGTGGAGCATGGGCAGGAGGAGCAAGCCTGCCGGTTACCGTCCTTGTTCCTCCTGGTCCAGCCGCGGTGGTTACCGCTGGACTAGGAGTTGCTCCTGGCGCGGTACCAAAATAATGCACTTCTGATGCTGCTTCTTTTGGATTCTGCTTATACGTAATAGTTGGTGCGGCGGTCCCGGCGGGCTTACCTGCTAGGTAGCTATCTACGCCCCGGCCAAGAGTGGTCGCTTCAAGAACTCTTCTTTGTTCACGCTCAGGGGCGGTTTCTGATTCTCCTAAAGCGCTTCTCAATTGAATGAGCTTTGTAGCGTCAACTGGTAGGCCTTTGGCAGCTCGGCCTTCTTGCTTCTCAAGCTCTTCGGAGTACTTCTTTTTGAGCATATCTTTTGCAACTGTTTGGGTTTTACCTTTGCCGGTTCTTGCCTCTATCATAAGGGCGTCGTCAGACAAACCACTCGCCCAGCCTTCTTTCTCTTTTTTAATCCTCGACTCTGCAAGACCGGTTCGCTTGAGGCGTTCTTGCCTACTAAAATCAGTTATAGGCCCAAGTTTAGTAGGTGCTCGTCCTCCAGTTGCCTTATCAATCCTGTCTTTATATCCACCCTCTTTGGACCAACTATCTTTAACTGCGCCCTTGGTCTTACCAGCCGCCCAGTCACCAAGCTTGCCACCTGTGGCCGCCATAAGACCGCCACTCCATTTGAAGGCCTTAGGAACCATTAGGAAGCCTATGAACGGTAGTAAGGCCCCTACGATCTGTATAATTGTTCCATTGCCATCGGACTTCATTATGCTACCTATGGCTGCAGACCCATACACAATAGCAACTATAATTGGGTACATCATTACTAGCTTAATCAGGTTAGTCCACCATGTTTTAAAGAGTTTCTCTGTGTTTGGAAGTACCTTAGCTGCAAATGCTAGTGGTGCCACGAGCACCAACACGTATAACATAGCCATGCGCAAAGCCAATATACCTAGAACAACTATGAGGGCTACTATAGCTATAACGATCATCGAAATAACTAGGAATATAGCTCCTACAGAGGCAAGGGCAGTAGTGAGCTGGGCGGCTCCACCGTCAGCTCCACTTGCACCAAGTGCACTAAAGAATCCTTGTACTCCTGCCCCAAGGATATTCCCCACTTCTACAATAGCCCCAGCTATAAGGTAGGCAAATTGAGAAAGTATAATTGCCGCAACTAGCCTCGGTACCATCTTCTTGAGTGCGTAACTATCAAGGCCTATTGAAAATGAGTTTGCAAATATGATTATCAGGAAGATGAGTACATAGAATGCATTAGCTAGGTTCAGTAGCCGCTGGTTGGCGGCCATAAAGTCTGCATTTTGAAAACCAGAGGTATTAACATCTAAGATACTCATTAGCCAACTGGAAAGAGTATCTGCCGTAGATTGCAGCAGGTTCTTGACTGGACAAAGAATAAAGTCCAGCCCTCCACCACCACAATCGTCTCCACCCTTATTTTCCTTAAATCCCTTGAGCCCTGATTTATATCCATTTTGAGAACTTGCTGAGACTTTTTTTCCAATTGCTGTAGCCGTACCGCCTTTATTCTGACCACCAATGGTGCACTCAACGGGGCCATCTTTGTTTACCACAACACTACATATGCCACTCTCTCCAGCTTTTTTGATATTATCATCGTCACCCGCAATAGTGTCGTACAAAGCTTCTCCAGGAGAGTATTTGCGCCAGTCCTGCGTGAGGATTATATATGAATAATCCCCTGACGAGTCATTTGAAGAGTTCGCGGTCTTGCCTAGCGGAAAGACAACATACCCCCATTCCTTATTCTTTACAGAATCACTAGTTCCGTCTGAGTTCTCAGCTTCGAATACGTCCTTGCCAATCTGGGCTGATTTAACAGGATTATAATAGTAATCCTTTTTGTTACATGACGTACTGTTTCCGCAGTTAACAAACCGCGCCGAGTGTAGTTCGCAATGAACTTTACTTGAGTTGATAATATCGCAAACCAAGTCATCCTTAAATGCGGATGTAGGGTCGGTAATTGGATTAAATCCTCCGTCGAGCGTACTGACAGATTTGTATTGATTGGGTGTGTATGGGCCTGGTGCCGAACCTTGAGCCGAGGCTTCACCAGGAAACCCTATAAGCACAATCATGGTCAATATAGCCGCAGCCATGAGTATAGTTTTGAGTCTACATAGTTTTGTGGTCATTTGGTTAAATTATAGTATACCTAAGATAAAAAAGTAATGCTTAAGCTGTAATACGGTAAGGCTGCCGTGCGCCTTGCCTTATGCTATTATGAACTATATGTATATCAATAATTTGCAAAAGTTTATAGTAGCGGCTGTTATACTTGGGATGACATCTTTTCTTACGCTCGTTCCTACCGTAAGTTTTGCAAAGCTACCTAGTGATAATTCAGGTCAGTCTGCGGGGGTGGTTCCGGGTGGTACAGTCAAAAATTGTGGAAACTTCTTACCTGCAGCTGCTTGCACCGATAATATCGAGGGTTTTGTGTCATACGTAGCAAACTGGATGGTAGGTATATTTGGTGCACTCTTTGTGCTCATGGTAGTTATCTCTGGCGCGCAAATGGCATCGGCCGGTGATAGTCCAGATAGACTAAAAGCGGCCAAGGGAAGGCTTACTAATGCCGTAACTGGCTTGGTACTATTAATATTGATGCGCGCCATACTGGCGCTATTCGGAATATCGTTTTAGGGAGCTAAATATGCTACGGACTACAATAAACATTTTTCACAGAGGAGCGTCTTCAGTAACCAGGATGGCCCAGAGGCTTAAGGTTAAAGATTCTTTCGTGCCAGCCTACCTTGCAGTATTGTGGGTAGCTCTCTCTAAAAACGCAATTGCCGCAGCTGCGTCAAAAGAATGCAAAGGCAGCACCAATGGCACCGGTATATTTGCTGGAGTTGATACGTCATGTGTTGACGGAGTTAAGCAACTTATTACCAACGTAACCAATATGGTGTTTACCGCCGTAGGAATTGTAGCGGTTATATTTATAATCATCGGCGGGATTCGCTTGGCCACTTCGGCTGGGAACCCATCGGGTCAACAGAGCGCTAAAAAGACCATCACAAATGCTATTCTCGGCCTTGTGGTTGCTATATTCGCAGCAGCGATTGGCAACCTGGTCCTATCATCGCTTGGCTAGATCGGTCAGCGCTCCCACTTGCTTTAAGAGCGCTTCAATACTTTATTCTCATTACCTATTAGCCTATAATCGAAATATGCTTAAACAAACCCAGAAGTTTATCTCGATCGTAGGAGCTATTTTTCCCGTACTATTAATACCAGGGGTTAGCTATGCGGCCAATGCGACTGGGATTAGTATACCTACTCTACAGGGTACACCTGACTCATTTGATTCCGTAATTCCCAAGGTCACCTCTACCCTCCTCACTTTTGCGGGGATAATCTCGGTAATTATGATCATTGTGGGTGGGATAATGTACACGCTCTCAGCTGGTGACTCAAGTAAAACCACCAAGGCCAAAGATACTATTCTATACTCGGTGATAGGCCTCGTAATTACGCTGCTGGCTGGCGCAATTGTGACTTTTGTACTAAAAATATTCTAATCACAAACAAGCCCTGGAGAAGCTAGCTTAAATCATAAGCACTTCTGTATTGTCAAACCTAGTTGGCTACGATACAATCTAAGCATAATTGTTTAAGGAGAAATCATAAAAATGCTCAAATCCATTACTTCTAAAGTTGGCCTTGGTCTTACCGCCGCCATGCTTACCGCTGGCACCGCTCTTGCCGACAACCCCGATGCTGTAAAGGGCATCCAGCAAGCGCAAGGCAACCTAACTGGCCAAGAACTTGGTAGCCAGATTGGCAACATTACCAACCTGATGATCGTAGTTATCGGTATCATCTCGGTAATTATGCTTATCATTGGTGGCTTCCGATACGTTCTCTCGGGTGGTGACTCCAAGAACACCACGGCGGCTAAGGATACCATCCTCTACGCCATTATTGGTGTGGTAGTAGCCCTCCTCGCCTACTCAATCATGGCGTTCGTAATCAAGCAAGTTTAGTACCTATGCGCATAGGGGCTCGACTAGCTACGCTTAGCTCTACGCTAACACTTGGCTTGTGGGCTGGTTCACAGCGCGCGTTTGCTGCTACCTGCAACCTTACAGGTGGTGCCGAGGCGGGCGCTGCTTGTACGGGCCAAACTGGTGGCCCAGAGTTGGGTTCCCAAATCGGCAACATCACCAATGTGCTGATTACCGCTGTTGGCGTAATCTCAATCATTATGATAATTGTTGGCGGGATTCGTTATGTACTCTCGGCCGGTGACTCCAAAAACACCACGGCGGCTAAAGACACCATCCTCTACGCCGTTATCGGTGTGGTAGTAGCCCTCCTCGCCTACTCAATCATGGCGTTCGTAGTGAAGCAGGTTTAAGTTAATATAAGAGCCTCAGCCCCTAAGATCCCACATACTACGTGCGGCTCTTAGGTTTTCGTGTGGCTAACGTGCCCATGGTAAAATAAAGGCAATGAAATTCTTACGCAAACACAAAGCTACTGTAGTCGCGGTTGGCGTAGCCCTGGCTATACTAGTGGGCCTAGCCGTTATGGTACCCACTACACCCCAGAATGCCATTTCGGTCGAGGGTATCGAGCCTTCTGGTTCGCGCGTGGACTTCCCTGCCGAGCCTATTACGCTTACGTATTGGCGCACCATAGATGGCACCACTCCGTTTGACGACATTATAAAGGACTATAATGCAATTCACCCCAATGTAACTATCGAGCTCAAAAACCTTGACTACGCAGGCTACGATAAGCAGTTAACCGAGGCGGCCAAGACCGGCAAGCTACCCGACCTGTACTCGATCGATCAAGACTGGATGAACCGTTACCAGGGTTACTTTGAACCCGCACCAGCTACAGTCTACGACGCCAGCGAGGTCAAGAGTACCTTTGTACCTACCGTGGCCAATAAGTTGGTTGACGGCCAGGTAGTGCAGGGTGTGGCCTACGGCGTCTCTACCTTAGGCTTGTTTTACAATCAAGATATGTTGACTAAAGCTGGTATATCTAAGCCACCCACTACCTGGCAGCAGCTCATGGACAATACGCATAAGCTAACGTTTCGTAGTGGCAACGACATAACGCAGGCCGGGGTGGCGCTGGGCAATGCAAATGTGAGCGACTACACTGCTATTACCTCGGTGCTTATGCAGCAAAATGGTGCTACTATGACCAATAACCCACCTACTCAGGCGACCTTCAATAAGCCAGATAGCAAGGGGTATGCCTCGGCGGCCAAGGCTATGAACTTTTATAGCAGCTTTGCTAAACCAAGCAGCGCGAATTACTCCTGGAACGACAAGCTTGGTAGCTCGCTCGACGCGTTCAAGGCCGGCAAGCTAGCCATGCTAATCGACTATGCCTATAGGGCGCCGGAGATCGACGCTGCCAATCCAGCACTTAACTACAAAATGACAGCGCTGCCCCAGGTAGATAGCACCAAGCCAGTGAACGGCGCACAGTTCTGGGTGGAGCAAGTGAGCAAGTCTAGCAAGAACACCGAGGTAGCCTGGGACTTCTTGCGATTTGCCTCTACCCGCACCCAAATGAACCGCTACAGTATTGCCACCTACCGACCAGCCAGCCGTAAGGACCTCGTAGCCCAACAGTCGCACGACAAGTACTTAGCGCCGTTTGCCAAGCAGATTGCTAGCTCCAAAGTTTGGTATAAGGGTAATAGCTACAATGTGGACGGGATCTTTGCCGATATGATCGGTGCAGTGTTGGGCGGGGGCGATGCTCAAGCGGCGGTGGATACGGCGGCTACGCGAACTACGCAGGAAATTGCCCGAAACCAGTAATCTACTCTTCTCTGCCCGAGCTCCATCCTAATTTATGTTCGTTTTTCCGTCATCCTAAGTGAAATCGAAAGACCTACCTTTTCATAACCGCTTTGCATGCGCGTCATACCGTCATTCCGAGCCCGTCGAGGAATCTGCCTGACAGGTCTTCCGTGTTTGGGTTTGTACTACGAACCAACTCCATCTTCTTGCTCCGTCGCCAGCCTTTAATTTGCTTCTCTCTAGCTATCGCATCGAGTATGCTCGTTGCCTCTTCAAAGTAGATTAGCTGATTCACTCTGTATGTTGCAGTAAATCCATCTATCAAGCCTAACTTATGCTCGTATACGCGTCGGGCTAGGTCACTAGTAACTCCTATATACAAAGTGCCTGTCTTGCTTGCCAAAATATATACAAACGATCGCTTCATTGTTTTAGGATAGTCAAGACTGAACCTGGCGAGCAAGCATAAGGGTGAATTTATAAGCATATGAGATTAGAAAGATCCCTCGACGGGCTCGGGATGACGCCATAACATACCGCGGGAGATCTAGAGCAAGTGATCCTCGAATGGCGCGGGAGCGGCAGGAGAGAACAAAAAACCCGGGCTTTCCCGGGAATTCTTGGTGCAATGTAGTGCAGACTACAGACTAGCGCTTACCTTGATCTTCTTAACCTTATTCTGAACTACCTTTGGAATCTCAATAGTAAGTACTCCGTCTTTGAGGCTGGCTACAGCCTTGTCGGCAATGGTAGAGGTGGGCAGGATTACCGAACGTGAGAACGATCCCCAGAAACACTCCTGTACGTAGTAGTGTTCTTTCTCTACAGCCTTTTCATCTTTACGATCACCACGAATTGTTACTACGTCTTCGCTAATCGCCACATCGATATCGTCGGGACGCACGCCGGCAATCGGCGCCTTAATAACTACCGTGTCTTTAGTTTGGTACACATCGACCGCTAACTGACCTTCGAATTCCCCTTCGGCCATCCAGTCATCGCCGGAGCTTTGGTCGTCTAGGAATTCTTCTTGCAAAATCTCTTCATCTACATCGTTCTTACGAGCCATAGTATTACTCCTTATCCTTGCTTAGCGCTGCTTTTAACCTTATTATAGCCACAAATCAGGAGTGAATGCAAGGATAATGCTACAAAAACTTATGCAGTTTATTGTGCCGAGTGAGTGTTTAGGCTGCGGGGAGTCGGGCAGTGTGCTGTGTGGCCCGTGCACACCACAACTTGTAACCACCAAAGTACCAAGCTGCTTTTACTGCAACAAACTCACTTTTGGCGGCCAAGCTTGCTCTACCTGTCAACGTAAAGTTCAGCTTCGTGGTGTGCACGTGTTGTGGCGACTCGAAGGGGCGGCGCAGGATCTAGTGTATCGGCTCAAATATCATAATGACCGTTCGGTGGCGCAGTTTGTGGCCGATCAAGCAAGCTTCCAGTTTGAACTGAGTGGCTACGACCTAGTCACGGCGGTGGCGAGTGATGGCAAGGCCTTGCGCAGGCGAGGTTACAATCAGGCGGAATTGTTGGCTCGTGCGGTAGCTCGCCAGGCAGCCGTGCCGTATTCTACTACTCTACTGCGCACTCAGCATACGTCTCAAACTCACCTAGGGCGCCATAAGCGCTTTGAGGTCGTGCAGGGCAACTTTGTGTGCTATCAACCAAAGAAGGTGGCAGGTAAGCGCGTACTGATCGTAGATGACGTGCTTACTACGGGTGCGACCATGGCAGAATGCGCCAGGCTGTTGCGATTAGCTGACGCCAAGCAAGTGTGGGGCTTGGTCGCCGCAAAGAAATAATAACTATGGCGGAGAGGGTGGGATTCGAACCCACGGTACCAGTTGCCCAGTACACCGCTTTTCGAGAGCGGCACCTTCAACCACTCAGACACCTCTCCTGAAGTTGAACACACTATAGTGTAGCCTAAACCAACCTGGAATTCTAGCCTACATTTTATGGTGCCCAGTTTTCCCCTTGTGCAAAAGCCTGTTGATAAGTTCGCATGGCGTTCGCAAAAAATCGCCAGAATGTATTGACGGGCATACGAATGGCAATGGTATAATTAAATTGTCACCAGTGAGGTGGCATCCTAGGTAGCGTCCGTTCACGGACAACCTACATAAGGAGTCCCTATGGGCTCCTTTTTTAGTTTTAATTCCTGCCCTCTAGTTGTATCGGTGAAGCAACCAGAATACATACAGTACCTACCCTATTCCTTAGGGACTTTGCCGCTAGCTTGCCGTGCCTCGGATAAGCCAATTGCAACAGCCTGCTCGCGGCTCTGCACCTTCTTTTTGCTTCGGCCAGAAAGCAACTTGCCCTGCTTGAATTTACGTATAGCCTCCGCTACCTTTTTGCTCGCTAATTTACCATACTTTGCCACGCAACCCCCTTGTTTATCCCATAATACCCCTAGGTAGGTCGGATGTGCTGCGAAATATATTACATACCACTCAAATCGGTCTAACGCTCCTCGAGCAGGGCTGTGAGCTTTTTACCATTCACGGTAAACGCCTGGGCTTTATAGGTAACCACTCCTTGGCGTTGCAGGTTCTTTAGTTCTATAGCGGTTGTTTCGCGGGTAAGGCCGATGAAGTTCGCAAAGTCCTGCTGGGTTAGGGGCAGTTTGAGTTCGATGGTGTCGTTGTCCCCCGCTATGCCAAATCTTCGGCATAGGAATTCTAGGGTATAGAGTACTTTGTCGCAGGCTCGGGATTGCTCGAGAGCGTGCATGCGAAGCTGGTGACTTATGTGCCGCTCTACATAGTAGTCCAAGGCTTTGTACATCATGTCAGGATTTTGCTTGAGGTAAGCTATGTAGTCCTCGCGGGGCACCATATAGAGTTCGGTATCGGTAAATGCCTCGTAAAAGAAGTAAGAATGGTCGATTTTGCCAAACACCCAGCCAATCGGGAAAACCTCGTAGGTAAGGTCAAACAGCACTGGGCGCTCTTCGCCCGCGGCGGTGATGTTAAACACCTTCACAAAGCCCGACCGCACCACGTAGGCGTGTTCTGGCCGATCACCTTGCTCGATTATGGTGCTTCCGCGCGGAAACTTCTTGGATGGATAATTGGCCAAAAATGCGTCAAACTTATCCATATGCTACTCCCTTATAGTCGCAGTATAGGGAGTTTAGGGTGCTAGATCAATCTATACGTCGTGGTGATGTCCCCTCTAGCAGTACCGCAATCAAGTAGCCAATGAGCGCATACACTACCAAGGCGATAAGCACGGCAGTCTCAAGTGGTCGCCCCAAAACAGTATAGTTGGGCAATATATTACTAAACGGTGCACTTAAATTCCCCGCTAAGCGCCCAATCCATGCTACGAATGGTTGCGCTGGATTGGCGCCAAGCAAAGTAAATGCTAACTGTAAGCTCAAAATCAGCTCGAAGATGCCGAAGATTGTATTAGATATAACGAGCAAAACTCGGTTTGGACTCATGTATATTCTCCTGGTTAAGGCTTGGCATAAGGACCTAGGCTCGGCGTCGTGCTACGAGGTCATATATAAAGATTGCGATGGCCACCAGCAGTACCAAATGGATGATACTCCCCCCAATGTGCCCCAGTAAACCCAAAAACCATAATACGATCAGTACTATTGCTATAGTGCTTAACATACTTCTCTCCTCGCTTACTAGTACATATAATGACGCGATGTACCCACTTGGTCAGTGAGATTTCTAACCCAAACTTAGAGCGCATGTTATATATCTCATAGCCATCTCGATTGGCCTGCAGTATGCTGAAAAATGTTAAGCGGAGGTAGGGCGTGAAACTGCAAAACAAACCACCAAGAGTATGTAAATTTACTATACACAAGGAGGAGACATGCAAAGTTTCATGACACAGACCAAAACAAAAGCACGTAGCCGATCGGCGGCTATTCCTGGGAGTGCAGAATATCTAGAGTTGCTCGACGAAATAGCTACTAAATGGGCAGTTAAAGCCGATCGATTAGCGCGCCGCAGGCGAGCCCATGTAAGAGCCAAACCATTACACTAACTTACTTACTACAAGGAGGCACTATGGCGAGTTCTGAGGAACTTCAAGAACAAGCGCAGGCTGTTCGGGATCAGGCAGTAGAAAAGCAAGGTGAAGCTAAGGCGCTCGACGAAAAGGCAGACGAGCTTGATAGTCTTGCCGAAGAAGCGGCCCAGCTTGAGGAGGAACAGGAGGAAGTCCTCGAAGAGTAAACTAACTGGTTTGACGCCTGGAAAGAAAGAGACCCTCGATGGAGACGAGGGTCTCTTTCGAGGGTCTGGGGTCGCAGCAAGGAGTCGGTCGAGTTTTTCCTGACTAGGTTTTTCGTTGTCTCGCCAAGCGGCGATTAATGCGACGAGCGTTTTTGGCCTGTGCGTATGCCCACAGCACAAAAGCTAGGTATCCCGCACCCATCCCTAGCCCCAGAATGCCGCTCATGAGCGGCGTCCCTGGACTCGATGCAGGCCAAAAATCAGAGGGGTCTTCTAAGTAGACCCGGCTACTGTTATCAGACACCCAAATAGTTATCGTGTCGCCTTTGCGAGCTCCCTCCTTGAGCGGGAGCTTTACCCAGTGGGGTCTTTCTGAGTCGGGCGAAAAGTACTTGTACCACAGCCAATATGCTTGTCCGTGCTTCGTGGTGTCTATGTCTGCAAGGGTTGCCACAACGGGCTCCCATTCCTGGCGCCGAAGGGTGTCGCGTTGGGCCAGTTCTTGGCCCATATGCAGCCCCACATACACAGGGACTGCCAGGCAGGCCAGGCATATCAGCCATACCCCAAGCCGCGCAATCTGCACACCTCGATCTACGAGGATCTTGGCAACTACCAGCGGAGCGCCGATAACACATCCCAGCATCCACAGGGCTGTGTATATGAAGTTGACAAGAAATGACCTGTGTTGCAGGTTGGTAGTAGTACGGTACTCCTTCATGTGCGCTCGCCTTTCTACGATCAGACCAGAAGGTATCTTGGAGTATAGGCTATTTGTGGATTATTTCAAGCTTGTAGTTGACTAAGACCCCCCTTCTCTTAAAACAAAGAAGCGACCCAAAAGGATACTCCCTGAGTCGCTTGTGGGGCCGGCCGTGTGCCGCTTACCCCTCGCCTCGATGCAGTTCTAGTCAGACCACGTATCGGTAAACCTACAGAGCGTTCGCCACCGGTCATTCTTCACTACCGAGTAGAACTTCTCACATTTTCCTCCGCCGATGCTCCAGTGGGCTTCCAGTATGCCTGCCTCTTGGAGTTGTCGGCACATGTGGCTGATGCTGCTGGTGTCGATGCGGCGCCCCAGGGGTTGTTGGCTCCATAGAGTTGTGGCGGTGAATCTGCCCCGCTGCTTCCTGATCAGGGCCAGGAGGAGAGGGGCATGCTTGCGCCTCAGGAACCAAGCGATGGTTTGCAGATCAGTGTCTTTTTTCACGGCTCACTCCTTCTTCAACCTGCCGCTGCACACATTTTCGCTACACCCTCGGACGTAATGATCAGGTTGAGGTCGTCCCTAACCCGCACGTAGGCAAAAACCGTGCCGTCTTGGTACGCGTAGTGGAGCACCAGTTCACAGCCTCCGTTCTTGACCGTAACGACGTTGTTGGTGCTGTCGTTGCTAATCACTTTGAGGCCGTCGGCCTTCAGCTGACTTTTGACGAACCAATCGTCATAGTGGTCGCCACTGCCCCACATGCCCAATACCAGAGCGATAAAGGCTGCGATGACGCAGATGAAAGCCACTCCGCCACCGTCCTTCTTCACGAAGAAGAAGGCGAGGATGCCAGCAACAAGAAGTACAAGGCTCGCACCAAATGCGGCAGCTTCCCCGCCACCGACAAGGTGATTGCCCAGAAAGTGAAAAGTCAAAGTACGCTCCTTAGATCAGGAGATCAGGTTTGATCTCGCAGTAATACAATAGCACCTAGAATTCTATTTGCAAGATGCTCTTAAATCCCTGGGTGGCTCTTAGCTCCAAGTAGCGCCTAAGCAAGCTCTGTAGCTCCGAATGTTCTCGACTAACTACATGTGTGTGCGTTTCGGTTAGAGCAGCACTTTTAATCTGCTCCATTCGGTCTATAAGTTTCGCCTCCTCGGTACTAAGCCGGTTTTCACACTGGTAAAAGCATAGGGTATAGTTGTGCCCGTATACCTTTTCAAACAACTGCTTGGATCGCGCCATATGGAATCCACTTGTCACTATCGCTAGGGAGCGCCAGCCGTTAGTGTCGACTATTTTCTTGCAATAGGTGGCATTCTCGAAAGTATTTTCAGATAAGCTCTCGGTAACGATCTGATCTTCGCCCACTCCCAGCGATAGCGCATATTGCTTCATGGATTCGGCCTCGGTTAGACGGGGTGTGTAGCTGTGTAGGCGAGAGACTCTTCCGGATAGAACTATCTTGTCCGCTTCGCCATCACGTACCATTTGCACGGCCCGGCGCACGCGACTCTTGCCCTCCTCTGGGGTAATCCCATCTTCTGTGACGTCAAATCCCAGCACTATTACGGCATCAAAAGGCTCGGTGCTTAGAAGCTGATTGGTAATTTCTGCTGTCGGCAGAGTAGCGTCAATGGTTTTGTCGATTAGCCCAGCTGCGAGTATCTCCTCGTGGTTCTCTAGCTGACCTTTTAGCCAAGGAGTAGCGTCTTCGTAGCCTTCGTGCTCCATGCGGTCATGGTTGCGGCGTAGCATCTCGTCGTAGCTCAGCTTGAGTTGAACGACAGTAAAGCCATGATCTTTAAACATCTCTACTTGTGACAAGGGGTAAAAGTAATTTGCAAAGAATATTATGTGCTCTTGCTTTGCTACTTTTTGATAAATTTCGGGTATAAGTACGTCGTCTTTGTAGTCGTTATCACTAGGCCAAACGCCACCGTTAGCCGCCAGGATCTCCTCATCAATCTCTGAAGCATTTAAGTTTGTATGCTGGCGCAAGTACCTGACAAGCGTAGTTTTGCCAGAAAGCTGCGGGCCTATAACGAGAATCTTCATGAGTCTAGTATAACAAAGCGAAACCCGGCGAAGCCGAAATCTCGCCGGGGGAACCCCACTCTTAACTTGCTGAGCCTCACTACCACATGCTGCGACGAGGCAGATCTCGCCGAACTTCGTCTTCCCAGGGGTAACTGCGACCAGGGTTGTCGCGATAGTTGTAACGCCCTCGTGGACGACGAGGAGCTCTACCGAGGTGCGGATGCTGGGTGATCAGCCTGTCGATGGTCTCGATGGCAATCGACTTCGTGGTGTTGTTGGATGGGCCCGGAGCCTGTAGCGGGCGACGGAGTTCACGCGCTCTCTCTCGGCTGATGATGCCGCGCTTCACCAGTCCGTGAAGGTCGAAGCTGAGCGCCTGCTTCACCCTGCCCTCACTTGGGTAGGGCTTTTTCGGGTGGTATGGGTATGCATCACTGTAGAGCCCCACGGGGCCTCCTTGGCGAATCAGGAACACTAGCCAACCTGGCAAGTGTTGGAGGTATTTTATAACTCTGGTCACATGTGGTCAATGAAGTATTTCAATTGGTGTCTTACCACCTAAACCCACAACAATAGGTTGTGAACTTGGGTAGTGCCAGTTTTGAGGGTCTGGCAACCTTGCTACGACTAGGAGTCGGTGTCCGATCGCAGCTTACGGCTCTGCTCCCATGCCCTGAGCTCGGCCAGGCTGAACGGGTTGAGCCGCTCGTGGCGGCAGTACCACCACGCTACCTTCATGGCAGCGAAGTGGAGAACGCACACCACGGTGGCGATTCCTGCTCCGATCAGCGCGGCCTCACTCCAGAGCTGCTGGTGTTCTGCTGCGGTCAGTGGCTGGAGTGGCTTGCCGGTGGCAGGGTCGATCTGACCCGATGCAACCACCTGGTTGACCATCGAGTTGACGATGTAGTGCCACATGTCACCGACCACGATGGCTCCAGTCAACACGACCAGGCCATAGCAGGCCAGCACCTGGCGCTTGTGCCACACCACGTTCTCCTGGTAGGAGGCGTCGAGGGCACGCTTGCCGAAGCACTTGCTGAGCAACACCTCAGCGAAGAGGTGGACCCCACCGTCTTCACGGCGCCACCACTGGGCCAGCTTGATGCAGATCACGCGAGCGGCGTAGTAGGCCAGGGGCAGATAGAGCAGGTATGCAAGGTACTTGTACATCATGTGCGATTTTCTCCCGCACTCTAGGGCGAATTTGATTCCGCCGAAATACAACGGCATACATAATAGCATAAGCGTTAATGTATGTCAAGTACAACAAAGACCCCTCTCGGGGTCTAGGCAAATTATATAAGTCACTGCCGTAGCTTACGGGATGATTTTAGAACCATCTACTTACAAGGCAAGAACCTGCCTTCATACTGAGTAATGAGATTGCACTTTACAAAATTTGAGATAACCATAAGTAAGTGGCAGTTTACCAAATTATAGTAAAGACTCTTTTTAACAGGTCAGAAAAGTTGCATACTATTTTAGTTGACTTCTGAAGCTAATAGTGGCTGGACTCCTCCATCAACAATCAAATATTGTCCGGTAATATAGGATGATTTACTGCTAATAAAGAATTCAATAGAATCCGCAATTTCGGTTGGATCAGCTATTCTCTTAAGTAACTGCCTGTTTGCAAGTCTCTTTATCTCTTCTGGACTTAAATGTTCTGTTAGCATTCTGGTATTTACAGCGCCTGGTACAACTGCATTAATACGGACTCTATGCGGAGCTGCTTCAATTGCAAGTGATCTTACCAGTCCAAGTAGTGCAGCTTTAGAAGACGCATAAGCAGCGAGGCCGGCAGATGTAACTATTCCGTGTATAGAGCCAACCGCAACAACAGAAGGCCAATTTTGATTTCCCTCTGTACTATTTGCAAGTATTGGCAAAAGCTTTTTAACTACAATCCACGTATTCTTAACGTTAACTCTGAATGTGTAGTCCCATTCTTCCGAAGTCATTGCATTAAATGGTTTAACAAATTGCGCTGCAGCACACAGCACAATCCCGTTAATGGTTTTATGTTTCTTGATGCGGTTAAAAATCTCGTCCATGTTGTCTTCATTCGCGACGTCAGAATTATAGAACTCGTCTATCCATATACCATCGGGGGCAGTTTTGTCTATGCCTATAACATGCCAGCCTAATTGATGGTATTTTTTTGCAGTGGCTAAACCTATACCACTTGATGCCCCTGTTATAAGTATGATTTTATTTGCCACTGATTTGTACATTTGTTGGGTATTCCCCATTTCTGATTGCATGCATAAATACTAACCTAATAGCCTTAAATGACTTAAAAACCTGAACAAGTGATGGTTTATACTCCGCTCGTAATTTCATCATTCGTGGTATTGCTTTAAGGTGGGGAAATAGTTCTTGATAGTATTGGACTTCTTCGGTGAGACCCGTTGCCTTTCCCGTGAGACTAAAATAGCTGCTATGAAGAGCCCACTTGAGAGCAGACAGTGAATACTTGGTTGCGTGAGATGTAAAAGGATAGATTATAAGTGCGTAAGCATTTAGCACCCAGTACATTACAAAGTTTCTCCAAACTTTTATCTTGGATATGGGTGATATTTCCGAACAGGGCTTAAGTAAATCTACACCATAGATTACCCTAGCTGATAACTGTATGTTCTTATACCCTATATCAGTTGCCCATAATGGATTATCCAAGATAGCAGAGTCAAGCCAACTTTCTGATTTAAAAATTTTCCCCGTATCTTCATTGATGAATTCTGATTCTGTACATACAAATACGGATTTATATTGGGCACCAATTCGATCGAGGACTCTCACTACTCTACCCTTAATATTTGTGGGCACGGGTCTAATTCCCATATCCTCTTCAATTTTGTACAGAACTTGTTTTAATGCACTTATGTCTGATAGAGATGTTTCATCTTGAACGGCTACAATAAGATCTAAGTCTGATAACTTATCTATATCCTGCTTAGCTAAACTCCCAAATAATATTATCGAAACAATATCGATTTGGTTTTTTCTCGCAAATTCAAGTACCCGTTTCTTTATTAGGTCAAGATCTGATGTATTCTTATTTTTTGCCATGATTGCAGCATATTATATTAAATCTCAAAATTGATGTCCATTGTGGGCTTGAATGTCTTCATGTCTTTTGGAGATTTCTTTCCGCACTATAAACCTCCTCTCAAAGTCTTCAATAAGGTGCTTGTGTATGGAGTAGCTTACGAGCTGATATACGAACCACATAAAGCGAAACCCTCTCGAGTCCCGCATGTAGAATGCGAAACCCAAGAGGGCGGGTGCTGGGTGAACCAGTAGTGTTGGGATGGGTTAGGTGTCCGTGGTCACCGTCTGCTCGACATCGTCGGTGGTCTTGTCGAAGAGGTCGTGGTACATCCGGTGGAGACGCTCATGCTCGGAGGCGACGTACTCGCGCTGGGCGGTCCTCGTGGTGTGCGTCTTCTCGACGGCGGCCACAGCCACACTGTACTCGGGCTCGATGAAGGCCATGTACGGCGCATCGTTCTCGGTCGGCACGTAGCCAGGGTGGTCGGCCTCCCATGCGGCCTGCTTGGCCCGCAGGGCGGACATGGCATCGCACTCCTCAGCGCGAGCCAGGTGGAAGTCGGCCTCCAGCTTGCTCATCTCCGCACGGGTGCGCTCGAACTCAGCCATGTAGCCGAGTGAGTCAGGCGGAAGGTCTGCAGTCGCCAGGTTCGAGGGGTCCATCGGTGCGCCGAGGTCGATGATGATGCCACCTCCGATGCCGATGCCGAAGATTTCTTCGGTGAGTCCCATGACTCTACCTAACCTTTCTCCCCGTTCGGGGAGGCAACCTAAGTAGCTTTAGGCTATCTTCCCGAGGGGAGGGAATATAACTTAACATATACCAAGCCATGTGTCAACGCATTTACCCTTGAGCAAAAAGACTCCTCTCGGAGTCTTCAATAAAATGCTTATGTATGGTGTATCCGGAGGGATTCGAACCCCCGACCCCCAGCACCGCAAGCTGATGCTCTATCCAACTGAGCTACGGATACACGTGTAAAACAACCGTTATTCTACCCTATTTAAGCCCATCTGTAAATTGTAGCTTCCTGGCCATCGAAGATCAGAAAGGCTGGAATGGAAGAAGTAAGACTGAGCGAGGATTGCAGAGCCCTGCCTTGAGGGCGAACCCCGCAGCGAAATTCATACCTCAAAGTTAACAGCTGCCTCTAGATCTGAGTCAGGGCCAGGAATACTTTTGCCTACTTTTGGTATGTTCAAAAGTAGGAGATGGCTTAAAAAAGGGTTTATGCAGACCCTTCGGCTCCGCTCAGGGTGACGGATGAGTATTCAAGATGACGAAGTAGAACCTTTTAGATTATCTAAAACCGTAGCGCGCGCAGCAGACGGTCGATTAGATCATTGCGGGGTGGAACTTTGGGTAGCACACTTCCCATGAGGTCCTCTACTTTGTCCTCCTCGCCCTCTTGGATCGGCAGCGACACGAGCGTGCCAAATTGTTTGCTTGGCACCAGCTCAAAAACCCGCTGGCCATAGTCGCTGATTTCGTAAAACGCCGAAAAGTGATCAAAGCGGTAAGATTTGTCGCCCACATACACGCCGTGGGTGGTAATGGAGTAGGTGAGCGTACGAGGCTTGCGCTGCGCGTAAATCACGAGCGCGATACACATGAGCACCAGTAGGCCAATGGTAAGGTACTGGCGGGTGTATATGGCCAGCCCGATCATTGCAGTAAAGAACAGAGCGAGCAGAAAGTACCAACCAGCCGGCTTGTTGGTAAAGGTGAACTCGGGGGCGTTCCAGCTCATAAGGGCTGTTTCGGCGGTAGGGTTAACTTGCTCAGGTGCTTCAGACTCATTGTGTGGCTCATCGCCAAGGTCGGCGTCCTGCATGCTCTGTGACTCATTTTGAAGGCTCTGGGGCGCAGTTTCGGTCGAGGGCGAGTAAATAGGCGGCGCTGCGGTTTCGGGCGCGCTCACGGCCTGTGGTGCGGTCATAGCGCCTATGCTTGTGGGTTGGGGCGCAGTAGCCGGCTCGCTGCTTGTAATCGCCGAGTCAGTATTGGCTGGCTCTGCCGCAGCCGGTCTGTAGGTTACGCCTGGTTTTGCTTCATCGTCTTGCATGATTGGAGATTGCTTAGTGCCTATGCTTAATCAATTTCATTATGCATCAAAGCCGGCGCGATGTCACTATATAGTTTTAGTACGGAACGGCTTGTAGTTTCTGCCAAGCTTTTGGTTCTCTGATTCTAGGTCCTCGATAATTTTAAACTTATCCTCGCCGTGAACTTCCTTGAATCTTTGCAAGGTATCCATATCTGCAAAGTAAACCTGTACACCTAATTCCATCATGGCATCCAGAGCTGAATCATATTCTTCTTTCGCAACTGGTTTAACCGGCACGGTACTGGTCCACTCCTTGTACCCCACGCCCAAATCAGGGTCGAAGTTGAATGAATCGGAGGGGAGCTCGTAAATTGCTCCACCTTCGTCTGCTGCCCGGAACCTTGCCGTGTCTCCCACGAGCACATAGGGAATGTCATTCATAAATCCCGAGGCCATTTTGCGGTCATCAAAGGGGTGTAAAAAGATAGCAGCAAATGCCTTGTCTAAAGCTGCAAACACTTGTGCTGGCTCGTCTTTGTGTCGTTTGGCTCCATGACGAGGTATAAACTCTACCACATTTCTGTCGCGTGACGCGTGGTAAAGGACGGACGGCTTAACAAAGTCTGGGGGCGGTAACTTGGGCATTGTAATAATTGCTTGGCGGAGAGGGTGGGATTCGAACCCACGGTACCGTTGCCGGCACGACAGTTTTCAAGACTGTTTCCTTCAACCACTCGGACACCTCTCCATAAGTGACTAGGCTATAGTTTACTGGAAAGTTACATAGGTTTCCACCTGATTACATGAACTTATGCCACTCTTCATAGCCTTTGGTTCTACCGAGCTTCTTCATGAGGGCTTGCGAGGCGCTGTTCCAAGCATCAACATTGCCTGAAATCTGGTGAACACCAAGTTCCTTTGCAAGATCTTCCGCTCGTTGTTCCAAGAGGGTAGCGACTCCCTTCTTCTGGTGGTCTTTGGCTACGACCACGTCTATTACGAAGAGCTGCTTCTGGTGCGTGTAGTAGTTAGGGTTATCTTGAACCTCGAGGCTGATGAACCCGATTAACTCAGAATCCTGCTTTGCTACGAAAGCAAAGCGGTTGTCTGTCTTGAGAACTTTTGTTAACCAGCTTACAGCCTTTGGCTTAGTTAGGCTATTGGAATCATAGAGGCCGTTCTGAGAAGTATGGAGTTGCCAAGAATAGAACAGAATATCTGCTGCGCTAGGTATATCTTCATCTGTAAGTGGTGAGATTTGGATCATTGCTTTGGCGGAGAGGGAGGGATTCGAACCCTCGCTAGAGATTGCTCCCTACTAACGGTTTAGCAAACCGTCCCCTTATAGCCACTTGGGTACCTCTCCTCGTAAGAACATAACACGTTTCGAACCATCACATTATACGCATTTCTGCGCCATACGCCAAGGGTAAGTGCAATAGTATAATTCAAGGCTAGGACGGCAAAAATATCCTACAAACCGAACATTATAAGGACACATTTATGGCATTTGTAAATTCATATGAACCTATTGTTCTCTATCTGTCAACAGGTATAGCCTCGAAACGGGCAGAATACTCAGCTGCTTTGGCTGTATTTCCAAGATTTTTGTAGGTTTGCGCAAGGAGCAAGTTCAGGCTTGGATTAGCTCGGTCGAGCGCTATACCCTTCTCCCCTCGTCCGGCGGCTAGCTTGTAGTCGCCACGGGCCTGAGCCAGTTGAGCAAGCATTAGCCAGTCGCCCGCAGTTTTGGGAGGTGCAGCCAGAAGGCGCTTCTCCCCTACGCTGTAAACTCGGTTGGCGATCAAGAATATGCCAACGCCTCGAGCGGTGCTAAGCTGAGGCGATTGCAATACGGGCAAGCTGCCGGCCGAAACCAGTGTCTGGTTGGGGCTAAGAAGCGCGCATATAGCAGCTACGTTTTGCGCAGGTTCGCTAGCCAGCTCTAGCTTGAGCGCCTTGGCTGCGTTCGCACAGCCGTTGGCATTATCACCCTTATTAAACAAAGCAGTAGCTAAGCCAGTGTAGGCCTGGGCTGTGGCTTTCTGTTTAATCGCGCGGGCATAAAAGCGCTGTGCTGGTGTATAGTCTTGGGCTCGGAGGGCATATTCCCCTAGCAGCAGGTTATTCGGTGTAAGTGGCCAGGAATTCAGTACGCGCCATGCCTTATCGTAGCGACCCAGGCTTACATAGTAGTCGGCCAAAGCACGTGGGGCGGTCTCTCCCCCTTTGTCGAGTATCATGGCTTCGCGCAGGTACTCTTCGCGTACACTTGGCTCGGTGGCAGACTTGCTCTTGCTTATTAGCATCACCACTTGCCTGTCGCGCCATGCCAGCACTCTAGGAGCGACCAGTAGTACACAAATTCCAGCTAGGCCAAAGGTAATGGCGGCTATAAGGGTAAATGGGATTCTAGGCTTACTTTGGGGTCTTGTCTTCAAGGGCTTGAATGCTGGCTTGCAGTTCCTTCACTGCTATTTTAGCATCTTCGTACCTCTTACGCTCGGCTTCTACTACCGCTTCCGGGGCATTAGCTACAAAGTCCTGATTGGCTAGCTTGGCTTCGCTCAAGCGCGCGGCGTTTTGCTTGAGGCTTAGCTCGCGCTCAAGCGCTCTTAGGTGGTTTTGCGTCTCATCCGAGGCTTTCTTGGCAATGAACTCGGCGATTTCGAGCTCAAATTTGTCGGCCTTGGCGGCGTCGTAGGCCAAGCGAACATTCGGCCAACTTTCGGTTATAAGCTGGGAGTCAGTCCACGGCAGCTCTTGCCAAATCGCTTCGGTTACAAATGGCGCAATAGGGTGGAGCAGGCGCAGGATGGTTTCAAGCGCGGAGGCGAGCATGGCGGGGTTAAGGTTGGCCTTGGAGTACTCGATGTAACGATCAGCAAACTTGTCCCACAGGAGGGAGTAGAGTGCTTGGCCGGCTTCAGAGAAGCGGTAAGACTCGATCTGTTGCGTAACAAACTTGTTGGTCTGGGTAAGTTCGCGCGCTATGTAGTGATCGGCATTGGTTTTAAGCTCTGGCTGAGTGGGGGAGTAGTCGGCTGGGAGTTTGCTCAGGGTAAACCGAGCTACGTTCCAGAGCTTGTTGCAGAAGTTTCGGTAGCCTTTAACCTTCTCATTAGATAACGCACCGTCGTTACCAGGAGTAATGCCAATGGTTAGTGCCAAGCGCAGGGCATCAGTGCCAAATTCCTCGGTTAATTCAAGGGGGTTGAGTACATTGCCTTTAGATTTACTCATCTTCTTGCCGTGAGCGTCGTTTACGAGCCCATGAAGGTAAACGTTTTCAAATGGCACTTTACCAGTTCGGTAAACTCCCAGCATAACCATGCGCGTAACCCATTGAAATAGAATGTCACGGCCCGTTTCCATCACGGTAGTAGGGTAGAAGGTATCGAAGTCTTCCGTTGCCATGAGTGTAGCGAAGGGCCACTGCCCACTAGAGAACCAGGTATCAAAGGTGTCGGTTTCACGCTCGTAGTTACCTTCACCGTAGTAGGCCTTCGCCTCAGCTTCATCGTTTGTTATGATGTAGGGTTTCTTTGACTTGTCCTCGCCGGAGTTATAAAAAACAGGTATATGAATACCAAACCAACTTTGACGGCTAATGTTCCAGTCGCGCAAGTTCTCGAGCCAATCAATATATGATTTCTTAAATCGAGCAGGTACGATGTTGATTTCGCCATTCTTCACTGCCGCAATGGCTGGCTTTTTAAGGTCTTCCACTTTGATCCACCACTGCTCGGTAACTAACGGCTCGATGAGATTGCCACAGCGGTCGTGGTAGGCAACAGAGTGCTCACGGTTCATGTCAATGTGGTCTATCAATCCACGCTCCTCGAGGTCGTGTGCTACGGCGTCACGCGCTTCGAGTACAGTCATGCCTGCGTAGCGGCCTGCAGCTTCTGTGAGGAGCCCGTCGGTACCAATTCCACTAATAACCTCGAGGTTGTGGCGCTGCGCCATCTCCCAGTCGTTCGGATCGTGTGCAGGAGTGATTTTGACCACACCGGTACCAAAATCTGGGTCTACATGCCGATCACCAATTACTCTGAGCTTGCGTTTGCCCCATAGCAGGTCGACTTCCACTTCTTTGCCAATCCATTCCTTGTAGCGTTCGTCTTCTGGGTGCACGGCAATTCCTGTGTCAGCAAACATAGGCTCTGGTCGTACAGTAGCGATCACAAACGGCCCGTATTTAATGTAGTAGAGCGGATCAATCTGGTCACGATGCTTAATTTCGATGTCAGCGAAGCTGGAGCGGCAGTGCGGGCACCAGTTTACAATGCGGTCACCACGGTAAATGTGGCCATCAGCTTCGAGGCGCTTAAACGTTTCGTAAACAGTCTCGATAATGTCGTCGTCCAAGGTGAATTTAAGACGACTCCAGTCGAGAGAAAAACCCAAGGACTTCAGCTGTGAAACAATGTTGTGTTGGTTCTGCTTGGTGTATGCCAGCGCTGCGTCATAGAATTCACTTGGTGTGAAATCAAAGCGGCTTTTGCCTTCCTTTGCGAGCTCGCGTTCGAACACCACCTGGGTTTCGATTCCGGCATGATCAGTACCTGGTAGCCAAAGGGTAGGGTGGCCTTGCATGCGGCGGTAGCGCACCATAATGTCTTCTACCACATACATGGCGTGGCCTGTGTGTAGGTTGCCGTTGGCGTTTGGTGGGGGCAGAATGATGCTAAATGGACTTTTGGGCGCGTTTAAGTTGGGCTTGAATGCTCCTGATTCTTCCCACATTTTGTACAAACGCTCTTCGTAGCTGCCTGGCTGGTATGCCTTTGGCATTGATGATTCCATGGGCAGAGTATAGCTGATTGTGGGCAGGATTTCTAGGTGGAGTCGGCCCACGCATCTTGACAAAACACTTATGCTTTGCTATAATGGTAGCAACAGTACAAAAACAAAAAAGGAGCAGTATGACGCTTATTGAGTCGCAACCCAGCACATCATCATCTAGCCAGAATAGTTTGCCCGAACGCATGGCCGGAGCTTCGGCATCTGGCAATAAAGGGAATTTTCTGGCTGAGACATATCACGATGAAAGTGGCATGACCGCAAATGGTCAACCATATAACCGCCGCACGGAAGTATATAATCGTGATCAACATGTAGCGACAGAGCTTTCTCGCGATGGTTTACCGGTTTCAACCGAACTAACTCCAAAGCCATCCCTAGAGAACCCAACTGATATTATGCCTGCACAGGCGTCTGATGAAATTCCAAGTAGCTCAGGAGGAAACTTAGAGCATCGCCGCACTGGCACAGATGAGTCAGAGCTTTCTAGACACTTCGAAACTCACGATGGAAACAGTAAGCCTAAAGAATTAAAGTAAAACTACAGTTCTTCTAAACTTGAATCAGCAACTAACTCCAATGGATCCGTAAACATATCTTTCTTAGCCATTCTGTAGGCCAATGCTGCAATCATAGCGGCGTTGTCGGTACAAAGCACGGGTGGCACAAAGATAGCGTTTGGTAGCTTAGCTGTAAGCTCTGAGCGCAACCTTTGATTACAAGCCACACCGCCACCAACCACGATGCTGGCGGGCTGGTGCTCCTCGGCAGCTTTTACCGTAGCCTTTACCAGCGCATCTACTACGGCTTTTTGAAAGCTCGCAGCAATATCATTCACTACTTGTTGATCTAGTTTATAGGTTTTAGGTAAGTTCAAGTCGCCGGGGTTATATCCGCTAATCTCTTGCACTTGGCGGAGTACGGCGGTCTTGAGGCCCGAGAAGCTAAAGTCGTATGGGTTATCGAGCTTAGCGATCGGGAATTTATACTTGGTTTCGTCGCCATTCTTGGCGGCTTTGTCGATGGCTGGGCCGCCGGGGTAGGGGAGGCCAAGGAGCTTGGCTACTTTGTCAAACGCCTCCCCGGCCGCGTCGTCACGCGTTTCGCCCAGCAGGGTGCGGTCAAGGTTCTCATTGTACATGGTTAGTGCAGAGTGGCCACCGGATACTGTAAGGGCAAGGATCGGGAACTGAGGCTGGTTCTCGGTTAGGAACGCGGCAAAGGCGTGGGCGATTATGTGATTCACACCAACGAGTGGTTTGTTTTTAACCATCGCAATGGTGCGCGCAGTGAGGGTGCCGATGAGGAGTGAACCAATCAAACCTGGTCCGCGGGTGGTGGCAATAGCGTCAATGTCATCCCAAGTTAATTTGGCTTCGCTGAGTGCTTGCTCGATTACGGGGATAATGACCTCAATGTGACTACGGGCAGCTACCTCGGGCACCACGCCTCCGTATTGGGCGTGGATGTCGATTTGTGAACTAATTACGTTGGCTAGCACTTCGCGGCCATCGCGCACGATGGCGCAGGCAGTTTCGTCACAGCTCGATTCAATAGCTAGAATTATCATGCCTTATATGATAGTAAAAGTGCGTGCAAAAGGCGAACCGCCACCGCCCCAACGAGGGGCGGTGGCGATCATGGTGGCGACGTAGATGGCCTCGAAGATGATGAAGGTGACCAGCCCGAAGGCGAGAGTCACCAGGCCAATCTTCGTGTACCAGACGAGCTGGAGTAGTTCGGGATTAACCATGGGTTGTCTCCTCGATGGGTAGCGGCCGGCCATGCTCGTCCGTGCCGTGGAGGGTGCGGTTGACGATGCGTTGCACCGCCCGCAAAACTTCCCTGAGGTCCACCTCCCGGAAGGCAGGGTTCAGATGGTTTTGCCCGACCTTGAAGTCGTTGGGGTCAAGTGCATCTAGCTCCTCCAACGCTGCTCTGAGTCGGGCCAACTCAGCTCGGTCATCTGCCAGAAGGTCCTTGATTTGATCCAGGCAGAGCGAGCGTTCATGGACGGTTGCTGCGTCTGCTAGGATCTCCCTGAGCGCTGCATCGAGCGCTACATCGTCCCTCATCGCGCCTGCTTGTTGCGGCGGAGGTTGATGCAGGCCACCAGCCACAGGCAGGTGAGCGCTGCAACCAGCTTGCTGGCGCGACCACCCATGAACGAACTCACACAGCTGGAGTGCCGATGGGGCTCCCAGCTGCTCTCGCCAGCCATGTAGCTTTTTTGCATCTGCTCGATTGCCATGGTGCTCCCTTGCTCTTGATCCTATAGTAGGATTCCCAGATTTTGGGTTGGCAATATCATACCACTTTTGGCTATATGGTCAAGGGTTCGGGGTGATCGGGGCGGTCTGTTACAATAAACTCAATGGCACTTCTAGAACTACCACACGATTGGGACGAGCGATTGGCACAAAAAGGCGGGCATGTGTTTCAGTCTTCGCTATGGGCAGAGTTCCAGCATGCCCAAAATCGGCAAGTACTGGTGGGCGAAAGTGCCGATGGCGGCAAGGCCTGGCAATGGCAGGCAGCGATTCGCCATGGCAGGCTTGGGTTTACATATTTGTATGCAGCGTATGGACCTACGGCGGTGGATCAAAAAAGTGTACTCAGTGCCTGCGACGACCTGCACGCAACAGGAGTGGAGCACAATGTAGACTTTGTGCGCGTGGAGCCGTATAGCACCGCTGCTGGCGCGAAAGTTAGCGCCGAAACTCTGCGCTCCATTGGCGCTCGTAGGGTGGCCGATATGCAGCCTAGTCACCACATGGTACTCGACATTACCCAGAGCGAAGAAGACATGCGCCGCAGTATTTCGCCGAGTAATCGCAATCTCATAAACACTGCTAATAAGCGTGGTCTTAAATTTGTAGAAAGCACCGAGCTGGCCGATATGGCGGAATTTGTGGCCATGCAGCGCGCCACCGCTGAGCGTGGTGGGTGGCACCCTCAGCCCGATAGTTACTATGAGTGTTTGGCTAAGAGCTTGCTGCCGAGTGGGGGCGCCAAGCTATACTTTGCTGAGCACGACCGCACTAAAATCGCCGGTGCCGTGTGCATGGACTTTGGCGGCGTGCGGTACTATTTGTTTGCTGGCATGCACCCCGAGCTCAATCGCCAACACAAGGCCGCTGTAGCGCTGGTGTGGTGGATGATTACGGACGCAAAGGCCCAAGGACTCAAGACATTTGATTATGGCGGTGTAGCGCCCGAGGATGCGCCCGAGAGCCATCCATACTATCACCATACGAAGTTCAAAAAGTCGATTGGCGGCAATACTCTAAGCACCATTGGCACGTGGGATATACCAATTAAGAGCGGCAAGTATGCAGTTTATACAGCACTCAAGAGGTTCGTGTAGTGCGGACGGCTACCGAGCAAGAATTAGCAAGCTGGGATGAGCAAATAGTTCACAACCCAGATGACGGCAATGTATTGCAAACCAAAGCCTACGGTGAGTTTAAGGCAGTACATAGCTGGCCGGCCCATTACGCTGTAGCCGAGCTAAGCGATGGTAGTACTTTACAAATTGCTTTTCTAACTCGTAAGGTACCTGGCTTGGGTGAGTTGTGGTACACACCCAAGGGCCCCGGTGTAAAGTCCCTGGCCCAGCTCAAAGAGTTTATAGACCAAGTTCGCACCTATGTGACGGATAAAAACGTATTTATGGTTAAGGTAGAACCTGATCTACTCATTGCCGATGCACCCAAGGCAAAGCTGGAGAATTTGGGCCTCGTAAAGTCGCAGTTTAACCTGCAATGGAACCAAGCCACTACATTGGTAGACTTAGGTCCGAGTGAAGATGAGATTCTAGCTGGCTTTAAGCAAAAGACTCGCTACAACATACGCCTCGCGGCACGAAAGGGCGTGGAGGTAGCCCCAGTAGAGCTAAGCCCCAAGAACATGGCGACCATGTATGGTTTACTGAAAGCCACGCAAGAGCGTAATGGATTTTATATGCGCTCTCAGAGCTATCTAGAGGGCTTTTGGCAAGCGTACGCCAAGGCTGGCATGGGGCAACTCTTCTTTGCTACTCACGAGGGCGAGGTGCTGTCGGGCTTATTTGCTCTCTACCTGGGTAAAAAGGGCTTGTACAAGGACGGTGGGTCTACTCGGGCCAAGGCGAATCTCATGGCACCGTATGTAATGCAGTGGGAGGTTATGAAGTGGCTCAAGGCGCGTGGGGTGGTCGAGTACGATCTGCACGGCATGCCGCCCAAGGCCGAGCTCGAGAACCCCAACCACCCGCTGGCAGGGCTGGTACAGTTTAAGTCTGGCTTTAACCCAGAAGTAACTGAGTATGTAGGGGTGTATAATTTGCCGATTGATCAGCGCAAGTATGCGCGGTGGACGAAGTATGGCGAACGCATAGTGAGTACGTATTCATTCAAGGTGAAAAAAGAACTATATTATTAGCTCTTGACGCTCAGTTAGCTCGGGAGTATATTGCAAGCAGTTCCTTGTAATATCGCTGCACATTGAGACTTAATTGGCTCTGTGCACATACCCCCCGAATCCGGTACGCCACTGCAGAAGGTGTAAAGTATGCTGGTGCGGGAGGGCTCCCCGAACCAGCATATACCGGCTGAGGGGGTCCTCTCGCGGCGCTTCTGCGTCCAAATAGTGTTCCTGCACTCGCTCAGCGCCAGAAGACTTGCCGGGTTCCCCCTAACCTGTGCGTCTCTACGTTGAATGCTGCACTTATTACTCATAACTCCAAAACGGGTGTAGTGTGAGTGCAGGAACCTAGTCTCCAAGCTGGTTGTGACGCGCAGCCCATGTGCTCCTGGCTTGAACCCGGATGCCGGCGGTGGTATTCCGGGGAGATCTGTGCCGGGATCGACCGGCGCTAGAACTGGGGTTCATCCTTACCCCGGTGGCGAAAAACCCTCCCAAGTGTTGTTTCGCTGTAATGCTCACGGGTCGGGTCGTCTTCGGACGGCTCGACCCGGGGGTTCTTTTTATTTTGGCAATAATCCCTACCGAATTTCGTATAAAGCAAACGTCCCAGTCAAAGTTGACTGGGATTCGGGGTGGGGCCGGGAGCGAGTCCCGACCCCACCGAACTGCGCACCGAGCTAGCCCCGGTGGAACCTAGGTGCCGTACGTTGACCTAGGTTGGTCTCACCGCTGTTTCAGGTGAGCATCATCTGGCGCGGCCGTCGGGGCGGTCAGATGATGGTGGAGGCGAGGAAGACCTGGGTGGCCGCAGCAGCCACCGGGCGACCGCGAGCAGCGGTCGGCACGGTCTTCAGCTCACCCTTCAGCATGGTGCACATGCAGTACCTCCAGGAGGCGTAGGGCGACTCCGAACGGCGTTCCGTTCGGGCATTACAGCGCTGCAGCACATAGGTGCGGAAGGTGGTTTCGGAACTTCTCTCGGCTACATTCCCGGTTCAACTCCAGGAGATACAACGTTGGTCAGAACATCTGCTTTACCTTACAGCGTTAGGGTAATTTTGGCTTAGCCTCCGAATTCTGTCAAGGACTCCATACTAATTTGTGGACACTAGCCAATCAGATTATAATGGCCTCATGAAGTTTGTGGAGGATATATTTAAGGCCTACGACATACGTGGCTTGAGCGGTGGTGAGAATGCTGAGCTAACCACCGAAGTAGCTCGCGCAGTTGGCCGCGCGTTGGCCGGTACACTGCCAAGCGCCGGTAAAGTGGTGGTCGGTAGAGATATGCGAACTGATTCCGAGGCACTGCACCAGGCTTTGGTAGAAGGCTTAACCCAGCAAGGCCGAAGTGTGATTGATATTGGCTTAGTTACGACCGACATGGTGTATTTTGCCACTGGTCACTTCAAGGCTGCAGGTGGGGCAATGGTAACCGCTAGCCACAACCCTGGTAAGTACAACGGCATTAAGCTCTGTGGAAAGGGTGTAGTGCCAATTGGTGAATCTACGGGGTTGGGAGACATCCGGGGATTAGTTCGTAGCGAAAAGTTCAAGCGTATTGCTAAGGTGGGTGTGGTGACTCAGGAAGATGTGCGTGCAGCTTGGTTAAAACATGCTCTCAGTTTTGTAGACGCCGAGCGACTGCTGCCATTTCATATGGCATTGGATGCCGGCAATGGTATGGCAGGGATAATTGTCGATGCACTCAGCGCTGCTACACCGCTCAACATCGAAGCCATGTTTACCGAGCTAGACGGTAGTTTTCCGAATCATCCCGCTAACCCTACATTACCTGAGGGTCTTAAGGACGTTGTGGCTCGTGTAGAAAGTGACCATTTAGATCTAGCGGTAGCCTTTGACGGTGATGGCGATAGGGCGGTACTGATTGACGACAAAGCACGGCCCGTGAATCCTGGAGTTCTTGGTGCGCTGCTCATTGAACACTACCTGGCCAAGAACCCTGGCGCGCACATTGTGTACGATGCTCGAGCAAGCCACATAATGCCAGATACTATTACCAAATGTGGTGGAGTGGCCGTGCGAAGCAAGGTAGGCCATAGCAACATCAAAGCGTTAATGCACGAGTACAAAGCGGTCTTGGGTGTAGAGCAGTCAGCTCACTACTACTTCAAAGACAACTTCTATGCCGATTCGGGCCTGATTGCCACCCTTGTAGCACTCGACATTATATCTAAATCAGGCCAAAAGTTATCGGAGCTTGTTGATCGGCTGAGTGTGTATGCAAACTCGGGCGAAGTTAATATGCCGCTTGCAACATTCGGCGACACCGAAGCTAAACTACGCGAGTTGCGCATGGCCTATAGTGATGGTGTGCAGGACGAGCTGGATGGCCTGACGGTAGAATACCCTGAGTGGTGGTTCAACGTGCGACCGAGCAATACTGAGCCTCTATTGCGCCTGAGCGTGGAGTCCAAAGACGCTACCCTGACAGCTGAGAAGGTCGAGGAATTATTGAAGATCCTAAAGTCCTAGCTGATGAGCGAGGGTGTACGGGAGAAGATTGAGCAAAAAGTAGAGCAGGCGGTGCTCCGGCTGCTAAGCTACTATGCCGTGTTTGGCCTTGCAGCCACCGAGGCCGAAGTGAATAGCTATATCGGTATCAGAGTAGGGCACTTGGCAGTTCGAGACGCCCTGCGAGAGCTCACCGAGGTGGGTAAGCTCTCCCGGGCCACTGATGGCAGTTACAGGTTGGCTGGCCACACCCACCACAGCAGAGAAACCATGCTGCGCAGGCAAGAGGTGCTGGTGGCTAAGGCCAGGCGATGGGCTCGTTTGTTTGGCTTACTGCCATTTATTAAATCGGTCGTGGTGGTAAACAGCGCGGCGCTTGGCAATGTAACGGCCGAAAGTGACGTTGACTTGCTGATTGTGACTAAGCCGAACCGTATATACATTGCCAAAGGCATCCTTATGTATGGGCTTAAGTTCCTACGGCAACTCGAAACTGAGGAGAACAAGGCCGGGCGGTTTAGCCTAGGCATGTTTGTTACTACTGCTGGAGTGAATTGGCAGCGTGACATAATGGCGGTGAATGATCCGCACTTAGCGTATTGGCTTATGCTGGCGCGTCCTGTGTATGGCGCTTCGGTATGGCAAAACTTGCTCAAAACCAGTCCTTATTTGCAAGAAGCCTTTCCGAACTACGTATGGCCCAAGGCTCCCAGGCGCATCTATAGCGGCGGCCTTACTTGGTTGGATCAGCTCGATAGCAAAGGCTACCGCAAACATCTTAAGCATACTGCAGGACAACCCAAAATGCACACCAAGGAGGCCTTTGTACGTGTCCGGCCAGATATTTTAAACCTCCATGCGCTCGACCAGAGTGGTAAGATAGCACGCAAATACCAACGCATTTTAGAATCGATCAAAGTGTCTGTATCCAAAGATTAAGGAACAATCAATTCAGCCTCAAATATTGCCACTTGACAAACTAAAAGTAATGCCCTATAATGGGCCTCAACATTTGAATAGCTATAGGTATCGAAACACCCCGCCACGGAGCAAGCCTTAAGGCTCCAGCAAAGCGGGGTTTTTTGTCCCAAGAAATGTAAGGCTACAAGTGTCTAGGCAGAAGCAGTGAGGCTTCTCCTCTCATGTTTAACGGCCGCGCTTAGGATCGCGACCTGACATGAGGGGGCATCCTAGACCTCTCAGGTAACACAACTTCCTTATTGTTGTGCGTGGCAGCGACGCTCTCGCTGCGCCTAAAGTGACCTACAAGCAGGTCTAACTAGGTAACTACATACTTTAACCCTGGCTTCCGCCGAGTGGATGATGCTTAATGCACCACATCTGGCTATGGACTGTCACCGTCAAGTTGTGGTTGCTATGCATAGTCACTACTCATTGCTAGTAGTGGGAGTGGTGAACTATAAAATCAGAAATTATCTAGGAGCCCCATAGATTCTCTTTGCTTAGGATCGAAGAGCGCAATGGGGCGGAATAATCCTCCGTCATCCCGGCCGAGCGACCGATTCGCTTTGTACCTACCAAGGAAAGGGGTGGAGTCATGGGCCGCTTGCCCATCTTCATCTTCGCCGTCGTGTTCATCATCGGTGGCATTGTCATCAGCAGCATCGCCAAGCGCAAGGCTCGTACGGCCGAGCGCGAGGCAGCTGACGTGCCGGAGGAGTCTGGCGGCTACGGCTACAGCCATGGTGATGCCAAGGCTCGGCTCCGCCGCGAGGCGGACCAGGCCCACATGGTGGCCGTGGGGGCCAAGGCCGTCGGCCTGGGCTTCGGCCTGATGCTGCTGGCCTACAGCGTGCTCAGGGTCGTCTCGGCCAACACGGTGGCAATCCCGACCAACTTCGGAGCCATCGGCAAGCCGGTCAACCCGGGCATCCACCTGACTGCACCCTGGACGGAGTACCACTCCTTCAGCACGCGGATCCAGGAGAGCCAACGACTCAGTGCGACCGACGAGGGCGACAAGACCTCGTCGGACTGCGTCACGGTCGCAGCCAGCGACGGCGCAGACGCATGCGTCGATGCCACCATCCGCTTCACGATCGACAAGGGTCGTGCGGACGAGTTGTACCGGCGGTACGGAAGCTTCGATGCCATCACCAGCAAGCTGGTTCGCCGCGAGGTGGAATCCGGCCTGAAGGTGGTCTACGGGCAGTACACGCCCGAAGAGGCCAAGAGTGGTGCCAAGTTGGCGACCATCGAGCGCGACAGCAACGAGGTGCTCAAGAAGCGCCTCGACCGCTACGGCGTCACGGTGGATCGGGTCGTCCTCGGTCGGGTCCAGTTCACGGACCCGGCGGTGCAGCAACGCATCGACGACAAGATCAAGGCCCGGCAGGAAGCTGAGAAGGCCGTGATCGAGCAGAAGACCGCTCTGACGCGCGCCGAGACCAAGCGGAAGGAGGCCGAGGTCAACGCCAAGGCCAAGCTCATCAACGCTCAGGCCGAGGCAGATGCCAACGCCAAGCTCGCAGCTTCGCTCACGCCCGAGCTCCTCACCAAGCTGTACTACGAGGCTCTGGCCAAGGGCGGCAAGGTGATCGTGACCAATGGCGCGCAGGCGCCGGTCATCGTCGACAGCGGCAACTAGGCCGCAACACAACAAGTAGTTCCTTCGGGGACTACGCAGGCACAGGAGTAAGCCCCACAAACTCCTCACTCCGAGCTTCGGCTCGGGGTGGCAACATCAATAACTGAGTAGTTATTCTGATGAGTCCAAAAGGACGAAATGTTGTAAGTTACTTTCGGCGGTCATACTTTGTCACCTGAGCCAGTCGAAGGGTTTGCCTTAACTCTCTAATTCTCCTCAAAACACCTTCCTACTTTTGAATATGCCAAAAGTAGGAAGGTGTATTCCCAGCATGGGACTCACATCTAGGAGCACCCAATTCCTCATCATACAGATATTCGCTCCCACTGCGAGTTTAAAGACTCTCGTGGTTAGCTTATTCTAATGCTTCGAAACTGTTTTTCCTGATGTTCGAATGCTGGATAGGGCAAGAAGCAAAGAAATCAAGGGCTTGACGGGCCCACAGCTACTTTTGTACACTGTACTTAGCACTCAAAGCATTAGAGTGCTAATGCTTACTAAGAGTAAAGTTACAGTAATAATACTATCAACAAGGAGGCAGATATGACCATTCAACCACTCGCCGATCGAGTAGTGATCGAACAAGTCGAGGCCGAAGAAGTATCGGCGTCGGGAATTATATTGCCCGACAGTGCCAAAGAAAAGCCAAGTGAAGGCAAGGTGTTGGCCGTTGGTAAGGACGTAGAAGAAGTTAAAGTAGGTGACACGGTACTATACGCACAGTACGGCCCTACGGAAGTTAAAGTAGACGGCAAGGAACTCAAGATTGCCAAAGAAGAAGACATTCTCGCAGTTGTTAAGAAGGGAGGTAAATAATGGCCAAGGAAATCCTAGCTGGCGAAGACGCCCGCAAAAAGCTTAAAGAAGGCGTAGACAAGCTTGCGAATACGGTGCGCTCAACCATTGGGCCCAAAGGTCGCAACATTGTACTCGACAAGAAATATGGTAGCCCAGTTATCACCAACGACGGCGTAACTATCGCCAAGGAGATTGAACTAGCCGACGCCTACGAGAACATGGGCGCACAGATTGTGCGTGAAGTAGCCAGTAAGACCAACGATATGGCGGGTGATGGAACCACTACCGCTACTGTTTTAGCCCAAGCCATGGTAGATGAAGGGTTTAAGAATGTAGCCGCTGGCGCTAACCCCGTAGCCGTACGTCGTGGTATCGAAAAAGCCACCGCAGCCGTAGTGGCCGAGCTTACCCGCATAGCTAAGCCAGTTAAGGCATCGAGCGAGATCGCCAATGTAGCTACAATCTCGGCTGGCGACGAAGTAGTTGGTAAGCTGATTGCTGAAGTCATGGAAGAGGTTGGCGAGGACGGAATTGTAACCGTAGAAGAAAGCCAAACTCTAGGGCTTGAAAAGGAAGTAGTAGAGGGTATGCAGCTCGATAAGGGCTACGTGAGTCCTTACATGGTAACTGACACGACCCGCATGGAGGTCACGCTAGAGAACGCTCCAATCTTGATTACTGATAAAAAGATTAGTTCAATTCAAGAGCTCCTACCGTTGCTAGAAAAAATGGCTGCAGAAGGTCGCAAAGACCTGGTGATTATTGCTGAGGACGTAGAGGGTGAAGCCCTTACTACCTTGGTGCTCAACAAGCTTCGCGGCACATTTAACGCCGTTGCAATTAAGGCCCCAGCCTTTGGTGACCGTCGCAAGGCTATGCTCGAGGACATTGCAATCCTAACCGGCGGACAGCTGATTACCGAAGAGGTTGGCTTAAAGCTCGAAGATGCTACTGTAGAAATGCTTGGTGAGGCCCGTAAGGTAATTGCTACTAAGGACAACACTACAATTGTAGAGGGCAAAGGTAGCGCTAAGACACTTAAGGAGCGAGTGGCACAAATTAAGGCTCAAATGGCTGAGATTACATCGGAATACGAGCTCGAGAAGGCACAAGAGCGCTTAGCTAAGCTCGAGGCTGGTGTAGCGGTAATCAAGGTTGGTGCTGCTACCGAGGTAGAGCTCAAAGAAAAGAAGCTCCGCATAGAAGACGCCATTAACTCTACCAAAGCTGCTGTGGCCGAGGGTATTGTGCCTGGTGGTGGTTCTGCGTTGGCCAAGGCTGCTACCGTGCTCACAGGCCTCAAGCTGCCCGACGAAGAGCAGATAGGAGTGAACATCGTGGCTCGTTCGCTCGTAGCTCCACTGCGCCAAATTGCAGCTAATGCTGGAATTAGCGACGTAGCTGTGATCTTGGAGGCAGTTACCAAGAAGGGTGATGCCAAGACTGGTTGGGACTTTGCCGCAAACGAGCAGGCAGACATGATTGCTCGCGGGATTATTGACCCGGTAAAGGTTACCAAGAGTGCTTTGGTAAACGCAGCTAGTGCAGCAGCGCTCCTTATTACCACTGAAGGGGCGGTAGTCGAGATTCCAGAAAAGGAAGCTCCAGCAGCCGGCGGCGGTATGCCAGGTGGCATGGGCGACATGGGCGGTATGTACTAGGTATAAAATAGCCCCCTATTCAAAAGACCCGATTTAGTTCGGGTCTTTTGTTATATAATCAGTACATGAATCGATTTAATCCTGGACCACCCAAACAACCCATGGGTGACCCCACGCGCTTCTTGGACCAAGATGATCCGTTGGACGAGGAGGCTACAGAAGTTGGGGATACTGATAGTGAATCAGGTAATCGACCAACTCCAGAGGAAGAAGCCACTGAAGTTAGAGCATTTGGAGAACAGATTCGCCAACTCCTTATGTACTCGCCAAAGGAAGACACGCATATAGCAGATGCAGGCCCCGTTTCTAGGTCGACAGCAGTTCAGCCTACATATCAGTACTACGACCCAATGGGAGAGGACTTTTATAAAGGGCTTGAGCAGCATGGTTATACTGGGGTGCATAGTGACCTAAGAACGTTCCGTAAACACTTGCATGAGTCGGCAAAGTCGACCGGGAATGGCTTAGCTCCGGATGAAAATTATACTGATTCTGCTGTGATACTGAGTTACAGGCTTAACGGAATGACTGTAACATTAGACCTCTCGGTAGGCACTAGGTCGTTGGTTGCTGGAGGATTATGGAGTATTCAAGTAACCGAGGAGCAGTCGGATCGGCGAAGCCAACGTGTCCTCCAGTGCCTTAAGATTAAAAATGCAGAACCATCGCTTAATGCCTATTTTAAAGCTTACGGAGAGAATCCGCCTCCTGACATTTCTTTTGAGGACAATTACCTGAGTTTGAGTATTCGTGAAGTACGTGATTACTTCCATAAAGTACTAGATGCTTGTATTCAATTGTCCATGGAGCACTATGATCCCGGGGCAAATAAAAGTGATACTAACTCCGCAGAACCTCCAGAACCAAGACTAGACGTCTAGCTGTTCTCGAAGTTCTTGAGCGCGTTTGGTGTGCTTGTCGCCACCGTATTGAGGTATAAGGGCTTCAGCTTCCGAAAGTACCGTATCTGCCAGACCCATATCACCGCTCTTTACCAGGGCTTCGGCGTAGTAAAGCTTGTTGTAGAGCTCATAGTATCGATTATCGGCTGCCTTTAATAGCTCGTCGGCCTTCTTGAAGCCTCCTAAGGCACCTGGCATATCGCCCTGCTCCGTCTTCAGTCGAGCGCCAAAGCCAAGCGTAGCGGCGTATTCGGCATCATTGCCTGCAGCTTCGAGTAACTCGAGCGATTGTGCGATGTCTTGCTCGGCTTCGGTATACTTACCAAGCTTACCGAGAACTCGGGCATGGTCCCGCAGTGCATTTGGCTTGTCACTGTCGTCGCACGTCTTTAGAACAGTATCTAGCTCCTTGAGTGCCTCGTCGTACTGCTCGGCATTGGTTAGGCTTACACCGAGCATCCAGCGTGCTTCGGTGTCTCGTGGGCCTCCAGTTGCCAATGCTTCACGATACAGCTCAATCGCCTGCTTGTCTTCAGTTGCAACTCGAGCCTCATTGGCTCGGTCTAATAGATCTTCGTAGGATTGGGTCATAGTCGTCTCCATATTACCCCAAGATTATACCACTATAGCAGTGTATAATAAGCTTATGATTAGCACTGACGACATCAAAAAGTACGACAAGCACCACATATTTGACGCCATAGATACTCAGCCAGCACAGCTGCGCCTTAACTTTGCCGATGGTATGGGTGATAAGCTCAGTACCGAGCTCGGCCTGGGTATTCGCAACATTGTGTTTGCGGGCATGGGGGGCTCGGCCCTAGCAGGAGTAATTGCCAAGAATTGGCTGAACCAACAACTGATTGTGCCACTCGAGGTAGTGCGTGGTTACGAGGTACCAGGCTACGTAAATGGGCATACCCTGGTAATGGTGTCCAGCGCTTCGGGCAATACCGAGGAGGCATTGAGTTGCTTGCGTGACGCGCTGCGCAAAAACGCTCAGGTAATTACATTAGCAAGTGGTGGCAAGCTCGATAAGCAAGCCAAGGACAAGGTGCTACTTGAGATTGACTTGGCCGCCTATGCTCAGCCACGACTTGGTGTATTGGCTGAGCTCAGGGCGCTAGCATGCGTAAGCGAGAACCTCGGCCTAGTAAGCAAGGTAGATATGCGCCGCGAACTCGAGGACGTAGCAAACTTCTTGGACACACAGAAGTGCCAGTGGAACCTTGATGCGCCAAACGATAACGTTGCGCGCCAAATCGCCAAGCAACTTCATGGCAAACCAGCACTCATATATGCAGGTCCAAGCCTAGCTTCTGCGGCGTATAAATGGAAGATCGACATAAATGAAAACGCCAAGCAAATGGCGAACGCTAATGTATTCCCTGAGTTGAATCATAACGAAATGCAAGGCTGGTTGTTCCCGGAGCACAAAAATACCCAGGTAGTAGAGCTGCACTCAAGCCTGGATAACGAGCGGATTAAAAAGCGCTTTGTAGTAACTCGGCAGGTGTTGGCTAAACACGGTTATGAGCCTATACGGGTCGAGGTAGTGGGAAATACGCATATTCAGCAGCTGCTGAGTACCATTATGCTCGGAGACTATGTATCGGCCTACTTAGGGATCTTGAATGACGTGGATCCTTCGCCGGTCGAGCTAGTGGAAAAGTTCAAGAAGGAACTAGGTTAATCCGGGCTAGAAAATAACCTGATTTTAGGCTAAACTATACCAGTTGCGGAGAGGTCGCATAGTGGTCTAGTGCGCCGCCTTGGAAAGGCGGTGTAGGGGCAACTCTACCGAGAGTTCGAATCTCTCCCTCTCCGCCAAGAGAGAGTTGACCGATATTTAGTTAGATCAATTCTCTCTTGAACAGCAATTAGCGTAGCAGGATCGTATAGTTCGTGTTCCACATTTAGGGAGGGGTAACTCGTGTATAATATACCTGTTATGCCAGAGCCACTACCACTAGCAAAGCATATGCACCAAGATACACCACGTACTGAACCTATGGCGGATGCGAGGTTTGCCGATGGTAGGACTCGTGAACAAAATGTGGAGCACAACATGGAAGTACTCGCAGCGGACGAAGTACTTGGCCCCGCGTACGCCCTATGCTACGAGGCGGCAATCACACAGTTTCCCGAGTTAGGAGATGTATTAATACTAAGCAAAAGCGAGCACAGCACCTCTCCTGGTTCTGCCTGTTCTCGCTGGGCAGAGCATAATTCAACCGGTAGAGATATAGTTTCTATTAATATGGAACCTGGAAGCATAGAGGATGCGCTAGCCAAGTTGGAGCAACGTCCGGCAACTAAGCGGATTTTTATGGATTATTTGGGTATACAAGATCCAGCGCAGCTTACGCCGACGAGGGTAATGGCACATATATTCCTCCACGAGCTCGGACATACACTCGACTATGCGAGGCTTATAGATGGCGCTGAAGCCTACAAGAAGTTTAGGGAAAGACGAAAACAAGAAAAGGCGAACCATCTGCCAATACCAGGAGTAAAGGTGGGTCAGTTGCTCAATCCAGCCTACCAGGCAAGATTATTAGAGCTAAATCCCGACCTATTTAAGAATTTAGGCGTTAGTGGCTTCTCGGAGCTAGCAGCTAAACAAGAGGTAGGTTACCGACATATGCCTACAGAGGTATTTGCGGACTCATTTGCCGCTACGATACTGAGGCAAGAGGAATTCACCCTTACATCCTCGGCAGAACTATAGTATTACTTCACAGTCACTTGGGTTTCGAAGGTTAGGGCTGGCGTTTCGAATAGGTGAGGGGCACTTACAAACCCTGTCGATGGTTGCTTAAGAACATCAAAGAAGTTCCCTGAGAGAATGCAATTAATGGAGCCAACAATTTCGCCTTCGCGAACTACCAGAACTTCAGGAGCCGGAAGAGAGTATCTACCCAATACTGGGTTAGCGGCGTAAATACCCATAACACTAAGGACTAATAGGAATACAGGGTGCTTACCTGCGAATTCCTTATATGCTAAACCAAATTGATTATCAGAAGCTAAGCTCGGGAGAGCTTTAGCGCCATATCCAAGTTTAAGGGCTGTTTTAAGGTCACATATTGGCTCTAAAAGTCGGCCATTTTTAATGACATCAAATTTTTGCCCAAGCACACCTTGAGGACTAAAGCCAAAACTATATGTACTCATTGGCTGTGATTGGTCAAAGGACAGATTAAAGTCGTCGTGGGCAATTTGCAGGTTCTGTTTAAAGTCCCCAGGTAAGTATTTAGCTATTCCAGTATCGATGAGTGTTCCACTAATGTTACTAAGAAGGAACTTATCTAATATTGACCACCCATTATCGGAATCGATAAGAACGGGATATCTTCCGGTTTCTAGGGTTACTTTGGAGTCGAGCTTACTCACAAAACTAGCGTACAGGCTTGATTTCTCTACAAAACTCGATGGACTAAATAGTGCACGTGCAGTTGATCCGGCGCCTATCCTGTCATCATAATATGCATACAACGCTTCTTTAGTAGAAGACTGTTCAAGTTCTACTCCTTCTGAGGAAATGAGGCAGCTTTGCTGTGTGGTAAATGATACACCTCCTTCAGTTAAGTTAAGGCCTTGTGTAAGCTGTAGTTCTTGGTGCTCCTTGGTATAACTTGTAATTCTCGCAGGCTCATTATTTACGATATTGGCAATTGCTGGATCAAATAATTGAGGTGGGTTGTAGCTCTTGGGCTTGGGTGCAAAAACGGGCAGGTCTTTAGGGCTGTGGGCTCCGTTAATGATTTGCTCTAAAAGACCTTCAATTGGCATATCAAATCGTGCAGAGCCAAGACTGTACTCACCAGAGGTCAGCTTGACCAAGTAATCTATTCCCGAAATATCCACATTCCTTACAGGACGGTAAATACCACCATAATTTTCATTGATAAATCCACTTTTTAACTCATGGGTGCTTGTCGCATGAACTTGAAAGCTATCGATGGAGGGATGTCTCTTTAGTGCACCAATTATTACGTCTTCAAGATAAGCGCGGTCTATCATGCTATACTCACGTGTTTAGTTGGCCCAAAGAAGACCAGTTCGTGTCCGCCATCACTTACATATGCGACTTGGCCTGCCTTACCACAATTCCCAAAATCATCGGTTTGAAGCTCTCCTACGCCGAATTCAATTGCCTTGAGTGCCTCAAGGACACTACCGCTAAATGACATTGGTTGCTTTGGCGTTACCTTGTCTGCAGTTAATTCATAGGTGTATCCAGCACCAAACATAAAGTCACCTGTTTTAGCAGCAACTTGGCCTGCTCGAAAACCAATAAGATAGTAGATCTTTGGGTGTCGATCAAAAATACCCTTCTCTTTTAAAAGTCCCCATACTTTTGTTGGGTCGCTTGATGGAAGCTTTTCGGCAATCAATAAATCTTTGTGAAGTTCAATATATGTAGTGGACATTCGAGGAATTGCTACTGCACCATAGTGCTCGCTTCTCTCGGCATTCTTATTGGCCACACCAATTTTCTTACCCGTAAAGATATCACTAATAGACTCCTTCAGGATGCCATCTTCAATAATCGTGATTGCTTTTCGTTGGTTCCCGAAAGCTCCGTAAGGATGGTAGCCATGGTTAAGCCCTTCTTCGTGATCGCGAATGGTAACCCCACGGGCTGCAACTTGTTTGCCAATCAACATTTTATTATCCTTACTACCGAGTACACTGGCGTTTTCCGCGATAGCATCAGATTCTGCTGGGTGGCCGAGAGCCTCGTGAACAAGGGTTCCAGCAAGGTTTCCAGCGACCAAGACAGGTAAGTTGCCTCCCTCTGCAGCACTTGCATCTAGTTGCTCTTCGGCAAGGAGCAATTCCTGGTCGATGAGTTGTTTTGCCTTATCTATATCACTTAGCAAATCTTTTGCTAATGGACGAAAGAGTGATATGTGAGCTGTTGTAGATTTTTCTCCTTTGCGGATGGTAAATATCACGCCTCCTCGAGTATAGGGTATAGCGAAGTCGACATCGGTGTTATCACTTCTGACAATCCTCCACTGTACTTGCTCGGATGTAAACGTAACCATTGGTTTAGCATCTGGCCTTTTTGATAATACGTATTTTTCAAGTTCATGGGCAAAAGATTCGATTTCCGATTGTTTTATTGAGGCAGGGTCTTGGACTACATAGTGCAGATCATCTTCGCCTAAATTGTCCTGGTAGGCAAGCTCAAATATCTCCTTTGCAGTATCTGCTCCTTTTTCTTCATTTGATCGAGCAACCTTAGCGGTGTCCTGTAATAATTTACTTACGGTTGCTACATCTAGCTTATTTGTGGCACCAAAGCCTAGGTGGCCGCTCTTTGTAAAACAGTATAGTCCTGCCCCGCTAATATCACTCTGGTTTACATCGTACACAGCACCACCTTGCCAGCGGAAGGTGTATTTGCTGGTGCTGTTGAGGCGCAGAACGGTGTAAACGTCCATTTTTTTTGCACCTTCAAGCGCAGCTTTGACTATTGCATCATATTCGCGGAGGAGTTTAGACTTACTCATACCCTCATTATACGCTAGATCTCGTATTATCTAAGCATAAGCCCCTAACTTAACTTCTTCTGTAATTCCGTGAGGTCTTTTAGACTGCGTGCCAATTCTTTGCTCAATTCGTCGTGTTTGAATTTGCCCGAGTCGTCGATGTGTTCATGGGCAGCAGGAATCACAATATTGTGTGCAAGTTGCATGAGTTTAACCTGGGAGAGCACTGGCTTAAGCTGCTCTACGCCGCGAATTCCGGCATGTGGCGTCATAGAGTATCCGGCCAGTAGTACTGGCTTGCCGTGCCACTGCGCACCAAGCCAGTCAATGGCATTTTTGACCGCTGCCGAGTAGCCGTGGTTGTATTCGGGGGTTAGAATCACGTAAGCATCGCCCTCGGAGATTTTTTGCGCCCACCTTCGTCCCGTGTCGTTCTTATAATTACCATTCGCCATGAGTGGCGGCATGGCTTCGTTGTATAAGGGGAGGGGCCAGTCATGCAGGTCGAGTAGTTCTGGCTCAATGCCATCTATTTTGCTGGCTTCACGCTCTATCCATTGCCCAACTTTGCTGCCCAAGCTACCTTCGCGGACTGAACCAGTTATGATTTGTAACTTCATGCTCTTCTTTCTCCTAACTATAAATTGTATAGTATTGAGTATATGTTTAATACTACAAAAAGTAAAGTAGTTACATAGTGTATAGTATTATGCTATACCTTTGTGGTAGAATAATGGCATGAAGACATTAACTAGAAGCAACAAGGCCTCAGTCCCTTCTGCTAAAGATTATGCCAACTGCGGCTTGGCTAAAACCCTAAAGATCATTGGCAGTAAGTGGACGCTCATGATTCTGTATAGCTTGTTCGAGGGGACTAAGCGCTTTGGCGAGTTGCAGGACTCGCTTGGCCTCAGTCCGCGTACCTTGGCCTTGCGGCTACAGCAGCTCGAGCAAGATGGAATTATAACTAAGAAGGCGTATGCCGAGGTGCCGCCGCGCGTAGAGTACTCGCTCACCGAAAAAGGTCGCTCACTCCATAAGGTAATCAAAGATCTCAGCGCCTGGGGCGATACGCGCTGCTAGCCCGAATTCTGTAGTTATTTACCACCACAAAGCTGAATTATAAAGCTCAATTCGGCTCTCTGGTGGTGCTTGAACCTGAGTCCGACGACCCAAGTTCAAGCGAGCACCCTCACTGGCCACTGCCGGGGCACTTTGGCCCACGGCGTGGTGGCGCGTGCTCGGCGCGCGGCGGCAGCTCTTTCCAGTGGTCTGGGATCTTGGGCGCGAAGGGCTCCGTGCTGAGCGGGCCTTCGTGCACCAAGATGAAGTGAGCTTCGCAGCCTGGGTGCGGGCAGTCACGCTCCAGTACTGCAACCGGCCTGAACCAACACGCCGTAGACGGACTGTGGCCTTTTGGCAACACACAGCGTCTGCCACTAGAGCCGAGGGGAAAACCACATTGCTCATTCTCTGTCACTATTAGACTCCTGTCTCTTTCTTCGAGTCATCAGGATTGGTCCTATTACTCGTTCTTACGCGCATCGCGATGATGGTAAGAATAGTCGTACCAACCAAGACGGCAGCGATTGCATAGGGCACTTCGTTAAGCGTAACACCTTCTTTCAAGGGTCGGGTGGACAGATCTGGAGGGACTCAGATCGCTGCAGGTATTATAGGAAAGTAAGACGCAGAAAACTAGCTTAGGTATTTTTGGGCATACCCTCGAAGTCGAGAGCACAGGAGTTAATGCAAAAGCGCTGGCCGGTTGTGTTGCGTGGTCCGTCGTTAAAGACGTGCCCCAAGTGGGCTCCGCAATTGCTGCAGACTACCTCGGTGCGGTGCATACCATGTGAATCGTCGGCAATTTGTTTGGTGGTGCCGGGTAGTGCCTGGTCAAAGCTAGGCCAACCAGAATGTGAGTTGAACTTGGCACTGGAAGCAAAAAGTTGCTGCCCACACACCACGCAGTTATACATGCCGTGCTCGTGGTGATGAACATACTTGCCACTGAATGGTGCTTCGGTAGCCTTGTGCTGGGTAACTTGGTAAGCTTCGGAACTAAGTTTGTGCTTTAGGTCACTTGAGTCGGTTATGTCGCTCATGGTTTATTCTCGATTGGTATTATTGTAACATGTGGGTGATAAGTGTAGGAGACTCTAATGGCAGCGGATACGAAGGCACAAATTAAGGTGCTGATTCGTCCCACGGGGGTTGGTATAAACGGCAAGAACCCTTGGGATATTGCAGTACACAACGAGAAGTTCTACGATCGGGCGCTGGCTGGTGGTTCGCTCGGCCTGGGTGAGGCATATATGGATGGCTGGTGGACGAGTAAGGACCTAGAAGAAACGATTTATAGGCTGATATCGGCAGGAATAGATAGAAAGGTGCGCCCCAATTTAGTGTTGGCGCGCCACTATGTGGCAGCCTCGCTACGCAATCACCAGTCGGTACGGCGGGCCAAGCGCAACGCCCAGGCGCACTACGACATTGGCAATGACCTCTACGAACCCATGCTCGGAGCAAGTATGGCTTATAGTTGCGGTTACTGGAAGAACGCCAAGACGTTGGACGAAGCACAAGAAGCCAAATACGAGCTCATTTGCCAGAAGTTGAAGCTCAAACGCGGCATGCGAGTACTCGACATTGGCTGTGGATGGGGTGGCCTGGCAATGTATATGGCACGCAAATACAAAGTCGAGGTTACCGGTGTAACCCCGGCGCGCGAACAGGCCAGCTACGTACGCGAGCATGCCAAAGGACTCGCGGTAAAGGTGTTGGAGCAAGATTATCGCGAGGTGAAGGTACGGCAAAAGTTTGATCGCGTAGTGTCGGTCGGCATGGCCGAGCACATTGGCCCCAAGAACCTACCAAGCTACTTCGCCAAGGTCGACGAAGTTATGAAGAACGACGGCATATTCCTCCTTCACACCATTGGGAATAACCGCACTACTCGTACCAATGAACCTTGGATGAATAAGTACATTTTCCCGGGTGCCGTGCTGCCATCGATGGCAAGTGTAGCTCGTGCTTGCGAAGGCGGCTTTGTAATTGAGGACATGCATAACTTCGGTCCGGATTATGAAAAAACGTTGCTGGCTTGGTACAGGAACTTCAAGAAAGCTTGGCCAAGCTTGGAGGAGAAGTACGGCGAGCGGTTTTATAGAATGTGGGAATTCTACCTACTGTCGTGCGCTGCGGCTTTCAAGGCTCGCCATATACAGCTGTGGCAGTTTGTAATTACTAAGCCTGGTGGCCAGGCTCGTTACGACTCAGTCCGCTAGGCTTTACCCAACTCGCTTATGTTATAATCAGCTTGAATAACTAAGCGAGGAATTCTATGGCCACCAAGAAGATTACTAAGGCAGGTTTGCGTACGTTTAATCTGAAAATGGCAGGTCTGCACGCTGTGCAGGCGGTGGCAATCTTGCTCCTCGCCAAGGACTTTACTCTGCCGGTTACTACAAGTTTCCTAACCTTTAGCAGAGTCAGCAAAAGCCTCGAACCAGCTACAAAAACATTGTTTAATGTACCGTTGGCTTGGTTAATAGTGGCATTCTTGGCACTTTCTGCAACTGCCCACTTAGTTATCGCAACCGTCTATAATAAGCGCTACAACCAAGGCTTGAGTAAGGGTATTAACCAGGCTCGATGGATCGAATACTCACTTTCTGCCAGTACTATGATGGTGGCAATTGCACTCTTAGTCGGCATTTATGACCTCTCGCTCCTGATTGGTATATTCGCTCTCGTAGCGTTCATGAACCTTATGGGGCTGGTTATGGAGGTACACAACCAAACTACCGAAAAGACCAATTGGTTGAGTTATATAATTGGCTGCATTGCCGGCATAGTGCCTTGGGTGATCGTGGGGTTATCGTTTTGGGGTAGCGCCACGTATGGTAGTGGTAACATTCCTGCATTCGTGTATTGGATTTATGTGTCCATTTTCATCTTCTTTAACTGCTTCGCGATCAATATGCTCTTGCAGTATTTAAAAGTAGGGAAGTGGAAGGACTATATGTACGGAGAACGTATGTATATCGTCTTGAGCCTGGTGGCTAAGTCCGCTCTGGCTTGGCAAGTGTTCTTTGGTACCCTAAGGCCATAAACTATGACGTATAAGGGCCACAAGCACCACGAACATGTCTACCGGTCAGCTGCAAAGGCTGTCAGTTATCGAGTAGTAATATCTATCCAGCTGTTTGTCATTACATGGCTAGTGACCGGCAGTGTACAGAGCGCACTGCAACTAACTGGCTGGACGGCTGTGGTGAGTACACTTGTGTATTATCTTCACGAACGAGTTTGGGCCCATATTGCGTGGGGCAGAACCAAGCCAAGCTATAGTAAGGGCAACAAATAGTATGAGTTAACCGAGGGGTTCGTCGTTGGAATTCTTGGGCTTCTTGCTGGCCGACTTGGGCGTAATTGCTACGGCCAGAACACCTATGCCTATGAGCAAGAACAGTGCGCCGCCAAGTGCAGAGTTGTTGGCATAGAGGCCTAAGTTTCGAGCTAAAAGTAAAGCGCCTACTCCAATCATGCCAAAAGGAATGGCCGAGCGCCCTTTGCCAGCCGACAGCGCACCGGCAAATATCAGTAGAGCGGGCCACCAAGGGCCAACATCGAAGTTAAGTTTGAGCATATGCAGTGCGCTAATTAAAATTGCGAAACCAAAAGCGATGATCACGAGGCCGAAGATGATACTAGAGTTACGATTGTCATCCATACCTTTATTATCTACCTGGCGCGCACAATTGCAAGCGGATGGCATGGCGTGATAGTGCAATCTGCTTGACAGTTACGCCTTCGCGCCTACAATTGAGGGTAAGGTAATAATAAGGTAAGGAGTAATTATGAATAGTTCAGACACATTAAAAGCTAATTGGTGGATGCTCACCGTACGTGGTGTGGCACTTTTGTTATTCGGCTTAGTAGCCGTGTTTTGGCCAGGCCTTACGCTTGTAACGTTCGTATACTTATTTAGCGCATTCTTGCTTGTAAGCGGTTTAGTAGGGGTAATTACAGCACTTGTTTCAATTGGTAACAAAGGCTGGTTTGTGGGCTTGCTCATGGGGCTTTTGGAGTTAGGCGTGGGCTTGTACTTGGTTCGCCACCCATTGGTTTCGTTTGCCACACTAATTCTACTGCTCGGCCTTAGCTTTATTGTTCGCGGCGTAATCGAAGTGGTATCGGCTCTATCTGGTAATGACATGGCAACCAGTAAGACCCTTGCCATTATTGGTGGCCTCTTGGGTGTCATCGTAGGGGTCATGGTGCTTAACCAGCCAGCTGCCAGTGGTGTAGTGTTTGTATGGTTGGTTGGCTTGTACGCACTACTCATGGGACCGGTGGTAATCGCACTCTCGCTCGACGCTAAAAAACTTGCTTCTGCCAAGTAAGTAGCTTAAGGCTAAGATTGGCTAAGCAGACGAACACATCGGCGGCGGGCTTAAAAGCGAGCGTAGCAACTCCGTGGCCCGCGGAGGATCAAGCGCTTAAAGCGCTCATGGTGGTTGCGCCCGGTGTGTTTGTCGTTACATTGCTCATAAGTCGGTTCGTGCTAGGGGTAGACACACTGCCAATTATCGGCCGACCATCGATGTCGATCTTCATCTCGCTTATAAGTAGCTTGCTTGCCCTTGGGCTGTTCGTGGCGCTGTATTCACGCGCAGTTAGTAAGACTGATCCGTATAGTTACTTGGCTACCGCTCGGTTGCCTATGCGCTGGTTTGACGCATTGAGTTTGGGCATCGTATACGCGTTAATTGTATTCATACTAACGGCACTGGCTGGACGGGTAATGGCAGCTTCGTTCGAAGGCTTGCAGTTCGATATATATACCGCCTCAATCCTCATGGGTGTTACATGTGGGCTCGTGGCATATGGTGTGGTTCGTACGGTGACTAACATTGACAGTAGGCAAATCGTGAGTGTGCTCGCGCTGTTCTTGGTCGGTGGTGTAACCCTGAGTATGCTTACGGCTCAGAACCCATTGTGGTGGGAGGCTAACTTTAGCACCCTTGGCCAGGCTACTCAGCGCGGCACGGCCTCGTTTTATGCATTTAACTTAACACTTATCTTTTCGGCGTTAGCGATTATTGTGCTGGCGCGCCATTTGTATGCCGACATGCAAGCGCTCATGAAAGAGGGATCACTTATAGGGGTGAGTAGAACGAACGCTGTTAAGACTATCTTCGTAGTGGCAGCCTTGGGCCTTGGTGGGGTGGGGCTGTTCTTTTATAAGCCGGATTCTCTTCAAGGCACGCTGCACGTCTTTTCGGCTGGCTTGGTAGCGCTGGCCTTTGGCGCTCTTATGATTCTGCTCAAGTGGCTACTACCTGGGCTGTCGCATACGTTTATGACTATATCTTATATAGCATTAGCAGCCTTGGTGGGTGCCTACATTCTGTATATGGTACTCGGGTATTTGAGTCTAACGGCTTTCGAGCTTAGCTGCTTTGGTATATGCTTCGGCTGGCTGTACCTCTTTACTCAACAGATCGCCCAGGAGAGAAGTGGTATAATGAAGGTGAAGGAGAACTAAGCCATGGGGAAGCTAAGAACCATTACAGGCTGGGTGCTGGTGGTATTAGGGTGTTCTATGCTCTCGACCTTTGCCATTGTGCGCTGGACCGAGCAGCAAGTACTAGATACCAATAACTGGGTGGCAACTATGTCGGCGCTGCCTAAGAACCAGGCTGTGGCATGGTCAATTGGTACTAAATTGGTTGATGGTATATTTGAGAAAGGAGACATTACCACAAACCTCGAAGAAGTATTGCCGCCCAAACTCGAGTTCTTAGCACCTACCATTTCTGGATTCTTGCGCACCAAAGCGAACGATCTAGCGACTCAAATAATCATGAGTAACAAGTTTGATCAGATTTGGTCGGACGCGAATCGCACTGCACACCAGAACTTAGTAAAAGTACTGCGTTCACCTGCGAAGTCGCAAGATGCCAAGTTGTTACCATATAAAATTAACTTAGCTAAAGCCCAAACTTGGTTGCAAAACGCCGCTGCCAAGACTGATAACGCCAAGCTTTTACAGGCACAAGATACTGCCAAGGACGTAGTGGCATTCAACGCTAGCTTGCGTAGGGGCATCAACCAGCTGCGTGCCTTTGTGCGAACTGCCGACAGTTTATACATGCTATTGCCTTACGCGGTTCTGGCAGCGTTTTTGGCAGCCCTGGCTGTAGCTCACAAACGACTCAAGGTACTAATGGGCATAGGAATCGGCATAAGTGCGCTCAATGTTTTGGCAATCGCCGGCGTGAACGTGCTGCGCCCGGCACTTCTTAATTCTTTGCAGGACCAGTCGTATTCGCCCATATTCAACGTGCTTTGGACGGAGCTTTCACAGCCGTTCCTGTCTTACGCACGCTACTTGGTAGTGGTGGGCTTTGTGGTCATACTCTTTGCACTTGCGCTGGGTCACAAATGGTTCTCGTACTTAGTGTCAGTCAAGGCCAAGCAGGCCGATTGGTACAAGTCTGTTGGGCAAATAGTTCGCAAAGCACGGACTATGCTCATAGAATCTTCGAGCTACCTCTATGGCGGGGGAGTAGCAATAGCAGCACTGGTAATTGCCTTTGGTGGCTTCGAAAACTGGCAAGCGATTGCTCGCATCGTGCTCTTACTGGTCTCGTATTTGTGCGTGATCAGGCTTATTACATTACCCTTTGCTAGCTCAGCAAAAGCCTCTAAGTGAGCTTAGCTTCAGCCAACATTCAGCTTGACAGTACGGTTCACCTAGGCGGACAATAGCAGTGTAATTAATCAAGGAGTTACACTCATGGCAAGTAAAAATAACGTGACTGGCTGGGTCGGCTGGGTCTTCTTTGCAGGATTCATGATGACCATGCTTGGTACTTTCCAGATGATCGCCGGGCTTACGGTGCTTCTAAATAGCAAGTGGCTTGTAACCACAGAATCAAGTCTGCTCTTGCTTAACTTTAGCACCTGGGGTTGGACCTATCTTCTGCTTGGCCTGGTAGTACTCTTGGCTGGCTTTGGGGTCATGAAGGGCTCAGTATGGGCCCGCGTAGCTGGTGTGCTGATTGCGCTTCTTAGTGCCGCTGCCAACTTAGCTTCGATCAATATTTACCCAATTTGGTCGATCATTATCATTGCGGTCAATGTATTGGTAATCTTTGCCCTTACTGTGCATGGCGACGAACTCAAAGAAGTATAGTAAGTTCCAATTCCAGAGATCTATTCTGGTGAATACCCGAGCCTTTTAGGCCGGGTATTTGTTTTGGTAATAAAGGGGGCTGATACTTGACAAAAAAGCTAATAGGTTATATTATGTATATATGAATGCCTACCAAATACTCGTTATCATCTTAGCAATTACCCTGGCGGTGTTTCTAATACTAGGAATTATTGCCGCATCTTTACTGATTGGCTTATTGCGCAATATGAAGCAAATTCCACCTAAGATTGAAGGGATAGTGGACAACTTCCAGGATGTAAGTGAAGCCATGCGCGACACTGCGGCACCGCTAATTATGATTGGCGACCTTATGAAGAAGTTCTTTCCGTCTAAAAAGCGCTAATCTGTTCGTGATGATATAATGGACCCAAGTAAATAGGGTTTGACTATGGTACAAATCAAGGCTAATAGTCCGGCCGACTATATAGCTCAACTACCTAAAGACCGCCAGGGCGATATAGAGCAGCTTGTAGCGTTGATTCAAAAAGAAGCTCCCGAACTCAAGCCAACTATGCAGTTTGGCATGATTGGCTTTGGCCCGTATCGTTATCGTTACGCAAGTGGTCGCGAAGGTGATTGGGCGCAAATAGCTGTAGCTGCCCAAAAGAACTATACATCTTTATATGTTTCGTGTGCGGATAGAGGCAAGTATTTGGCTGAGTCTTATAAGGATAAGTTGCCAAAGGCTAATATTGGCAAAAGCTGCATTCGATTTAAAAGACTCGCTGACTTGGATACTGCAGCCGTGCGGCAACTTATTGCTCAGGCGGCAGAGCTCTATAGCCCTAGTGTCGATAATTATGCAGGCTAAAGACGTCAAGGCTCAGCTCGCTAGCTTTGCCAGCCCTGAGCGTGCCAAGAGTTCAGCGTGGTTTTTTAAAACTGGCGCTGGACAATATGGCGAAGGTGATGAATTTATAGGCGTGAACGTACCCGATCAGCGCCGGGTTGCCAAGCAGTTTGTAAATTTACCACTTAATGAGGCGGCAAAACTACTAGCTAGCAGCGTCCACGAGCACCGCCTAACAGCTCTCATCATACTGGTTGCACAGTACAAGGTTGCAGCGGACGATGGTAAACAGCGCATATATGACTTTTACTTAGCCCACGCAGGCTGCGTGAATAATTGGGATTTGGTAGACAGCTCGGCGTCGTACATAGTAGGTGCGCATTTGTTCGATAAAGACCGTTCGTTGCTCTATGATTTAGCATACTCTGCGAGCTTGTGGGAGCGGCGCATAGCAATCATTGCCACCGCATACTTTATTGCTCGCGGGGAGAGTAATGACACGTTCGCGATCGCTGAAATTTTACTTACCGATACGCATGACCTTATTCACAAAGCAGTGGGTTGGATGCTGCGTGAGGTGGGTAAAAGCTGTGGTCAGGAGGTTGAAGAGGAGTTTTTACACCAGTATTATAAAAAAATGCCACGCACTATGCTACGCTACAGTATAGAGCGCTTCAGCCCAGAGCGCCGACAGCAATACCTAAAGGGCTTAATTTGAATCAAGCATGCAAACCGCCCATAACACCCAAGCCGAACCAGTAGTTACTAATGATGATGAAAAGATCATTTTCGTTGATCAAAACGGCAAGCCTACTGGCAAAGTAGGCCCTAAGCTGGCTAGTCACCACGCCGATACAGGGCTGCATCTGGCATTCTCATGCTATGTTTTTAACTCGCAAGGCAAATTACTGCTCACCCAGCGCGCCCACGGCAAAAGGGTGTGGCCGGGCGTGTGGACTAATAGTGTGTGCGGCCATCCATTACCTGGTGAATCTCTCGAGGGCGCAATATGTAGACGCCTCGATTATGAGCTTGGCATGCCGCCGGTATCTGGTTTAGCGCAGTTGGTGGGTAATTACATTTATAAAACTCCGCCGTACCGGGGTATAGTTGAGTACGAGTTTTGTCCCATCTATATGGGTGTGTCCGACAGCGAGCCTACTATGAACCCGCAGGAAGTAGCTGACTATAAATGGATAGGCCTAGATTGGCTTATTGCCGAGGCAGCCAAGCCCGATCCCAGCCACGTTTATTCGTACTGGATGAAGCAGCAACTTGAGCTTATTGCGAACCATGCTTCACTGCAGCGGTATCGTGGTCTAAGCGCCTAAGCTTGAGTTGGTAGGGTAATTAGGGCACAATATGCGTACCGCAATCGTCGACACCTAGGGGGAAGAATGCGGAAAGTCATGATGTGCTTAGTGGCGGCGGCTGCTGGCTACCTTGGGGTCTCCTACTGGGAGTCTAGAGGTGCCATCGCCAACACCTACAAGCGGCCCAACCCACGCCTCAACCGCGTGGGTGGGTCCGACGCAGCACTCTGGGCCGCGGGCGCTGCAGCCTTGCTGGCCTGGAACTGGCGATCGATTCCTGTGATCATCTGGGAGCGCCGCAAGCCGCTGGTGCTGCTGGGGTTCATCTTGGGCTGGCTGGCGTTCGACAGCACGGCCGAAGGCATTGAGAGGTTCGAGCGGTCCATGAGCAGCACCAGCATGGGCGAAGCGCCCATGTGTCAGGCAGTATCACCTCGCCATCGAGCTTCTCGGGGCTCGGTGGCATTCGGGATTGATCCGAGCCGGGTTCTGCCAAGGGGTGAGTGGTGAAGCGAGTAGTGGCAGCCGCAGCTCTGGTGGCAGTGGTAGCCCTCGGCTACAGGGCGGTTCGAACAGTGCGAGAGGAACAAGGCCCGCTTTTCGATGCTTCCTGGGATGGGGTGAAGCGCAGTTCACAGTCCCAGGGCTACTGGAACAGCTGGTAGCACAAGAGGTTGGTTGGGGGAGAGATCCCCCAGCTAGCCACAACTAAACTCAATCAAATTACTTTAAGAAATACCGATAGCTATTGGTATCTTTTTGTTTAAACCCATAGTTAGTATAGAGGCAGTTTGCAGCTTCACGTTTTGGCGCCGAGGTGAGCCTGAGTAGGCCCACATGTTTTGCTTTGGCCACGGCCATTATTTCGTCGAGCAAACGTTTGGCTATTCCCTGCCCGTGGTAACTAGTTAATACCACCACATCATCGATGTCCCCAATCCTGGTACTGAGCGTTTCTACAATATTTACTACTGCGATGCCAACCAAATTCACACCATCCTTCGCCCCTATAACGACTGTAGAGGGATTGCGGAGCGCAGCTCCATATTGGCTCGGGTTAATCGTATGGTTGGGGGACAACTCCTGCTTGAGCATAAATATTTCGTTCACGAGTTGATCGTTAAGTTCGGTGATTGGTCGAATTTCTATCATTCTTGTGGCTCTCCGGGGTAAAGTGTTGTGTTTTGCAGTTCCTTGGGCATAAACCCTTTGGGATGCTCAAAGCCTGCTTCCCACTTGGCTCCTTTGCCATAGCCTAAATTCTTCATTAGTTTAGTGGGCGCATTGCGTAAATGGAGTGGTACGGTTGCATCGGGGAATTCGCGTACAGCAGCATTTGCGGCCATGATGGCGTCGTAGCTACTACGCGATTTTTTGCTTCGGGCCATAGTAATGGTGGCTTGCGAGAGGATAATCTGACTCTCGGGCATGCCAATTCGCTCCACTGCCTGAAAAGCTGAGATAGCTAGGGTAAGTGCTCCGGGGCTAGCCAGGCCAACATCCTCGCTGGCAAATACTACCAGGCGTCGGGCTATGAACTTAGGGTCTTCACCGCCAGCTAGCATGCGCGCCAGGTAGTAGAGCGATGCGTCTACGTCGCCACCCCGCATGGATTTAATGTACGCTGAAATGAGATTGTAGTGGTACTCACCGCCCTTGTCGTAGCGAGTAGTTTTTTGCTGCATAGCCTGCTTAATCACGCTAGGGGTAATAACTTTGTGCTCAATTGCAGCAGCCGCCTCGAGACCAGATAGTGCCATACGGGCGTCTCCGCCCGATAGCTCGGCGAGTAGGTCAATAGCCTCGGGCTCAACTTTTACTCTTCCTAGCTGCGAGACTGCGCGCGTGAGTATGGCGACCAGACTATCCTTACTGAGAGGCTCAAGTACAACTACACGCGATCGACTCAGCAAAGGGCCAATTACTTCGAAGCTTGGGTTCTCGGTGGTGGCACCAATCATAACGATCGTACCGTTCTCTACATGAGGCAAGAATGCGTCTTGTTGAGCTTTGTTGAATCGGTGAATTTCATCTACAAACAAGACGGTATTTATATTTTCGGCCTTAAGCTCCTGAGCGTGCGCTATTACCTTCTTCACGTCTGCCAGGCCAGAGGTAACAGCGCTAATTTCTACGAAATCGAAGTTACCCGAGCGGGCAATTATGCGCGCTAAGGTAGTTTTGCCTGTTCCTGGCGGCCCCCATAGAATCATACTGACCGGCTTGCCTTGCTCAATTACGCTGCGCAAGAACTGATTTGCGCCCACTATATGTTCCTGGCCAACTACATCGGCAAGCTGGGTAGGGCGCATGCGCTCGGCTAGGGGAGTGGAAGGTTCGGTTTTTTTCATGGTACTAGTGTATCACCGAACTCAGAGCGAATAAAATGCTTGTGCTAGTGATTTTGTTGCAGTCATGATATAAAATGTTCAACTCGTATCCAGGAAGGGAGGGGTTATGCCAAGTCGGCATGGAGATCAAACGATCTACTGCATAGCCGGTCGTTACTATTCTATGGTGGGCCCGCACCCGAGCCAACTTCGGCATGGATCTGAGTTTAGGGCTGCTTGCGACGAACTTGATCACTACCAAGGTGGCTATGGTCGTGGATTCGTAATTGATGCGATGTGGCGTGTGGAACAAGATCGGCTTGCTACTAAGTATGAAGTTGAGCGACTCACTTCGACAACTACAAAGAGCAATCCACTTGCTTCATTCGGACAGTTTCGTATCCTTACACTCGTCCAATGCAGAGGCGGACACCTCGACTATCGACCGAAGCATCGCTTGCGATACTTGTGGTGGGTATCGTCGGTGTTGGCAAAGTAGTTAGGGCGAGGCGGGCCAATCGGAGCCGCTAGCCCCGGGTCTTAGGAACTTCCTAAGACCCTTTTGCGTGTCTGGAGTTTGCTGTGCAAAAAAGGTATAGTTAAGTTCAAGAGGAGTAGGTATGACTGGTAGTGAAAAGTCACTTGTGCAAAAGCTAGGTATAAAACCAGAGTACTGCATTACTATCATTAACCCACCTGATAACTTCGAGGATCAGTTGACTGACTTGCCTGATTCGGTGCGCATAGAGAACTTCCTAGAGGAAGTTGATTTTGACCTCATACATTACTTTGCGCAAGATCGCGCAGAGCTCGAACAACAGTTCGATTACCTCAAAAACTGCCTAAACCCTAATGGTATATTATGGCTGTCATGGCCCAAAAAGACATCAAAGCTACAAAGTGACCTAGACGACGCCCAGGTGCGTGAAATTGGTCTGGCTGGCGGTTTAGTAGACGTTAAGGTATGCGCAATCGATGACGATTGGTCGGCACTCAAGTTTGTGTTTCGTAAGGAAGATAGGTAGAAGTTAGTCTAAGGCACGATCTAAGCGGTCGCGTTCGGCAATTAAGGAGTCAAATGCCCGTGCGCTCATAGCCTTGCAGTTTTCTTCTGTGGTCGGCTGTGGGGCGTAGTATTTATCAAGCTCGCTTTTTACCACCTCGAGGCGAGAAGCGATTTGTTCTTGTGTCATGCTTGCTACATCCATATGTATCTAGTATAGGCGCTTTTGGCGTAATAGTCACGCGTACTATGGGACAAACAAGGGAAAACCCGCCTCGCGTACGAGACGGGGTCCCTGGTACGAAGCGGGTGTGTTGTTGGCCTAACTCGGCCGCTTGAGGCCGAGTCGCCAGAGAGTGAAGCGCTCGGCGGGGCGGATGAGTGCAAACTTGTCGCCCTTACCGTCGCCCCCGATCGGATTCACCAGTACGGCGTTCCAACCCATCAGGATTGGCCGCAGGCAGTCGAAGCGGAACTTGTCGCCGACCACCATGATCTCGGAGCGCTTCACGGTCTTGCCTTTGATCTCTCGTGTGAGGGCGCTCAAGTCGCTCCGAAAGGTGATCCGCCAGGGCTTACGCGGCCACTTGCCGAACGCCCAGGGCGGCCAGAACACCTTCTGTGGTTGCTGGAGAAGCACGACTTCGAAGCCAACGGCTTTGAGCTGATGGATCATCTCGTCGAAATCGCCGGTGTATCTGCCCGAGTAATAGGGCGAAGTGCCTTCTTTCACGGACTTCTTCACGAGCTTGCGTTTCTTGTTGGTGCGCAGGATGATGTAGTGGTAGCCAGCGCTGTAGGCACGAGCGAAGGTATCGAGGATGTCGACCGAGAGCACGCTATGCCCTCGTGGGGCGATGGTGTTCTCGATGTCACAGACCAGCAGCTTGCCGGGCGACTCGAGGAAGTTGATCTTCTGGAACACCCTGACCAGTTGCAATTGGCCGGCTTCCTGTGCCAGCCGCGCCTTGCGGCGAGTAAGCACTCGTCCTTTAATTCGCTGTGCCACTTGGGCACCTCCTTGGTTTGGAGGCCTTCAATCCTGAATAGGCGGCCAAGTGGCCACATCATACCAGCTTCCGAGGTAATTACCAAGCATAAGAGAAATTATACTACCGCTTCGGGGTAGTCGTACTTGTACTCGGGGCGGTTTTGGCTACGTAGTCGCTACCAAGGATTACTACAAAGTCAGCGGGCGCAACAGCGGCTTTACCAGTCGTAGTAGCTGGTGGTGGAGTAGGCGCTACGCCAACCAGGCTTTGTAGGTAAGCAGCGGTAGCGGGCTTTTTGCCACCAGTGTAGTCAATAATCTGGCTCGTGGCATAGTCTTTCGTGGTGGCATTGGTGAGCGCGATTATATCCATCAGGTCGCTATAAATGCCCTTGTTGATTGTGTTGCTTAGGGTCTTGGCTACACCTATGGTAGTAGTGCCGTTCTCGATGATTACCGTTGGTTCTTCTTTCCACATTGGGCCCAGTGTAAATACGTTGGCTACAAAGTTCTGAATGGAGCTAAAGCTACCACCGGCTGGCAGGAGGTCGCTTGTACCACCCGGGTCACTTATTAGAAATCCGTTTGGCTTAAGGCTAAACACCACATTTATAGTGCTGCCGTCACTCAATTTCTTAGAAAAGTCGTTTAGGCGCATCATGTTGTTAATACTTAGGTCGGTTTTGATGTTGTTGGCAGCCGAGCCGAGTAAGGCATTGAGCTTGGCCGGGTTAGCAAGAGTGTCCAGACTCATGGCCTTAGTGCGCACTGCCTGGAGCACTTGCTGTTGGCGTAGCGCTCGGCCGAAGTCGTCGCCACAGGTACCCTTGCGGCAGCGAGCGTACCTAAGGGCTAATGCCCCATCCATGTGGATTTGGCCTGGGTTGAGCTTAAAGCCGCAGCTTCGGCTCTCGTTTTTGTCGCACGGATATTCGGGGTCGTAGAGTCGATCAGTTACATTTATGTCAACGCCACCCACGGCGTCCACAGCTTGCTTAAGTCCCGAGAAGTTGGCACGCACATAGTAGTGAATGGGGATATCAAGCGTTTGCTCGACCGTCTTGATTGCTAGGGGAATGTCGCCCTCAGCATGCGCGTTGTTGATCTTCTGGGAGCCATAGCCCGGAATCTTTACTCGTAAGTCACGTGGTATGCTAATCATAGCTACCTTGTCGTTCTTGGTGTCTAGACTAATTACCATGTTCGTATCGGCTAAATCTTCGCCGGCGTGACCGGGATCACCCACACCGAGTAAGAGAATGTTCACACGTCCATCGGCTTCGCCTTTGAGCTTGCCCCAGCTAAACGGATTAGAGGTAATGCGAGTAACTTGTACTGAGAGCAGCGCGAACACCGCAATCCCGCCAAGCACCAATAGCCCAAGCAGCCACTTCCACCAATGGCGTTTTAGCTTGCCCTTTGGTTTGGTGGTCTGGTTGGCGCCCTCGTAGGGTTTGCGGCCAGCAACCTTGCGCTTGCCGCCAAAGAGTTTGTGGCGTGAACTTTTAGGCAGGGGAGCAATGTGTGTACTGGGCTGACCGAGTTCTGGCTCGGGCTGGGTGTTAAGCGCCGGCCCTGAGCTTAGTGGATCGTAGGTAAATGCCGGTGGTGGTGTCTCGATATCTGGAGCTTTGGTTGGTTGTTTGGCCAACTGCTTAGGGGGCTTTCTGGGTGTAATGTCACGCATAAGTACTTAACATTATAGGCTAAAACGTATAGAATATGACGCTATGAACAAAAAAAGTTTTACTAACATCTGGGCTGAACTTACGAAGCCATTTTTTGTACTGGCACCGCTTGACGATGTGAGCGACACGGTGTTTCGGCAAGTAGTGGCGCGGGCGGCTAAGCCCGATCTATTCTTTACAGAGTTTACCAATGTCGATGGTTACTTTTCAGCAGGGCAGGCTTCGGTAGCGCGTAAGCTGCGTTGGGATAGCGAGACGGAGCAACCGCTCGTTGCCCAAATATGGGGTAAGAACCCCGAAAACTATTACAAGATGGCCCAGGAGCTTACTCAGCAAGGCTTTGTAGGTATTGATATTAACATGGGCTGTCCGGAGCGGAGCGTGGTAAAGAGTGGCAATGGCGCCGGAGTAATTGGTGACTATGCTCGGGCCAAGGAGATTATCCGTGCTACGCAGGAGGGGGCAGCTGGCAAGTTGCCGGTAAGTGTAAAGACTCGAATTGGCATTGACAAGATTATGACCGAGGATTGGGCGAGCTTTTTGCTCGGCTTGGACCTGGCGAACCTTACGATCCATGGTCGTACAGCCAGAGAAATGAGCAAAGTGCCAGCTCACTGGGACGAGATTGGCAAGGCCGTTGCATTGCGAGACAAGCTAGCACCCAACACTACCATTGTAGGGAATGGCGACGTAGCAAGTCGGGCAGAGGGTTTGGAACGGGTGGAAGCCTATGGCGTAGATGGCATTATGATTGGCCGCGGGATCTTCCATAACATCTTTGTGTTTGAGCAAGCTCTGCAGCAACACACTTCTGCGGAGCTGATCGAAATACTTAAATTCCACCTAGGTTTGCATGAGCAGACTTGGGGTGGTCAAAAGCGCTTTGAGCCACTCAAGAAGTTTTTTAAGATTTATATTAAGGACTTTCCGAATGCATCAGAGTTTCGAGCAGAACTCATGGAGTGTAGGGATTATGCCGAAGCAAAAACAGTGATCGCCCGCTGGGAGCCTAGCTTGATATAATGCCAACATGAAGAAACTCGAAGCGCTTCGTGCAGCTGCCCTGGGGTACTACAAAGAGCACGGTCGACATGCTTTGCCGTGGCGCCAGGATACTTCGCCGTATTCAATCTTCTTGAGCGAGGTAATGTTGCAGCAAACTCAAGTAAGTCGTGTGCTCACTAAGTATGCAGAGTTTATGGCTGTTCTGCCGAGTTTAGAAACACTGGCTGCGGCGCCACAGGCGGAAGTGTTACGGCTTTGGCGGGGCTTAGGTTACAACCGGCGAGCTTTGTGGCTCAAGCAAGCGGCCGAGATGGTAGTGCGTGACCGCCATGGCGTGTTGCCAAGTGGTCCGGCGGAGCTCCAGAAGTTACCCGGCATTGGGCCAAATACTGCTGGCTCAATAGCTGCTTTTGCCTATAACGAACCTACAGTGTTTATAGAAACTAATATTCGCCGCGTATTTATTCACCACTGCTTTGCGGATCAGCAAGGAGTGGACGATGCCGAGCTTAAGCCGCTTATTGCAGAATCCTTAGAAGGCCAGCAACCGCGACAGTGGTACTGGGCCCTTATGGATTATGGTAGTTACCTGGCAAGCCAAGTGCCGAATCCGAACCGGCGCAGCAAGCACTACGCTAAGCAGTCTAAGTTTGTGGGATCCGACAGGCAGATTCGTGGCGAAGTGTTGCGGCTACTCCTAGAGGGTAACAAACAAGCTGTGCAGCTTGCTACAGAACTAGAGCATTTAGAAACTGACCAAGCTCGAGTTAGTCGGATTCTGAGCGATTTACGCGAAGAAGGATTTATTATTCTCCAAAAAGACACCTACAAACTTGCCTAAATCACCCTTGCTAGATCGCACCTCCTAAGAGCATACTAAGTATATGGAAGAACCAATCTCAGCTTGGCTTATAGTCCATTTGGTCTGTTTGGCTACTGCGTATGGGTCGGTCTTGGTGGTTGATACTGTCGGCTTGGTTTGGCTGCTGGGCAGAGTAGGGCGTGAGCGCATGCTCAAGGTTACTGCCTGGGCGCAGCCGGTAATTTGGACTGGCCTCGTGGGCATGATGATTAGTGGTGCTATGCTTGGCCCCGATCTTGCCAAGCCGCTCACTAAAATTAAGATGGTGTTAGTGATTCTCCTTGCACTCAATGGCCTCAACCTAGATGCACTTCGCAAGCGCACTAAGCAGTTGAGTGGCCAATCATTTTGGGACACGCCAAATAGTTACAGGGCGTGGTCGGTGGTTTCTATAGCTCTCTCGCAAGCCCTATGGCTGTCGATTATCCTGGTGGCCGTTCTGAATTCCAAGTAGTTGTTTTGCACTAGAGTTATTACCTCAAATCAGTTATAATTCTCTCGATATGACGGCTATTAAACCAACTTTCAAACAACCAAACCCGAAGCCAACATGGGTACTTTTGTACTACAAATTTGTTCAGGTTCCAGACCCTGAGTTTGAAGTCCAGCAACACAAGCTAGTTTGTAAGGGCATTGGCATATTGGGTCGGATTTTAATTGCCCAAGAAGGCATAAATGGTACGGTTGCTGGCACGCGTGCCCAGCTAAAGGAATACATTCGCTACATGAACGCACATCCGCAGTTTGGCGGCATTGTGTTTAAGTGGAGCCCGGCACCACGTATGCCGTTCCACAAGCTGATTGTAAAGAAGCGCGACGAAATCGTAACCCTAGGTAGGGAAGTAGATATGGCTAAGACCGCCACGTACTTGAAGCCCGAGGAGTTGCACGCAATGTTCGAACGCGGCGAAAATATGGTACTAGTAGATATGCGTAATGATTATGAGTACCAGGTTGGGCGGTTTAAGGATGCTGTGCAGCCCAAGACCGATAAGTTCTATGAACTACCCGAAAAGGTAAAGAACATTAAGGTTCCAAAGGGCGCTAAGGCTGTAACCTACTGCACAGGTGGGATTCGGTGCGAGAAGGCCTCGATTTTGCTCAAAGAGCAGGGCGTGGAGGACGTATACCAGCTAGAGGGTGGGATTGTAAAATACCTCGAGAAGTTCCCTAATGGTTACTTTGAGGGCAAGAACTTTGTGTTTGACGACCGTATGACTCAGGCGCCAGATACCGAAGCTGGACGCAAAGTATTGGCCGAGTGTGCGCATTGTGGCGCACCAAGTGATCGGTACCTGGACTGCACCAAGCCAGACTGCCACCAGCTCTTCATTTGCTGCGAGGATTGCGAAGCCAAGCATGGTGGCTTGTGTCCGGTAGCGGTTAAGGAACTGCAGGAAGTCACTAAATGAAAACGATCCTCGTCGATGCCATTAATGGACTTGTACGAGAAGATGGCACGATATTTGCCGCAATGCATGAATTGCTAGATTCATATCCTAATAATAAAATAGTGTTGACCGGTGCTAACGACGAACAGTTCAAGAAGTTTAATCTAGACAAGGTCCCTTACGTAGTCTTTACTCTCAAGCATGATCCTGAAAAGTCTGATCCTAAGTATTTTGGAATCCTACTTAAAAAGTACAATCTTACTCCTGGCGATGTGGTGTACTTTGAGCACAGCAGGGAAGCATGCAAGAGTGCTGAATCACTAGGCATACCAACGCACTATTACGACCACACAAGAGAGGATCTCGTGGCGCTTAAGAATTTCTTGGACGAGAATCTCTAAGCTCCTCGCGGACGACGTTGCGGTCATCCCAGGGGATGGTTGTGCCGCCAATCACCATGGATTGTTCGCTGCCTTTGCCAGTAATGAGTACAATGTCGTTCTTTTTGGCTAGTTTGAGTGCCTTGGCAATGGCTTTGCGACGGTCTTCTATACAGTACATGGTTTTATCAAGCCTGGCTCCAGCTTCTTCGGCTCCTCTGGCAATGTCTTTGATTATACTCATAGGGTCGTCATTGTACGGGTCCACATTGCATATGATGATTACGTCCGAGCCTTTGGCAGCAATAGCACCCATGGCAGGGCGCTTTTCTACATCTCTGCCGCCACCCTCGGCACCCAGTAGGGTAATGATTCGCGCTCCGCGCTTGCGCATGGTCGCAGCTCCGTCCATAAGTGCCTGCATGCTCACTTGCTCATGGGCGTAGTCTACGATCACGGTAAAGTCTTGGCCTTCGTCGATAACCTCCATGCGGCCTGGAATAACGGCGAGCCCGGCCAAGCCCTCGGCAATTACCTCGGCAGTTTTGCCAAGCGCAAATGCGGTGGCAATGGCGCCCGCCGCGTTGGTAACGTTAATAGTGCCCAAAATTCCTAGGTGGTAGGGGTGGCCGTTTACCTTAAAGTCAATGCCCTTGGCGGTCGAGGCAATGTCTACAGCCTTGTAGTCACTATTGGTCTTTACGCTGTAGCTGATTTTTTGGTCAGCCTTGAAGCCAGAATAGGCTGGTGCGTCCTGCGCGTCACTGTTAGAGATTATGATCTTAGGAATACGCTTGCCAACCAGTACTTTATGCTTACTACGAGCCATCTGCATAAACACGCGCTTGTTGTGCTGATGCAATACCTCCATGCTGCCACGGTGGGCGGCCATAATCTCGCGCGTAACATTGGTAAACACCAATACATCGAAGTTAATTCCCACGTGGCGATATTGGGTTTGGCCTTCGCTCGGCACTTCCATGACCACGTACTGGCATTTGGCAGCTAGCATGCGCTTAAGGTAACCCTGGAGTATAAAGGCATTGGGCATGGTCATGTGGTGGCGATTGAGTTCCTCGTGCTCAGCTATGCGGATGTTGGCCGTGCCTATTTGGCCAACTTTGCTGCCATCTGCACTTAACGCTGCCCAAATCATGTTGGCCGTAGTAGTTTTGCCTTTTGAGCCAACCACACCGATGATTATCATTTTCTCTGAGGGATTTTTGTGCTTAATTTGAGCCAATCGGGCTTCAGGGTAGTGGTACTTGTTAAGAGCCTCTTTGGGCACCAGCGGGCGAACAGCGTTTTTTATTTGCTTAATCATGACCTTATTATACATGATTGGATCATACGAGAGCCAAGGCGTATAATTGGGGCGATGTTGAAGATATACCAAGCACCACTAGCACTCGGAAGCTATAGTGTGGGCGTAGAGCAGGGTCCTGAGGTGTTGCTGCGCGAAGGTTTGCTAACCGCGCTAAAGCACAATGGTATCGATGCAGAAGTCTTTGAGCCAATCGGGCTGAGTGAGGGCTCAGCTACTGTAGATGGACTTCGTAATTACCACGCAGTAGTGAAGTTTAATCAAGATTTAGGGCAGCAGATCCTTGAGAATACAAGGGGCGACGATGTGGCGCTCACGCTTGGCGGGGATCATGCAGTTGGCATTGCCAGTATGATAGCGACCAAGCAACGACACGCCAAAACTTGTGTGGTATATATAGATGCCCACCCGGATTGCTCTAACCCCAAACAGACACTCAGCGGCAACATTCATGGCATGCCTCTGTCGACCGCACTGGGCGACGCGCTTTACAGTAAATTTACCGGAGGAGCATGGGCTTCGCGGCACTATGCTTACGACGAGGTAATGATCATAGGCGCCAAGGATATTGACGCTCATGAGGCTGAGTACATGGCCGAGCACAATATAACGTGCATAACTATGGATACAGTAATCGAACAGGGCATAGCGGCAATTTATGACCGTGTTCATGATTGGCTGGCAGGTCGGCCACTCCACGTGGCGCTCGACATTGATGCCATTGACGGCAGCGAGGCACCTGGTACGGGAATTATTAATCGCGGTGGGCTAACCTACCGAGAGGTTAGTTATTTATGTAGGCACTTGGCTCATGAGTCAGTAGTGGCGCTTGATTTGGTCGAGGTGAATCCAACACGCGACCAAGGGCTTAAAACGGTTCGTCTGGGTACTGAGTTGGTGCTTAGTTTGCTCGGAGGCGAGTGGTCGGCTTACACGGGTTACTTGCAGGATGGTGGAAGCGGTGAGAGGGAGAAATAAAGTTTTGTGTAGCATAAGGAGTATTGGTATACTAGCTAGTAAGAGTGAACATGAATCCACAAGACCCTAGTAATCCTAACCTCAATCCCGCTCCAGCTCAGCCGCCACCCGCTGTAGCACCAGTGCAGCCTAGTGCTCCACCAGCCCCGGCAATGCCACCAGTTACGCCTCCGCCTGTTGCACCGGCACCTTCGACAGCTGCACCTGCCGCTCCTGCGCCGGTTCCAACTCCGCCTCCACCAATGGCTACACCAGCTTCAGTCGATGTAGCTACCGCAGAACCTGCCCCTATTCGGCCTGTAGAAATACCACCCACAGCTGAGCCAGCGCAACAACAATTACCGCCCACGCCACCTGGCTCAGCCCCACCAGCTGCTGAAATGCAAGTTCCACCACACCTTAATGGTGGCGTACCAGATCCAAGCTTAGCACCGATCCCCAACGAAGCACCCGAGAAAAAGCCGCGTTCTAAAAAGCCCTTTATTGTCATGGCGATAATTATTGCCGTATTGGCTATAGCCGGCGGAGTATGGGCGCTTCTGGGCATGCCCGGGTTGCCTAAGAATGACACGACTTCTAATGAGAATTCGGCCATGGTGGGGGATGCTGCCAATAGTTCTTCGTCAACAACTGATCCTAATGACCCCACGGCAACCGGCGATGGCTCCGAGGTATCAGGTGGGCAAACTACGGCTACTGGTCCTACCACGGTAGTGGGTGGAGTAAGTTACGCGACTGTTTTTAAATCGTGCTACAGTTTTCAATTGCCCGCGCCAAACAATATTCCCACGGACACCCTATGTAGTATTAATGCGAACTATGGCACAGGATTAACGCGTCGGATTATCATTGCTCCAAATACCACAAATTGGTCATCGATCGAAGCGGCTTTGGCCGAGGTAAAGAGTGCGTATAAACTGATTTCTCCTGTGGATCGCAAGATCAAGCTCGCTGGTAGTGACGCTTACGAAACCACCTACACTACGAGTAGCGGCCAAAAGGCAGTCAAGATAATCGTGAGCGCTGTGGGCAAGGGCTACAAGCTCGCTGGTGCGGCTATAACTGGGTTTGAAATAAACCTACCTGCCAATACCGAGGCCGAAAAGGCCGCGGTAGTCCAGCTCGAAAAAAGTTGGGCCTGGAAATAACTAGGCCTGAAGCTTCCAACTGAGCATAAGTCTTTTGTGCTGCATGGGTAAAATTGCTATACTTAGGCGTATATACTAGGTATTTATGCCCCCACAAGACCAGCCCTTAGGACCCAGTGCAGCACCACCGCCCGCCAATACGTCGGCGGTTGATTTGAGTGCGCAGATTCCGCCTAGTTATGCGCCGCCACTAGCTGGCAGTGCGCCGGTTGCAGCACCTGGCACCATGTCACCACCACCATCCGCACCGAGCACAAGCACGGTCCTGCAAGACGCCCTAAATGCCCAGTTAACTCCACCAGCTACTCCGATAGCCCATGCGCCCACTCCAGCCTCACCGTCGGCTGCCACTCCAACTCCCGGGTCGGCTTTGGATGCGCACCTAGAGGCCGATGAACCTGACCCGTTAGCTGGATTTACTGATCCTGCTCTGCGAGCAGCAACTACCGAGGCACACGGTGGTGATGAGCCACTTATGCCTCAGCCAACCAGTTTGTTGGCACCCGGAGGCGGTAGTGGGAGCCTACCGGTTGCGCCTGTTAGCGCGCCTGCCGTTACATCAATTACGCCCCCTCCGCCAGTTGACACGAATCCAGCTTTGACCAATCCAGTGGTTGCTCCTATGCCAACTGCCGATGTCCAGCCGCTGCCACCAACGCCGGCAGCGGCAGAATCCTACGCCGCTACGCAAGGCGTAGCGGCGGCTCCACTCGCTAGCTCTCTTCCAAGTGCGCCCGAGCCAATGCCACCCAACCCTCTTGAACAAGACCCAGTTGCTGCTCCACCCGCCCCTGGTCCTACACCGACGCCAGTTGAGCCCGACTTGCCCCCAGTACCAGTATCTACACCTCCGCCGTCCGACGACCAGCCCTTAGGAATCGATTTGGTAACCGGTGTGCCAGTTGATCGCTTACCGAAGTTGCAGCCTCAATCTGCGCCTGTCGAAACTGGTGCTCAACCACTCCAAAACATGCTGGAGGATCCGCAGCTTGCTAGTCTTGACTCGCTCGACCCTTATTCCGATCCGCTCCTTATGGCATCGGAGGGCGCCACGGCGGGTGAAGAGAGTGGAGGCAATAGTATTTTGTTCTCGGTGGCTGTTGGTGCCGCGGTATTGGTGTTTGGAATTATCGTACTAGCTTTAGTATTGGGTAAAAAGACCACCACTGTGGTAAATACTGACGATTTATCTGGAGGAGCTACTCAGAGTTCAATTAAGCCGACTATTTCCGTGCCCGACGGATACGTAGCGATTGCTAAGGAATGCTATGAATTCGGCATACCAACCGACAACACCGTGTCCACGAGCGACACCAGTTGTAGTATCGATGCTTCGTTTGGGGCGCAAGAGGTTAGTACGATCGCGGTTGTACCAAGTATTGAGTCTAGCGATAATCTTGATAGTGCGGTGGATGCGGCCAAGCAAACGGCGGGCATTAGCGCGAGTAGTATAACTGGTACGCGCGATATTAAGCTTGGCGAGGAAGATGCCAAGGAGATCGTGTATAACGGTGGCACGAAGGAAAAACCAGATACCAAAACCCTCATTGTGGTTCTAGCTAAGGATGATAAGCATAAGCAAGGCGAGGACGTAATTACTGCCTATGCCATAACGATGTCGAGTGGAGATACCTTTACCCAAGATGCAGTTAAGACGCTTGAAGCTAGCTGGAAGTGGCGTTAAAGGGCTAAATCGAGTAACATAGGTACTCGATGCTAGAGCGAGCAAACATACAGCGCGTAATTATAGTACATGGCTGGGCTGATGATCCTACTCAGGGCTGGATGGGTTGGCTTACGCGCGAATTACGTGCCCAGGGCATAGAAGTAGTTGCTCCTGCTATGCCCGAGCCTAAAAAGCCAAACATAGAGGATTGGTTAGCGGAATTGGAGCGTGTGGCTGGTAGGCTCGATGCGCAAACAGCGTTGGTAGGCCATAGTTTGGGGGCCTATGTAGTGCTCCGTTACATGAGTAAATATGTGCTGGGTGAAAGCTTGGGCAAACTTATATTGGTAGCTGGCTTTGCTGGTCACGAGCGGGCCGAGCAGGGCAAGCGTGCTTTGCCAGAGGTAGACTTTGGTGCCATCAAAGCTAAAGTAGGGCGTATATATAGCGTGTATTCGGACAACGATGAAATTATTCCACCAGCCTGGTCGCGTGAGCTGGGTACGCTCCTTGGGGCGGAGAATGTGGTGGATCCAGGTAAAGGTCACTTTGCCGGTTTGCATGGCTGTGACACTCTGCCAAGCGTATTTGACCTTATTGTGGCTTGATTTGCAGCTCGCATAGGTGTAGAATTTCGGTACCCCACTCCGAATGGCGGAGTGACTGGATAGTTAGGGGCAGCCTTGCGCGCTTGTGCCAAGGTACCAGACAAGGCGATAACCAAGGTTCTGAGGAGGATGCTCAAAGAGCAAACGGGGTGCAAGAATCAGGAGGTGATCAGGATTGCAGCCTTCAAGCTCCAGCCGTTGGCTCGGCTGGCACTTGAGCATGACAGTTCGGGCCAGCCGTTGCCAGCCGTGCTCAGCAAGGCAGTTTCCACGACGGCGTTGAACAACGCGATTACGTTGGCCGGGAGGCAGCGTAACAAGTCGAAGAGTGCTCGACGGCGCAACAGGATGAACCGTCGAGCGAATCGTCAGCAGAACGCGCTCTTGAGGAATCAGAAGCGTTCGCTCGCCTGTTGAGGCTGGCACAACCCCGTACCCAGTGAGGTTGGGCCCGGACGAAGCAGTGTTGCTTCGTCCGGGCCCTTGGTCGTTTATTCATACTTTGTTCTTGTTCTAAGGAGTGGCGTATAATACTTGTATGGACGAAGTGGCAGAGATCAAGCAGAAGTTGGATATTGTAGACGTGATTGGCGGTTACATACAGCTCAAACCAGCCGGCCGCAACCTAAAGGCGCTTTCGCCATTCCACGCCGAAAAAACCCCGAGCTTCATGGTGAGCCCCGACAAGGGAATATGGCATGACTTCTCGACCGATGAAGGTGGCGATATATTTACCTTCGTGATGCGTATAGAGGGTGTGAGCTTTCCCGAAGCACTCGAGATACTAGCTAAGCGCGCCGGAGTAACACTTAAACCGCGCGGCAAGGCCAGCCACGGCCCAGCTAAAGGTAAGCTATTCGAGATTATGGAGTTGGCGGTAAAGTACTATCATGTATCTCTATCGCGCAACCCCGAGGCGCTGAATTATTTGCGTGAAGCTCGGGGCTTAAGCGCACAGACAATCAAAGACTTTAGCCTCGGCTATGCGCCACAAAGCTGGGATGCGCTCACGGGGTTCTTGCGTAAAAAGAACTTTAGTTATGAGCAGATGGTGCAAGCAGGCGTGGCTGCACAAAAGCAAGCTAGTAGGAGCGCTTACGACCTTTTTCGGGCGCGTGTGTTGTTTCCAATATATGACAATCAAGCCCGCCCAGTCGGCTTTAGTGGCCGGGTACTACCGGGCGACGAGTCGGGTGCTAAATACATAAACACTCCTCAGACAGCCATTTACAATAAGAGCACAGCGATTTATGGTCTCACGCAGGCGAAAGAGGCTATTCGCGAGCACGACGAAGTGGTGATTGTGGAAGGGAATATGGATGTGGTGGCGCTGCACAACGCTGGGTTTGCGCAAGTAGTGGCTTGTAGTGGCACAGCGCTTACTAGTGAACAGCTAAAAGTGTTGTCTCGCCTAACTAAGAATATTAAAATCTGCTTTGATCAGGACGCCGCGGGAGTAAAAGCCGCTCAGCGTGCAATCGAGTTGGCCCAGGGAATCGATATTAAGCTTGAGGTGGTTACGTTCGAGGGTGCTAAAGACCCTGATGAGCTTATTAGTAAAGACAAGGCTGCGTGGCTGAGTGCCGTGTCGGGCGCGTGCTACGCAGTAGACTACTTGTTTGACTATGCCAAAGCGAGCTTTGGTACAGCGTCGGCTAGCGCCAAGAAAGACATGAGTAGCTTTTTAATGCCAACCCTGCGTAAGCTCGAAGATACAGTGGAGCAAGACCACTATATAAAGCGTTTAAGCGAAGAGCTAGGTGTGAGCGAAGATTCGGTGCGACGTAAGGTGAATAGTGAGGATGCGCCCGCACCGGAACCTAGGCCAACTCAGTCAGAGCAAGCAGAGGCGTCAAATCAGCACCCCGCTCGACAGCTAACCAAAATTGAACAGGCCGAGCAGAACCTACTTAAGCTCATGTTGGCTTACCCGCAGGCTCGCGTGGCTTTGGGTGATGTAGTATTGGAATCAGTTAGTACAGAACACCGGCCATACTTTGCAGCCTTGAAGACTCACCCTAATTCAAAGCTAGAAACTATTGCAAAACACTTGCATGCTCATGAAAATGATGTTAAAATTCTTGCGTTAAAGGGTGAAGAAGAATACTCCGGACTGACGGAGCACGACATTGGGCTCGAAGCCTACACCCAAGTGCATAGATTGCAAAAACTAAATCGAGAATTGAATAAGCGACGGTTAGCAAAGCAGATTGCCGAGGCTGAAGCCGCTGGAGACCGAGAGGGCGTTAAAAGCCTTTTGGCAGATTATCAGGCACTACTAAACGAGGAGTAATACTTTATGGCAAAAAAGGCTTTGCCTGTGGCTGCGGCTGGTCCAAAGGACGATAAGCAAGAGCAGACACCCGAGATAGAACGATTATTGGCCAAGGGCCGTGAACAAGGATTTGTAACCCAACAGGAAGTGCTAGCAGCAGTTCCTGAAGCAGAAGAAAACGTAGAGGCGCTTGACGATTTATACTCTACGCTCATGGAACAGGGAATCGATGTAACCGACCAGAAGGATAAATTGATCTGGGAAACTGAGCCGGAAGAAGACATAGAAAATGCTGTAAACGATGCAACACTCAAAGACATTGCCGACGACTCAGTTCGCTTGTATTTGCGCGAAATTGGTAAGATTCCACTTATAACCGGCGCCGACGAAGTGGCTCTGGCCAAGCGAATAGAGAAGGGCGACAAGGCTGCTAAAGACGCATTGGCGGAAGCCAATATGCGTTTGGTGGTGAGTATTGCCAAAAAGTACATTGGCCGTGGACTCGACTTGCTTGACTTGATTCAAGAAGGTAACACTGGGCTTTTGCGCGCGGTTGAGAAGTTTGATTACACTAAGGGCTTTAAGTTCAGTACCTATGCCACATGGTGGATCCGCCAGGCAATTACCCGTGCTATAGCCGATCAGGCTCGCGTAATTCGAATTCCGGTACACATGGTGGAAACTATTAACAAGCTTGTGCGCACGCAGCGTCGACTTACTATGGAGCTTGGCCGCGAACCACTCCCCGAGGAGCTGGCTAAAGAGCTCGAGATTGATGTAGACAAGGTAAATCACATTATTAAAATCTCGCAGGATACTACCAGTCTAGACGCTACTGTGGGCGAGGACGAAGACTCAAGCCTAGGTGACTTCATAGAAGACGAGAACAATGTGAGCCCAGAAGAGGCCGCAACTTACGAGTTGCTTAAGGAGCACATAGACGAAACCCTTTCACTCCTAACGCCCCGTGAGCAAAAGATTTTGCGTATGCGCTTTGGGCTTGAGACCGGCCGAGGTCACACGCTCGAAGAAGTCGGACAGGAGTTTGGTGTAACTCGTGAACGTATTCGCCAGATCGAAGCTAAGGCTTTGGCAAAACTGCGTAAGCATAAAGACGCCAAGAAGCTCCGCGACTATTTAGGGTAGAGTTGTAGTCGTTTCAAGCACTAAAAGAGCCTAATTATTGGGCTCTTTTAGATTTCCAGTCAGGATTGAGCTCCCCAAGCTCATCAAAGTCGCCCTCATTTGGTATTGGCTGAGACTGGCGGCTCTGTATCATAGTACTGCTGTCTGGCCGATCTATGGATGATAGTTTTGCTCTTGCTGCTTCAAGCCCCTCTTTGCCCATTGCAGCTGCTCTTTCGGCGTCTGTTACTCTCCATTCCGGCTGGCTAGTCGGACCTGGAACGACGTTAAGGTGCCTGCGCCTTTTACCTTTTTCTATAGCCTCAACATAGGCTTCTTCGTCTAAGTGGGGATCGCGTGGTCGCGGAACTTCGCCTGTTGGCTCGGATGGAAAAAGCTCAGGGTTACTCATACCCACATTAAAGCACATTGCGCGCGGATAAGCTATAATATCCTTATGAGTCAACGCAAAAAACTCGTACTCTTCGACGGCCATGCGCTTCTGCACCGGGGTTACCACGCCATCCCATACCTCTCGACCAAGGATGGTACACCCACGAACGCTGTATATGGATTTGTGACCATTATGCTTAAAGCCCTGAGCGACATTAAGCCTGATTATGTCGCAGTGGCTTGGGATTTACCCGGTAAGACCTTTCGCCATGACATGTACGCAGACTATAAAGGCACGCGCAAAAAGACCGACGACGAGTTGGTTGCGCAAATGCCCCTCACGCGCGAGGTAGTACAGGCGTTTAATATGCCGCTGATGGAGTGCGAAGGCTACGAGGCCGACGATGTAATTGGTACGCTTGCACATCGCTATTGCCGAGAGTGCGAGGTGGTGATTGTAACGGGGGACATGGATGAGCTTCAGCTAGTAGACGATCACGTGAGTGTGTATACCATGCGACGCGGCTTTAGCGACACGGTACTGTATGACCGCGCGGCAGTACAAGAAAAGTACGGGGTAACGCCCGAAGAGTTTGTGGTTTATAAAGCGCTCAAGGGAGACACTAGTGACAACATACCGGGCGTGCCGGGTGTAGGAGATAAAACGGCAACCGAGCTGGTGGCCAAGTACAAAACGCTTACGGGAATTTATGAGCACTTGGGTGAGCTCAAGCCGGCTGTACGCAAGAAGCTCGAGGAAAATAAAGATCTTGCTGAGCTTAGCTTGGAACTCTCACGTATCAGCCGAGACGTGAAGCTCGACTTTAACTTGCGGGACGCTCACATCCACGACTATGACAAAGAGCGCGTGTTCGAGCTATTTAATCGCTTGGAATTCCGTAGTTTGCTTTCCAAGTTGCCGGGCCACAATATGGTGAGCACAATACTTGATCAGAATGCCGACCAGGCAACCTTATTTGCTGACGAAGATAAGGCTGCGCCAGTGCCTGCACCAAGCAGAGACCATCTTAAAAAGGCTACCTACATATGCGTAGATACGACCGAGAAACTCAAGGACTTAGCCACACAACTTAGCCGGCAAAAGGCCTTTGCATTTGATACCGAAACGGATAGTGTGGATGTAATAAACGCCAACTTAGTCGGCATGAGTTTTAGTTGGAAGCCCGGCTACGCTTACTATGTTCCGGTGGGGCACGCCGAAGGTAAACAGCTACCGCTCAAAGAAGTTATAGATACGCTCGGCCCGATTTTAGCGGACGCTAAGATTGGTAAGGTAGGGCATAACATTAAGTTTGACTACCAAGTGACGAAGCGGCAGGGCGTAGACCTAGGGCCCATTAGCTTTGACACTATGGTGGCGGCGTTCTTGCTTAGTCCAATTGGTCGAGCTCAGTCGCTCAGTACGCTGGCATTTGCCGAACTGGGTATACAAATGGTCGAAATTACTGAGCTGATTGGGCCCAAAGGTAAGAACCAAAAGACGTTTGCGCAGGCGCCAGTAGAAGAAGCGGCGGTGTATGCGGCCGAAGACGCCGATATAACTTGGCGACTGTACGAGAAACTGTCTAAACAGTTGGCTGGCGAAGGTAAACTTGAGGATGTAGCAAAGACTATGGAGTGGCCGCTCATACCTGTGCTAGGGGACATGGAATGTGCTGGCATAGAGCTAGACGTGGACTTCCTAACCAAGTTTGCCAAAGACATTAATGGCCGCCTGACCAAAATAGAGGGACAAATTTGGGACTTGGCTGGCGAGAAGTTCAACATCGCCTCTACTCAACAACTCAAAGTTATACTGTTCGACAAGCTCAAGATCCAATCAACTGAGCTAAAAAAGATCAAAACTGGCGTGTCGACTGCGGCCAAAGAACTTGAGAAGCTTCGTGGCGTGCACCCGATCATTGACTTGTTGTTCGAATACCGTGAGTCGGCCAAGCTCAAGTCTACTTATGTGGACGCCCTGCCGTTACTCGTGAATCCAACTACCAGCCGTGTTCATACCAGTTACAACCAAACCATTGCACAAACAGGCCGGCTGAGCTCCACTAATCCAAACTTGCAGAACATCCCGGTCCGTACCGAATTGGGGCGCGAAATCCGCAAGGCGTTTGTGGCCGCCAAAGACAAAGTACTTGTAGCGGCAGACTACAGCCAGATCGAACTGCGGCTGGCGGCCGAACTGGCCGACGACAAGCCGATGATCAAGGCCTTTAAGAGCGGGGCCGACATCCACACACTAACTGCCGCAGAGATGTTTGGGGTGGAACCAGGCGAAGTTACTAAACAACAGCGCTATGGCGCTAAAACCATTAATTTTGGGGTACTGTATGGCATGAATCCGCATGGCTTAAGTCAGGCTACGGGCATGGACTACGCGGAGTCCAAAGCATTTATAGACCGTTACTTTGAGCTCAGAAAAGATGTAGCGGCCTATATTGAAAAGATCAAAAAGCAAGCTCATACTTTAGGATATACCGAGACACTATTTGGTCGACGCAGACCGTGCCCAGACGTGCATGCAAGTAACTTTGTGGTGCGTTCGGCGGCCGAGCGAGCTGCGGTAAATATGCCACTGCAGGGTACCGCGGCCGATATGATGAAGCTTGCTATGATCAAAATTCATGGGGACTTGCCTGAGGGTGCGCAAATGCTTTTGCAGATTCATGACGAACTTATTGTGGAGTGCGGTCAAGATCAGGTACAGGCTGTAGCCGAAGTGCTGCGGCGAGATATGTTGGGTGTACACAGCTTTGGCGTACCGATCGAGGTGAATATATCAACGGGTCCGAGCTGGGGAGAGTTGGTCGAGCTATGATCAGAGGACTTATTCTGGATTTCTTTGGTGTGTTCACGGCGGACTTTGGGCATAACTGGGTCGAACGGTCGAGCTTAAGCGAAGATGTACAGCGTCAATTAGCCCAGCTCGCTACAGACAAAGACCTCGGGAATATCAGTGTCCAAGAATACTATCGTGGCTTTGCGTCTTTAACGGGGCTGAGCTATGAATCGGCAGAACGAATTGAGTATGCTCGAGACAAGGCAGATTTAGCACTTGTTCACTACGTCGTTACCAGCTTAAAGCCACGTTACAAACTTTATTTAGCTAGCAACGCATCGCACGAATATATATATGAGATTTTAGATTCCATTAAAATCACGGATGCTTTTGAGAGAATATTTGTATCTTCCGATATGCACTTAATCAAGCCTCAGTCGGCTTTTTACGAAAAGGTATTAAGCGAAGTTGGTTTACCTGCCCCCGAACTATTATTTGTAGATGACCGGGTGGCGAATATAGAGGGCGCTGAGCGCGCTGGCATGCGTGGCTACCACTATCAGGGCTTTGCTGAGTTCAAAGATTTTATCGAAAGCGTCTAAGATTATTCTTCTGGCTCGAGTCGGAATGGTCGATTATGTATGTAATATTCACTGATTTCATTTTCTGACTCTAGCCTCTGCAAAATTGGTATAACATCCGCAAACTCCTGGTTGGCTGTTCCGACTGGCGGAAGCTGGCTTAGGTGCACTTCGTTTTTACGTTGCTCTTCTGATCGAGCAGTTCGGGCTACTTGTGCGCGTTGCTTGTCAAAGAAGCTTAGCTCGTCCCATGTTGGGTCAGGTAGCCCTTTTATATTCGATGGGTCGTAGGTCTCTCGGTGAGTTGACTGCGAATACGAATGAAGCTCGGTTTTGGCTTCGGCCGCCGCTGGCCTACTGGTGTCGAGGAAATACGAACGACTAATTTGCGCTAGGTCGTCGGCACCCTGAGGTTCAGGCACTTCGTGTACGGTGACAGTATACATGTTGAGCTCTCGAATGCCATGGGGTGACCACTGCCTAGTTACGAGTATAAGCGCGTTGGTAACTACATCTCGGTACCAACGCGCACCTAGGTAGTCGCTTTGCGTACCGCCTTCCCAATCGGGCTTTGCCAGCCGCTCGACTTCTTGGGTGAACTGTTCAACTACAGCGGGTTCTAGCTCTGCACCCTTTGGCAACGGTTCGTTATCGGGGTAGTGTCTGAATTCACCTGTCATAAGCTTAGTATAGCAGGTGAGCAACTCACTTCTTTGGCTAATATACTATTTAAATTAACTAATCAGGTAGATGACGGAGAGAAGGTTGGGGCTTTTTCGCCCAAACTAGCGAGTACCGTCGGTTTTTTGCTTGCTGGTGCTTGGGGTGGCGCCAGTCGATTTGGACTTAGGAGACGCACTGGATTTAGTCGTTGCTGTGGTGCCTTTTGTTGAAGGTGTGGCGGTGTCTTGGGTTTGGCTAGTGGCTGGCGTAGAGGTGCTCGATGGTGAACTTGTCTCGGCTTCCGGAGTAGTTGAGTTTGTAGAGTCACAATTTGTAGGGGGGTTGGTATCTGGTTGCCACCTGCACCATTCAGCTGGGTGTTGCTTGTCCCATTCGGCAAGAGCTGCTTTACGGGCCAATACCTCGCTCGAAGGAGCTTTGCCAGAAAGCCCATACTTTAGATTGCGCTCCCAGCACCATGTACCGCCGTCAGTAGGTAGTTCGCTAGCCTTAAGGCCACCCGATGGAGTGGATGGTATGTTGTTGAAGTACTTACAGTGAGTGTAATTTGAGGCGTCGTATTTAGAGGTAGGCTCAGCTGCAAAAGACTGCCAAACTAAGTAAATTCCTAGGACCGAAAGTAGACCGACCACAACTATAGCCACATTGGCATTAAACTTATTAGCTGATTTTAGGTTGGTTTTCTTGCTAGAAGTACGAGCCTTGGTGGGCTTACTAGTTTTGGTTGCCATCTTGAAAAAATTCCTTAATTATACTTACAGTTATAGCATAACTGGTATATTAGAGGCAATATTTGTGTGCAGATAGCACGTGCAGTTTACTAGTCCGTATTTCGCCGTTTTTGGCTCGTCAGATCAAATACACATTTGATTATACGGATTGAGAAGAAAGGGGCAGGTTGATTTGACCATGAAGGTCACGCCAAGGGCTGCACGATCTCTCGCACAACCCGCTGAAGCACCTCCTAGTGCTTCTTTCTACCTCCTTGGTAAAGTGTAGCGAAGCTACGGGTGGGTACGGCGGTACTCGGCGTGCTCTCTGCGCTCACTGTTGCGCTCACGGTAGAACCGCACAGCCAGGTAGATCGCGCCGACCAGGAAAAGCCCCAACAGGATGAACCCGATGAACTTGACCAAGAGAGTCAACGCCACGCAGCCTGCAATGACCAGGATCACACCTGTCACGAAGGCGTCGATCAGCCGAGTGATCGGATCCTTCTTCTTGCTCTCTGACACTTTGCCTCTTTCTCTTCTCAAACTTCTTCCCTTGGAACCTCCAAAGGACACCCATAATTTACCATAAATAGCGCATAATGTCAATGATCTCGGACAGAGAATACCGCGGCCGAAGCCGGCTTTACTATCCTTACCCCCGAGAGTCTCATATAATGAGCTAAAGGAGTGATTATGCCAGAATTACCAGAGGTAGAAACAGTCCGAATTGGACTCAGCAAGTACTTGCCGGGCAAGGTGATAGGGGCTGTGGACTTTGATTGGCCTAAGAGCTTTCCGAACGATCCTATGCAGGTCAAAAAGTACCTTGTTGGTGCGCACATTACTAGCGTTCGTAGGCGGGCAAAGGTGTTGCTTATAGATTTAGATACTAATTACAGCTTAGTAATCCACCTTAAAATGACCGGTCAGCTGGTATACAGAGCCGAGGATGGCGAGCGCTGGGGTGCCGGGCACCCCAATGATAGCTTGATCGGTGACTTGCCAGATAGGTCTACACGCGTAACGTTCAGGCTCGCCGACAGCAGCGAGAGCAAAAGGACAGTAGCAACGCTGTTCTTTAACGACCAGCGCAAGTTTGGTTGGGTTAAGCTTATTCCGACCGACGAAGTTATGGAAATCGACTTTTTTAAGCGTGTAGGGCCGGAGCCATTGGGGTCGGAGTTTACTCTGGCTGAGTTTAAAAGTCGCTTAGCTAAGCGAGCCCGAACGAGTATAAAGGCTGCGATCTTAGACCAGTCAGTGGTGGCAGGTGTGGGCAACATCTATGCCGACGAATCGCTCCACATGGCCAAGATTCATCCTGCTACCAAGGTCGGGGACGTACCAGCTGCGAAAGTTAAGAGGCTGCACGAGGCAATTAAGTACTTCTTGCAGCTTTCAATTGACCACGGCGGGTCGAGTGATAAGAACTATGTGGATGCAGACGGTAACAAGGGCAGTTACCTTAAGTTCGCGCAGGTGTTCCGGCGCGAGGGCAAGCAGTGCCCGGTGTGTGGAAGTGTGATCGAGAAGATTCGCGTGGCTGGTCGCGGCACACATATTTGCCCCAAGTGTCAGAAGGCATAGGTTACAATATAAGGTATGATACTTTTCTTTTACGGTGAAAACAGCTACGCTATGCGGCGCGAGGTGGAGCGACTTCGTGAGCATTACACTAAAAAATCCGGCGACGATATGAACCTCGAGGTTATCGACATGAGCGAATCATCAGTTGGTACATTGCTCGATAGTTTGGCCGTAATGCCGCTATTGGCTAGTAGTAGATTCATAATTTTGCGCGGGCTAGGCGGCAACAAGCAGGCGGTAGAGAAACTCCAAGATATTCTCGACGCAGTGCCGGACTCCACCATCCTACTAATTGAGGAGCCGACAGTCGATAAGAGAAGTACGTACTTTAAGACTTTATCTAAGCTCAGGCAGGCTAAGGAGTTTAAAAGCCTCAGTGATGCTCAGCTGCGCGATTGGATAGTAAAGGAGACAAAGCGATTAGGCGGCAATATTGCGCCAGGGCTTGCTATGAGCTTGCTGCGGCGAGTGGGCAATGACCAGTGGCAGTTGGCCCAGGAGGTGCAAAAGCTCGTGGCCTACGACCCTACAATTACTCAGGACTCGATTGACCTACTGGTGACTGCCAACACTGAGCAGACATTATTTGAACTAACTGACGCAGTAGTGCTTGGTAATCTCGCCCGCGCTATGGATGTGTACGCGGCGCTTGCACGGCAAGGTGTGGCCGATCAGCAAATTCTAGCTATGCTCGTTACTCAGTATCGCAACATCACTCTGGCCTTTGACAATGCAGGGCAGGGCAGCTCGTGGATGGACCAATTCGGTATAAAGCCGTACCCGGCCGAGAAAGCAGCACAAGTAGCTAGTAAGCTAGCCCTGAGCGACCTTAAACGAGCGTACCGGCTGATAGTAGAGGCGGATTATAGTGTTAAAACCGGCGCAGCAGAGAGTAGCGCTGCTATGCAAGACCTCATAATTGCACTGTGCCGTCAGGAGGGGTAGAGTAGTGGTATGCATGAGCCTATTCCTAGAATAGAAAAGACCAAAGACCGACGCCCCAGAGAAAAACAAGTAGATATACTTATCTCTCGCCTCGATCCTGAGCGCGCCGCGGAGATGGGTGTGGTTACTGGCCGAGAGGCATTGGAGTGGCTGAGTAGCGGCGAGCGGACAGGTAAATACGTCTTTCATGGGACTCCGTTTAAAATAGAGGGCCCACTTGAACCAAGGCAAGCTCATAGTGAAGGGCAGCCAGACGGCACACCGGCAGTTGCGGCGACCGCCCATATAGATATCCCGATCTTCATGGCAATTATCAGCTCTACAAGGGATCGTGTAGCCGGTCGCCAGCACCGTAGTAGTTGGGGCGGTGAAGGCAAAGACATTACATTTAAAAGCTGGCCAGATCAGCTAGACAGGGCTCGCAAGGAGCACCAAACTGGCTATGTGTATGTATTTGATGCTAACGATTTTAGTCGCTATCAGGGGGTTGAAGTCCGTTCAGAGAGTGCAGTTGAGCCAATATATTGTATTCCTGTGGCGGTAGATGACTTGCCGGAAGGAATTGAAGAAATAGAACAAGGTAAATAATAATAACCAAAAAACCTCCCGTTCGGGAGGTTTTTTAGAGCCATGGAGTAATTTACTTACTGGCAGGTTTTTTAGTGGTTGGCTTTTTAGCCGCGGTAGCTTTGGCAGGAGCCTTTTTGGCAGTAGTTTTGACTACTGGCTTAGCGGTAGTCTTCTTGGTGGCGGCTTTAGCGCCTGGTTTACCAGGGTTCTCGGTGCCGTAGGCTTGCTTAGCTACTGCGTTGTACTCGCGGGTGAGTTGGCTTTTTTTGCGAGCAGCGGTGTTTTTGTGTAACACACCCTTTTTAACAGCCCGATCGAGCTTTGAAACTGCAGCTATTAAGTCAGTCTGAGCTTTTTTAAGGTCGACAGCAGTTATGTCAGCACGAAAGGCTTTAATCTGCTTACGGACTTCGGTTTTGGTTTCTACGTTGCGCGCGCGGCGAACCTTTTGCTGGCGAACACGCTTCATAGCTGATTTAATGATTGGCATAGATCTTCTTTCTTAGAATTAAAACAGCGCTTATTATAGCGCAATCTATAGCTTCTGTAAAGGCAAAGATAATTTCTGGACGAGGTAGCCAGGGCTGGGAGGCCCTGGCTACCGATGTCCGCTTACAGCACCTACTTCACGCTACGCGTGGCAGAGCTTGGGCAGCGTCTGGATGGCAGCGCCACCAATCACCACGGTGGCGCCAAGCGCAAAATCGCCGATCATGTCGGCGAGGTGCTTGAGCCACTCGGTGAGTATCTCGGCCGCGTGCCGAGAGATGGAGCAGGGGTTGTGGGTGCAGTGCACGTAACTTCCTTACTTCTGTATAGCGGACAGGGCTATTAAGACTACACGATCTGAGGCTAAAAGTCAATCATAGTTATGCTCGAAGTGTTGTTGGTTGACTAAAAAGAGGGTAAAATTGCGCCCAAGTTCGAAGAGGGGACATTGACAATCATACCTACTAAAGCAGTCAGCTTAGGGGAGACTAGATGTACGAACAGGGAAGTTGGGATGACGAGGCGCGGGAACAGAATTCGCCCGCAAATGTGCCTGAGGTGGCTTACGCAAATGCTGTCATGGGGGCCGTAATTGTGGTGCTCGTGATGCTTATACCTACTATGGGTCTGCTTTTTCGCTTTGCACACTGGGCGACATGGTATCTGTTGGCTCCTGCGCAGGGGGGAGACATGCTTGCTATCCAGGTGTGGTGGCTTATACCATGCGAGTGGCTTTTGTTTGTAGGCGAAGTCGCCTTAATCGTAAGGCTGAGTCGGCCTCTATATCGGCGAATTGCCCGCTATTTCTCGAGCAACCATGCGTCGTGAGCGCAGCGCGTAACCCGGGGAGAATAGCCTCCCCGGGTTACGGAAAACACTTAAGTAACTCCATACCTCTTACGCTAGTATTGACAAATGGCATAAAAATTGCTATTATAGTGGATCTCATAGGATTGACATGGATTTAACACCCAAACAGCAAACAACTGAACTTATTCGTCAGGCACAAAACATACTGATTGTGACTGGACGTGAGCCAAACAACGACCAGCTGGCTAGCGCCGTTGGCTTGCAGGCCGTACTTACTAAACTGGGCAAGGTAGCTAATGTGGTAATCACCGACTCCTTACCTAAGATTGCTAGCGTGCTAGACACCTCTATGGTGGCTCGAGATATGCAGGGCGTGCGTGACTTTATAATCAGCATCGATATGCGCAACACCGAGGTGGATAAGGTGAAATACGACGTAGTGGACAGCCGTCTAGACGTAACCGTAACGCCTCATGGTGGCAACTACACGGCCAGTGATGTGAGCTTTGGCTACGGCGCTTACCAATTTGATTTGGTAATTGCCCTTGGTGTGCCGAGTATATTCAAACTCGACCGCTTGCACGAAGCGAACCCAACTATATTTGACGGCTTGCACCTAATTAACATCGACTACCACCGCATTAATGAAAACTACGGTAGTGTAAACCTGGTGGATCCATCGGCTACTTGTGTGGCTGAAATACTAATTTCAACCATCGAATCACTTGGCCAGGGTATGATCGACGCGCCAATTGCCACGGCATTCCTCGCCAGCTTTATGTCGGCTACGGCAAACTTTACTGCGCCAGCGACTACCGCCAAGGCTCTTACGATTGCTGCACAAATGATGTCCGCCGGCGCTAAACAGCAAGAAATTGTAAAAGCCCTAGGATCGTCCAACAAATCGAGTGACAAACCATCGGGCGCTAAAGGTGAACCAAGCAAGATTTACTCACAGGCCAAACAACCGCAAAAACCGGCCAAGCCACAAAGCGATGATGCAGAATCTAAATCCAGCAAGTCTGAGCAAGAATCTGCTGAAGTTGTCGAAGCTAAAGCTGCTCATGACGAAGCGGCAACTACAGAAGTATCAGAACAGCCAGGTAAGCAAGTTGGGCCGTGGTCGGGCCGCATAGAGGGCTCAAATGGTGCCAAGTTCTCGGTGCGTAGCGAGGCCGCAGAGGCGCCCAAAAGCCCACTCGAAGGCTAAGTTAGCTATACTGTAGCTATGAACGGCAAAACTGTTACTGGCGAGGGCGTATGGTTGGTGCACAAGCCACGAGGTATGAGCTCGTTTGGTGTGGTGGCACGGGTACGTCGGCTAACTGGCATACGCAAGGTAGGCCATGCCGGTACACTCGACCCACAGGCTGAAGGGCTAATGATCATATTGGTCGGCAAAGACTATACGCGTCAGGCGGATAGCTTTTTGAAGCTAGGCAAAGAGTACGTGGCTGAGGCTACGCTGGGTTTAACAAGCTCCACAGGGGATAGTGAGGGCGAATTGACCAAAACCTCGCCCAAACAACCGACTCGAAGTGAAGTAGCTGCTGTACTCAAGAGCTTCGAGGGCGACAGCTTGCAAACGCCGCCTGCCTACTCGGCCATTAAGGTAGCGGGCCAACGAGCTTACAAACTCGCTCGAGCTGGTAAAGAGGTGACTCTAGAGCCGCGCAAGGTGCACATTGGCGCCATGGAGCTCATCGACTACACATACCCCAAGCTAACCTTTCGAGCGCAGGTATCGAGCGGCACGTACGTACGGAGTTTGGTCGAGGATATTGGTTCGCAGCTCGGTACTGGCGCCTATATGAGCGCACTCACCAGGACGCAAATTGGCGAGTATAAACTAGCGGACGCTAGCTGTATTGATTAGTAGGGCAGAATCTGCTATATTGTGTAGGCAATGTTACAAACTACAGAGAAGAAATCACTCATAAAGACACACGCTGTGCACGGCAAAGACACTGGTTCGGCCGAGGTTCAGATTGCTTTATTTACCGAAAAGATTAAGCAGCTTACGGAACACCTTAAGGTTCATAAGGGGGACAATCACTCCCGTCGTGGCTTGCTAGCTATGGTAAGTAAGCGCCGTCGTTTGCTTGATTACTTGCAGAAGAAAGACGCCAAACGCTACGAAGCTATCGTGGCCAAGCTTAAGTTACGTCGCTAGATCCTGATGCACTTCGGTGTATAGAGTTTGCAACTACCGTTATTTGAGAACGAATACATAATTTGCTCGGAAATGTAGGTGATAGAGTTAAGTGATCAAAAGTTGATCAATTGTCTCTGGCACTTATAGCCGAGTACTCTTTGCAATGACAAGAGAGAATAGGAGAAGCATGGAGATTATCCATCCATTTGGTGGTAAAACTCAAGTTTTTACAACACAATTTGCGGGCCGAGAGCTCACTATAGAAACAGGCAAGATCGCCTTTATGGCCGATGGTGCAGTCACTGTGCGTTACGGTGACACGGTAGTAATGGCAACTGCCACTACCTCAGCTGAACCAAGAGAGGGAGTCGATTTCTTCCCGCTTATGGTGGACTACGAGGAACGCATGTATGCAGCTGGCAAAATATCTGGTAGTAGATTCGTAAAGCGCGAAGGTCGCCCTAGTGAGCAGGCTATATTAACAAGTCGCTTGATTGACCGACCGATTCGGCCACTGTTTCCTAAGGGTTATCGTAATGACGTGCAGGTAGTTGTGGTAGTGTTGAGTGCTGATTTGGAGCACAGCCCCGACATCGTTAGCATTATAGCGGCTTCGAGCGCGCTGATGCTTTCGGGTGCGCCATTCGATGGTCCGGTGGCGGCTTGCCGTATCGCTATGTCTACGGATGGTGATTTGATTGCATACCCAACCACTGAACAGTTGGTGGCTAGTAAGTTAAACTTAACTGTCGCCGGTACACGCGACGCTATTATGATGGTCGAAGCGGAAGCCAACGAGGTGGATGAGGGCACCATCACCGAGGCTTTGGAGCTCGCCAAGCAAACTTGGCAGCCGGTTGTAGACTTGCAGGAGGAAATGGCTAAAGCAGTTGGTGTGAGCAAACAAGAGTTTGAACTGCACATGCCCGAATCAGAAGTTGTAGCTCAAGTAGCGAAACTTTTGCAGGATAAATTGGGCGATGGGGTACGCCACAAGGATGCGCGCAAGCGTGATGAGACACTTGCTGAGTTGCGCCAACACGTCCTCGACGAGCTGGCTTTCCTAGAAGACAACCCGACCGACGAAGCTAACCAGGGGCGGTTTGCTCGAGCGGAGGTAAAAGCAGCCTTTACCAAGGTGATAGATATGGAAATCCGCCGCGCGATACTCGAAGACGGCGCCCGGCCAGACGGACGAGCAACTACCGAAATCCGTCCTATAAGCGGCCAAACAGGCTTGCTGCCACGCACGCATGGTTCAGCACTGTTTACCCGTGGTAGTACGCAAGCCCTTAGTGTAGTTACACTGGGTCCCGCAAGTGATGCTCAGCTGATTGACACTATGGAAGAAGACGCTAAAAAGCGCTATATGCACCACTACAACTTTCCGCCTTACTCAACTGGCGAGGCCAAGCCAATGCGTTCGGCCGGGCGGCGCGAAATTGGCCACGGCTACTTAGCCGAAAAGGCTTTGAGCGCCGTTATTCCTGCCCAAGAGGAATTTCCGTACACCATCCGTGTTGTATCTGAAATCCTCAGTTCGAACGGTTCTACTTCTATGGCTAGTGTGTGTGGTTCTACCCTAAGCCTCATGGATGCTGGTGTGCCAATCAGCAAGCCAGTAGCTGGCATTGCTATGGGGCTAGTACTGGATCATGGCAAGCCGGGCAAGTACGTAATTCTTTCGGACATTCAGGGTACGGAAGACTTTGCGGGTGATATGGACTTCAAGGTGGCGGGTACTGATGCTGGAATTACCGCTCTGCAAATGGATATAAAGGTTAAAGGCATTACCATAGAGATTATGCAGGCGGCTTTGGCCCAGGCGCTTGAAGGCCGTAAGCACATAATGGGCAAACTCCTAGCAATTCTCGACGCGCCACGTGCCGAGCTCAGCCCATATGCTCCGCGTATTACTAAGCTTATGATTAACCCCGATAAGATTCGCGAAGTAATTGGTAAGGGTGGCGAAATGATCAATCGAATCATCGACGAAACTGGTGTGGAGATCGATATCGACGACACTGGACTCGTCATGATCGCTGCGGTCGACGAAGCGCAAGCCAAGGCGGCCAAGGAATGGATCGAAATGCTGGTAGCCGAACCAGAAGTTGGCAGGGTGTATAAGGGTAAAGTAGTTCGCCTGATGGACTTCGGTGCCTTTATGGAAATTATGCCTGGCCGAGACGGCTTGCTACACATTAGCCAGATATCCGACGAGCGCGTAGACAACATTCATGATGTGCTCAAGGAAGGTGATGAATTCGAAGTTAAACTTGTCGAGATTGATTCGCAGGGTCGGTTAAATTTAAGCAAAAAGGCGATCCAGAAAGGTTCCTAGTACCTACCGTATGGCACTCAAGCAAGATCAGCTCGAAGCAATTGCCCAGCGCATTACTAGCCGAGAACTTGATATTGCCATAGCTCAAGAATGTCTTAATCCTGTGCCCGGCGAGGGTAGCCCAGAAGCAGATGTAATGTTTGTGGGTGAAGCCCCCGGGGCACAGGAAGACCGCGAGGGTAGACCGTTCGTGGGTGCTAGTGGAAAGTTCTTGGGCGAAATGCTCGAATCAATCAGTCTTAGCCGCGAGCAGGTGTTTATAACCAACATTGTGAAGTTTCGCCCACCCGACAACCGTGACCCGAACCAAGAAGAAATTAAGGCCTGTCTACCGTACCTAATAGAGCAAATTCGTGTTATTCAGCCAAAGTTGGTAGTGTTTTTAGGTCGGCATTCCATGAATGTGTTCTTCCCGGAGCTTAAAATCAGTGCGGCTCATGGGCATGCACTTAAACGTACGGTACATGTTGGTGGTCTCGAGCTCAAAGACCAAGTCTTTTTGCCACTGTACCACCCAGCAGCTGCGCTCTATAACGGCGGCATGCGCGCCACGCTGCAAGAGGACTTTGCCAAGATTCCCACGATTCTTACTAAATTGTCATTGTGAATGAAATTCAGGGTCTCTCGCTACTAGCGTAGTAGAGATCAGGGATTCTGAACTAAATTCGGAATGAACTCATCAATAACGAAAGGAAATAACAATATATTATGAGTAACGAACTGACATCAAGACCGCTTAGAGCCGAAGACATCGGTATGCCTGAGCGTTCACAATCTAAAACAGCTTCGGCGCGCGAGTCCCTTACTCGTCGGCCCGGGGTATCTTCGAATGCTTCCGCCACTGCAGCGGCTAAGCCGGCTGGCAATAGCCAGAGTAGTAATCGCGGAAGTAGCGGTAATGGCAATGGCAATCGTCAACGTGGTGGCCGACCAGGCCAGGGCGGTGGCAATCGTGGCAATGGCGGCCGAATGGGTGGAGGTCGCCCAGGTGGTCCACGCCGTGGGCGAGACAGCAAAGCCAACTACGTAACTGGTAGCTTCAACCAAAACAGCAATGGGCCCAAGGTAAGCCGGGCTCAAACGTCCAAGGCCGATATGGGTAAGCTCAAGATTATCCCACTTGGTGGCTTGGGCGAAATTGGCAAAAACGTAATGGCGCTCGAGTATGAAGACGACATTATTGTGCTAGACCTTGGTTTTGCCTTCCCAGGCGACGATCAGCCGGGCATTGACCTGATTGTGCCAGACGTAACGTACCTCGAGGAGCGCAAGCACAAAATCCGTGGGCACTTTATAACCCACGCCCACGAGGACCACGTGGGTGGCGTGCCGTTCTTGCTACCCAAACTACCAGCCCCAATTTATGGCGCTAAGTTTAGCATTAAGTTTATAGAGCGCAAGCTCGAGGAATACAAACTGCCGTTCAAGCCAGACTTGCGTATTGTTGATCAAGACACCGGCGAGCGCATTCAGGCGGGTGTGTTTAGTGTAGAATTTATTCGCATTACTCACTCTATACCCGATGCTTGTGCACTAGCTATTCGTACACCACTTGGTACGATCATAGATACCGGTGACTGGCGCTTCGAGGAAAACCCAATTGATGGCAAGCCGTCGAACAAAGAACGACTCAAGCAGCTGGGGGACGAGGGCGTGCTTATGCTCATGAGTGATAGTACCAACTGTGAGGTAGTGGGTAAATCACCGACCGAGCAGGGAATTGTAGAGACTCTGGATGAGATTATGGTGCGTAATTACAACAAGCGAACTATCATCGCTTCGTTTGGCTCGCAGGTAACGCGTATGCAGATTGTGGTCGACGCTACAGTAAAGGCTAAACGTAAGTTAGTAGTACTCGGTCGTAGCATGGTCAATAACCTAGAGCTTGCTATGAAGCTAGGCTATATTAAGGTTCCGCCTGGCACCTTGGTAAAAGGCCAAGAGATGAACAAGTATCAGGATGGTGAGATTGCTATTCTTACCACTGGCTCCCAGGGTGAAGAATTCTCAGCTCTGCAGCGCATGGGCCGAGGTGAACACCGCGATGTAAAGCTTAAGGAAAACGATGTAGTAATTCTAAGCTCATCGATCATCCCTGGCAACGAAGAGTCGGTTTGGGGCATGGTAGACAATCTATTCCGCTGGGGTGCATATGTGTATCAGTCCAGCACTCGCGACTTCGATAACTTAGGGATTATGCATACCACGGGGCATGCCTGGACCGAAGAGATCGAAGAAATGATTGATCTTGTACGACCCAAGTACTACCTGCCAATCCACGGTGAACTCCACCACTTAGTACACAACGCTGAAATTGGTAAGCGCAAAGGCTACGACGACGACCATGTGTTTGTAATCGAAAACGGCCAAACCCTAGTCGCCGACAAAGAGGGGATCAAAAAGGGACCAATTGTACAAAATGGTATTGTGTTAATCGACGGAAATGGCATTGGCGACGTACAGGCAGTAGTACTTAACGACCGTAAGGCCATGGGCTCTGATGGTATTTTTACTGCCATTGCTACCGTTGACCGCAAGACTGGCCGCCTCACTACTAGCCCGGACATCATAAGCCGTGGCTTCGTGTACATGAAGGACAATGAGGAGCTGATCAATAAGTCGCGCCAAATCGTGAAGAACATTTTTGACGGCCGCGACCGATCGACTCCACCAAGCTCGCTCATAGTCAAGACTCGCATGCGCGACGAGTTGTCGAACTACCTCTACAAGGTGACTAAGCGCAACCCGATTGTGGTGCCAGTAGTGATCGAGGTTTAGTGTGAATCTGGAGGGTGCACTCGGTCTTGTAGCGACCATGATTGTTATAGTGGGTAACGCGCCACAGGCGATTAAGGTGTGGCGTACACGCCAAACTCGAGATGTATCATTGGGTGGCTATCTATTGATCTCGCTTGCATGTATCGCGTGGGGAGCATATGCAATTCTTCGCGGCGATGCGTTCCTGCTTATGGCAAACATGATTATTCTTTGTCTGGCTGGATCCGTAGTGATAGCTAAGTTGAAGTACAAGTAGATATTGACAAATATGCATAATTACTATATAATGGTACGACTTTAGCTGAGCTAAGGTACCTTGCAAGGATAAAATAGTCAAGGTTTAGTAATGTGCTCTCCAGCTGTAAGAGCGTGCATTACTGGACCTTGTTTTAACTCAAGGGATCAGTGAGTTCGCCCCAAAACCCAAAGACCCAGGAGGTCAAAAGTGGCGAAAGATAAGCTGCCGGTTCGTGTGCGCATTCCCGGCACGGACTACTTCGTCTGGCGTGAGGCCGAGGGCGAGAAGCAGTGTACGCACTGCCGAGTAACTCGGAGTTGCCTCTTTTCCTACGACGACAGCTGCAAGCCGTTCTGCAACATCCGCCACTGGATGATGCATGTGGTTTGCCAGTACGGAGTCGGCGGGAGTCGCATGGAGGACGAGACGGGCAAGCGGCCGCGTCGCCCCAAGCGTCGCCACCTGACCGTGGCTGCCCACGCAAGCTGATCGGTGGGGGCCTTCGGGCCCCCACACAGCTCACTCAACCTTACATTCTATCCTTGCTTCTTCCCAAGTTCTCGAACCATCCGAGGCCTTAGGAGGAATGTTACAACTTTACTTTGCCGCTGGCGGACTGTAAGTCAAACAGCTTTTTGTATAGTCCAGTTTGGTTAATAAGCTCAGCGTGATTACCGCGCTCGGCTACCTTGCCTCCTTTGAGTACTAAGATCTCATCTGCATGCATAATTGTGCTCAGGCGGTGAGCAATTACGAGAGCACTACGGCCAGCCATAAGCTTCTTGAGGCCATCTTGCACGAGGCGCTCAGACTCACTATCGAGAGCGCTGGTAGCTTCGTCTAGGATGATAAGCTGCGGATCTTTGAGTATGGCGCGCGCAATTGCTATACGCTGCTTTTGCCCGCCAGAGAGCTTTACGCCACGCTCGCCCACGAGCGTTCTGTACTTTTTGGGTAGCTCGCTAATAAACTCGTCGGCGTGCGCTTGCTTGGCAGCGTGGATTATATTTTCCTTGCTGGCGCGCGCATTGGCCATGGCAAGGTTTTCTTGCACCGTAGCGTTAAACAGTGCCACGTCTTGCATGACCATGCCGATGTGTTGGCGAATGCTATCGGCCGTAAAGTCGCTTATGTCTTGACCATTAATGAGTATTTCGCCCTCAGTTGGCTCATAGAATCGTAACAACAGCTTGGTAATGGTAGATTTGCCAGTTCCGCTGGGGCCGACTAGTGCAACTGTCTTGTCGCCTTCGATCTTAAAGCTAATGTTATGTATTGCGCCCTTCTTACTGTCGGGGTAGGCGAAGCTCACGTTTTTAAACTCAATACTTTCGAGCGAGACAAGCGGCAAGGCATCGGCGCGGTCTACGATGGTTGGCTTAGTCTCTAAAATCTCAATCAACAGTCCTGCCGACACATCTGCTTCAGTTGTACTTTGCAGTATCCGCGCTATTGGATTGATTGAGTTGGTAAGGTTTGACGCAAAATATGCAAATACAAAGATATCGGCAGGGGACAACTTACCATATATAGCCGAGAAGGTAGCGATTGCAATGGCAACTACTCGATAGAAGTCCCCAAGCGCATCACGTGCTGTGTTGTAACGGCGCTGAATCTGGTTTGTGGTGTTGGAAAGGGTTAATACCTCTTCGTGATATTTCTGGTATCTGGTCTTAATGCGTGTTTCAGCTGAGAGAGATTTGACCATGGCTAGGTTAGAGATCGTCTCTGCCAATAGTCCTGAAGACTTGCTGCCAGCTTCTTGCCAATCCTTTATAAGTGGCTTCGTTAGCCTTGCCTTTCTTACTACCAAGAAAACCATGAGTGGGCCGAATAATAGAAGAAAGGTAAGTCCGGCCACGACACTGCTCTTAAATATAACAATAAGTGCTATAACCATGAACGCGATGTTCGAAATAGTGTAAATAGCATTAAACAGCCAGTTGCGGAACTGAGAAACTCCTTCGTTGATTTTCTGCATAATTTTGCCAGCACCTTGGTGCTCTGTGTGCGACGGCGAAAGTTCTAAGACTAAGTCCATTACTCGCGTCCTGACTTTATATGCAACATCAATTCCAAGCCGATCTTGATATTTCTCCTGGAAGAATGTTGCGATATTACCTATTAATCCTGCAACGACCAGTACGAGTAGCCATACTATTACGTCTGGGGTAACTTGTCCTTTGCTAGCTACTTTACTAATAATTGTGATGATTTGCTTAACCACGAGCGGCGTTAGCGCCTGCATAGCAGCAACAAGTGTACTTACAATCACAACAACCACGAGCTTCCAGAGGTAGTTATCTAGGTATTTATAGAGTTTAAATAAGTTCTTCACGTTTCTTAACTTTAGGCTAAGCGCTTATATTTGACAAGTCTTGTAATCATTGCATGACTGTGCTATAATGGATTCAACATGAGGGTGAATCATGACCAAACTATCTAGTACCATGCGGCCGGAGCGCTTATAATAAGCTAATGGCTAAACGCAATATAAAAAAGCAAAAGGCAAAGCCGCTTAAGGAGCCCGCTCAGCTTGTCTCGCACGAGGCTAAGCGTGAGATCGTAGCAATTCTGCTGATTACTCTAGCAATATTCTTAATCATAGCCATGGTTGGGTTTGCTGGTAGCTTGGGTAACTGGGTGCTTATGGCTATGCGCTTTGTGCTAGGACTATCGGTATTTGTGCTGCCGTTTGCCTTGCTACTCATTGCATGGGTGCTGTTCCAACCCGATAAGTATGAGTTTAAGGCCAATAACTTGTTTGGCGCTATCTTTACTTTCGTATGCTTGGCAGGCCTAGCGCACCTTATATTTGCTCCCGACTCGGTAAACTTTAGCAACGTCGGCTCGGGTGGTGGGCTAGTGGGTATGGGCCTAAGCGCCGCTATGCTACCGATTCTCAATAAGCCAGTGTCTATCTTTATTCTCATAGCACTCTTACTAATCAGCTTGGTAGTAGCTGCGAATACGCGGGTCAAGGATTTATTTAAGAGCTTCTTATTATTGTTTCACCGCGAGCGCAACAGCGAAGGCGAGCTGGTAGAAGAGCCCAAGTTTCAGATCAATAACAAGCTGCCCATAAAGGGTAGTGTGGGCGAAGATGACGCACCTGAACCGAAGAAGAAAGAGGCGAGTGTAATGCTATCGTCTGCCGACAAAGACTGGGTGTACCCACCACTTGATTTGGTCAAAGCTACCTCTACCCAGGCCGATCCAGGTGACGCTAAGGCCACTGCAAAAGTAATTAAAGACACCTTTGCCGACTTTGGCTACGAGGTGGCTATGGATGCGGTAGATGTAGGTCCAACTGTGTCGCAGTATAGCCTTAAGCCGCCTACTGGAGTGAATCTGAATAAAATCACGGCGCTTGATCGCAACTTAGCCCTAGCACTCGAGGCTGAGCAAATTCGCATAGAAGCGCCGATTCCAGGCAAAAGCCTGGTAGGAATTCAGGTGCCAAACAAAAAGTCGGCCCAAGTACGCCTAGGTGACATCCTGGCCTCCAAAGAAATCGCTGGCAAGGGCACCAAGCTTACTTTTGTACTGGGCCGCGATGTCAGTGGTGAGATTATTGTGGCGGACTTAGGCAAAGCTCCGCACTTGCTGGTGGCTGGTGCTACGGGTGCTGGTAAGTCGGTTATGATTAACACACTCATAACGAGCCTGTTGTATCGTAATTCACCTTCCGAAATGAAGCTGATTTTGGTCGATCCCAAGCGTGTTGAGCTTGGCTTGTACCACGACATCCCACATCTGCTTACTCCAGTGATCGTAGAACCAACTCAGGCGATCTCGGCGCTCAAGTGGGCAGTGGCAGAAATGGATCGACGCTATAGACTCCTGCAAGATCACGGCAAGCGTGGCATTGATGAGTTCAACGCCCAAAAGGATGTAGATAGTATGCCGTACATTGTGATTGTAGTGGACGAGTTCGCTGATCTTATGATGGTAGCAGGCAAGGATGTAGAGGCACTAATTCAGCGACTTACGCAGATGGCTCGTGCGGTCGGCATTCACCTGGTACTCGCTACCCAGCGCCCAAGCGTGAACGTAATTACCGGTATCATTAAGGCAAACGTTCCAACGCGCATTGCGCTTACTACGGCGAGTCAGGTGGATTCGCGCACTATTATAGAAATGGCTGGCGCCGAGAAGCTGCTGGGTAAGGGTGATATGTTATTTGCCAGTCCGAGCTTCATTAAGCCCAAGCGCGTACAGGGTGTGTGGCTGAGCGAAGAAGAAGTAACCGGCGTGGCGGAGTTCTTGCGCAAGGCACGCGAACCGGAGTACAACGAAGAAGTGTTGGCCCAATCAGTCCGTATAAAGGGTATGGCAGGTGGCGGCGGTGACTTTGATGCTGGTGAAGACGCATTGTTTAACGAAGCTGCCGAAGTCACCATTCAGGCTGGCAAGGCCTCGGCTTCGCTCTTGCAACGCCGATTGAAGGTTGGCTATGCTCGCGCAGCTCGACTTATGGACATGCTCGAGGAACAAGGTGTGGTTGGCCCGGCCGATGGCGCCAAGCCACGGGAAGTATTGATTAGTAGTGTGGATGAACTAAGTGGTGGAGGTGGTGGTGACGCCGAGGAATAAACCGGCCACCGAAGCTCCCGAGCGTCAGTCGACTACACCTAGCAAGCGAGTCGCTGATTTTTCATTAGGTGAGCTCTTAGAGCGACGCCGCGAAGAGCTTGGCATAACTATCAAGCAAGCCGAAAAGGAAACCAAGATCCGCAGTGAGTACCTGCAAAACATCGAAGCAGGTGCATTCGACAAACTGCCCGACGACATTTATACCCGTGGCTATGTAAAGAATTACGCAGATTTTTTAGGGTTTGAGACTACGCCCCTACTTAATTTATATAAAAAAGAACGCCAAGCATTTGTACAGCGCCGTGGACCCAGCAAGGCCAAGGTGAATAATCAGAGCCTAGGCCTTAAGCCGCTCGACACGCCACGATTTGTAGTTACCCCACGCAGTTTGTTGGTACTCCTTGGTATTGCCCTAGTAGGGTTAATCATTGGCTATATTGCTTGGCAGCTGAGTGTGCTTTCGGCGCCCCCAAAGTTAACGGTGGACAACAAAGAAGGCAGTACAGTCACAACCAATATAGTTTATATAACCGGTAAGACCGACGAATCAGCCGACTTGTTTATTAACGACGCTCAAGTAGCCACCGCTGCTGATGGTGCGTTTCGTGAAAAGGTAACATTAGTAGATGGCCCCAACCAGGTAAAGGTTACGGCCCGCAGCAGGCTGAACAAGAGCACGACCGTAGTGCGTACTATAAACGCCAGGCTACCTAAGGAGGATGCCGTGATTGGTGCTACGTCGGCTGTTGCTGGGGGCGTGGAGTTGGTGGTACGAGTTGGGCCCGATGCCGCAAACATTAGCGTGAATGCCGACGGCAAAGACATATTCAGCGGCACGATGACGGCCGGAAGCGAGCAGACCTTTCGTGCGAGCGATACTATTAAGCTCTCTACGAGTAATGCATCCTCGACTCAACTCATCTTAAGTAATACGGTGGTTACTAAAAAGGATCTTGGCAAAGTTGGAACCTCGGCTGAACCCAAGAATGATCTAATCTTTAGTAAAGATACCAAGGTTGAGTAGTGGGAGAGCCAACGGAACCTGCGAAACCGGCCAAGTCAGGGCCTCAGCCGCTCAGCGAATACTACGAGCTTACTCGGCCCACAGGTGGGTCGCAAACGCTTGAGAGCGCTCTGAGGCATGTCGAGCATCGTAACAACGCCCTTGATCTTGGTTCTGGCTCGGGCAGAGATAGCTTGTATTTGCTCGATCAGGGATTCGCGCACGTGGTGGCAGTAGATGCCAATATTGGGGCTGGAGATGTACTTAAGTTTGTGCCAGAAGACGCGCAGGATAAGCTGGAATTTGTACAAGCAAGGTTTGATGAATTTGACTTCGGTGTTGATCGGTTTGATCTAATAAATGCACAGTTTGCTTTGCCGTTTAACCCTCGTGATACGTTTAATAAAATGTTTGAACGATTAAAGAGTTCCTTACGTTCAGGCGGTCTATTTGTAGGCGTGTTCTTTGGTCCTAACGACGAATGGAATACACCGGGTAGTAAGCTTACATTTCATTCTAGAGAAGATATACAAAGAATACTAATTAACATGGAGATAATAGAGTTATTAGAGGAAGATGAGCCAGATGGTCGGCTGGCTAATGGCACGCCAAAGCATTGGCATAATTTTAGAGTAACGGCGCGTAAACTATAAGGATGTACCTTTACCATTTTGTACCTCGAAATATGCAGGGAACCACCTTGTATCCACTTAACACATTAAAGGATATTTGGCCAACGGTGTTTAGGGAACACAGCAAGAAGTACGAGGGTAGGCAGCAGATTCAGTATAAGGAGGTGCCTGGTTTGGGCAAGTGGAATGATGTTATTCATCTCTCACCAATTGATCCGGGCGAAACTCGGCAGGCGCTTAGGGACGCAGGCGTGGTGATCGACTCAAGCTGGAAAGTATTTTGCATAGATGCCGGCACGCTCGATGCCTCTCGGTTGGTTCTTCATATTGATACGGGGGTGGGAATTGGCGAGCAAGATTTGAATCTCCCATTGAGTGAGAAAAACTATGCAAACTACCGTCATCTGCCTGGCCGGACTAAAGAGTACTACAGACAGTGTGTTAAAGAGGGCAGGCAAGCCTTAATATATGCGTTTACTCCTCACGTGCTTTATGGTGAGCCTATAGATGTCTCTGCGGTGGAGGTGAGGGAATATGCGAATTAGTCGTTCTTGATGAATCTGCTATAATTCGTATAACCAGGAACTTACCACATGGGCGGCCCGACAAATAAGAAGCAATTACATAGCCAGAACTCATCTGATTATTCCAGCTCAATGGTTGGCCTAATGACCCAAGTGGCTATGGTGATAGTGCTATTACCAGCTTACCTGGTTTCAAAGGCTAATAATGACGGCTCTTATCCTGTTTTGATCTTGAGTATCTTTGGAATGTTGGTGCCAATTAATATTGTTATAACAAATGTAGCTTTATGGCGTACTCGTAATTCTTCCCTTAGCCCGAAAGCAAAGCTAGTTCTTGCTGGTCTGGCGATCAATGTTTTATTGCTGATGGGCTATATTCTATGGGCTACAGTCGGCTCACAAGTATTTTCAGGAGGGCAACTATGAGTAAGAATGCGGGAGTTCCGAGCCGAGGCAAGGCGACACAGTCACCTAATCTAAGCAGGTGGCCGAACTACGCACTCACTTTGTTGGCCATTCAGTGTGCTATGGTGTGCTATGCCGCTCAAATTTTTTGGTCTACGAAAGACGCAGTAGATTTTAGTGGACTAACCGTTATCTATCCTATATTTGGCTTGCTTGTTTTGAGTCTTCCCACAATCATCGTATCAGTCATTGCACTGAAGAAATCCTGGAATGTGATTGGATGGTTTAAAAAGCTCCTTATCACTCTTGGGATTGTTATTAATGTGCTTGTGTTATGTTCCTTTGGCGTCGGCTGGGTAAAGGAGGCTTTGTATCCACCCCAGGTGCAGCTGGAGCCGATCTCCCTACTAAGTAGTACATATCTGGTATAATCTAACCTGAACACAGTAAACGGAGGCCGCAAATATGGCAAAGGATTTTTCATTCGACGTAGTAAGTGACTATGATTTGTCGGAAATGATCAATGCAATCGACCAGGTAGGGCGAGAACTGCAAACACGCTACGACTTTCAAGGTACCGGTGCAAAGTGCGAGTTTGTGCGTGACAAAGGCGTGCTCGAGCTCGAGGCGAACTCCGACCTCAAGGTTCAAACGATTTTAGACGTAGTAGAAAGCAAACTACTTAAACGCGGTATTAGCCTAAAAGTGCTCGATAAGTCGGGCGAGATTGTACAAAGTGGCATGGTAAGTAAATTGACAGTGCCCTTGCTTAAGGGCTTGGACCAAGAAAAGGCCAAGAAGATCACTAAGCTAATTCGCGACGAATTCCCCAAGGCAAAAACCCAGATTCAAGGCCAAGAAGTGCGCGTGAGCAGTACAAGTAAGGATGATTTGCAGGGAGTCATGAATGCGCTAAAAACTGCGGATTTTGACTTCCCGCTGAGCTTTACAAACTTTAGATGAACACACGGAAGTTGCAGTTTTACTCTGCGGGTAAACGCCTAGAAGGAACCTTTGTCGCTCCAAGCGGTGATATAAAAGGGGCACTCCTACGTATTAGTGGAGGGGCTAATATCGGCCATAGCCCAAATGAGTGGCAGGAGATTCTCGCAAAGAGCGGAATAGCTAGCTTTGCTTTTGACTTTCGCGGAGTAGACAAGAGCGAAGGCGAACTTCACGATACTAATTTGAATACTCGGCTTGCAGATTCTAAGAAGGCGTATTCAGAATTCGTTAAGCTCTTAGGTCATGATGTAGATATTAGTATCTTAGGGGTAAGTATGGGTGCTCCGATAGCAATTTGGCTTGCTCATGAAGTACAGATAACACATCTTTTGCTGGCGGTGGCAGCAGCATATCCTGCCGACTCTCACAATAAGAACTTCGGTAAGGCATTTTCTCAGTCTATTCGCAGAGAGGGCGCGTGGCGCACTTCTGTGGAGTTCAGTAAGCTTCAAGAGCTTAAATTGCCAGTGTTGTTTGCGAGCGCATTAAAGGATGATATTATTCCCCGTGACATTACTGCGCAATATAGGGATGTCATTAGGGATATAGGAGGAGTAAGTATTGATTTCGATGTGCCACATGCATTCTTACGCTCTTCGAGTGACTATCCGAAAGAGCGTCATGCATTCTGGGCTGCTGTATGTAATTTTATTACCTCCACTGCGACATAAAATAAACTGGTTGACACGTACGTATATTGTTCGGTATTATCCTTATAGAAAATGATTTAAGATGTAAGGAGAGTATAGGCATGAGTACCGCAGTCGCCCAAAAGCCAGCAGCGAAAACCGTAAAAGTGGAGAACCCAAAGAGTATGAAGGACAACGACAGAACCAAAACAGCAGCAAGTGATTCGGCGGGCGAAAAGTCCGCGCGCCTACGCGCGGTAGATCTAGCCGTAGAGCAGATCGAACGCCAGTTTGGCAAGGGCTCAATCATGAAGTTGGGCGAGGGAGCCAAAGTGCATGTTAAGACCTTCTCCACCGGGAGCTTGTCGCTCGATATTGCCCTGGGTGGCGGAATCCCAGAGGGCAGGATTGTAGAGGTATACGGCCCGGAATCGAGTGGTAAAACTACCTTGGCTCTACATGCAGTCGCCGAGATTCAAAAGCGAGGTGGCCAAGCTGCCTTTATAGATGCGGAGCACGCGCTCGACCCTGAGTACGCTGCTAAGATCGGCGTAAACTTAGACAATTTACTCATCGCCCAGCCCGACAATGGTGAGCAAGCGCTCGAGATTTGTGAAACCCTGGTGCGCTCAAGTGCGGTAGACCTCGTAATCGTTGACTCAGTAGCGGCTCTGGTGCCCCGTGCCGAGATCGAGGGTGATATGGGGGATGCTCAAATGGGCTTGCAGGCTCGACTTATGAGTCAGGCTATGCGTAAGCTCACAGGCGTAATTAGTAAGTCCAATACAACCGTGATATTTATAAACCAATTACGTATGAAGATCGGGGTAATGTTTGGTAATCCAGAGGTTACCGCTGGCGGAAACGCACTCAAATACTACGCCTCGGTTCGTCTTGACATTCGTCGTAGTGAGCAGCTCAAGGATGGTGATACGCCGATTGGTAACCACGTAAAGGTTAAGGTGGTAAAGAACAAGATTGCCGCGCCGTTTAAGGTAGCTGAGTTCGACATCATGTATAACGAAGGCATTTCTAAGGCTGGCGATATGATTGACCTGGCAGTAAAGCACAACTTAGTGGTCAAATCCGGCGCCTGGTACTCCTACAAGGATGAAAAGATTGGTCAGGGCCGCGAAGCTGCTAAAAGCTTCCTCAAGGAACATCCAAAAGTAATGGACGAAATCGAAAAGGCGATTCGCGCCGAGGTTCTGTAGTAATTTGCCTGGGTAGTGGCCATGCCGCGAATTACCGACATAACAACCCAGAAGCGCAGAAGCGATGTGTACAACCTATTTGTAGATGGAAAGTTCTTGTGTGGTGTGGGAGCTCTAGAGCTTAGTAGCTCTGGGCTCAAGGTAGGCCAAGAGCTGAGCGAGCAGGAGGTTGTGAGCATTGTGCAGCAATCGCAGGGTAGCAAAGCGCACAACGCCGCTCTACGCTACCTTAGCTACCGACCGCGGAGTGAATTCGAGGTGCGGGACTATGTGTACCGAAAGGATTATTCAGAGGCTATTTGCAACGAAGTTATAGAGCGGCTTAAGAGGGAAGGCTTTGTGGATGACCAAGCCTTTGCCGAGTCTTGGATCCGTAGCCGTTCTGCAACCAAGCCCAGATCGCAGCGCGTACTGAGACTAGAGCTTAGTAACAAGCGGGTGCCAAAAGATGTGATTGATGCCGTATTGGCAGATCAGTCTGAAGATGAAGAGCTTACTGCTCTTAAGCAAATAGCACAAAAGAAGCTCCAGCTCAGTCGCTACCAAAACGACGTACAAAAGCTTATGCAGTACTTAATGTCGCAAGGATTTCGTTATAGCGATGTAAAGAAGGTCTTGGCGGAGCTAGCGGTGGAGTAGTACAAACCGAATTACCATAGCGATAAGTGCGAACCAGACAACTAAGACTGCCAAACATCCCTCCAAACTTATTACGCTTAAGTATAGCTTAGGCGGTATGCTTGGGCAAGGGTATGGTTAGTGGTTTGTGCGCTCGATTCTCAAGGTCACGTACGGTGATAGTAGATCCCTCAATGTTTACCACGTCACCATGGTCAATCATTTGCTCTTGTTGTAAGGGGTTACCAAATAGGCCAGCAGCTACGTAAAGCTTACCGATTACCCAGTTTGAGTCTTCAATAGCAAAGTTGGTAACTTTGCCAAGCCGCTTGCGACTTTCGGTAATTACTTTGCAGCCCAAAGGATTAAAGTTGCGATTAATGACATCTTGGTGGCGCAGTAGATCTTCTGCCTCGGACAACTTTTCTTCGGCATCGATTATGAGTCGATCGTTGGTAATGAACCGAATATCGCCAGGCAGCAAGTACGCCAATCCCTTTGGGTCCTGTATGGTGAGCAGCTCGGTTGCTAAATTATCTGGGTTGATTACCAACCCAACAACCTTGCCGCAGGGGAAGCCAGACTGAACGCTCGCTACCGTAAGGCCTATAAAGTGATCACGTAAATGAAGCATAAGTGTATTATAGCGCGTGTAGTGGTTGACCAAAACCCCTAAATAAGGTAGAATAAGTCGATATTAACTAACCTTTTTGCTGTAGCACTTAAAGCTAATAGTAAATGACTACAGCAAAGGCTGAGTACAGCACACTCGGCTGACCCAAAGAAAGGATCACATACGTGCGAAATTACGAAATTGCAATTGTATTGCACCCTGACCTCGAAATCGATATAGAGAGCGCCACCAGCAAGGTCGAGAAGATTATCGATACCGCTAAAGGCAAAATTACCAAAAAAGACAACTGGGGCAAGCGCAAGTTGGCTTACCCAATCAAGAAGCAAGATTGGGGAATTTATGTATTCTACCAGGTACAGCTCGATCCACAGTCTGTAGCGCAAATTGAATCTACTCTACGAATTACCGAAGAAGTTATGCGCTATTTGATTGTGTCGCTTGAAAACACTAGACTGGTAAGCAAGACAAACCAACAAAACTCAGAGCCAGAGCAAAAAGACGACGAGAAAGACGTAACGACCAAGGAGGACAAGTAATGGCGCAGGGATTTAATCAGGCAATTGTAATGGGTAACCTAACTCGCGACCCAGAACTTCGAACTACACCAAGTGGCCAGTCGGTAGCGAGCTTTGCAGTTGCTACTAATCGCAATTGGACGGACCCGTCGGGCGAGAAGAAAGAAGCCGTGGAGTACCACGAGATTGTAGCCTGGGGTAAGCTTGGCGAATTGGCCAGTAACTACCTTAGCAAGGGCCGCAAAGTATTGGTAACCGGGCGATTGCAAACTCGCAGCTGGGAAACTGATGGTGTAAAGCGCCAAAAGACTGAAATAGTTGCTACCGATATTAACTTCTTGGACCGAGCTGGTGAGGGCGGTGGAGACTACACGCCACCTGCTTCTGCAAGTACGGGGGAGAATAAAAAACCAGCCAAGAAGAGCGACGATGTAATCATCGAAGACATGGGCGAGGGCGAAATTAATTTAGACGACATACCATTCTAGGAGATATTAATGGCAGAATACCGCAAACAGAACCGATTCTATTCAGAAAAAATCAGCTTTATTGATTATAAGGATGTAAAGCTCCTGCAGCGTTACTTGGGGCCAACCGGCAAGATTGAATCTCGCAAACGCACAGGAGCCAGCATGAAGCACCAGCGTATGCTGGCTACGGCGCTTAAGCGCGCCCGTCACATCGGCCTGCTTCCATTCGTGGTTAAGTAGATTGGCACAGGAAGCTCGTGTACGGAATTACCGACTTACGCAAAGAAACGCTGATTGATATTGATGGCACGCCCTATAGGGTGACAGAGTACTCGCATACCCAAATGGGTCGCGGCGGCGCTACGGTAAAGGTTAAAATCAAAAACCTTATCAATGGCAGTGTGCTAGAAAAGACATTTAAGAACGATGAAAAAGTTGCGCCAGCAAGCATAGATCGTGCTCAACTCCAGTACCTGTATGCAAATGGTAGCAACTTAGCCTTGATGGACATGGCAAGCTTTGAGCAGTACGAGGTGCCGGCAGACCTCGACGAGGCGGTACTCAAGTACTTTCCGGAGGGCGCTGAAATTACTGGCCTAATATACAATAGCCAAGTAATTGGCTTTGATTTGCCTAAAAACACCGTAGTAAAGGTGACTGAAACTCCGGGCGGAGCTAAGGGTAATACGTCGAGTGGTGGCACGAAGCCCGCTACGCTCGAGACGGGCATAGAGGTACAAGTACCCATGTTTATTAAGGTCGGTGATGGCATAAAGGTAGATACCCGCACCGGTCAGTACCTCGAGCGCGCCAAGTAGTTTAGTGATAATATGGACGTTATGACAGTACGGCCTGCAACACTTGAGGATCTTACTATAATTCAACAGCTCAATCATAAGCTGTTTTTGCATGACTTCGCGTATGATAATGCTCTCAATAAAGAGTGGTCGCTCGGTAAATCAGGCGAAGAGTACTTCAAGGATTACCTAGTATCGCAGAATAAAGTTTGTTTGATAATTGTCCACACAGAAGTATGCGGTTATCTAGCAGGTAGCATGGTGGAAGATGCAACTCGCAAGGTAAAGGTTGCTGTGCTTGATAATATGTTTGTCGATAAAGACAAAAGGATGCAGGGCCTGGGGAGGCAGTTGTTCTCTAGGTTCACTGGGTGGGCTAAGCAGAAAGGAGCGGACAGGATTGATGTGAGCGCTTATGTAGGTAATGCCAAAGCCCTTGGCTTTTATTCGGCCCTAGGGTTTACCCCACTAGCTCAAACATTGGAATTCAAAATTACAATAAGTTCTAACGAGTAATGGCCGACCAGTAGCCTTTTTTATAGCCCTTACCGCAAACTTCATCGATAGTCTTGCCCTCGGGTATGTAGTCGCACATAACCTGTTCGCAATCCTTGCCACTGGTTGCTTCGCACTCAGCTTGGGTGGGGTAGAATGATACGCTTTGCACAGTGGCCACATCGGTATCAATTGATCCCGTGGGAGTTAAGTCGTTTTGGCGCTTAAGATATATGTTTGTGGCAAATGCTGTGATTACTAATAGGCCCCCAGCTACCATAACGATGAGAAGATTACGCTTCATACTAGCTAGCTTAGCTGCTAAACCGAAACACCACAACGTCACCATCGTGCATTACGTAGTCTTTGCCTTCTAGGCGAGTCTTACCGGCGGCCTTGGCTTCGGAAAATCCGCCTGCGGCTACTAAATCATCATAACCAGTTATTTCGGCTTTTATAAATCCTTTTTCAAAATCCGTGTGGATCACTCCGGCCGCCTGTGGGGCTGTGGCGCCAATTGGGATGGTCCAGGCACGTGATTCTTTGGGTCCGCTGGTAAAATACGTTTGCAAACCAAGTATGCTAAAACCAATTTGAATAAGGCTATCAAGTCCACTTTGCTTTTGGCCTAGGCTCTCGAGTAACTCACGTGCTTCTTGGTCAGGCAAGTCTTGCAGTTCCGCTTCGATTTTGGCGCACAGAAACACGCTAGGGGAACCGCCTGCCAGCTTTTTTAGTTCAGACTGCTTGGTGATATCGCTGAGTCCTGCTTCATCTACATTAAACACATATATGAATGGCTTGGCGGTCAGAAGCTGGAGGTCTTGAATGGATTCAGGCAACTCTTTGTAGGCGTGACTAATGAGCTCGCCTTGATCTAGCTTGCTACAAATGTTTTCTAGTTCATTAATAGTGGCATTAGCTTTGGGGTTGGTCTTGGCTTCGCGCCGCGTTGTGTCAATTCGCTTCTGTAGGGTGGCAATATCGGCCAGGCATAGTTCGGTCTTGATGGCGTCTATATCATCTTTTGGGTCGACCCTGCCTTCTACATGGACCACATCGTCGTCTACGAAGGCTCGCACTACTTGTACAATGGCGTTAGTCTCGCGGATGTTAGCCAGGAACTTATTACCCAGCCCGGCGCCCTCGGAAGCGCCGCGGACTATGCCGGCAATATCCACGAACGTAACAGCGGCAGGAATTATGTTGATTGACGCCGATAGCTCAGCGAGCTTATTTAACCGTGCGTCGGGTACACCAACCACGCCTACGTTTGGTTCAATGGTGGCAAAGGGGTAGTTGGCGGCTAAGGTGTTATTTTTAGTAAGGGCATTAAATAGCGTTGACTTGCCCACGTTGGGTAGCCCGACTATGCCAAGGGAAAGACTCATGCATACATTATAGCAAGATGTGCTTGATAATATTAAGCGTTACAACTATAGTGTTACCATAAGCCTTTTATATCTACATGAGCGACATAAATACTCCCAACAATTCTACAGTAAACCCTCCCAAGCAAGAACAAGGAGCTACTACTAATGTTGCGCCGCTTGAGCCCAAGGGTGCTAAGACAAATGTAGGGAAGCCAGTTCGCCACTGGGGCAAAAGAATCGCACTAATTCTACTAATTCTACCTATTGTGGCGGCTGGCGTTTATGGTGTTCAGCACTGGCTCAAAGTCAGTAAAACCTATAAGGTAGGTAGTCACTCATTTACTTATGGCGACGTGGAGGCTAGGGCGGCTAAGATGAAGAAGGGATTCTCTGGCAAGGTAACTTCTCAGGCACAGGACCAGATGCTCTCGGATGCCAAAGACAAGCTAGCCTTACTGGCTGGGCTAAAGTCAGAGGCAGACAAGCGAAACATTCCCTACGATAATGCCTCCGTCGACAATTATATGAAAACCCGATATGACGAAAAGGGAGGCAAGAGCGCTTACTTTGCTTATACGAAGTCAGACTTTGGCTGGAACGAGCAAGATACTTACAACTTTGGCACAACACTGTATTTGCAATATAAGCTAGAGCCAGAGCTAATAGCCCATAAACGATTTACCGTTATATATGTGCGCTGGGATGGTATAAAACTTTTTGATCCTAAGAACTACGACACAGTCTACAAGCAGCGAGAAGCAGAGCTGACCAATAAATACCTGCCAATGTTGAAGCAAAACGTTCCACTCGAAGGTTTGCGCCAGAGAGTAGAGGTGTCCGATACAGCCGATCAAGAGACTATAAGGCGTGTATATGCGGCTACTAAAAACGCGCCGATTCAAATCCAGGACTTCGACCCTACAGGCGTGACGTTCACCAACTACAATGAGGGTGAAGATGTTATGACGCGTCTTAATGCAATGAAGCAACCCCTAGGCGTAGTCGGTCCATTCAAGGGGGCAGACGGCAGGCTTTTGATCGCTCGGCTTGAAAGTGCACGAGGCGGCAAGTACTATGGTTGGGATGAATTTACCAAGCAGGCTAAACAGTCCGCAGGGTTATCTCAGAATTCCGTAAACGTAGATATTGGTATGTTGAGCAAACGATTTGCCAGGCAGCTTGATGGAATATTTTCGCCTGCACAAAAAGCTGAGGCAGCTCAATCTGCTATTAACTGCCTGGATCACCCGGTTACTTATAATTTTAGCGTATTTAGTACTGCAAGTGGTGACCGCATTTGGTCGCCTACCTTTACTATGGGTGGAGGCAGCCAGAGGCAAATTGCCCCCAATAATTCAGGGGAATTATACTACTGTGATCCAGCGCCCTACAGGGCGGCAGGCTTTTCTGTAGGCCAGCCAGATGCAAATGGATTTACCGGGGTAGGGATCTTTAAGACGAGTAGCCTGGGCACACTCACGTTTAATGTCGACTGCTACGGGGGTGACTGGGGTATTGGGCCCAAGCCGCCAAGCCTAGGTTCTGGCTGGACATTCAAGTATCAAAATACGTCTGGTTCATATGGCAACAATATGACTATTAATACCAACTTTTACTATGCTCCAGTAACGCAAAACAATCCACCACCGCCGCCCCCCCCACCTCCACCATCAGGGAATAACCCCTACTGTACGTTTACAAACGCCTACAGGGTAGATGCAACTAGATGGGCTGTGTCGTGGAGGAGCTATAACTACTATGGAGCTGCCTTGAGTGGAAGCTTGTACAACTCAGTAACGGGTAATACGGACTCGGGGGTTGGTTTAAGCGAGAACGACCATCGGGTGCGAGTTGCTGACGGTCAGACTGGAACCATAAGCTTTACCATGTACAATAATGGCCAGCCAGTACCTGGTGTTACATGTTCAATACCTGTTGGGCAAACTGGTTCAAATCCGCCACCTACTAATCCACCCCCTCCAACACCCACTGCATATTGGAGTTGTGCAGTTACAGCTGATGGTACGAGCCCAATTGCTTCCCCTGCAACGCCGGCCAATATATCTAAAACTATCAACAGGGGGGATACCCTTACGTTGAAAGTGGCTCCTGTACTTCGTTTGCTAAGCGATGATACGATCGTGCCTGGCGGTATGCCTCTTCTGCAATGGGATTACTTTGTAGGGAGCTTCGGTACACCCGTGTACACTAGCCCAGACCCCACTAGAGTGGGCGGGAATCCAGATCCATTCGCCACGTATACGAGCACCCCACAAGTTAGTGCTAACTACTTTATATTCCCTCATAATCCACAAGAAATAAGTGTTTATGGTGGGTGTAGTGTAGTTCTTCAGGTAAACACTCCCGCAGCCCCTACCTATGGACCACTGCTTAAAACTACCAAAGGAGATGTGACGGCGGCAGGGTTCCTGGATAGTGCCAACGCCATGATTCGTACTCAGAAGAACAACCCTCCACGAACTGCTGTTGCTACAGCGGCCGACTACTTGGTGATTGGTAGGTTTGTGGATTACTTTTGCAGTGCAGGCGGTTTTAACCTCGGTATGCCAGGTACATGTGTGCCCGGGGACTCCTTGTATAGCTCGGGTTACGCAGTTAGTAGAGAGGGATTCGCTAATATTGGCGACAACGGTCCGTTTGCCACATCTAACGACCCGGTCATAAAGAATGTGCGTACCATAATGAATAGTGCCTCTACAGATATTAATGCTTGTTCGGCTGCAAAACCCTACTTTAAATATGCAGACCTAGGCCCTCAGCTGGCAGGTGGTAACTTCGGCTCAACCCAAAGCTGCGCGGTAATTGGTACCCAGCCAAGCGGTAACTTCGGTGCTCATACGTTCACGCAGGGTAGAGCCACCATATTCATTGACGGTGACGTTACTATCACCGGGGATAACAAAGTGGTGTATTCTGGTGGACCGTATGACTCTGTAAATAAGATACCGAATGTTGGCCTCATAGTCAGGGGTAACGTCACGATCGACAAGAGTGTAGTCCAGCTAGATATGTCTATTTATGCCACTGGTAAGATTAAGACCTGCTCAGTTTACCCGGATGCTACCGGTACTCAGTGTAATCAACAGCTCAAAGTCCGAGGTATCTTAGCGGCAGCGCATGGCTTTGAGTTTGGTCGCATCATCCCAGGTAATCCTGCTAACGCCGCCGATCAGGCTAAGCCAGCCGAACTCATAGTGGGCTCTGGTTTAGTAGATGCCTTCCCGCCACCGGGGTTCATAGATATGTCTACTAGCTCGGCCACAGGAGTAAAAGTACTAAGTAACGAAGCGGGGCCAAGGTTCTAGAACGAATAGTTAAGGCGGCATGAATTGTGATAATCAACAAAATCAGCTTCCTAACTTCATAATACTTATGCTAATATACGGTATATGAGTTTATTTACTGAAGAAGAAAACTTTTTTGGACTCGATCTGGGCGCTAGCAGTGTAAAGCTGGTGCAGCTCAAGCAAATGCATGGCAAGCCCAGTTTACTTACCTATGGCGACATGGAGTTGCCTCCCAACTTGTTGGCTAGTGATTCGCCACTAGATCAAGACAAATTGGCCGAAATGGTCAAGCAACTTGTAGAGGATGCTCGGGTATCTACCAAGAACGTAGTGGCTGCTTTGCCATCGAACTTCTCGTACGCAGCGGTGATTACTATGCCTAAACTCAGTCACGAGGAGTTAGTTAACGCCGTACGATTCCAGGCAGACAAATACATTCCGATGGCGATTGATCAGGTAAAGCTAGATTGGGTGGTGATTGGCCCAAAAGCCGACAGCGCCGACGAAATCGAGGTACTGCTGGTAGCGGCACCCATATCGCTTGCTAATAAATACCTTAATATTATGCAAAAGGCCGGCCTAGAACTCACTGCGCTCGAGGTGAATCCTATAGCACAGACTCGCTCGCTCATAACCGCAAATCACGAGCCACTTATGCTGCTTGACTTTGGTTCGGTAGCGACCGATATGGCTATCGTAGCTAACCAGGTACCACGGTTAATTCGCTCCGTGAATGCCGGGGCACGCACCATGGTTCGTGTGTTGGGCCAAAACTTAGGCTTAGACGAGGAGCAGGCACAGCAGTTTATGCACAAATTCGGTATGGCTCAAGAAAAGCTCGAGGGCCAAGTGTATGGCGCACTTAAGCCGGCCATAGATAGCGTAGTAGAAGAAATCACGAAATCGATTAATTACTTCCACGAGTCTAACCCTGAGCTTAAAGTAGGCAAGCTTGTTATGACTGGTGGCACGTCGGCACTCCCTGGCTTGCCGGCGTACTTGGCTAATGCTACGGGTATTACGGTCGAGATCGGTAACCCGTGGGCCAATGTAAGCTATCCAGCAAGCCTAGAGGATAAGCTCGGTCCATTGGCGCTTACGTATGCAAGTGCACTAGGCTTGGCTATGCGGGGGATGGTGTAGCATGATACTCATTAACTTGCTACCAGAAGCTCGCCTTAGTAAGCTGCGTGATCAGCAGCGTAAGAAGCTTGCTACCACGGTAATGATCGCGGTATGCATAGTAGTCGCTACCATAATCGGCACTCTGCTGCTTCTCATGGCCTACAACGCCACAGTAAAGGCGGCTAACGACGGATCGATCAATAAGCTCAAGGCTGACGTAGCGAAGTCTAAAGACATGGAGCAAGAAACGGCGACTATTCAGGAGCACCTCGACAGCTTTATGACCCTCCATAAGAACCGACTTTACGCTAGTGAGATATTTAGCAACTTCGGCAATACTATTCCGGCCGATGTATCGGTAACCAGCTTTGCCTTAGCAGATGACTATACCGCAACTATTAGCGGTACCACCACCTCGATTAAGCAGGTGAGTGTGTTTTCTAAAGCACTCGAGGAATACAATGTGAACTTTAAGCCGCAGCCAGACTTAGCACGCAAGCCGCTCTTTAGCTCGGTTAAGATTAGCTCGGTAAGCAACGACGCTACGTCGTCTAAGGTAACCTTTAGTATGACATTCAAGGTGGATCCAAGCTTGTTCAAGACTAAACAGGGAGGCACACGATCATGACGCCACAGCAGCAATCTGCCCCAACGCCTAAGAAGGTAGAACGACCGAAAACACCGATTTCTATGAACGAAAAGCTGGAGACCAAAAACTTCCTCACAGTCATGATTTTGGTTACATCGGTAGTAGTTTTAGTCGGTGGCTACTTTGTATATCGACTTACTCAAGCCTACATACGCCAGGCCAACGAAGTAAAAGCTCAAGACAAACTGATTAACTCACTCAAAGACAAGCAGGAAGCTCTCGAGAAACTCAAGCCAAACTACGCGGCCATTACTACTAAGGGTGCTAACAATATTAGTGATGCCGACTTGGTGTTGCGGGCGTTACCAACTACTGAGGACTACAAGAGTTTAATAGCCTCGCTCGAGCAGATTGGCAAGGAAAGTGGTGTAAAGGTTACGACGGTAACGCAGTCTGGCGGTGCTGTAGCAGCTTCGCCAACTCCCACTTCGACTACCCCAGGCACTCCAGCTGCAAGCTCAACTGCCGCCCAGCCACAAGCCTTGGCCTTTAGCGTGAACATAGAAGGACCATACGAGAGGATCTTTGTGTTCTTGCAGAATACCGAGCGCTCGGCACGAGTCATGAACTTTACCAGTATGACGTTGTCGGGTAATTCTGGTACGGTATCGGCTAGCTTGAGCATGAAGACCTACTGGCAGGCGCCGGCCAATATAGCAAGTACTATGGAGCCACTGAAATGAAAAAACGTGATGTAATTACTCTTATAGTTTCTGTTACGATTCTTCTCATCGCTGGGGCGCTGATTTATCGCTACTTTGTACCGCCGAGTAAGGACAACGGCGTGCAGGTAGAAGTGCCGCGACCAGTAGAAAGTACGTTTAATCAAAACCAACTCAGTACACTCAAGAACGATGTAAAGGACTACACGCCAGACATCACGCCTACCGACTCGGGCGCAAAACCAATTATTCAATAACAAAGGGGTGCTCGGCGTGATACCAAGCGATACAGCTCAAAAGATTGAGAAGCTGATCATCGATAACCATTTGGTGAACGATGAGGCCTTGGCTGATGCCAAAAACGAAGTTGCCAATACTACCAAAACACTGCTGCAGGTGTTGGTTGAGCGTAAGCTCATGAGCGAGGACGACAGCGTTAAGCTCGTGGCGGTTACTACCAATACATCTTTTGCTGACCTTAAGGCGCTCAATGTCGACCAGAAGGTGCTTAAGCTCTTGCCACGCGATGTAGCGGCTACATACATGGCAGTGCCGTTTGAGCTCAAAGACAACGTGCTCTCGGTTGCTATGGTGGATCCATCTAACCTACAGGCAGTGGACTTTATTGCTCGCAAGACTGGCTATGAGCTCAAGACTTATATAACCAGCAAGTCGCAAATCGATGCCGTGCTCGAAAACTATACCGAAGGCTTAGGCGCCGAGGTAGCTCAAGTGCTACACCAGGCTACCGCTGCTGGGCAAGCAACAGCTGAAGGGCAAAAGGGCGAGGACCAAAAGTCGTTTAAAGAAACCGCCAAAGATGTCGAGAACTTGGTTCAAGACGCGCCGATTACGCGAGCGCTCAATGCAATCTTGGAATACGCGATTAACTCTAAGGCCTCAGACATCCACATAGAGCCGCGCGAAACTGAGCTCAAGATTCGCTTCCGCATCGATGGTATATTACAGGACGCCATGACCTTGCCCAAGACAACTGAGCCACCACTGATTTCGCGCATTAAGATTCTTTCCAACCTTAAGATCGACGAGCACCGTATACCGCAAGATGGAGAGGCGCAGTACAAAGTGGGAGATAGGGAAGTCGACCTTCGTATTGCCATCGCGCCAATTACCCATGGTGAGCAGGTGGTGATGCGTATTCTCGACAAGTCCGAGTCGCTCATGTCGCTTGACAGCTTGGGCTTCCGGGGCCGTTCGCTGCGGCTTATTCAGGAAGGCATGCACAAGCCACACGGTATGATCCTCTCGACTGGTCCAACTGGGTCGGGTAAGTCGACTACACTTTATGCAGTTATTCAGGAGATTAAGAACGTCGCGATTAACATTATTACCCTCGAAGACCCGGTAGAATACAAGATCGATGGTATTAACCAGATTCAGGTTAACTCCGGGGTGGGACTCACCTTTGCCTCGGGTTTGCGCTCGATTCTGCGTCAAGATCCTAACGTAATTATGGTAGGTGAAATTCGTGACCACGAAACGGCAGACCTAGCGGTGCAGGCTGCGCTTACCGGTCACGTAGTGCTTTCTACGCTGCACACTAACTCATCCTCGGGCGTTTTGCCTCGTATGCTAGATATGGGTATCGAACCTTTTTTAATTGCTTCCACCATTAATACCGTGATTGGCCAACGCCTCGTGCGCAAGGTGTGCGACAATTGCCGTAAGCCATTTGAATCGTCGGAAGCAGCTACGCAGATGGTTAATCGAGCTCTCGCGTCGGTGCTACCGAAGAACGAGGCCGAAGCAACTGCCAAGGCCCAAGAGCTTGGCTATGAGAATTTGCCAATCTACAACGAAAAAGCTTATACTTTGTACAAGGGGGAGGGTTGTGCGCAGTGCACCGATGGCTACAAGGGCCGCACCGGTATTTACGAGGTGTTTGAGCTCAATGAAGCCATGGAGAAGCTGTTGGTGGCTCACGCTACTACCAGTGATATACAGAAGCAAGCGCAGGCTGATGGCATGCTTACCATGCAGCAGGACGGCATGCTCAAAGTGCTGCTCGGCATAACCACACTCGAGGAAGTTTCGAGAGTAGCTAGCGATTATTAAGGAGGGCGGATGGATTCGACTACAACACAACTCAGGATCGAACCATTTCTAGAAGAAGTAATTAAGCGCGACGCTTCAGACTTGCATTTGCAAGTTGGGCTGCCGCCTATGCTGCGTGTGGATGGTGCCTTACGCCCCATAGCTGACGCTGCCCCACTTAAACCAGTCGACGTAGAGGGCTTGGTCTATACGCTCCTCAATGAAGACCAGAAGAAGCTGCTCATAAAGGACCGTGAGCTCGACTTTTCATTTGCCTTTGGCAACAAAGGTCGCTTTAGGGTAAATGCCTTTCATGAAAAGGGCAACATTGCAGTAGCACTACGCCTCATTCCCACCAAGATTCGCACGCTCGAGGAGCTGGGCATGCCAGAGGTGGTGAGCTCGTTTACAAACTACCCACGTGGCTTGGTGTTGGTAACCGGTCCGACTGGATCGGGTAAATCCACTACGCTGGCGGCAATGGTAGATATGATTAATAACGATAAGTCGCTCCACATCGTGACCATTGAGGACCCCATAGAGTACGAGCATCATCACAAAAAGTCGATTGTAGTACAGCGCGAAGTTCACTTTGATACTAACGGCTTTGCGCCAGCGTTGCGCTCGGCACTCCGCGAAGACCCCGATGTAGTACTGATTGGTGAAATGCGCGATCTCGAAACTATCTCGGCGGCTATTACCATTGCCGAAACTGGCCACCTAGTTCTGGCAACCCTACACACCAACAGCGCTGCCCAAACTATCGACCGTATTATAGATGTATTCCCGCCATACCAGCAGCAGCAGATTCGCGTACAGTTAGCTGGTATAGTGCAGGCGATTGTGGCGCAGCGACTTATACCGATGGTGGGTGGTGGCCGCATTGCCGCTGCCGAGATTATGGTTGCCACCTCGGCCATTCGCAATATCATTCGAGATTCCAAGACTCACCAGCTCGATGCTGCTATACAAACTGGTGCGGAGTATGGCATGCAGACCATGGACCGCACGCTTGTATCACTCGTGCAGTCGGGCAAAATTACGTTCGAAGAAGCCAAGAACTACGCAGTCGATCTTGTGGAGCTAGAACGGCTTATGAGGGGCTAGGATGCTAGACTACGTATACACGGCACGCGAGCAAGGCACAGGCTCGATTGTAAAAGGAAATATTCAGGCAGACAACGATATTGCCGCCGCCGACCTGCTCATGCAAAAGGACCTAGTACCAGTCAAGATCACCTTGGCTAAAAAGGCCGGCTTCTTAGGGATAGATCTTTCTTCCCTCGAGAAGGTGCGCCCGCATGATCGAGTGATCTTTACTCGCCAGTTAGCCACTCTCATTAAGGCTGGCCTACCTATTACTCAGGCCCTCGTTACCGCAGTTGACCAAATTAATAGCGAGAAGTTCAAATCAATCCTGCAAAAGATCGTTGCCTCGGTAGAAGGTGGTACCAGCTTGGCCGACTCGTTTGGTCAGTTCCCCGAGGTGTTTAACCATACCTACGTGAGCCTAGTAAAAGCTGGTGAAACTTCTGGGACGCTGGATGTAGTGTTAGAACGCCTGGCCAACCAGCAGGAAAAGGACCAAGCAATTGCCTCTAAAGTACGTGGCGCACTTATATATCCACTCCTGGTACTCGCTGTGATTATAGTAGTAATTGGCTTTATGCTGGTTTATGTATTGCCGCAAATTACCACTCTCTATGATAGTCTTAATAAGGAGTTACCGATTTATACCAAGGTACTGCTGGCTGGCTCGCAGTTTACCATTAAGTTCTGGTGGCTTACACTGCTTATTATTATCGCAATTGTATTTGGTATTCGGGCTTGGATACAGTCAGCAAGCGGTCGTAAGACTATAGATCGGTTTAAGCTCAATGCGCCCATATTTGGCAAGCTGTTCCGCAAGGTGTACATGGCGCGCTTTACCCGCACTATGGGGTCGCTGGTAGCCAGTGGTGTGCCTATGTTAGAGGCACTCGACATTACCGGCCAGGCAGTAAACAACGTGATTATTAAGGACATAATCGATGGTGCTGCGCAGCAAGTTAAAGGGGGTAAAGCACTCTCTACCACACTGAGTAATCACAAGTATGTGCTGCCGCTGGTGCCGCAAATGATTCGCATAGGTGAGGATTCCGGTACGCTGGGTGACATGCTCGACAAGGTAGCCAGCTTCTTTGAAGACGAGGTAGACCAGACGGTTAAGAACCTATCTACCATCATCGAGCCGGCCATGATGATCGTGCTCGGTGGTTTGGTGTTCTTTATGATCGCGGCGATTCTGCTGCCAGTATACAGTTTGGTTGGCGGCGGTGTAGACACCAACCCGGCAGGCAGTGTGCAAACGCAGACAAAATAAAGCTTGACGAGCTAGCGCAAATCCACTAATCTTAGCATAAGAACTTTAGAATATATTACAAAGGAGATAGCATGAACTTATTAACAAACCTAAAGAAACAAAAGAAAGGCTTTACGCTGATCGAAGTTGTGATCGTGCTCGCCATTGCAGCTTTGATACTTGTTATTGTGTTCTTAGCCGTACAAGGTGCCCAAAAAAGCCAGCGAGATAACGCCTCAAAGCAGGGAGCTAGCAGGGCGATTGCTGCCGCACAAAATTACCTTTCTGATAATGGCGGGACAATAACGGCTGCAGTGCTTGCGACTCCCGGGGAGTTTCAAACAGGATGCGACTTAGATGGCGGAACTTCTTGTGGTAACTTCGGCAAGTATTTTAAAAATGTCACAGGTCATGCAGGTAAAGCATTTTGGCTTGGTGATACTGCAGTGACTACCGTCAATGATCATCCAATGGTTACTTTTGGTCGTGTTTGTAGCGGGGGAGCAATGACGGCTTCTGGGGCTGGAGCTAGTAGTATTGCGGCTGTATACTGGTCTGAATCTGCTAATAAAGCGGTCTGTATCAGTAACTAGTTACCTTGATTACAAAAACGTCCGATTTATTGTCGGGCGTTTTTAAGTTGCGTAAACATAAGCATTATATTAAAGTAAGAACATGCAAAAACTTCGTAAAGGGTTTACTCTTGTTGAACTCATAATCGTTCTAGCAATTGCTGGGCTCATAATCTCCTTGGTGTTTGTGGCGGCTAGTGCAGCACAGCGCAACAGTCGCGATACTACTCGCCGAGCGGATACAAATAAGCTTGCAACTGCAATAGATCAGTGGGCGAGTAATCATAATGGCGCCCTTCCCATCGCTCCAGATGTTGCACCTGGAGGTCAGCTTTTTACAGATGGTTATCTAGATATAAACAAGTTCAAAGACCCTTCGGCTGATGCTAATTACGTAATACTTTATCAGGATACTCCCCTTAATCCGGCAGCTTGTTTTACAAAATATATCGGCTACATTGTCGACAGCACTACCGCTCCAACTACATATCATTTAGAAACTTGCCTAGAAGCAGGAGTTTATAAGCTCAATCCATAATGATTATCCTTTTTGGCCTCCTTGGCTTATTTATAGGTAGCTTCCTGAATGTAGTCGTGTTGCGTACGCATAGCGGCAAAAGCTTTGTTACTGGCCGCTCAGAGTGCTCTAGGTGCCATAAGCAGCTAGTGTGGTACGAATTGATTCCTGTGCTCAGCTATGCTTTGCAGCGCGGTAAATGTAGGCATTGCGGCAAGCATATATCGGCTCAGTACCCACTGGTAGAGCTGGCTACAGGCGCGTTGTTTGCTGGCCTGTTTGCACTCATTGGGGTAGGGAATAGTTTGGCAGTATTTACCCTCGCCGTATGGCTAGTGGTGGGTAGCTTACTCATAGCTAGCTTGGTGTACGATTGGCGTTGGATGCTCCTGCCCGACGCATTTATGCTGCCGGCTATAGCTGTGGCTGTGAGCTACGTAGTGATGCTTAGCACATACTTTGGCCACAACGTATTGCTGGCTCGTGGACTAGCCGCAGTGGTGTTTGCTGGGTTCTTTGCGGCGTTGTGGGCTGTGTCGCGCGGTACATGGCTAGGGGATGGCGATATCCGCCTGGCAATAGTTATGGGGCTAATGCTGAGTTGGGCGCAGCTACTGGTGGCACTGTTCTTTAGCTTTAACATCGCAGCGGTGGTGTCACTGTGGCTACTTGGTACCCACCGGCGCAGCCGCAAAGACGCTATTCCGCTAGGGCCCTTCCTGATCGCAGGGACGTTTATAGGGCTATTTGTGGGTAATTGGCTGGTGCGTATGTATTTAGCGCTCTAAGGGGCCTGTAAACAAGTTAGATTAGCGTTGGGCGGTGCTTAGCATAAGTGTTATAATATCAATCAAAGTAATAATTGGACTTAGAATCACTACCAATGGTCAGACTACCTACCTCACACAGAATTACACAGGCAATTACTAAGCAGCGAGGCGTGACGCTCGTAGAGCTGATTCTGGTACTGGCAATTTCGAGCTTCATGATTGTGTTGGCTCTAGGTGGCATAAATAATCGCGGCCGTGGAGAATTCGACAATAGTATGAAGCAGGTACTAAATAATTTACGCCAGGTGCAAAACGAAGCTGCCAGTGGGCAGTTGGTCGGGTCTAATTGCGATGCTACAGTTACCAACCCTAATCAACGTGATTTAGCCGGCTGCCCAAGGGATGGAGAGGAAATCGTAGGCAAAGGTGTTAGCTTTGGGCTTAGTGCTAGCGCTAACTTTGGGGGAGATAGTTGTTCGAAGGCAACAAGCTATGGAGCCAGTGGTAGCCCAGCAACTTCTACTGCTTACTATGAATACGTCATTAAGAGGGGTGCTGGTACGCCCTGGAATAACGTAGTCTGTGCCCTTCGACAGAAACAAGTATCGTTACCGTCTGCAGTCGTTTTAGCAGGAATAGTACCGCCATCTGGGCCCAACGCCGACAGGGCGATGATTAATTTTGTACGTCATAATAACGATGACGCAAACCCTAACGCAACTACGCCGCCATTTTTCTTTAAGCAGGCTTACTTTAGTGATGCTAGTGGGGGTTACTTTTTTGGGACTTTTACTCCCGCCATGGCGTATGCTAGTTACGCTAGCTCGCAATCAGGAACTCTTACTCTGAAATTTCAAGGTAAGGACAACGCAGCGTATAAAGCTAGTATTGTAATTGATCTAGCGGGCGGCAGCATGGAGCTGAAGCAGTGATAAGGAGCATAAGGCGCCACACATGGGCTCGTAGGGGCGATACCCTCATAGAGGTAATATTTGCTTTGGCAATACTGGCAAGCATACTCATGGTAATTACCACGGGGGCTATTACCGCATGGCGAACGTCTCGGTTGGCGGGTGAGCGTACGCAAGCAGCAGGGCTCGTGGCCCAACAGGCGGAAGCACTTAAGGCATATAGCTTTCCCAAGACATTTGATTCGTCGTTTAACGATGAGATTAACGAGGCCGTAACGCAGGGTAAATGCATGGTCATATCTGGTAGTGATGCTTGGAATATAGATACAGCTGGCTGTAATAACGTGGGCGCAGATATGGGGGTAAATAAGTATAGTGCTAAATTTGAATCTGTGAGTTCGCCTAATTGTGGTATTCTCGCGTCCCCACCTATAAAAACTTGTACAGTTAAGATTACCGTGAGTTGGTTGCCGTTGGGTTCAAATACTCCCGAAACGAGTAGCCAGGTAGTTACCATTAGGGAGCAATGAGCAATGCAGAAGCGATGTAAGAACACTACGAAGCACCCCAAGGGGTTCACACTTATAGAGCTCATGTTTGCTATGGCGGCGTTTTCCGTAATGTTAGTGATTGCAGTGTCGGGCTTACTAAACGCTATGACAATATACAATCAAGCCAATGTGAGTCGTGATAATCAACAGCAGGTGCGGGCAATCGTGGAGGGCCTAACCAGGAATATCCGTGCCGCATCGGTTGCAAGAGTACTAAGCGACGGATCACTTTGCCTAGAGGGCACGCCGGATGGTGATGTACGCTACTATCAGGCCTTGGTAGCTGGTGGCCCAGCGAAACACCTTATGCGTACCAATATAACGAATGCGACGAGGTGTAGTGTCCTGACACCTGCAGACCTAAGCTATGATACCACTACCACAAAGGACCTTATGAGCGGCGGTAAATCAACCGATGTAAGTGTATTTTGGCCAAGGCAATTACAGCAAGTAGACGGTGCTGGCAATCCTGCTGCGCCATCGGTACGTATTACACTGGGCATAGAACGCGGGGCTGGTGCTGCATCGGTACGACAACGACAGTTTAGCAATCAATTTAAACTTACTTCCACCGCTATGGTAGGGGTACAGTAGTGCTGGAGCAGCAATATGTTTGATTTTAAAGCTAATGGTGGTAGCATAAGGAGTATGAAACGGTCTCGACTAACTATGGGTAAACAGCGAGGCGGGGCCTCCCTCCTTACCACGGTTATCTTGGCCATAGTGCTTCTTGGTATAGTAGGTGGGCTAACTACTCTCTCCGTGCGTGAGCTGCGGCAGGCAAGTAACGTAGAGCAGTCCAATAGGGCGCTTAAGGCCGCTGAGGGCTACGTGAACACGCTTGCCAGTGAAATTGCCCCAGGGGGCGCTGTGCAGGCACGTGGGGCTTGTAATGCCGACCCTGGCTCGAATACCCCAAAGCCCGAAATTATTATTGATACCAATTTGGCAATTACGTGTGCTACTGTGTCGGCAGGACTCGATGACAAGATTGTGGGTAATTTGGGGCGAGACCAGTCAGATCGTATAAATTTAAGTGGGGCAAAATACGATGATGGGAGTCCTGCTAAAGTTGCTAAAATGTCCATAGAGTGGGGATCGTCATCTCAAGGCAATCCACTTCCAGGAGTTCCTCCTTGGCCAGGATTATCGAGTGGGGAGTGGTCTGCTCCAGCAGCAGTAGAGGTGAGTTACGCGTGGTGGTCGAGCGGCACAATCAATCCCTTAAACTCAGGTGATGACTATGGCCTGCCTCTGGCTCGCTATTTAGTTAACCCTGGTGGCAGTGTCGCAGGCATAAGCACTATTTGCAATGGGGCATCGCCCTCTGGCGGTGGCTATAAGTGCTGGACTGGTAGTACCTCGGCGGTAGGAAAGGTAGATCTACAAACTGCTGCAGCGGGCAGTAACCCGGCGAGTGACAGTTACTCAGTAAAGCTAACAGCTCGATACAATAATTTGCCCTACCAACTACGATTTTATGATGCAGCTGATAAGCTGCTGAAGCTCGAAGCTCCCTACGCTACCATCGATGTAACTGCACGTAGCAACAATTTGTATCGTCGTGTAATTGCTAAGAAGGAATTAACCCATAATAACTCCATTAGCTACCTTGATAACGTTCTGTTCTCCGGCACTAATATTTGTAAGGATCTCCAGGTGGGCGCCGATAATAAACCAGTGAACGGTGGGGATGGGAAGAATAACCAGCAGTGCGAGAATCCATCTGCCCCATAGATAGCTGAGCGCGCTAACTGTTATCGGAGTGGAACTTTTTGTGCACGTCCTTTAGGTGTGGATCGGTTAGGTGGGTATATACCTGGGTAGTGGCGATGTTGGAATGACCAAGCAGCCCTTGTACGCTACGTAGATCCGCACCGTTCATGAGTAAGTCGGTGGCGAAGCTGTGGCGCAATGTATGGGGAGTAACGTGCTTGGTTATGCCGGCTTGCTTGGCGTACTTTTCTACAATCCGTTGTACACTACGTGTGGTTAGGCGGGTATACTCTCCACCTTCAAGCTCACTTTTGCTGCCACTGTAGTGTATAAAGAGCGGGTCAAAGTCATCTTTGCGTGCCTTTAGGTATTCCGAGAGCATGTAGTTCGCCGAGTCGCTAATATATACCGGCCGATCCTTCTGGCCCTTACCACGAATGCTGAATTCGCCTCGTTCAAGGTTGATGCTATTGCGATTGAGCGCTACCAGCTCGGATACTCGCAAGCCACTTGAAAACAATAGGGCTAGTATGGCTCGGTCGCGCAAGCCGGTGTTGGTATCGGTTTTTACCGCTTCCATGAGCCGGTGTACCTCGTCTTTGTCCAGGAAGCTTACTTGAGGCCGCTTGGCTTGGGCTAGTTCAATTCTATCTGGGCTGAGGCTCTTAATATCGCGTTTGGCCAGGTAGCGCAAAAAGCTACGCATAGCTATAAGGTGGTAATTTTGGGTGGTGCGACTTATGGTGCGGCCGTCCTCGCCTACGTAGCGATTCAACCACTGCCGCCACTTACTCATGAGCTCAGAGGTAATGTTGCTTACCTTTATCTCGCCAGCAAACTCATCGAAGCGGTTCAGGTAGTGGGAATAGTTCTCGATGGTTTTAAGACTTCGTCCACGTTCAACCTCGAGGTATTCCAGAAAGTCACTCATATAATCACTAAACATACCCTTAGCTTAAGCTGTTTCAGGTTGAGAGGCAAGAGTCGGGGTATTTTACCACTCCTGCTTGTCATTCCGAGCTTGTCGAGGAATATGTTTGCCTGTCGCTAACCCCGACCTTGGAGCAACAGGATCAGTGAATCTGAGACTTCAGCATTGGCGAGGACTTAGCGATAGCGATCCCGCAGCCAAATGATAGCAAGTCGAAGTATGAGATGAATCCTTGTTTGCGAACCCGTGGTCGGAAAGACTTTGGGTTCTTTTGGTCTTTTCAAAAGAACGAATGTGTTAAAGAAGCTATTGTCCTAACTATTACTACTTTTGAAGATACCAAAAGTAGTCAAAAGTATCTGCGACATGGGGCTCAGGTCTAGGAACGTCTGAGCTGCTCATTATGCAGATATTCGCTCCCACTGCGAGTCCCAACGACTCTCGTGGTTAGCTCATTCTGATGCTTCACAATCAGTCTTCCTGATCTTCGAATGTCGCGGGGAGCTGCAAGGGTGCCGCTGGCTAAAAGGCTCTTTTTCAGCTATAATTAGCCTCAATTTGTATGGCTAATAAGACTCAAAACACAACTGAATACGACGTAGTGATAGTCGGTGCTGGGCACGCAGGCTGTGAGGCAGCTGTAGCGGCGGCTAAACTAGGTGCTCGTACGGCACTAATTACTACCACGCTAACTAAGGTGGCAACTCTGCCATGCAACCCATCGGTTGGTGGCCCAGGCAAAGGGCACTTAGTGCGCGAGATTGGCGCTCTAGGCGGCATTATGGCCGACGTAGTGGACCAGAGCGCCATTCAGCTCAAGGAGCTCAATACATCCAAAGGGCCGGCTGTACGGGCCTATAGAGCCCAAATAGACAAGCCAGCCTATAATGCCAATATGCTCAAGGTGCTCAAGGCCACCAAAGGACTAGATTTACTCGAAGACGAAGTGCACGGCGTCGAGGCTTCGAATGGTGCAATAACAGGTGTAGAAACCTCTAAGCGGGGCATAATAACTACCAAAAGTGTAATCATTTGCGCCGGTACGTTTCTGAACGGTGAAATCGTGGTAGGTGATAGGGTGGTGCGTAAGGGCGGACGAATAGATGAGGATTCAGTCGGCGGCCTCACTGAATCGCTCGCACGACTCGGCCTCAAGCATGGTCGGCTCAAGACAGGTACGCCACCGCGTATAGCTCGCGACAGTATTGATTACACCAAGATGGAGTTAGCACCTGGCAGCGCCGGGCCAGTAAGCTTTAGCTATCCAGATAGGGAAGTACTGCCTCTTAGTAGCCAAGAGCCCTGTTATTTAACCTATACTACGCCAAAAACTCACCAAATAATCCTTAGTAACATTAAAAAGTCGCCAGTATTCTCGGGCATGATCACCGAGCGCGCGCCTCGAAGTTGTCCGTCACTCGATCTCAAGGTAGCGAACTTCCCCGATAAGTCACGCCATCCGCTGTTTATAGAGCCCGAGGGCCGGCCAGACGGTCCTGATGGGGAGAGAATGTATATTCAAGGCGGATCATTGGCCTTCCCCGAGGAAGTGCAAGAGGAAATCATTCATTCTGTTCCGGGGTTAGAAAAAGCACGCTTTTTGGCGCATGGATACGCGGTGGTGTATGACTACTTCTTGCCATATCAACTGAAGCTCACATTGGAAACAAAAGTTGTTCAATCATTATACTTTGCAGGTCAAATGAACGGTACAACGGGTTACGAAGAAGCCGCCGCACAGGGCTTAATTGCCGGCATAAATTCAGCTCGCAAGGCACTTGGCAAGAGTGAGTTTACCCTTGATCGCACTCAAGCTTACATCGGCGTGCTGATCGAGGATTTAACGACTAAAACTCACGTGGAACCATATAGAATGTTTACCTCGCGGGCAGAGTACAGGTTACTCTTGCGCAACGATAACGCCGATATGCGCCTTACCAAGCTCGGTTACGACATTGGCTTAGCTAGCAAACAGGCTTACGATTTAGTGCTTGCTAAGCAGGCTGCCACGAGCGAAGGTATAGCCATACTCAAGCGCCATAAGATCTCGCAACCAAATGGGAAGATATCGCTTTATACATATCTGGCAAGACCGGAGGTAAAGCTTGTAGATTTAGTGAAGGAGCAAAATCTAAGTATTGCGCCCGAGGCGATACAGACAATCGAACTCGAGGCTAAATATAGCGGTTACTTTGACCGCCAGCAGCGTGACGCCGAGCGGTTGCACGAAAAGGCGGGCCATCCAATTCCAGGGGACTTTGATTACGCATTGGTGCGCGGCTTGCGTAACGAGGCTCGTAAGCGGCTCGAGGAAATGCAGCCAACTACGTTGGCTCAAGCCGGCAAGATGCAGGGGATTACCCCGGCAGATTTAAGTATCCTTATGATCGCGCTCTATGCTCATAGCCACAAAGCCCATGGCAGCCACCCGGCTAAAGCTGCTACAATAGTAAGCTAAAATACCAAAGGAGAAATATGGAACCAGATCTAAAGAAGTTTGAACAGATTCGTAGAGAAAAGTCACTGGTGCTTATTAAGCCTGATGCGGTTATGCGTAAGTTAGTCGGTGAGATTATGACCCGTTTTGAGCGTAAAGGACTTAAGATTGTGGCGCTCAAGATGGTCCAACCAACCAAGAGTCATGTAGAGCAACACTATACCGACAGTGAGGAATGGTTGGTAGGGAGCGGCACTAATACCTACAATAGCTATGTAGAAAAGGGTATTAAGCCGCCCCTAGATTCTCCGCGAGAGTTTGGCCTCAATACTCGCCGTAAGCTTATGGAATCATTGGGTGCCGGTCCTGTTGTAGCCATGATACTAGAAGGCCCGCATGTGATCGAGATTGTGCGTAAAATGCGTGGTGCTACCAGCCCGTTGCAGGCAGATGTGGGCACAATTGGTTTTGATTACTCGCTCGAGTCCTATGAGCTTTCGGACGCGGGCGATTGGGCGATTAAGAACATTATCCATGCCAGTGATTCGCCCGAGAACGCTCAGCGTGAGATCAACATTTGGTTCGACGAAGCTGACATTGTAGACTATCACGCGGCTGAAGACGAAGTGTTGTTCACCAAAGATTGGTATGGCAAGAAGTCCAAGCCAGCCTCCGAATAACTAAAAGACGCAACCCCGAGTGACCTCGGGGTTTTCGATTATTCTGCGGGACCGGTCCAATGCCGTAATCCCGCTACTTGCTGATGGTTCGGATTAGTATCCGTACGAGCCGACCTATAGCAAAGCCGACTCGCCACGACCAACTTGTCATGTATGGCCCGGCTGCAAGCCGGTCAGTCGCTCGCCACTCATGGAGAAGATGCGTCGGAGGATGCACGAGGCAAACTCTGTCACGATTACTCCCAGCAGAGCTTTGACCAGCGTTTCGATCAGCGCGTGGATCATCGTGCTGCCCGCTTCAAGAAGAGCCCGTGGGCAATCCTACGACTAACACCCACAGTGCCTACGGCAGCCAGAGCGCTGTAGAGAGCAGTCCTTTCAGCATCCGATCGGCTGATCTTGTTCTTGTGCCCAAAGGGATCGTAGCCCCTTGCTTCATAAGAGAACTCGATCACCACCAAGGTGGCTAGGGCCGCAACTGCGGCTTTGCCAACCAACTTGAACACCTTCTTCATAGTTTCCCCTTAAGGACAGTGTAATACGGATTTCGCACCCACACATGAGCAGATTATTGAATAGCTGCATGCATTTTGCAAGCGTAAGGGTGTAAAAAGTGCTGGTACGCCATCTGTCTGAGATTTGGAACTTATCACCTAAACTCACAATAATATAATTATGAACTTGGGTGATGCTGGAATGACGCTCCAGCAGACGGCCCATGCGGGCTAGTGGTCTTTGCCACATTCGTAGCGGATGATGGTGATCAGCTTGTATGTGGACATCCCAAGCAGGTTCCGGAGCCACTGGAGCCTGTAGGGCACCTTCTCGAGCTTTGCCTTGCCCGTAGGGCCTGGGCAACCGCTCGCCTGAGAACGGAATGGTGCTTCGGTTTGTGCCCAAGCACGATCTCTCTCGTGGGGCTCTGCGAACTCGGTCTCGCGCCAGATCTTGTTGCTTGCTGCACGGATGTGAGGGCAAGACTGGAGGCACTGACCCTCGGTTGACGAGATGCAGACAGGCTGGCTGGTGTCGGCCAATGGATTCTCCTTCTACTCGGTGGTTATGCCACCATTGGCTAGTCTTCGGAACTTACATATAATACCACTAAAACTTTACAAAAGCAATAGAAAGTGATAGTATACACCCACCTTGAAGCCACCCATCTATCCTTAGCCTCACGGCGGGAAGGACATGCAATGAAGAAGCACGCGTTTATCAGTTCGCTGGACTCCTTCATCGCGAGCGGTCAGCTCACGATGAAGGGCCAGCAGCCTCTCGCCGCTCACTACATCAACTACTTCCGCAAGACGGACATCGCCGCCGACCGGAAGTACGACTTCTGGGACATGGAGGCCTACCTGCCGCAGCTGATGCTCGACGGGTTCATGGATCTCCTCAGCTCGGAGGACCACGCCACTGCGCACATCCGTGAGCTGCTCGAGATGCAGACCGGCCTCGTGCTCGGAGATCCCTCCAGGATCGGGGCCATCCCGTCAACGGACCAGGTCCTCTGGGTCCAGTCCATCGACGGGATGCTGCGAGGAGTAGGCGTCCACGAAGCCACCTGCAGCAAGGTGGAGATGCTCTTCATGGCCGAAGTCCGGATGGTCGAGCTGGCCTTCCGTAGGTTCGTCCAAGACGTCTTCTCCTCCGGCCTCTTCGAGGTCATCAACGGGGGGATCACGTCGGGCATGAGCGGGACCTTTCAGGACCGGGGGGACACGCCCACAACCCTGCGGACCTTCGTGACGGCGGGCCGGCTCATGTTCACCTTCGCCTGCGGTGTGGGCAGCCACGAGGAGTCGATCACCTTCGTCGGTACCGAGGACGATCCGCTCCTTCTCGGGGCAGGTCTGCAGTCGGTCCAGACCGATCTCGCGACGGCGCTGAAGATGATCGATACGGTCAGCACCTGCTGGCCGACGGACCCCGAGGCGCAGGCCGCGTGCTTCACCCCTGGCGGTGTCGCTGTCGGCTGACGGTTCATGGCATGCAAGAGGAGGGGTGTCTCTGGAGCCAAGAGGCTCACACCCCAAGCGCGGTTTGCACAGAAATGTGCAGGCCGCCTTTTCATTTGTGCCTATAACATCCGATGGTTCTATATAACATGTGGTCCCGGCAATAATTCATAAAGCCAACAGATTGGAAACTGTGGATAAGTGCTGGTACCCTGGGAGGGAATCGAACCCCCGACGCTCTCCTTAGGACGGAGACGCTCTATCCACTGAGCTACCAGGGCGTGTAAGATTAACACCGAGCACTTATTATAGCACTTCGTGCAGACCAAAGACCTAGAGGGGCTTGACAAAGAAGCGTAAGCGTTGTATTCTGAGGGCGTCCGCATGTACATCTATATCGCAAGATCGAAAGGATAGGAGCTATGCAGTGTCCAAGCTGTGATGCTTCGATTCTAGAGGTCGAAGCATTGAATCGGTGTCCAGTCTGTGGTTATCAGTTGGGCGATCCAGATGTGGTGTTCCCGCCCTACTTGGGCGATGGGCAGGTCGGCGAGCCGCCCGACGAGGATGACATCTACTTGGAGGAGGTTCCATCGCCCGAGGAGCTCGTAGAGGCTTCGGACCGACACCCGGCCAAGGGCAAGAGTACCAAGGCCAAGAAGCCGCTCAAGCCTCCGAACTTCTTCCAGTTCCGAGTTCATACGGGTGGCAAGGAAGGCTCCTACTGGGTGCGCAGCAGTGCCAAAACGCCGGCTAGGGATGCCCTTAGGCCTTGGCTGAAGGGCCAGGGGGTGGTTCTAACCGACCAACTGGGGCACCCAATCAGCAGAATTGCTGACAGCTTGGAGCGGGGCAAAGCCTACCGAAAGGCAATGCCACTGACCGGCGGTCCACTCGAGGTCATTCCTCAGGGCGCCAGGGGGTACTTGGATGCCTATGGTGATCATCGTGACGATCCCGTGTGGGTACAGCTGTAGCGGACACAAGGGCTGCGTAAGCGCCCTGCCCAGTTTTCTCAGCGCTGAGAAGGCTGGGTTGTCTGTATTATATTATAATGCAAGTCGTAGTTAAGTAATCTGCAATTATCTGGCATAATCCAAGCATAAGCTGCTACAATGTGGCTATCATGGCGAACGCTAACAAACCAGTTAAACGTGACCTCTCGCACAATCGACAATTCCCAGGCCAGCACGACAACGAAAAGGTGCTGGCAGTGGTGCGCCAGTTCATAGTCGCTTTGCGTCACCAAATAGTTATAGGGGGAGTGGTGATAGTGCTGGTTATGCTACCTTGGTCGCTGGCCAATAACTATGCTACTAGCTTGGTGGGGCCCACTACGAACTTCATGCTAATCGGCTTTGTAGCGTTCGCGCTCTACGCCATTTGGCACTGGGCCAGCTGGTACTATAGTGTGTTCATTCTTACCTCGAGCCGGCTGATTGTAATTAAGCAGCGCGGGTTCTTTAACCGCTCTGTATCCGAGCTTGCGCTCAACAACATCCAGAGTGTTAACTACCAAATTAGTGGTTTTAACGCCTCGGTGTTTGGTTATGGCGATGTGCTGGTACAGACGCTATCTGGTGCTGGGGATTTAAACCTTAACTTCGTGCATCGACCGGCGGTATTTCAGCAGCAAATCCTGGCAGCCGTACACAAGCATGGTTCGACACCGCCCCCGGCTTCGTGATAGTATGGTAGGTAAATAATAGGAACTAATACAAGGGTAGAACACACGATTATGGCACAAGATCCAGACATTAAAGACACTAAGAAATCGACTAAGGAGACCAAGCCGTCTAAACTCAAACAGTCGAGCGGCAAGCAAGCCAAGCCTGCCAAAGCCTCTAAAGTAGAAGCCAAGAAGAATGATGCCGCAGCTAAGCCAGCTTCGGCTGACTCTAAGCAACCAAGCTTTCAGGAGCGCCTTAATAAACTTGGAGTAAAGAACGGCCCGAGCAAGAAGACCACGGGTGCTGTAGTGGCTGGCGTAGTGGCGGTAGTGTTGGCTTCGACTATTTTATTCGGTGTGCTTATATACAAATACAAGCAGACTAATCGTGCGGTTCGGATTGTAGCCAGCGTAGTGCCATACCCAGTTTCGAGCGTAAACGGCAACATTATATGGAACACGACCAGCTACAAAGACTACTTGTTTGAGCTTGCTAGTGTACAGAAGTTCTATACCTCACAGGGGCAAGACTTAACGAGCGCTGATGGCAAAAAGAAGCTTGCTCAACTCAAGCAAGACCTTATTAAGCAGCAAGAGGACAACCTGCTCGTAGAGCAGTCGGCCAAGAAGTACAAGGTGGTGGTTACCAACAAGGAAGTCGATAGTGAGTTTAACGACTTGGTTAAGAATGCCGGCGGCATTGACAAGGTTAAATCTACCCTGACTAAGCTGTATGGTTGGACGGTAGCGGACTTCCGCGACAAGGTGCGCCAGAGCTTGCTCCAAAAGAAGCTAGGCGAGAAGATAGCTGCCGACCCAAGTATTAATGGTGGCGCTCAAAAGCAAGCCGAGGACGTGCTCAAGCAGATTAAAGAAGGTGGTGACTTTGCCGAGCTAGCCAAAAAGTACTCACAAGATGGTAGTGCGTCTAATGGTGGTGACCTAGGCTTCTTTGGTAAGGGTCAAATGGTCCCAGAGTTCGAAAAAGCTGCTTTTGCGCTCGAAGTAGGTCAGGTAAGTGGCATTGTAAAAACCCAGTACGGCTATCACATTATTAAAGTGACCGACAAGAAGGATGATCAAGTAAAGGCCTCTCATATACTCCTCAAAGGCACCGACCTAGAGAGCTGGCTGAAGGCCCAGCGTGCTAAAGCCAAGATTAAGCAGTACTTTAGGCCATAAACAGGCTTTACTACATTGGCAAAATCCCCGTGTAAAGCGGGGATTTTCGTTAGTCAATAACGTTTAGTTTTGGTGTGTACATTTAGACTTAAATGGGTGCGCCGCTTCACCCGAGTGAGAGGAGGTTATCCTTTCTGTATGGGCGAAACGGCGTGGTGGGTGGTGCTGGTGGTTGGCTAGGAGTGGGACTGCTGCGTCGAGCGCTCCTTGATGTGCCTCTTGACGTACGGATACTCGAGAGCGATGGGGAACGACTTGCGTTCCTCCGGCCGCTCCTTGTTGCGCGTGGGCGCCTGCTTCTTTGGCCTGGTAATCCACATCCCGAAGATCAGGACGAAGATGGCGGCCCCAACGCACAACCCCGACTTGATGAGTGTTACGACGTTCATCTGGATCGGCTGCACTTGCTGCTGCGCTAGCACCATGTAAAAAACGCTCAAACTACCCCCTTAGAACAGTGTTGTGAGCGAAGCCAAATGATAACACTTTTACTTGTAATTATCAATAACATTCATGTAGGTATCGTATGGTGAAGAGGCCCCTAGTGGGAACCTCCTCACTCAAGAAGCGAAGATCCCAAAGGGGCCTAACCTGCGTCCCAGTATCGCAGGAACGTACCGCAATTGGCACAGTGAATGTCCGCTTCGTGCCACATCATGCTGTAGTTGCGCATCTCGGTCTTACCGTAGGTGCCACAGTTTTTGCAAGTCATCTTTTCGCGGTGTGCCTCTTGAACTGGGCCAAGGTGCCGTTTGCAATAAATAGCACTGGCGTACCCAGCCCCGGAGTTTGTCTCCGTAATTAGCTCATAGCAAGTCTCACAGTGGCCGAACGCAAACTGGGTGGGGTCTTCTCGAGAGTACATGATTGGGTGCTTACTCTCAAAGACGAAAACAATGTGCACTCCGTCATGATTGGCTTCGCGCTCGCAGGTAGAGCGTTGATCTTCGCCAACCTTTACATTGCAGATGTATGGTGCTGTCATGGGTGTCCTTTTGATATTTTCAAGGTACACTTATAGTCTGAACTCAAAGTCTTAGGACCAATAGCAAAACGTTTTGTACTAACTACCTGGGCGGTATATGCTAGAATTATGCACTGGATAGAGCGACATATTCTTAAGCAGCTTGCCTTTAGCGATCGCTTACGCTACAAAGATCTTATACCCGATGGCGTGGACGGTAATTTGTTCCAATACCATGCGAGGGTGTTGGAAAAGCAAGGGTTAATAAATCGCGATAAAGATGGTTATGTACTGACTGCGAGCGGTAAAGTTTTTGTAGCAGATTTGAGTCAAACAAAACAAATGAATCCCCGTAAGTTGCCTCGGCCTATGGTAATGGTAGTGAGTCATAACGACAAAGGTGAGTACTTGCTCTTTAGGTGGCGTAGACAACCGTATAGAGGGTTGGTGAGCCTTCCTTTTGGGCGTCAACTATACAACCTTTCTGTACGCGATTCGGCTGCCGATCAATTGATTTTTAAGGCGGGCTACCGGGCAAATCTTAGCTATATAGGCCAGGTAGACAGCATTGTTCGGGATGGCGAGAAGATTACAGAACACCTAGCTATCAGTCTGTTTGAAGCCAGGGAATTACAAAAGTTCTCTGAACCAGACGGTCTTACCGGTGCCATGTTTTGGAGTCGGGTAGAGGATGTGCCACCTCAAGAAGCCATAGCGGGCTTTAAGCAAATAATTGCTTGGTACGAGAGTAGTGAAAGACTGGGGTTGTTAGGGTTAGACATAGATTAGTTTTGGACATGAAGATGCCCCGCAGGGCTCCCCACGCGTGTAGCGTAGGGAGCCCGTTGGGGCTTGTATCAGCGCTCGTCGAGCGGGTAGTTGCGCTCGTCGAGCGGGTCGAAGCGGCTGTCGCCGTAGTCGTACAGGTCGTCGTCGGCGTGGTAGCGCATCTCGGCCTTGTACTCGTCGAAGATCTCGTCGATGCTCTCGATGACCTTCGCGATGGCCTCATCCTCACTGCTGCAGACGATGGCTTCACGATCCGGCCGCCTGTTCATGGCGCCCTTGACACCGATGGTCACTGTCTCGCCACGGAGAGTGGAGTAGACACCGATGCCGTTGTTCCACGTGTCCAGGAAGACCCGGACATGCATGAACTCGGGCAGGAGGAGCGTCATCCTCGAGTAGAACCCTCGCTCGGGACGACCCGCCGGGTACCAGAGGGCCTCGTGAATGGCATCGATCTTCCCCCAGGGAATCCGCCCGAAGTCGTCGGACGGAAGTTCCTGAGTATAGGTGAAGGTCGAACCGTCGGCGCGAGTGTCTTCGAGTACGGCCGCGACGGTGGTCGCTGTTGCGAGTCGTGTACGGATGACCCTCTCGAAGAGTTCATAGAGGGCCGGGTTGATCGGGACTGTCATGATGCTGTTCCTTGCGAAGTAGGTACGGTTGCCCGTACCAGTTCGAAGGAACACCACCGGATGTTCAGATACAGGAGAAAGCGGTGAGGGCCGTAGCCCTAGGCTTGTCGCTCCTGTTCGCGGATACCATTGTGGTACTTCATGTCCCAACCTCCTTTGTAGATGGGGGACGTGATGGATAATATATTAGCATAAATACTATAATCTGTCAATAAAAAAAGAGACTCTTATTTGGAGTCTCCTAATGATAAGAACTGGCGGGCCCGACCGGATTCGAACCGGCGATCTCCTCCGTGACAGGGAGGCATGT
>CAZRJR010000003.1:0-77163 GCA_964600985.1 uncultured Candidatus Saccharibacteria bacterium
CCCAGTGTGGCTGGTCATCCTCTCGAACCAGCTACTGATCGTCGCCTTGGTGAGCTTTTACCCCACCAACTAGCTAATCAGACGCAGGCCCCTCCCGAAGCGATAAATCTTTACTTCACATCTTTCAATTCGTTAGAGAAAAGTTTATATCGAGCAAAATGCGAAGATATAAATTCTAACGTGCTGAAAGATGTGAAGACTATGGGGTATTAGCTACTCTTTCGAGCAGTTATTCCCCACTTCGGGGCAGGTTCCAACGTGTTACTCACCCGTCCGCCACTACCCAGCACCTTTGCAACAAACCAATATCGACTCATGTCGCTTTATTACAAAGGTGCTGGGCCGTTCGACTTGCATGTGTTAGGCATACCGCCAGCGTTAATCCTGAGCCAGGATCAAACTCTCCAAAAAAGTTTATTACCTTTTGAAAAGTAATATTCACAGAAATTGACCGATGATTCATCCCAAAGGAATCTCATCGGACCCATTTAATAACAAGGTGTTACTAGCACTATTCACTTGTCAAAGTAATCTTGGCACTAAACACGTAAAGTCAAAATAAAATCAGCAACCTTTGTATCAATCTGCATTGCTGCTACGATCGAGTCGCTGTTTTATTTTGAGCGATAACGAAGTATCAAGACCTTACTATTGTAGGGAGTTGGCAAGAATAAGTCAACACCTTTGGTACTTTCGGTCCAAGCCGGTACTACTTCTTGCGTTTCTTAGTCTTTTGGGCCTTCTTAAGCCATTTGTCTTTACGTTCAAGCCCCGGGTCCTTCACCTCGGCCTGACGTAAGACTTTGCTATTCTTGAATATATAAATGCCACTCCAAGAGAGCCATGCCAGAAGTACCAGCCAAGCTAAGCCACGGCCACTAGCTATAGAAATCTGCTCGTATTGCGATCCAGCCAAGGCAAGTAGCATACCTCCGGTAGTAATGTTGAGGTACCCCAGTCGACGAATAACTTTAGCTCGAGCCGATCGCTTTTTGCGCTGGCCAATCCACGCCGCGGCACCACTCAACAGTAGCATAGCGCTAAATATGGCGTAGAAATAGAGCTCGTAGCGGTAAGGCTGGGAGGCCAAGAAGCTCAGGTAGGGACTAACCTTGTTATATTCCATCGCCATGGCGGCAACTACACCAAGTATAGCGCCAGCCACAACTTCGGCTGGTTTATGACCAAGTACTTCACGTAGCCTGCCATAATGCGCTCGGTCGCCAATACTACCGCGATCGGTAAGCTCTTGCAGGAGCGTATTAAGCGCATGTGCCTGCTCACCCGCAGCCCGGCGCACGCCAAATGAATCATACATTACAATGCCGGCATAGACAGCAGCCAAACCAAAGATAGCACTGGTGGCCCCACCCTCTATAAACGCCACGGTTGCGAGCGAACATACCACTGCCGAATGCACACTTGGCATACCGCCCGATGCAAATAAGTAACGGAGATCGAATTCACCACGCACCAAGGCGAGGCTGAATTTAATACCCTGAGCTATAACCCAAACTAAAAAGGGGATGATAAGGAGTGGTGTAATCTGAATCACGATACCTCCAGGTTATCACTTTGGGGGTCGGTTTGGCTAGTAGTGTGGAATACGACACCATAATGATAGCCAGGCGTCTTAAGTACACGGACAAACTCCAGCCCACAGCCACTTAGTAATTTAATGGCCTCCTCACGCGACACGCGTTGCGATGGTGCCGGACCAACCTGCTCATCGCGAGAATCCCAGTCTATAAGTACTACTTGGCTGCGTGGCTTTAAATACTGTGCAATCGAGAGGCAAAAATCACCTGGATGAAGTGCGTTGGAGAGTAGGTTAGTCAGTATAACCACATCGACCGTATGAAGTGGTACAGTTTTACCCTGCAACACATCTCGAAGCAAAACTGGCTTAAAGTTTTCGTGGTGCTCTAAGTGGCTGAGTGCTTCAAGTGATTCACCAGTAGGACCCGCCACATACACATGACCCTCAGCACCAACCAACGGCAGTGCAGCATGGGCAAAAAAGCCAATGGGCGAACCGAGCTCAAGTACACTTTGGCCAGTTTGCAGACCGACTTCGCTCAACAGTTCTTGTGGAGTCAAAAACTTTGTACTTATTCGGTTTAGAATTTTCTTTGGGAGAGCGCTCAGCATGTCTACCACCACGTTACATAACCATTATGCAGGATTTACTGGTCGTTTTCTAGCCTTGTTCGGCCGTTGCGTCTACTACCGCAGCAGGATCAGTCTTGGTGGCTTCTTCAAGTATGCCAGTTGGCAACAGCGTTACTGATGCTACCGTGTCACTCTCAGCCAAGCGCATAATTCGTACGCCCTGTGTAGCACGGCTAATAACTGGAATCTTATCGGCATTCAAGCGAATTACTTGGCCTTGCTTGGATATTATGAGCACGTCCTGGTCTACGCTCTCGAGTACTTGCACCGCAACTACCTTACCTGTCTTGGTACTCACTACGCCAGCCTTAATACCCACGCCACCACGATTATGGGGCGAGAATTGAGCGGTTTTGGTGATTTTGCCATAGCCATTCTCCATCACTACTAGCATCATACTGTCACTGCCAAGAACATCCATACCCACTACAGTATCTCCTGTGCGCAGGCGAATACCGCGTACACCTCGAGTGGCTCGACCCATTGGCCGCGCGTCGCTTTCTTTAAAACGGATTGCCTGCGCCATGGCAGTCGAGATAATGATGTCATCGCTACCGTGCGTCTTCTTAACCCACTTGAGCTCGTCGCCCTTATCTAGCTTAATAGCAATGAGTCCGCTCGATCGCACATTCAAGTACTCCGTAATCGCCGTCTTTTTGATCACACCATTCTTAGTAGCCATAAATAAGAACTTAGCGGAGTTGTTCTTCTCGAGTGTAAGGAGTGAAGTGACCCGCTCATCAGGACTTAAGTTTAGTAAGTTTACGATCGCTTGGCCCTTGGCAGTTCGTGATGCAGCCGGCACTTCGTATGCCTTAAGTTTAAAGGCCCGACCTAGCGAGGTAAAGAACAGAATTGTGTCGTGATTATTGGTCTGAGCCATGTGTTCCACTACGTCTTCTTCCTTGGTGGCCATGCCGATCTTGCCTTTACCACCCCGTGCCTGTGCGGTGTAGGTATTAGAAGGCATGCGCTTAATGTAGTTGCCAGCCGTGAGCGTAATGATTACCTCTTCGTTTGGTATTAAGTCTTCGTCGGAGAATTTACCAATGTTCGACTTTACTATTTGGGTGCGGCGCTTGTCAGCATGCTTGTCTCTTAACTCCACCAGCTCGTCACGAATTACTTTGAGAATGTTTGCTTCGTCGGAAAGAATCGTTTCGAGTTCTTTTATAAGGTTCATGAGCGCTGTGTATTCGTCCTCTATCCTCTTGCGCTCTAGTCCCGCAAGTGTGCGGAGCTGCATGTCCAAAATTGCTTTAGCTTGAATCTCGGTCAACTTAAAGCTCTTAATCAAGTTGGTCATAGCCTCTTCTTTGGTGCTGCTGGCGCGAATGGTAGAGATCACTTTGTCGATCTGATCAAGAGCAATGCGCAGGCCTTCGAGTATATGCGCTCTAGCTTGAGCCTTCTTGAGCTCGAACTCAGTACGCCTGCGCACCACAACTTTGCGGTGATCTAAGTAGTGACGCAGTACCATTTCTAAGTTCAGTACGCGTGGCTGAATGCCGTTTACTAACGCGAGCATATTAACGTGGAAGGTAGTCTGAAGTGGGGTTAAGCGGAAAAGCTGGTTAAGCAGCTTCTGAGCATAGGCGTCTTTTTTGAGCTCAATAATAATGCGTACTCCCACACGATCGGAAGATTCGTCGCGCACATCGGACAGTCCGGTAATTTTCTTCTCGTGGTACAAGTCGGCGATTTTTTGCACAAGTACAGACTTATTTACTTGGAAGGGAATAGAAGTAACTACAATACGCTGTTTACCCTTCTTATCTTCTTCTATCTCCGCGTCAGCTCGCATCACAATGCTACCTTTGCCCGTGCCATAAGCTTGGGCAATTCCGCCATCGTCAAAAATGATACCACCGCCAGGGAAATCGGGGCCTTTTACAATGTTGATCAAATCAGCCACAGTGGCTTCTGGGTTGTCGATGATGTAGATTACTGCGTCGACAATCTCGGCCAGATTATGCGGGGGAATATTGGTGGCCATACCGACCGCAATACCCTGTACGCCATTTAGGAGTAAATTAGGTAGCTTAGCTGGCAACACCGAAGGCTCGCGCTTATTGCCATCATAGTTTGGCCTAAAATCTACGGTGTCTTTATCGATATCAACCAAGAGTTCTTCGGTGAGCTTTTGCATACGGGCTTCGGTATAACGCATAGCTGCCGGTGCATCGCCGTCGATCGATCCAAAGTTACCCTGACCATCCACCAACATGTAGCGCATCGAAAAATCCTGAGCCATACGGGCCATTGCGTCGTAGATAGCCGTGTCGCCGTGCGGATGATAGCTACCCATTACATCACCAACTACCGTGGCGCTCTTACGGAATTTAGAGCCGTGGCGCAGGCCAAGGTTGTTCATAACGTAGAGAATACGGCGGTGCACCGGCTTAAGGCCATCACGTACATCCGGCAGTGCGCGCGACACAATAACACTCATGGAGTAGTCTAAGTAACTCTTCTCCATTTCGGTCTCGATAGTACGGAATTCAACTTGGCCAATACCACTGTCCATCATGGCTTGATTCGCCTGCTCTTCTGGAGTCAATTTCATCTCCTCACTCTTGGATTCTTCCCTCTTTGGTTCTTCCTTGGGGGTCTTTGCTGATTTGTCGGTTGATTCTGCCATTGCTTCTCCTATATATCCAAGTTCTGTACAGACGTTGCATGAGTCTGAATAAAGCTCTTACGCAATGCTACTTCTTCACCCATGAGCTTATTAAATATTACGTCAGCCTTCTCCGCATCTTCGATTTTAACTTGCAACAAGATTCGATTGGCCGGGTCCATGGTGGTTTCCCACAGCTGCTCGGCGTTCATTTCGCCAAGGCCTTTGTAGCGAGCAATTGAGAGGCCCGGAATGCCAAGATCACTCGACTCAGCATTTAAGTCTTGCTCTACGCTCTGCTCTGTAGCCTCACTGATAGCTAAATCTGCTAAATCAGCGGCTGTCTCAACATCCGAAGCTTCTACTTCGGCTTCGCTTGCTGCTTTGACAGGCTTCGCTTGCTTCTTGCGCTCGGCTGCCTTTTTGCGCAGTTCTTCTAGAACTTGTTCCTTTTGCTCGTCACTGAAGGCATAATGCTTGTCGCTACGACCAACTTGAATCTTATAGAGGGGAGGCTGTGCAATGTAAAGGTAGCCTTGCTCTATAAGCTCGGGGAAGTTACGGAAGAAAAACGTAAGCAAGAGCGTACGAATATGAGCGCCGTCCACATCGGCATCGGTCATAATTACAATACGGTGATAACGGAGCTTGGCAATGTCGAAGTTTTCACCGATGCCAGCACCGAGAGCTATAATCATATCTTTAATCTCATTATTGCCCAGCATCTTGTCTAACCGCGCGCGTTCTACATTAAGTACCTTACCACGAAGTGGCAAAATTGCCTGGAACTTACTATCACGACCACCTTTGGCCGAGCCTCCGGCCGAGTTACCCTCTACTATGTAGAGTTCACTTTCCTCTGGCTTGCGCGACGAACAGTCAACTAGTTTACCTGGTAGGGCCGAGCCCTCGAGCGCGCCTTTACGGATCACCGTATCCCTAGCAGCCCGTGCGGCTAAACGAGCCCGAGCCGAGAGAGAGGCCTTACCAACGATCTTCTTGGCTTCATTGGGATTTTCTTCCATGTAGTAAGCCAAGTATTCGCTCAGCACTTGCTCTACGTAGCCACGCACCTCTGGATTGCCGAGCTTGGCCTTGGTTTGACCTTCGAACTGGGGATCAGGGAGTTTTACTGACACAACCGCAGTTAAGCCTTCGCGCACGTCATCGCCAGTAAGGTTCTCATCCTTTTCTTTAATAAGCCCATTCTTACGCGCATATTCGTTAATAACTCGGGTAAGTGCAGTCCTGAAGCCAGTTAGATGCGTGCCGCCTTCTGGGTTATGTATGTTATTGGCGAATGTCTTAACCTGCTCATTAAATGAGTCGCAGTATTGAACAGCTATCTCGACTGTGACGTCTTCGACTTTCTTTTCGACATAGAAGGTCGGCTGATTTAAGACTTCCTTGTCTCGATTTAAGTGCTCGACGTACGAACGAATACCGCCTTCGAAATAAAACCCATAGCTCTTTTGTGCTGCCTCATCCGATATATGTAAGCGCACCCCTTTCGTGAGGTATGACTGATGACGCAGGTAATCAACGATCGTCTGGTAGTTGAATTTTGTGGTCTCAAAGATTGAACCATCTGGCATAAAGCTAATTGAGGTACCACGCTTGTCGGTTTTTCCCACTACCTTTACATCGCCCTGCGGCACACCCTGCTTGTAGATCTGTTCGTACTCCTTGCCGTTTTGGAAAACTTTAGCCACCAAATCAGTAGCTAAGGCATTCACCACGCTCACACCCACACCGTGCAAACCACCCGAAACCTTATACCCACCGCCACCGAACTTACCGCCAGCATGCAGCACGGTGAGCACCGTCTCGAGCGCGGACTTACCAGTAGTCTTGTGTTTATCGACTGGGATACCACGACCATCGTCAGCCACTGTTACCCAGCCGTTTTCGTGCATGGTCACGTCAACCGTAGTTGCTTCACCCGCCATGGCTTCGTCAATTGAGTTATTAACTAGCTCCCATATGAGGTGATGCAAGCCCTCTACACCAGTGCCACCAATGTACATGCCCGGGCGTTTGCGTACCGGATCTAACCCCTCGAGAACTTGAATTTGCTCTGCACCATAACTCACTTTTTCGACTTTATCGGCCATGTATTCTTAAAACCCTCACAATTTATTTGGTATGTTAGCCGAGCTAACAACAGATACTACTTAGTATACCTTACCTGTTAAACTCCAAGCAAGTATGTAAGTAGAATGCGATACAAACCTAGCGATTCACCACGGGAGTACCAGGCTTGGCTTGAGGCGTAGATGGCACCACGCTCAAACTCTGCGTTATTTCGGCAGCTACATCGGCCTTAGCGCGAGCGAAGTTTTGACGTGACAACTGCACCATTTGACCATATAGTGTAGGGTCGCTCTCGCCGATGGGCGGGAAGATTTCCTTAAGTGAAAAGGGCGGCGTAACTGCACCCCTACTAATCAAACGGGCAGCTGCATAGAGATTTGGCGTGTTAATAATGTCGTCCTTATCGAAAGCCGGCGCAAACTGCTTTGCCATAAACTCAGCGTCCTCTGGCCCTACCCTGAACCCAATCATATTACCGACGTTTCCAAACACCGCGTCGCGCACCGGTTCCTCAAGCTGTGAAATAAACTGATTCGCCATAATCATAGTCAGGCGGTACTTGCGGGCTTCAGACAAAATGGTAGCGATCGAATCGGTAGCGTAGTTCTGGAATTCATCGATATAGAGGCTAAAGTCCTGGCGTTGACCTTCGGGTGTGTCGGCCCGACTCATAGCTGCCATTTGGAATTTAATGATAAAGATAATACCTAGCAATTTAGAGTTCTGATCACCCAGCAAACCCTTGGATAGGTTTACAAATAAGAGCTTTTTGCCATCCATAATATCCCGAAGGTTAAAGGAAGACTTTTTCTGACCAATGATGTTGCGCATAATCTCGTTGTTTGCAAAGTCGCCAAATTTAGAGGTGAAGTAGCCCAACATCTCGCTCTTAGAGTGTTCGCTGGTCTGAGCCATTTGCCCAGTCCAAAATTCTTGTACCACCGGATCACTTACATAGCGGAACTTTTGCTTTAAGAAATCATCGTTAGTAAAGAGCTTGGGTACCTCAATAAGTGTACCGCCAGCCGGGTCCGACATTACGGTGAGTGCGGCATTGCGAAACCAGTCTACAAACATTGGCCCAACTATTCCCTGGCCCTTAGGGTCGTAGAGTTTGTAGAACATGCTAATTGCTTCTTGGATTAAAAAGTCTTTTTGTTCTGGGTGAGCCGGATCAAATTCCATAATATTAAAGCCCAGGGGGTACTCGGTGTCACCAGGGTTAAAATAAATCACATCTTGCATGCGGTGTGGCGGCACCTTGGCCATAAGCTTCTCGGCAGTGTCACCATGTGGGTCGAGAAAACAAAGTCCCTTACCCATGTGCATGTCTTGCACTATGCAGTTCTCTAAGAAAACTGATTTACCCGTACCAGTTTGACCGATTATATATACATGTCGACGACGATCGTCGTCGAGCAGGCGTACTACTGTTTCCTGGCCACGATACAAGTTGCTTCCCAATATAAGTCCTTCTGTAGGCATATCGGCCGGTGCTGGCACCTCACGCATACCCTTGCGAATCACTTGAGTAGACGATTCCATGCCTTCGCTCGGAAAGTGAAATATACTCGCCAGCTCAACGGAATTAAGGACCGTTGAGGTTTGCGAAGCAGGGAAGAACCGAAAGATAAAGTCGGTTGTAAGCTTCTCTGGCGCTGCAGTAGGCTTGAATTTAAACTCATTAGAATTAGGCAGCGCTAACTGTGCAAATCCAGTTAGTATGTCCTGCACAATTGCCTTAGATCGATTCTGGTCAGTCGAGCTTGCAAGCACACGAATCATCACCTCGAATGCTGGCGCTGCGTACTTTTCCTCCACAAGCTGACTCATTTTTTGGTTAATTGCATCCGGTTGATTGTCTTGCTTGAGTGTACCCTCCTGAATTTTCTTGGAATAACCCGGCTGCTTAATCGGCGCCATAGCAATGTCTTTAATGAGCTTTTTACCAGTATACTTTTCCTTGGCAATCTTTTCGGGATCAAGCAGGTCCTTGGCTTTCTTCTTAGCATTCTTGGCCCATTTAGCATGAGCTGGACGCACCAGGATCTGAATGCCGGCGCCTTCACCAGCCTGTAAGTGAGAAAGACTGCTTAGTATACCACTCAGTGGATCGGAGTCACGAGTTTTATAACTAGCAATCGGGAAGTAAGAATCATTCGCAAGGGCAAGCTCACCCCCCGACACACCTGCAAGCTTACTGGTTTCAGAAAAAATATTTGGGTCATCCACCTGCTCTATCTGAATTGTTGGATAGCCAGAAACCAAGGCCTTTTGTACAGTCGAAAGCAAGGTTACGGGTACCGCCGCATAAAAGTAAATCATGGCGCCGTCGGCAATGATCTCGAAACTTAAGTAGCGATTACCATATATATGCGATTTATCAGCAGTGATGCCCGACAAGAGATTAAAGACTCCCTCGGCCTTTGATATGTTCTCCTTGAACAACTCCCGGGTATCGCGATTGCCTGCTTCACTCGCTTCGGCAGGCGGCAGTTTAATCTGTAGTGGCACAAGCTTAAGGCTGCGTTCTATGTCTTTGTTGCGCCGGGCTAGATTGCGGTACAGAATAAACAGCACCAAGCCTAGGGCAGAAAAAAAGGCCAGCCCCAAGGCCGTGCTGAGTAAAATAAAGGCTTGATTAGATTCCAACTTTGCCGCCCACTCTGCCCACTACTGCGGGTCACTCCTCTTAATGTCTAGGTTAAAGCGCTGCTTTAGGTATAATGCGCTCAGTTCCTCATGTGCCTCTTCTTCGGCATGCGGATCCTGCGCGGTAGTGTGAATGATGGCATCAGCCCGGTCTACCCATTCCTTTTCGAGCTTCTTACCTCCTGCTGCCGGCGGTACTGTAGCTACTGGCTGCGGCTGCGTGGCGGCTTGCGGCGTGGCAGCTACCGGTTGGGTAGACTGCTGGGATACGGCTGGCGCCTGGGTTGGTGCACCAGATGGCTGCACAGGCGCTTGCTCCGCCGCCGGAGCTACAGCGAGCTCTGAACTACGTAGTTGATCTGCAGTTTGTCCACCAACCGACTGTTCGGGGCGCTGGACTTGTGGTCGCGAATCTGGGCTTAGCGGATAGATAGGGTTAGGGTTATGAGTAGGCTGCATAGATTGACCTTTTGCCCTATTATAGCAATAAAACTATGCTCCGACCATAAGGACTATACAATCGAGTACAAATGATTCCGCTGAGTTTTTAGGTATGAACCCAAACCGGTGTGCCGATATCAGCCCAGTTATATATAAACGCTGCTGTTGCGAGTGGTAAATTCACACAACCATGGCTGCCATTGTAGTAATAGTCCGGCCCACCGTAGCTCGACCGCCAGCGCCACGCATCGTGCAAGCCAAACCCGCCATAGAACGGCATCCAGTAGTCCACGAGTACATCATAGTTATACTGCGGGCCATACTGGTAACCAATTAAGTGTGTGTTGCGAGCCTTGGCGTAAATACTAAACAGCCCGGTAGCGGTAGGGAAGCCCATACCAGTAGCTCCGCTCGTAATTGGTGATTCGTAGATTACTTGGTCGTCCTGATATACCCACAGGTGTTGAGAAGTAAGATTGACTTCGATATAACGCGCCACACCGTCGAGCGTGGTAATGCGATTGTATTCAGTTTTGAATGCAACAGGAGCAGTTGTAAGTGTAAAGCTATTCGGAGTTTGTTTTTGTACAGCAGCTAGTAGACTGGTTACTGCACTATCCTGATTGATGGCCAGGCCGTCCTCGCCCTCCTGGTCGGTCGTGCTCACTCCGTTTTTGATAGTGACTTTTTTATTCTTTGGCGCTATGTTGAGCTCGTTTGCGATTGTCTGCACATAGCCTCGCACCTTGGCTTCATCCACCTGGACCACCAGTGTGCTCTCCCCGGTAGCACTTTTTTGAGCTGGGAACGTGAGCCAACTAGCAATGTCGACAGAACTGGGTTTAAACGTCTTCCCTTGGTACTCCAGCACCACATTGGTCTGGGTCATGAGCTTAGCCTGGTCAATCACTGGCTGTGTAGCGGGTAATTGAATATCTGCTTTTACCCTGGTAGGCGTAAGCTCTACCGATTTGTCTTGACCCTCTGCCAGCACCTGCTGGAGTGTATGACCAAGCTCGGCTTGATCAATCGACACGCCATCTTGGTCAGGGACCGCCGCGATCACGCCGTCTGCCACCTGTACTCGAGCATTCACCGGTGGACGGCCCACGTCAGAGAGAACCCGAGATACAAACTTACCAAGCGTAGCTGTATTAATACTATATGCGTAGCCAGTTCTGCCATTCTTTAGAGAACTCACAATACCAACAATTGGCCACGGGGTAGTGCGACCAATGCGATAAGCGGCGTCCACAGTTGTGTTAATGTCACTCGTTGCCCCGAGCTGCTCGCTTTTCATAACATAAGTTTTATCAGCCAGCTTGAGAGTTAAAGTATGTTGATTGTCTTTGGCTGCCAGCAGTTTAATCGCTTGTGCGCGGGTCTTGAGCCCAACATCCTGATTGGCGATTACCACACCAGGGTAGATCACGCCGGTTAGGGGAGCAGCCAAGATTGCATTTACAACCACCACGCCGAGTATGGGGGCCGCCAGTGCCAAACCAAAGATTCGGAAGAGCTTTTTGCCACGCAAACTCTTTGCCCCCTTAGCCGCACTCCCAGAGTTAGTCTGTGGTGTATTCCGCCTCATTATTTCTTCGTTCTATTATAATAGGCCTCGCTACTTCTTGCTAGCGAATTATAACCTTTCCAAATGGCGCATGAGCCATAATTGCCTGTTCGATCGAGCTTAGTTTATTCTGGATTTCTGTAGTAGTTGGGTTGGGCCCCAGATCGAAACTTATACGGACTGTTAGGTTCTTAACCTTATCACGCTGCATTACGTCGTCTTGGTACAGACCGAGATATGCCACCTTCTGAACGCTATCCTGGTTAGTCACAAACTTCTCCAAATCACTCCAGGCTACGCTAGTATTACAAAGCATCGATATATCTCTGGAGATAATCTGGTAATCAGGTAGATCAACCACCCGCATAGTAGCGGCCTGCTCTAACAGCGGACTTAGTAATACTTCACCATAGCTAACTTCGCTTTGTACGTCAGCTCGACTCACTACAGCCTTGCTCAGTTGGCCATATAGACCTACCTCGTCACCTTGCAAAGTAATTTTCCCACATCGACCGGGTGAGTAAACCGAGTCTTTGGCTACACTAAACTCCATATTTCCACCCGTAAAGCAATTAAGGTTATCAAGGGCTCCCTTGAGCCTGAGCAAGCTGTCTTTGCCAACCGTGGTAACGGCCAACTTCCAATCTTCAATCGGCAACTCACCGTCTTGCGTTGGCCTGTAGGTTCGGGATATCTCAAACATAGCAAACTGCTTGGCGTAGCCTTGGTTGTTCCGCACCACATCCAAATGGCTTGGTAGAATTGAGCTCCGTAGATACTGTTGTTCTTGGCTAAGCGGATTTGCAACTTCCATGAGTTCGGCTACGTTATATCCAAGCCGCTCAATAGCGCGCGCACTAATGAATGAGTACGTGACAACTTCTTGAAGGCCAGTTGCTGCAAGGGCTCGTTTGAGCTCTAAAATATCGCCTAAAAGCCGATGTGGGCGCGTATTGGTAGGGGGTAGCGTAGGAAGTTCGGCCGGAATAGCATCGTATCCAATGATCTTAACGATCTCCTCGACCATATCCTCCTCGAGTCGCACATCGGTCCGCCACCACGGTGCCGTTACAGCCAAGATGTGATTAAAGTTTTCTACATAGCGCCTAGCGCCCAAGTACGTTGGCTCATTTGTAAAATCCGTTAACGGGACCTCGATCACGCCTTGCTGCTGGCGCGGCACCCACTCATCGCCTTTACGTTCATACTGGATTGCTGTAACTACCGTGTTATTGCCTACATAAATTCCGTTATGCCCCACATACTCTGGTTCGTCGAGTGTATGCTTGTGCTTCTTGCCATCGGCATCAGTAGTGTAGTAGTGGTCGATCGGCGAGTTCTTCATAAGCCCCGTGTAGAACAACACGTCACCAGGTCTTAAGTCGCCAACTTCCACAGGCCAGCCATGGTGATATTGTCCGAGTGCCACATGGCCTACATGTACACCAATGCGCGAATAAATACGATCTACCAGATAAGAACAATCAAAGCCAGATTCACCGTGCTGTTTAAAGTTCGCGCCCCAAATATATGGTTTACCAAGATGCTTACGAGCTTCTTTTGTAATACTAAAATGCTCAACTTCGAAACCAAGCCGCTTAAGCCCACTAACCACTTGTTTTTCATCCAGCGCTACCCCTAGTATTTTCTCGGCCTTACGCAACCGTAAACCAATTTGCTGAACCCATGGCCAGCCATAAAGCTGATCTGTAGGGGAGTCAACTACTTTACCATCGGCAACTTCTTGGAGCAGTACAACGAGTCGTTCGGCCGCAAAAGCAGGCAAGGGGAGGGGGAGTGAGCGCTCGAATCGTGCCGACGCCTCACTACGCAAGCCATGTCTAATTGCTGCCTTGCGAACTCGAGTTCTGTCAAAGTTCGCGATCTCAAGCAGTATTTCAGTCGTATTGGTGTCGACTTCGGTACGCGCGCCACCCATCACGCCTGCTATACCAATAGCACCCTGGTCGTCTGCAATTACCAAGTCTTCCTCACTCAATGTGCGCTCTGCGCCATCCAGGGTGGTAAGTTTCTCAAGAGGGGAGGCGAAGCGTACTGCCAAATCACCGTGCAATTTAGTCGCATCATAAGCATGGGAGGGCTGTCCGGTTTCGAGCATAACAAAGTTAGTTATATCTACAACGGGACTTATACTACGGATCCCGTTACCCTCTAAGTTATCCACAAGCCATTGCGGACTTTTCACGGCATTATTCACAGACATTTTCACAACGATGAACCGCCTACATTCCCCCTTTTCCTTGACATCTACACTTTCTATGTCACTATATTGTATTTCGGCGGCAACAGGTAAAACTAGTTCGTTACCTTCGTCTCGGGCTGCCACTTCCCTAGCCAAGCCGATTAAACTCAAGTAATCCCACCTGTTTGCCGGTGTCTTTATATCCAGGCAATCACCTTTTTGCCATATGTCGCACAATGACTTTCCTAGGGGAGTTTCATCTGGCAAGAGCATGATACCGCTATGGTCGTCCGACACCCCCAGCTCCTTGGCTGAGCACAACATACCGTGCGACTCCACACCACGAAGCTTAGCCGCTTCAATGGTTAACCCATCCGGCAAGACACTGCCGACTTGCGCCAAGACCACCACTTGTTTTTCCGCCAAATTTGGTGCGCCACAAACTACCTCAACTGTGCCGCTGCCGGTATTAACAATAGCTATACGCAAACGATCAGCATCGGGGTGTGGCCGAACTTCATCTACCCGCGCAGTAATAATCTTCTCATCCCACGAGCTAGATGGCAGCACCTCCTCGACCTCAACTTCGGTTTTTAGTAACAACTCCACCATGCGTTCGGTTGAAAGCTGGCTCTTGAGATAGCGATTAATGCTGTCGACTGATATTTTCATTAAAATTGCTCCAAATAATCTAGCTTAGGACGCCAGAAGTTCCGAAGATCAGATATACCGTATTTAACCATAGCGATGCGTTCGGGGCCCACGCCAAAGGCAAGACCACTGTACTTTTCTGCGTCGATTCCCGCATTTCTTAGAACACGAGGGTGCACCATGCCGCCACCGAGTAGCTCTAGCCATTCGCCTTTGTATGTCACATCTATCTCGATTGAAGGCTCGGTGTACGGGAAATAACTCGGACGCAAGCGTATCTCAGTCTCCTCCCCAAGCAAGTCTTTCATAACGGCCAAGAGCACGCCTTTGAGGTGAGCAACCGACACACCCTCTCCCACCACTAAACCTTCTACCTGAGTAAATGACCAGAGGTGAGTTCTGTCCTCGTCTTCGTTACGGAACACCTTGCCTGGTACGATTATCTTAAACGGCGGCTTGTTATTCTTCATAAACCGCACTTGCATGCCCGAGGTATGCGTACGAGGCAAAATGCGATTAGACCCAGCGGCGTCTTTTATATAGAACGTGTCTTGCATATCTCGCGCTGGGTGATGTGGTGGCATATTGAGCGCCTCGAAGTTGTGCCAATCATCCTCTATTTCGTTACTATCAACTATAGCAAAACCAAGTCGAGTAAATGATGCATACAACTCCGACATAACCAAGCTTACTGGATGCATGTGCCCTGCCGGCTGCCCTAAGCCAGGCTGCGTAACATCGAGGGGTGGCAGTACATCAAGCTCTTCGAGTAATTCAGCTTTGCGCCTTGTGAACACCTCCTCTAGTTCTTTTTTAACTACATTGAGTTCAGCACCCTTTTGCTTTCTTAAGCTTTCGTCAAGCGCGCCCAGTGAAGTTAACTGAGCTTGCAATTCGCTTTTTTTGCCCAGGAACTTTGCCTTTGCTAACTGCAGTTCGTTTTCGTTTTTAACAGCTTTAGCAGCAATGATTGCGGCGTGTACTAGGTCGTTCATGCTCGCCTCTTATCTGTGGAGTATAAATACAATTCAATAATCAACACGGCTCCAGTAATAAGCAGAGCATCGCTCGCACCTAGTGTACCTAGGCTACTCATACCTAAAAGTATTACTATTGCTCCTGCCGGCACGATTGATATACGAAATGCCCGCATAGCCTGCCCCTGATTGTGCATGCCAACGCGCCTATATATACGTGCCAAAAACATGAGCATAAACACACTTGTAAGTGCTGTTAGAGCCAGAATAAACCAAATGGTTACTCCCGCTGGCCCGATCTGGCTTGGAGTAGAAAACGACATAAGTGAAAACAGAATAGTGAAAGACAAGATACAAGCAACCACAAGACCAACACTAAATATTCCCTTTTTAAGCTTATGTATACCTGACATATTCATCCTATTATCCCAGATCTAGAAGCTTTGCTCAAGCATATGCTATTTCACTATTGTCAACGTAATATTTTGAACAAAGTTAAGAACTACCTGAGCACATTTTTTACATAGCATATTCTTATCAACTTTTCGTATACTATTATTGTTCGTTTTGCATAGTAGTGTGTTGCAGAGTATTATATGCCACAAAGCGGCATTGGAAAACCAAAGCTTGCGACCAAATTAAAAAACCACCTGTTCTGATTTTATAGAATGTGGTGGTAATTGTGCGACCTGGCTATATTTGAAATTATTGCATGGTTACGGGCCTCTGATCACATCTGCCCTGTTAAGTTAAGAAACTAAATTGGCACGTGGAGGCCCGGTAATATACCCTTGGCAATGAGCCAAAAGTATCGGTGCGACCCATGTCTGTACGAGGTATACATGTCTACACAAGCATCGACTGCTTTTGTAGGTGGGTCGCGATTCCCCACCATCCGTATGGTTTAGTCAGAAAACCACACTCTTTACGGCTGTAAACAAGAGCAGTTCACTGACTAATCCAGCGGGTAGTGTGCTAGCAAATACGAACAAGTGCAATTTGCTAACCCTAGAACAGTAGGGAGAGTCCGACTAGAAACAAGGGGGTTGTTTCTATGCCGGGCTTACCCTACTGTTACTCGCCCATTTAGTTCTGGGCTACCTAATGCGGAGAATCTTTTGAGTTTTATTTTTGTTTTAAAGTACTAACTTACGTTGATACCAGTATATCAAACGCTTATGCTTAAGTCAATACTTTTTATGCTTTTTTCTTGGTTTTAACCTGATAACACTAGTTGTATTTATTACAATAAGCCTAGTTTTTGCTTTACTTCTGAGAGTTTTTGTCCGGCAATGATACTTGCTTTCGCAGCCCCCTCATCTAAAACTTTGTATAAGTACGTTTCGTCAGCCATAAGCGCATGAAAAGTGCGCTGCATATCACCCAGTTCCTGTACGAGGAGGTCAGCGAGGTCTTGTTTAAACTCACCGTAACCCTTAAATTTATACTTATCCTCCACTTCTGCGGGAGTCTGGCCACTAAAGCCCGTATATATATGAATGAGGTTAGTTATAGCACCTCCCTGTGGGCTTACTTTAACTTCATTCTCGGTATCTGTTACAGCGCGTTTAAGCTTTTGACGAATAGTAGCTTCGTCGTCTAGCAGCATGATGTTGCCATTCTGATTCTCGTCGCTCTTACTCATTTTACTCCCAGGATCTTGTAAGCTCATGATTCTGCCCCCCACTGCCGGCAATATGGCTTCAGGGACTACAAATGTGGGGCTATATATTTTATTAAACCGCTCTACAATGTCGCGTGTTAGCTCTACATGCTGCTTCTGATCCTCACCTACCGGCACCTTCTGTGCATCATAAAGAATAATGTCGGCAGCCATAAGCACAGGATAGGTAAAGAGGGCGACTAGTTGACCCTCCGGGCCACGCTTTGCGCTCTTGTCCTTATACGAAGTCATACGACTTAGTTCCCCTATAGTCACGAAGTTATTAAGAATCCAGCAAAGCTCGGAATGAGCCGATACATGTGACTGTGCAAATACCACGGACTTTTTAGGGTCAACCCCAGCGGCCAAGAACCATGCGACATTTGCCAGAGTGTCTTGACGCAGTGTTACTGGATCAGGGCGGACATTGAGTGAATGCAAATTTGGGATAAAATAGAAGGCCTCACCTTGATCCTGCATGGCCGCGAATGGCTTCACCATACCTAAGTAGTTGCCAATGTGCAGTTTGCCGGTAGCCTGAATACCCGAAAGAATACGCATAGTAGTTATGTTCCTTATACTTTCCTCTACTTTACTCGTCTAAGCTTGGCTTATCAACCAATAATGGCTCTATCGAGGGCGTACTGCCAGCGATCTTCACTACATCCTTATCAATCTTGCGCATTTCTTTATAGGCGTTATTATAGTGCCCAACTGTGGTGCCAAGCGAATTACCCATTTTCTGCAAAAAGCTGTCATAGGCGCGCAGGTGCTGCCCTAACTGGCCCACTCGTACTTGAATCTCCTTGGCTTGCTCCTCGATCTGTAGCGACCGCAGCCCCTGTAGTATCGTTTGCAAGTACGCCATAAATGATGTTGGTGACACGATAATCACCTTCTTATCTCTAAAAGCATACTCAATTAAATCGCGTGAGGAAGTCTGCACCATACCCACCTTGTTAACCAATAAATCATAATAAATAGCCTCGGAGGGAATAAACATAAAGGCAAAATCCATAGTCCCTTCATTGGGCCGAATATACTTGGCTGTTTCGTCTATACGATTCTTGAGATCTTGCTTAAAAGTCTTAATTATTGCTTCACGCCTGTCCTTGTCACCTTCCTCGATGAGTCGATTGTAGTTCTCAAGGCTAAACTTAGAATCGATTGGTAACACCTTACCTTCCTCAAGGAATATTGCTGCATCTACAATCTCGCCGTCAACAAACTTGTACTGGAGCTTGTAGCGATCCGGGGGCAACACGTTTTTGAGTACACTATCGAGGTAGTATTCACCCAGAACACCTCGCTGTTTGGGGTTCTGTAGTACGTTCTGGAGCGTTTTAAGCTCATCCGCTACGTCCACCACTCTACGATTCGTTTCGTCGAGTTTGGTGAGCCTCTGAGTGACCTCGGTAATCAGCTTGGCCGATTCACTCATTTGCTTATGTACCGAATCACGCATAGAATCATTGTTTTTATCGAGCCGATCGTGTAGTTGCGCTTGAGTCTGGGCTAACAACTGGCTCATACCCTGCAGATCTTGCTTGATCATACTCAGTGATCCGTCCGAAGCCGCGTCTGTAGCAGTAGGCTGTCGACGAGACAACAGGTAAATGGTTGCGCCAAAGCCGATGAGCATAACCAATATAAGTATAATAACCAAAACTTCCATAAGCATATTATACACGGTACGTGAACGAACACAATGCGAACTCATTAAACAAAATTAATGCCGAGCATACTTTGCTCGGCTGGTGGCTAGGCCCTGTGCCTAACCACCCCACCGCATCACTCATTTCGTCTCCCGACATATCCTGTGAAACGCTGCGTCAAAAATGTTTGGGTCTTCTGCTGCCAGGTAGAAATCAATCACGTCGTCATGACTTATGGGTAGTCCGGACTTCTCTTCAAAAAGCTCCTGGGGAAGCCTCCACCTAGTTATTGGGATGTTCGCTTCAAGCAGGAGTGCAATCGTATGCGGCGCCCATATACGAAGCTCCCTGCTAAGGCTACAGCTCGGACATGAGAAGCAACAAACAAGTGTGTGGCTATCCACACAAAGCCTCAAATTGAGTTTAGAAAAGTCTACATCAACATTCCCGCAACCGATGCAACGAACATTAAGTGTAGGCATGTGAGCCACCTTTTTCTCTTAGTCATAGGTACTGTGATAGCGGTATTATGCTCCTGCAACATCCTGTTTTCAAGCCTAGCGCATGCCACGCATCCACCATGGCAAAGGCACAGCTCGTTTCGTAGTGGTATCTACAACTCTATAGTGATCATTTGGGTAATACTTTTGCAAAATTAATGGCCAATTCTGCTTTAGCCAATTCTTCTGGTCCAGAAATAGCTGTTCTAATCCCCGCTCAGCGAATTCTCGTCGAATTACCCCTCCACTATGCGGGTGTTTATGCTTTTGCTCAAGCGGTGAGTTAAAACCATGAGCATAATGTGTCATCTCATGCACAATTGTAGCTTTAATGACGAATTCTGGTACATCAAGATCCTGAAATATTGGGTTTATAGTAATTATACTCACTGAGAGGTCGTCATGATCTCGACTGATCGACCCAAGTCGCCGCTTGGCCTTACGGCCATACACTATTCTAACCTCATTGCTCTGAGGCACGTCTTCGAAGTGTTTGTACCAAATCTCCGCTAGGAGATTCTCTAACCACTCTTGATCCCGATAACTGAGGTATTTTGCGCGAGCCGCACTCATGCCTAAAGTATACCAATCCGTGGTAGTTTTACCATCACCAAGGCTGGACTGCCTTATAAATCGACGTCGCTCCAGGCCTAAAGTCGCGGCGCTGTATGCCCTCCGCTACTTTCCGAATCAGCTCAATGGTCTTTAAGTTATCAACCTTGGCCGTAGATGCTATAAAGCCTGACTCTACGAAATCTAGCGACACGCAGCCTACTGGAGTTTGGGTGGTCCGTTCCCAGGCAAGAGCATATATAGCAAGCTGGATATTATCTTTAATACGACGCTCCGCAGCAGCCTGGTCTTTGACTTGAGAGGTTTTAAAGTCGCGGATCTCGACAGCATTAGAAGTCTTTTCTTCTCCTTTCTTCATAGCATAAATCGCATCATAACGACCACTAATGCGAACTTTTAGCTCTGGAATTAGTAAGCTAAAGGGCTGTTCTACCGCTTGCGGCAACTCAGCGCGCTTTTCACGCTCAAAGAAATACTTAATCACCTCTTTACCGCGTGCCAAGCGCTGCTGCTCGTGGGACTTTGACACGAAGCCCTCGTGGGACCACGCATCTATAAAAGCCTGCTGGGTGTCTTCTAGACTAACCTTGTGGCCCTGCAAGCGCCCACGATAATAGAATTCAATAGCGTGGTGAACTGCCGAGCCGTATACCAACGCGTGGAATGGCCCCTGTGGTAGTTTGAGCACATGGAACAACCAAAACTTTTCGGGATCTCGAAGATAATCGTCCACCTGATGCGGGGTTAAGTTGAGCCAACCATCATCGTACAAGTGTGCCACCAGATCGTGCTCTGGCTTTTGTGGCAAAGCAAACTGCTGAATTTGCTCCATGGCACCAGTCTTGGCCTCTAGCTGAATGCCCTGCACCACCCCCAAAGCCTCGCCCACAAATGGAGACATTTTGCGTAATCGAGCACCGCCATGATCGTATGAGCACGATAAGTACAGTTTTTGCTTAGCTCTGGTCATAGCCACATAAAACAATCGACGCTCCTCGGCTATATGCCATTCGCGTGATGACTCAATCCCTATAAGGCCTTCGGGGATCTGAATTTTTTCAGCTTGTCGGCGTGACGGGAACACATCGCTTACTAAGTTTGGTATGAACACGGCTTCAAACTCCAAACCTTTTGCCTTATGAACCGTCATAATCCGTACTGCATTTTGGTCTAGGGGCGATTCTGTAGCTAGTATGTCAGCCTCTGTGCTACGCATCTCAGCTATGTAAGCCCAGAAGTGATAAATGGTAGGATCGAGGCTAATATTCTCAAATTCTCGAATCAGCCCAAAGAATTGCGCTATATTCTGAATCTTTAACGCTGCTTCGTTGCTACGTTCGGCCTCTCCGAGAAGCCTACCCAAATACCCATGCTCGTGTATGAATTTATACAACAGTTGGCCTGCGCTAAGCTCATTGGCATGATCTCGATACTCGTCTATAAAGCTCAATGCCTCACTAATCTTACCCGTATCCCCATTAGATTCTCGTAAATACTGCTCCAAATCTTGGTGCTCTCGCCGTGCCTGAGAGCTCAACTCCACCAGTGAGGCTAGCTTAATGCCATATATGTCGCCCGCTAGCAACCCGTAGAGTGCAGCCGAGTCTCGCGGATCATTAATTACTGCAACGAAGTTTAGGAGCGCCTTAATCTCCGCACGACTAAACAGATTCTGACGCTGTGAAGTTTCAGCCATCACCCCCTCGGACTCAAGCGCCAGCATAACTGCAGCTGATTGACTGTTTTTGCGGAGCAAAATGGCAATTTCGCGTGGCTGCACACCTGCTGATATTAGTCTGGCTACCTCTTGGGCAATAAGTTGCATCTCTTCTGGCAAGGTAGGTGCTTGCAATAACGTGGGCACCGGCCCATGACTAAATCCAACTAGCTTTTTATTGATCTTATTTCGCACCTCGAGACGATCGGGATTATTATGAATAATCAAAGTGTGACTGGCATCTAAAATTTCTTGAGTTGAACGGTAATTCTCGGTCATTACTATTTGGCGCATTTTAGGATACTGATCCTTAAATTCCAATATATTCGCGATTGCCGCACCTCGAAAACGATAGATCGACTGATCATCATCACCCACCACCATAATGTTATGATGCTTTTCTGACAACATTTTTATAAGTCTGTTTTGAGCATAGTTTGTATCTTGATACTCATCTACCATGATGTATTTATAACGCTTTTGGCATGCCGCCAAGAGCTTGGGTCTACGCTCGAACAGCTCTATAGTAAGGGTAATTTGATCACCAAAGTCTAACTTTGCCTGCATTCGTGCCTGATCGGTATATACCGCGTAGGCATGAGCCAACTCACCAACACGCGCCGCCTCTGCCCTGTCTTCCTCAGTTTGTGCATTCTTACTAAGCTTTAAGGCAAACGTGCCGTATGCTTCTGGCATAATACATTCATCTTTAAGCCGCGAGAAGTGCTGCGTGAGGGCCTCGAGAAACTGGTATGGGTTCCCGAGCGGCATATAGTGATCGAGCCTGAGCTCTGGGAGAATTTGCTGCATGAAGATAATTTGCTGAAAGCCGGTCATAACCTGAAAGTCAGTTGAAATACCGATTTCTAGTGCCTGGTCTCGAAGTATTTGATCTCCAAGGGCGTGGAAGGTCATAATATTGGTACTCACCACCCCATATGGCAACAGCTGATCCACCCGCGCTTCCATTTCGCGCGCGGCCTTGTCAGTAAAGGTAAGGGCCAGTATTTCGTCAGGCCGAGCCTTGCCCGTAGCAATCAGCCATGCTATACGACGAGTAATTACCGTGGTCTTACCAGTACCAGCGCCAGCAATCACGAGTGCCGCCCCTGTATCGTGCGTAACTGCTTCGGCCTGCGCAGCATTCAGCCCCTTTATATGGTCAGATTCCGAAACGTAGTCAGTGGCGTGTTTCATGAACTTATTATACCAGCTGCCTCTTACCTGTAGTCGCTTGCGGCCAAAAGTGTTATGCTAGTACAAAGAGTCAAACAACTTACGCCTATCTTTTATCCATACCAGCAGATACATGACTACCCAATTCTACCAGCGCGTCGCCAAACTCGTACCCTACCCGTCCAAGCACTCTACTGTGCCGGCCCTGGCCTTTGCCTATCATTTTGAGCCCCCTATAGAACAAAAAGCTCAAGCCGGCAGTCTATACGTGGTTATTGAGGTGATGGCCAAAGAGTCGCTTGCCAGCCAGGTAGTTGACCTTGTCATTAAGACCATGGGGGAGGAATACTACAATAAGAAGTTTCAAGACGAACCCAATATACGCTTCGAAAAGTCGATCGCCGCACTCAATACCCAACTAGCTAAGCTTTATAGCTCGCATCACGGCAAGCACATTAACAACCTCAGCGCAGTTATCGCAGTAATTGACCAAGACCAACTCTACCTGTCACAAACCGGCAAAGCACACGCTCGACTCTACCGCTCTGGCAAAGCAACTGAGTTAAGTGAAGGTCTCAGTACTGTCTCAAACCCCCAGAAGACCTTTCATGGTATCGCTGAGGGATCACTAAAGCAAAAGGACAAGCTTGTTTTCACTTCGCCGGCCATATTGTTTGAATTCCAAGCCAAGCAGCTTGACCAGATGATTGTGGACAACTCACCAGCTTCGGCAGTCCAAAAGATGAGCCACCAACTCGAAGGCCAAGATAGTAGTGCGCGCTGCGCTGCGCTCATTGTCGAACTCACTGACCTTAACCAGGCCGCCGACGAGCCACTCGATGCACACCCAGACACTGCCATGGTCGGCAAGCCTCAAACAAAACTCGATGAAGTGAAGGCCGCAACCACGCCAATCGCAGCCAAAGCGTCCCAAAAAGCGCTTACGGCCGTCACAAAGAGCCGTACCTGGTGGCACACCCAAGCATTACCTGTTGCCAAGCACCACACCAAGTCGATTTGGAACCGTCTATGGGTAAAATATATCAACCCAAACCCACGTAAAGCTCTTGCGCTCGTTGGCGGCATGGTTATCCTCCTCGGAGTAAGTATATATGCGTTCTCCGTTAACCACGTTAATTACCGCGGCCTTGTCGTGGACTATAAGGAAGTAATTGCCCTCACTGAAACTGCCGAGGCCAAACAAAACCTAGGAGAAGCACAGGCCAGCCAACAAACCCTTGCCTCAGCTAAAGCCAAACTCGAGAACATTACCAAGACATATACACCCAAGCAGGTCAGTAAAGCGATCTCGACAGACAAAGACCTAGCCACACAACAGAACATCGCTCCAGCCAAGCTCAGAACGCGTCAAATAACCTTGGACGACAAACTAAATAACATCACCAGACTAACATTTAATAATGTTGTGGACTTTACATCTAAAAAGAACTTTCAAGCCAGTTTCTTAGTTCGGCTCGACGACAGGCTCTACTGTGTCGACACATCTTCAGGCAGCCTCTACCAGGTAGATACCAGCAAGAATAGCGCCACTGTGGTGGCGCAAAACTCTGCTCTTAAGTCTGCTGTAGCAGCCACTCCATCATCGCTTGGTGACAGCATATACCTACTCACCTCGATTCCAAATGTCTTACAATACAGTCCAGGCAAGACCCTCTTTACGGTAAAACTCAGTGGTGGTGACTGGACCGCTGGAAATGCTATTGCTAGCTACATTGGCAACCTCTACATTCTCTCGCCACAAAACAGCCAAATTTATCGCCATAGTCGCACCTCAATTGGCTTCAGCGCTAGCTCAAGCTATATTAAGCGTACCAATACTGTCAGCGTATCAAAAGGTCAAGGCCTAGCTATTAATGGCACTATATTGGTGGCGAATGGCTCTAGCAAAATCACCACCTTCAGTAATGGTCTTGGCGCCGAAGAAAGTGTAGCCAAGCTCCCCAGTTCTGTTCAAGGGTTTAAACGGATTCAACTCCAAAGTGATCAAGCACTGCTCACTCTTGATACCGACGGGCTCCACCTCTATAGCATTACAAGCTCTGCCGACAGCTATGCATTTAGACAGCAATACGTTAGCCCAAGTAATACACGCGTAGAAGACTTCGTGGTCACGAGCGACGGGACCCTCTATGTGCTCTCTGGCAAAAAGATTCTCGTCTCCAAGCTGCCTTAACGGCTCTCAAGCAGAGGCCACTCCTACATCTTAGCCGGGACTTCTAGCCCCAAGCACTCAAGCGCATGAGCCATGGTGGCTTCAACTGCCCGACTAAGTTGCAAGCGAGCCAGTTTATCGCCGTCAGTCGCCGACAGAATTGGTAGGTTATTATATATATTGTTGTAATGTTGAGCGAGCGTATAGGTAAAGTTTGCAATTTGATTAGGCTTATTCTCGGCTACAGCTCGCTCGCAGATCTCCTGGTAGCGCGATAGCAAAAGTAAGGTCTCACGCTCAACAGGGTTTGACCAATCATAGCCTAATTTAGCACTCGCCGTTTTACTCACCTGTTCTGCTTTGGCAAGCAAGGAGCGTAATCGTACCGCACTATAAAGCAAGTATGGAGCACTATTACCCTCAAAATTCAGCATAGTCGACCAATCAAACACGATGTCGGTCAGCCTGTTCTGTGACAATACGTTGTATTTTATACAGCTAATTGCTAATACATCAGCGGCAACTTGCTGCTCGGTTACATTGAGGCCATGTGACTTTTCTTGCATCAGAGCCAAAGCTCTACTCTTAGCCTCGGCTATAAGGTCTTTTAGGAGCAAAATATTACCTTTTCGCGTACTCATACTGCCATCTGCAAAGCGCATACGACCAAAGTTAACTTGCGTAAGCTGGGCGTCGGTCAATTTCAGCTTCCGTGCTACAGAGTAGAGCTGTTTTTGAGCAAAGCTTTGCGCTTCATCAACCACTACCATCATGATATCTGGGTGCCAAGCCTGCTCCCAGTAGGCAATGCGCGCCAGATCTCGGGTTAAATACAGCGTAGCGCCGTCACTCTTGCGTAATATTGCCGGGGGTGCCTCCGCATCCTCGGCCGGACACACCAAGGCCCCATGACTTTCTACAAAAATGCCCTGTTCTACCCCCTGGTCCAGTAACGGCTGCATTTTATCTTCATAAAAGCTCTCGCCATGCATGTAATCAAATTCCACACCAAGTGCATCATAAATAGGCTGAATCTCGGCTTTACTCCATGCTACAATCTTGTGCCATAAGGCACGGTTCTCTTCGTCACCCTGCTCGAGCTTCAGGTATTCTTCGCGCGCTGCCTCATCGAGCTCCACATCGCCATCGGCTGCAATATGAAACTGCACGTAGAGCTTTTGAAGCTCCGTGATAGGGTTGGCCTCGATTGCCGCTGTGTCCCCCCACTGCTTGACCGCCCAAATAAGCTTACCAAACTGAGTTCCCAGATCACCTATAAAGTTATCGGCAGTCACTTTATAGCCAGCCTTACGCATAGTGCGCTTAATTGAATCACCAATTATCGTTGAGAGCAGGTGGTGTACCCCCATCGGTTTACCGATGTTAGGGTGTGAGTAATCCATAGCGACCGTTTTACCACTACCGAATTGCCTAATGGGCCCTTCGGCAGATGTAGCACGCTCAGCCAAACGGCCCACCAAGTTGCTTAAGGCATTCGAACTAAGTCGGAAATTTATAAACCCAGCCCCCGCCACACTCGCCCAATCAATCAGTGTGTTACTCGGCAAATGCGCCACAATCGCTTCTGCTACCGTGCGCGGATTAAGCTTGTTAGCGGCAGCGACCTTCATAGCCACGCTCGAAGCTATGTCGCCAAACGCTTGGTCTGGGTAGCTTATACTCTCGCTAAGCGTCCCTGGCGGTAGTTCTTGGCCCGGATAAGCCGATTGGTACGCTTGATCCAGTAGGCCTATTAGATCTGTAGCTACGTCGTTCATACCCGCTATTATAACCTAAAAACCAAGGCCACCAAACCACTCCTGTGCTTGCTCCGATAAGCACTGGGGCGTTAGTGATATAATAGCGGCATAAGGAAAGCCCATGAAGATAGTTGCCAAGAACAAGCGCGCGCGTTTTGACTATGAGATCAAAGATACCCTCGTAGCCGGCATTGTATTGGCAGGCCATGAGGTTAAGAGTGTTAAATCTGGCCACATTAGCCTAAAAGGCAGTTTTGTGAGTATGAAGGCTGGCGAAGCCTACCTTACGAATGCCCACATCACACTATACAAGAGTGCGGCCAATATATCGTCGTACGACCCTGTGCGTTCACGCAAGCTTCTCTTGCACCGCAGGCAAATCAACGAGATCCTAGGCGCTGTCAAAGCCCAAGGCCTAAGCGTAGTTCCCCTGGCTATAGGTATGGAACGCGGACTTATTAAAGTCGAGCTGGGTATTGGGCGCGGCAAGAAGAAGTTTGATAAACGCGAAGCCACGAAGCGGCGAGACATATTACGCGATGTAAGCCGCGAGATTAAACCTGTAAAAGCCTAGGATAGGGACTTATATTCCATGCTTTAGCATGATTTATGAGTTATACTCTAGTCCTAAAAGTGCTTATATGCTATGCTTAAAGCATAAGAATTTATAGGACTACGCCTCCGTCATGTCACAAAACAATTACGACAGCTTACAAAAAACGATCAAGCAGCTTATGGCACCGGGAAAAGGTCTTTTAGCCGCAGATGAGAGCACCAAGAGTGCCAATGCTCGCTTGGCAGCACTAGGCCTAGACCAAACCGAAGACATGCGCCGTGCCTGGCGCGAACTGCTTTTTACTACCCCAGACTTAAACGACTTTATCAGTGGTGTTATCCTCTACGACGAGACCATTCGGCAACAGACTAGCGACAATCAAGGAACCTTTGCCCAGTATCTAGTAAGCAAAGATATAATACCTGGCATTAAGGTAGACTTAGGGCTCGTAGAGCTCACGAACTTCCCTGGCGAGAAGATTACTGAAGGGCTAGATGGTCTCGACGCGCGCTTAAGCGAATATAAAGCCATGGGCGCACGTTTTGCGAAGTGGCGTGCTGCTTTTAGTATTGGACGCACGATCCCTTCCGAGGCCGCCGTACACGCAAATGGCAACGTATTTGGACGTTACGCTAGTTTATGCCAAAAACACGGCATAGTACCTATAATTGAACCTGAGGTGCTCTACGAGGGCGCTCATAGCCTCGAACAGGCCGAAGTGGCCACTACGCGCATCCTGAAGACCACGATAGACATCGTACGTGCCTATCGCGTCGATCTACAGGGTGTCATTGTTAAAACCAGCTTTGTCTTAGCGGGTGCCGACGAAGTACAGCAGTCAACGGCTGCTGAAGTAGGCAGCGCTACCTTACGTACACTTAAGGCCGCTATACCCCCAGAAACTGGAGCAATTGTATTCCTGTCTGGTGGGCAAAGCCCAGCCCAAGCCAGCGCCAACTTTAACGCCGTCGGGCAAGCTGGCGCGCAGCCTTGGCCGATTACGTTCTCGTTCTCGCGCGCCGTACAAGACCCAGCTATGAAAGCCTGGCTTGGTAAGAACGAAAATGTAACCAAAGCCCAAAGAATCTTCTACCACCGCCTGGCATGTAATAGTGCCGCGCGGACTGGCCACTACTCGGCCAAAATGGAGATTTTTGACAAGCAAAAATAAACTTTGATTTATCCACAACTTTTTTCCAAAAAAGTTGTTGACAGCGACTATGCATAAGTTTTATCATAGATTCAGTGCTGCACACATAAATTACTCAAAAACAAAAACAAACCAATAAAAGAGCTCCGCAACAGGTTAAACCTCGAGCGGAGTTCTTCTTTTTGGGTAGTCATAACACCGCAGGCTACAACTTCTTGTGTAATTCCAACCCCGCTAAAACAAGTCTGCGCTATAACTCGTTTTGCGTTCTATGAGCCACTCTTTGGCATTTAGGATGTCGATTTCCATTTTGAAACTATCAAACTTTTTGGGCTTGGCGTAGGCCGATTCAAAGCTTAACCATTCATTGTGGCCGCCTTCGAAGTCGGCTTGTAACGTGCCATGGGGGTTCACGCCATGCGCTACAAAGAATATTTTATCTTCTAGCATATCGCCACTTTCTTCAGACAGCACTTGCTCGTGGTACACGCCGGCAATCCGAAACTCAGCTCGCAAACCCGTCTCTTCGAGCAGTTCTCGCTCGGCACACTGCAGAATGGTCTCTCCCCACCGTATCTTACCTGTTGGTAGGCCCCAAAAACCAAAGTAGGGGTTCTTGAGCCTTTCCTGAAACACATATTCGCGCGTGCCTTTAGGCCCCTTGCGCTCCACGGCAAGTATGACTGCAATCTTAGGCTGGCGCTCCACGGTATTATTGTCGGTATCAAGCCGATTGGCATACTCTTTGCCTGACTGCGTAAGGCTGTATTTGCCAGCCTGCAGCTTAGCTACGAGCCCCAGCTCGACTAAGCGCCCAATATGGAAATTAAAATGATCGCTGCTTAGCCCAGTCGGCTTTTGAAGTTCACCAAACCCTGCGTGCGGCCGAAACAGCAGCTCCCGCAATATGCTAGTTTGTGCATCATGAATTTTTACCTCTAAACTCATAGTCCTCTCCTTATCTTAGTTACCTCACGAGGACGCGTCCAGAGTAAGTATAGGCCAAGGAGCCTAACTGGTTCTAGTAAACTAGACTTCGGTAGTTAACTAAGGGGTCGAGACTTCGAGTTTGCTAGGCTTTGGAGCCGGCCCAGCCTTTGGCGATTCAGTTTCGGTTGTAGGAATAAGAGACTGGAACTTCCATATAAATTCGGTGCCCGTCTTAGGGTGCCCGATCTCTACCGTAGCGCCCAATAAACCAGTCGCCAAGCTGGTAAGGTACAAGCCAAGGCCGGCACCCTCGTAGTTAAAGCGCAAGGCATCTTCACCACGCGAGAACGGCTTAAATAGCTGACTGCGACGCTCAAGGCTTATGCCTGGCCCATTATCCTGCACACGAAGCTCAAAGCCCCTATGCAGCGCACGCAGCGTCACGAGGACTCGCCCACCGCTCTTGGTGGCAGCCGAGAATTTAATAGCATTATCAAGCACCGGGGTAATGGCCTGCTTAAGCAGGAGTGGGTCGAGCTCGTATACCAGTTGCTCAGGGGAAAGCAATCGCACGTCCACATGCGCTTCGCTAGCCTGCTTTTTGTAGCTCGCAATCACTTCTTTGAGAAGCTTTGGCACATCTACCGATTCGGTATTGAGCACATAGTCTGCCCCCCGATTCGTAAGTGTCGAGATCAAGCTCATACGATCGAGCAAACTCAGGAGTTTTTGGGCCGCCTCGTCGACCGCAGCATCGCTCCCCTGAGGAATCACCGAGGTAATGGCGAACAAATGCCCTTGCAGCTCGTCGGTGGCGGCGCGAAAGAACTCAGCCCTAGCATGCTCGAGCTGCATTTCCTCGCGGATAGCAAAGCTCGATTGCTTAGCAATGCGCCTACGCAGCTGGAAGTTGCGCAGATTACTCACCAACACCTGCAGTACAAGCAGCAACGCCACCACGATAGTTAGTATGTATAATGCGTCGGCGTTCAGGAGCCCAGCTAAGCTAAACAGCCAGATCGCCAGAATAATCACGGCAGTAAGCAAAAACGCCGGAATCAAAAAAGCTGCGCTAAATAATGGATTCTTAGCCTCGGGAATGTAGTAGTTCTTTTTATTGCCCCTATCTACCGCATTGATCTTAGCTGATAATCCGCCAATTATCTTAGCCATAGCCTCTATGTGGCCTTTGAGTTCCTGCGTTTGCTTGGGCGTAGCCGCGCTATAGCCGCTCACAGCATCCGAAGTGGTAGCGAGCGACTTTTCGAGCTGGCTCACGGCTTGATCGCCGTGCGTACCTATCAGGGGTCTAGGCCTGCTAGCCTGCGAGCTTGGTGGTGTGTTGGTAGGAGGTGGCTTCATCTCATTACTCTTATGCCCTAGTATACGCTAGGTAGGTTACGTCGGCAATTTTACAAGGTCGTTAATATTTGATATTAGTTACTCACTATTAGAGACACTTAGCTGAGATTGGTAACTTCAGGATTAGCACATTACCACCTAAACTCATAATCTACGGATTATGAACTTGGGTAGGGCCAGTTTTAAGGATCTGGCAACCTCGAACTCAGTCGGATGAGCGCCTGGTGGGCTGGACCTCCTCGGCGACCCCGTCGGGTCCAGTGAAGACCATGTCACGAAGGCGGGGGTGGAATGTGAAGTCCTCGGCCTCCAGGAACTCTTCGAGGAGCTCACGGGACATGCCGCGAACGACCATCTTTTCCGTTCCACCGTACATCATGACGAAGGTCACTTGCATGAACTCAGGTGGGCGGAAGTTGATCTCCAGCTTCCATGGGTAGTTCTCGTCATCAGGCCCGTCGAACTGCCCCGTAAGGCTGATGAGCTTGATACCTTCGATTGACGGGTATTCGGGCATGAGAACCCCTTTCAGTCTTGAGGCGTAGTGGACTGGCTCTGCTGCTCCACGGAGGGCTTCCACGCTTCGTGGATCTCGCTGACGAGCATGATGATGGTACTAAGTGCACCGAGGGTACGCCCCACCTTCTTGAGGGTGTTCATGGTGACTCTCCAATTCAGAATTTCAAGACGGGTTATCCGTCATTCCCGCTCTGAGAACTATAAGATACTAACATAAATATCATAATAAGTCAATGGTGGAGCGGGTACGAAAAAAGTGGCATGAACTGGTGGTTGAATCAGGTCGATGGAGGGAAATATTAGCTGTTCCCTATTCCAGGCACTTATCTGGAATGAGTAACGGCAGGGATTAAGACTAATGAAAGAGGCCCCAGAGGGGTCCCCCTGTTTCGATGTACAGGGGGACCCATGGGAGCCGTGAGGAGATCACCAGTCGAGCTTCTCGCCACCGATGCTGAGGAACCCGTGAGACGGGCTCCAGCGAACATCGCAGGCGTAGTCCAGGTCGTGCGGGTAGCCGAACTCGGCAAACTGCTGGATGAGCAGCCCCTTCACAACGCCAGTCGCCTCGAGCTGCATCTCGTCGGTGAGGTCACCCTCGCTGAACTCGATGAGGATCCAGATGGCGGGGGTGTTGACGTCTGCTTCGCCGAACTTCTCGATGGTCACCTGCACACCCTTCTCAGGTGTGCCGTGGTCCATGTACAGCTTCGCCTCGTTCTTGACGAAGATGGCGGGGAGGCTCGCGGCGAACTTCGCTGTCTTCTTCTGGTGAGGGGTGTAGATGCTCGAGCCTCCCTCAGGGAAGTAGGCGGAGCTGGTAGTGATCTTGATGAGGGGCATATGCCGCTCCTTGTGAGGAACATAGGGGGACTGCCCTATCAGATCGCTCAGATCGAGTGATGAAAAGCATTATAGCATAATATTCATTATAAGTCAATGGTGGAGCTGCAGGGAATCGCACCCTGGTCCGCCGGTCCGTCTATATAACCTACTACAAGCTTAGCTTACTTAGCGATTGTTTAAGGAGGTGCGCGCACTCACAGTAAGCAAAATGTACTCGCTACTCCTCTATTCTGCATCTTAGTGATTGCCGGATAGAACAGCAACCAAGCAACCAGATGGTGTGACGCCCTGCAATCTATCTGGTATCGATCACAATGAGCGGCGAACGCGTATTAGGCGTAAGCTGGCGCAAAGGTTGGCATGCTAAAAGCAGCTTTTACTTTGCTAACGAGTGTATTTGCACTTGTTGAGTTTGATCTGTAACGTCGATCAGGCGGCTTGCAGTTATATGTCAAGAATCCAACGTCGAAGCTGATCAGCCCCAAGACCGTAATTATACCTCATTTTAGGCCGTTAATCCAGTCTAACACCATAGTGGCGGCGCGCTGTGGATCCTCTAGGGGAAACAGATGCCCGGCATCTGAGGCAACTTGGTATGTTATAGAATTATTTACAACGCAATTGATGTACTTTTTAATATTCGCTAGGCGGTCGCTGGCTCCATCGATCGCCAGCAGAGGCACTTGGATCTGCTCCAATACAGGTGCAAACCGAAACTTCTTGAGGTCGTCAATTACCTGTTGGCCCGCCAGAATGTCCGCCTTGAGCCGCGAGTCATAGCCTGCATCATAAAGCTGTTGGCGCAAAGCCTGGTCACGAGTATGCATCACCATCGCTCCACTCCAGTCAGCAAGCCGTCGGTTCTGAAACATGCGCGTGCGCAGTCTCAGGGGTAAGCGCTTGCCGATTTCGAAGCTAACCTGATAAAACAGCGTGGTAAGGTTAACGGTATACTGCGGGTATGGGTTCAGAACGACTAAACGAGCAACTCGCCTGCTTACAGCGACAGTCTTTAAAGCCACTACGCCGCCATAGGAGTGTCCTATAAGTATTACGTCCTTAAGCTCAAGTTTGGCCATAAATGCGTCTACAAGAGCTGCAAACGCGTCCACACCGTGGTGGTTGTACTGAGGTCCGTATAAGGGTTCCGAGTCACCTTCCCCTGGTAAATCCAGTGCAACAATTCTCCCCTCACCTAGGCTATCCGCAAATGGCCCGAGCGCCTTAGCTTCGCCAAACATGCCATGAATAAGCACATAGGTGGGGCCAGTGCCAAGAACTTGCTCTAAGTAGTGAATCTTACAGCCTTCGACAGATACAAACTTGCTTTCCATAGCTGCTATTATTACCTAATTGCACAACCAAGACTAGCCAAAGCACATAAAAACCCTGATAATACGGTTATGAATATTCTGCTCGTTACAGAATCTTACTGGCCAAATGCCGATGGTGGAGCGCTGTTTGAGCGTCGCCTTGCCCTGGGGCAAGCAGCCAAAGGCCACCGGGTATCCATTTGGGCACCAGCTAAAAACTTTAGTAACTATCAAGAACAAGATGGCAATACTACTATATACCGCGAACGAGCTATCACCCTCATATTTAACCGTAAATACAAGGTAAGCTTCTGGCCAGCGCTCCACACCAAAAAGATATTCAAGGCTACTAAGCCCGATGTAGTCCATATTCACAATCCTGGCCTCATGGGATTAACGGCGCAACGCTATGCTCGCAAACACGGCATCCCAATTGTAGCCACCAACCACCTAATGCCCGAAAACATCCTACTCAACCTGAAGTGGACAAAGTCTTTGTACAACGTACTCTATAAACTCGTGTGGCGCTATCTGGTGTGGTTTCACAACCGCTGCGACTACGTTACCTCACCCACTCCAACTGCCACCGACTTCTTAAAGAAGTTTGGTGTAACTAAGCCACTTAAGCCAGTTAGTAATGGTATAGACATGAAAGTCTTTAAGCCGGACCTTGACGCAAGTGAGCTCAAGCACAAATACAAACTGCCAGACCTCCCAATATTGCTCTACCTAGGCCGAGTAGATGGTGAAAAACGCCTTGATATTATCTTGCGGGCAATGCCTGAGGTACTCCGTAACGTTAAGTGCCACCTGCTCATAGTCGGCTTTGGCAAAGAAATGGAGAACCTTAAGCACCTGGCCACCCAACTACACATTAGCGCCAATATCACCTTTACTGGGTATATCGACGAAGCCGACAAGCCATTGTTTTACACTCTAAGTGACATCTTTGTCATTAGTTCTCCTGCGGAGCTCCAGAGCATTGTAACCCTTGAGGCTATGGCTACAGCAAAGCCAGTAGTGTCGGTCGATGTAGCTGCGCTCAAGGAGCTCGTACACGACGGCGAAAACGGTTATTTATTTAGCGAGAACAACTACCAAGAGCTAGCCAAGCGTGCCGTAGACCTGTTAAGAGATGATGTAAAAAGAGCATCGTTTGGCAAAGAGAGCCTAAATATCGTCAAAGAACACCACTCTACACAAGTAATGTTCGATACCTATGAGGCCATCTATAAGCAGGTGGCACAATGAGAATTGGGTTCTTTACTGACCGCTACTACCCCTTGGTAGACGGCGTCGGAGTTTCGATCGACATCTTCGCTCGCGACCTAGAGAAGCTTGGCCACAAGGTATATATATTCTGTCCGGCACCTGCTAAGCCGATTGCTCACGAGCCCAGCCATATTATTCGCTTCCGTTCGGTTCGCAGCATCTTTCACCCAGATCACCGCGATACCATGCCCTGGACGCCTGCAAATGCACGCAAAATCCGAGACTGTAAGCTCGATATCATTCACGTCCACACCCCCACTCCGATTGGCCTCATGGGAACTCGCATTGGCATTACCGATAATATCCCCTTGGTAACCACATATCACACAGATATCGAGCAATACGCCAAGGTATACCGACGCATCATGGGCGGATTTGTAATTGGTAGCTTGTTCGCGCCACTTATTTTAAATGCTCCAGTGAGCTTACGTGAGCGAATTGCCGCTATGAAGCCAGATAGCAATGACAGCTTAAGCTGGAGCAGTAAATTAATTCGAGAAACCTTGAACGGACTGCACCGTAACTTTGATCTAGTAATTGCACCGTCGCGCAAAATCGAAAAACTATTAAAAAAGTACCGAACTCCGGCCCCATTGGCAGTTTTACCGACCGGAATTGACTTAGAAGAGGCCTCTGGAGAAACGAACTATAGTCTGCGGACTACCTACAACCTTGAAGAAAACACACCTATTTTGCTCTACTTGGGCCGAATTGGTCAAGAGAAAAACCTTGAGCTCTTGGTTCGTGCTATGCCGCACATCCTACACAAGCAGCCTGCTACCAAACTCGTACTAGCTGGCCCTGGCGAGGAGGAAACACAGAGGCTTAAAAGTATTGTTAAGGAGTTAAAGCTAGATGACGTTGTGATTTTTACCGGCAGTTTGACCAGGAGTGAAGTTATTGGCGCCTTCCAAAGCTCAGATATATTTGTATTCCCCTCTATTACCGACACCCAAGGCCTCGTAATAAATGAGGCCTGCGCCCAAGCCAAGCCAGTAGTGTTCGTGGACGATAAGATATCCGAGCTCACCCACCACAACAAAAATGGCTACCATGCCAAGAATAACCCTAAAGACTTTGCTCATAAATGCCTGTCTCTTATCCAGAGGCCCGAACTACAAAAAAAGTTTGGGCTTGAAAGCCAGAGGCTAGCTCAGATGTATTCAAGCTCCAATCAAGCCAAGCGACTGCTTGAACTGTACGAAGAAGTAATACATGCTCATAAACCCAAGGGCTCTTAGTAGTGGCTTTAAACATAAGTGTCTTGCTGGTATTATAGGGTGTAATAGTAGTTTTGGGCGGAACAAACTTGCAAGACACCACTCTCCATAGTAAACGAGCGCATGCTTTTCATACTCCTCTTGGTAATGGCACTACTCCGAGCCCATCTAAGCAGGTGCCGGTCAACCCTGCTGCTGCTCGCCCAGAATCCAATAAACAATCTGCGACTGACACCGACTCATCTACTCCTGCTAGTAGTTTCGGAGAATCAAACGCAGAAGCCGAAATACGCCGCGACTACATCTTTGAAGAATACGCCGTGATTGCCCCTAAAAGACACAAACGTCCATTTGACTTCCGTGGCAACGATCATCCGCTCATCGAAACTGCTTCGAGTCCCCACCTAAACGACCAGCAAGTGATTGATTCGCTCCCTTCGCCCCTTGGCGGCCAGCCTGTGCGTGTAGTTTCCAACTTGTACCCGGCAATTTCGCTCGATAACCCTAAGGCATATGGTAAACAAGAGCTCGTGGTAGATACGCCGCTGAGCAATACGCCACCTGGTCACTTAAGCCTAGAGTCCATGCAGGATGTCCTCAGGATCTACCAACAGCGCCTCAAGATCCTCACGAAGCTCGAGCACGTCCGTTACGTGCAGATATTTAAAAACGATGGGCATCATGCGGGCGCCTCGCTAGCGCACGCCCATACCCAAATCTTTGCCCTGCCGATTGTGCCGCCTAAGTTTCAACTACGCGCCCAGGTGGTGGACGCCTATGTAAAGCAGAAGGGTACTAACCCCTATGATGACATTATCGCCTTCGAACAACAGCAATCCGAGCGGATCATCTCCGATACCTCGGCCGCACTTGTCTTTACGCCCTATGCTTCAGGCTGGCCACTCGAAGCGTGGATTATACCCAAACGACATATGCAAAGTCTCGTTGAAGCTACCCCAGAGGAAATTAAATACATAGCAGAATCGTTGTTAAATATGCTACGGAAGCTTACCGATGAAGGTGTTAATTATAACTTCTTTTTCGAGGAAGGTGTAAGCAATAACCAACGCTGGGTACTTAAAATATACGGTCGTGATGTGGTAAGTCCACTGGGGGGATTAGAGGTCTCAACAGGTATTATGATTAATACCATCCCTCCTGAAGCGGCCGCCAACTGGTATAAAGTGACTCTATAATGCGTGGATAACTCTCATGTTTGACAGTTCGGTTTTCTTTCGTTATTCTCCAAGTAAAAGGAGAATAATACCATGCTTGCAACCATTCACAGCGTTACACACTTAGGACTCAACCCGCAGTTAATCGATATAGAAACGGATATGAGCAATGGCCTGCCGGGTTTTATGGTTGTAGGCCTAGCCAATAAGGCTGTCGAAGAGTCAAAGGAGCGAGTACGAAGTGCAATTAAGAACTCAGGGCTCACCTTCCCGCCCAAACGCATTACCGTCAATCTAGCACCGGCTGATTTACCCAAGAATGGGAGTGCCTTCGACCTCGGTATCGCCGCTGGTATCCTAGCTTCCTCGGGCCAAATTGAACCCGCAAGCACTATGCAGTCAATGTTTTATGGCGAGCTCGCCCTGGATGGAAGCACCCGAGCAGTGCCAGGATGCCTAGCGGTGGCTCAAGCCGCCAGTGAACAGGGTTTTAAAAACCTGTTTGTACCGGCCGCAAGCGCCACTCAGGCCGCATTAGTACCAAATGTAACTATATACCCCACCGAAAGCCTTGCGCAGCTCTACAAGCACCTCATAGGTGAGCAAAGTATTTCCCCACTTGTTAACAACATTGCGACCCCTACCCCGGCGAACGTCACGGTCGATATGGCAGAGGTATACGGCCAGGCTCAAGCCAAGCGTGCTATTGAGATCGCAGCCGCCGGAGGACACAATATCCTGCTTAGTGGCCCACCAGGGTCTGGTAAAACGCTCCTGGCCAAAGCGATTGCAGGCATCTTGCCACCTCTTACTTACGAGGAAATGATAGAGGTAACGCGGATTCATGGTCTGTGCAGCGAAGCCAAGGATGCACTCGTAAGCAGCCGGCCATTTCGTTCTCCGCACCATACCTCGAGCAACATTGCACTCACCGGTGGTGGACAATGGCCAAAGCCAGGCGAAATTAGTCTTGCCCACCGCGGCATTCTATTTTTAGACGAACTACCAGAGTTTCCCCGCAACGCCCTCGAGGTACTACGCCAACCCCTCGAAGACAACGCTGTAACTATTGCGCGGGCTACGGCCAGCTATCGCTTTCCTGCTAACTTTATGCTCGTAGCCACCCAAAATCCCTGCCCTTGTGGGTACGCCGGCGACGTCTTAGCTTCGTGCCAATGCAGCCCTACCCAAATTAGTCGATACCAACACAAGGTATCCGGGCCACTCCTAGACAGAATTGACATCAAGGTACACGTGGGTCGCATGCAAAGTCAGGAGCTCGTGGACCAACAGCCTGGCGAAGCAAGTAAAGCTATAGCAAACAGAGTAGCCAAAGCCCGCAATTTGCAGCTAAGTCGCAACAAAACAGCCAGTCACTCTACCCTCAACCACGAGCTTAGTAATCAAGATATTAAAACTCACTGCGCACTCGGAGGACAAACTCAGGCAGTGGCTAATCAGGCAATTAACCAGCTTCGACTCTCGGCCCGTGCATACATGCGAGTACTTAAGGTTAGTCGCACGATTGCCGACCTGGCAGGCAGCGCCAACATTGAGCTTCCCCACTTAACCGAGGCTCTGCAATACCGACTATAGAGTAGCTTGAGAGCTCTAGATACGAACCCAACGATACACTTGCGCGCCAACCGAAGTATAAGCAAACAATGACCACAGCAACACAAGCCCGAGCATGATCAAACCAGCGAGTATGACCGAGTGACGGACCTCCCTACGAGCCCGACGCGCAACTACTGCATCGATTTCACTATTATGAGGGGCTGAAACCTTGCTCTCAGCAACTTGTTTGGCAGCTGGATCAGCTTTTTTGGCCACCGAAGGCATAGAAGCAGCCCCTGTGGCTGTCTTCGACTCAATGGCACCACCCTCAGCACGCTGTAGAGACTTCTTGTGCTGGGCTTTATAGCTAGATTTCTTGCGATTGTGCTTTTTCTTCTTGGCCATTTCTTATTCCCCTTTGCTACCATTCTAGCGGCTTTGGCTGTCGTTGCCAAGAATTGCCTAAAACGGCTATAATAACATAGCTAAAAGTGAGTTTGCCCACGTGGATTTTGTCTTAATCACCCTCTGTATACTGAGTCTAGGTATTGCCACTTACTGTATCTGGCAAGTCAGGCAGATTAAGTCTGCATATGGCGAATTCTTTGACCATCAAAACCCACGCTCAATCGAACGACTGCTTAAGGAGTATGACCTGGGGGTTAAGGATAATGCCAAAAAACTCGACGAGCTGGCCACCTTTAGTGCTAACCTTCATAAACTCAGCTCTAGGGGCCTAACAAGAGTAGGTCTCGTTCGCTTCAATCCTTTTAATGACAAAGGTGGCGATCAAAGCTTCTGCTTGGCTGCCCTGAATCGCCACCTAGATGGCTTTGTAATATCTGCGATCCACTCGCGAACTGGCGCACGACTCTATGCTAAAGACATTGCACAAGGCAAAAGTAAGCACCACCTCTCGGACGAAGAGATGCGTGCTATTCAAAAAGCCATGTCACCACGAGAAGAGTCATGAAATTCGGCCGGTTCCACTTCAAAAAACAGGACAAAACCCTAAAAGAAAGCTTGGTTAGCGAACTTTTCGTGTATGAACCGGTCACCCTCCAAGGTAATACCACCGTCTACGATGACCTCTTGCTCGATACAAAGCTAAAGGGCTCTATTACCTCAAGCGCCCATGTCACTATAGGGCCAAACGCTGTAGTCCACGGTACTATAAAAGCCCGGAGTATCCATCACCAAGGCAGCCTAGAAGGCAATGTTAGTAGCTCTGGACGACTTGTAGTCCAGGGGGGATCAAAGCTAACACGCAGCAAAATTCAGTGTGAAGTTCTCGAAGTACAGCCTGGTAGCCAACTAAAGGAAGTAGTAATTACTACAGCATAATGCACTATTATCTCTTTGATGACCGCGTAAATAAGCATACTACCTCCACGCTTAATCGGGTAAAGAGCTGGATTAAGACAAGTCGAATAGCTGGCCAGCAACTCGATCTTAAAAGTCCTCAACAGATAGTCGAGGAGGTAAAAAAGATCGCCAGTAACCAAACGACCCCAACAATTGTTGTAATTGGTGACGACTTGAGCCTTGATTTAGCCATTTCCTCCCTAAGTGAGAGTAAAAAGCACATCACCGTAGGCTTTATACCAATGACCACGAACTCAAAGAGTGCTCAGCTACTTGGGATAACACACTGGAAACAGGCTAGCAATACTCTATTGCGGGGCAAGCGTGAGAACTACAAGCTACTGCAGCTGGAAGATTACACAGTATTATCAGGGGCCACATTGATACCAAAGTCAGTCCGGGCAAACTCAAATACCGCTATTACTCTAAGCCTAGACGATCAGCTCAAGGCCGAACTCCCCTTGTCCGAAATTATGGTTGCCAATATTAGCAATGATCCTACCCTGCACGAGCATAATAGCCCCATCCTGATCGAGGCAATTACTAGCCAAGTTACCGAAGATAGACTGCAAAACAAAAAACCACTCATTACACTGCCGGATAGTCTTAAGTCTTCCCATAAGCCCAAAATTCTACGGCTCAAAGCTGAGAGCATAGCCATCCAGACCGCCACACCATTCTTGCTTCAAGGACTGATTCAGCTCCGACCCAGCTTTAGCATTACACCCTTAGCCCGTCAGCAATCCCTCATTGTAAGCCGTAAACGAGATTCGCTTGCCTAACAAATCCTTGATTTACTTGCACAATGGTGCTATCATTTTCTTTGAGCTTTAAGGAGATCTCTTTATAAAGGATAGAATTCGGCTGAATCACGAGATAACTGCACCCATGGTACGGTTACTTGGATCTGATTCTGAGCAACTCGGTGTCGTCTCAATTCGAGAAGCACTTAGTATTGCAGAGGATCAAGGTTTTGATCTCGCCGAAGTCTCCCCCTCGGCCGATCCACCTGTAGTCAAACTTGTTGACTGGGGTAAATATCGGTACGAACAAGAGAAGCAGCTGCAAAAAAGTCGTCGCAATCAAAAGAACGTCGAAGTCAAGCAAGTCCGATTAGGCCTTAAGACCGGTGCACACGACATAGACGTAAAGCTTAAGGCAGCTATAAAATTCCTCGAGCAAGGTAATAAAGTTAAGGTAAACCTACGTTTTAAGGGTCGAGAAATAACTCACCCAGATCTAGGTCGCGCAATACTCGACGATTTCTACACCAAACTGTCAGAGATCGCCACCAAGGAGCAAGAACCAAGCCTGTCGGGCCGAGAATTATCCATGGTAGTAGCAAGGAGAAAAGATGCCAAAGCTAAAAACGAATAAAACTATGAGTAAGCGAGTAAAGATTTCTGCCGGTGGCAAGATCCTACGTCGCAAGGCCACTCGTGCTCACAAGCTTACGATTAAGTCGGCTTCCCGCAAGCGTGCCTTCACCCTAGAGCACGGTGTTGCACTCGGTGACAGCAAAAATATCAAGAAAATGTTAGGACTATAAGCCATGAGAGTAAAACGAGGCGTAGCAGCCAGAAAACGACACAAGAAAGTACTTAAAGCCGCTAAGGGCATGAGCCATGCACGTACTTCTTCGTACCGCAAAGCTCACGAAGCAGTACTCAAGGCACTCTCATACCAGTATCGGGATCGCCGTAACGTTAAGCGTGATATGCGTAGCCTATGGATTACCCGTATTAACGCCGCAGCAGCACAACACGGCGTATCATACTCGCAACTCATTTCTCAGCTTAATAAAGCCAGTATTAAGCTCAATCGTAAAGTCTTAGCTGAACTAGCAGTTAACCAGCCTAAGGCGTTTGAAGTAATTGTAAAAGAAGCCAAATAAGCAGCCATTCAAGGGCTGTAAACTAAAAGTCTCGGACAAAGTAATCCGAGACTTTTAGTTAGCGCTGAAACACAACGAGAAGGGGTCTATCCGTTGCCAAAGCCGAGCTAGACAAATTTGCCACACCACGAGTCGACTTGTAGCCTTCTGGTAAACTGATGACTTGTGAGACAGTCTGGTTCTGGCTCCCAATTGGTTTCTCGAAGTAGCTACGCACCACCACCTGCTTGCTCAGGTTATAATGAAAGGGTAGCTCGTAGGTCAGCGTGTAGTCTGCAGTAGCGCCAGGTTCAAGTTGGGAAAGAAACGTGACTACAGAGCGGCCTTTTTCGGTATATACTGGGCGCGACTGGTCGAAGCTGTTACTTAGTAGCTTACTCCCATAGGGCAGCGCCACCTTTACAAAGCTTGTGTTTGCCCCTACCAGCCACTTAGTGAGCCCATCGTGCGGGTCAATATATTGATGGGCATACTGGCCCGTATGATGGCGACGTAACACCAGCTTGGCTGTCGCCTTTCCATGAGAGTCAATTGTGAGCTGCTGCCTTATGCTCTGATAAATATATGGACTACTCTTATTGGCACCGACATTTGCATCGGCCACGAGAACGTAATTGGCTTCGGCCGCACTAAGCCCCCCTGCCAGACCCGCTTCACCCAGAAGCTTTTCTATCCGAGAAGACCTGCTATAGACGGCTAATTGCTTTTGAGCCGCCATATCCGTGGCTAAGCCTTTGTAACGCGCTAGAGTTTCGAGTGTAGTGCGCTCGAACATATGGGCCAGCATTGTGTTTGCTAACACGCCCAGTATAGTCTTGGGGTCTTTGCCAGCTTGCTTATCGCCCCCCGCTTCGACTTCCAGCTGGACCTTCTCGAGAAAGTTTTCGTGAGTAACAGTCAAGTTATACTCACTCAACGCAATAGGTCCAGTTACCTTCAACATCTCACGTACTACATTTGGCGTAAGCATTACAACACTGTCTACCTTCTTGCCAGATTCACGCTCAAACAACTTGGCGGCACGCTCGGCGTTGGTTGGCCAGTCTAAGCTCACCCCACTGTCACGCAAGGTTATTGCGCTCGTTAAGCCAGAGAGCTCTGGGGTAGCAGGCTCAAGTGTAGACTCCTGCCCTTCAAGCCTGTGGTCGTAGTAATACACGCTATGAATTGGATCAATCTCCACCTTGCCACCTGGCTGAGCATTTATATAGCCAACTGACCCTATAAAACCCCCTCCGTAACGCATTTCAGCGTTGTTAGTAAATAGAATTAAAATACGGTTCTGCCCATTCCTGCCTGCGAGATGGCGGAGTATTGTTTCGTACCGTTGAGATATAGTAGCTTTTTCTACAACATTATTATACAGATGAGAAATGGCATAAACTGCCATTAATGCCACTATAATTCCGCCTAAAGCAGCTGTCCAAGACTTTGCCCTAAGTAGAAACGTGTGCCGTGACAACATCTTGAATCTGCTTAATAAACCTCTCCTCACTAAATGCATGAGCATGACGAGTAATTTGCTTACTGTCCCAGGCTACCACTTCGCTCTGCTTAATAGCCTTGGCCAACGAATCCGGGGTCTGGGTGCTAAACAACACGCCTGTTACGCCATCCACGACTGTTTCTGTAGCGCCACCACGACCATATGCCAACACAGGCTTGCCGCAGGCCATTGCCTCGAGCGGAGTTATGCCAAAATCCTCTTCCCCTGGAAATAATAATGCCTTAGCACCCTGGTAGAGTCTTGTGATTTCGACATTCGATTGGCCTCCTCGGAAGTCTATAGTTGGCCCGGCCATTTTCTTGAGTCTTTTAAGTTCCGAGCCACCCCCAGCCACTATCAGACGCCTGCCAAGCCTCGTGCACGCCTCTACGGCAACATCCACGCGCTTATACGGTACAAGACGCGATACAATTAAGTAGTAGTCCTTATCCGAACTACCTTCAAGCTTAAATCGATCAGTATCTACTGGCGGATGCACGACATCAGCACTACGTTTGTAGTATTTTTCAATACGCTTTGCCACATTTTCTGAGTTAGCGAGCAATACATCTGGTCTTTGAGCCGCAGCAAAGTCCCAATAGCGCATACGCCGTACAAAGGATGGTGCGATAAGCCTGATAAGCGGATTTAGAGCGCCGAAACCAGGGTCTGCGAGGTAATCATCGTAATTACTCCAGTAATACCGCACGGGTGTGTGAATATAGGAGATGTGGAGAGTCTCTGTGGAGGTAATAACCCCCTTTGCCTCTGCACTACTGCTTGAAATCACAAGGTCATAGCCTGAGAAATCAAAACTCTCAAAGGCTAGAGTTCTTAATACAGGGTAGAGTTGATGCTTTCGCTGCGCCCATGGCCAGTGTTGCAAAAAAGATGTCTTCACCCTCCCTTTGAACTGAGGAAGTTTGTCTTCGCTATACACACTGGAGTATATATCTGCCTGCGGAAAGGCTCTGAGCAGCGACTCCACCACTCGCTCTGCTCCACCTATATTAGTAAGCCAATCATGTACAATCGCTACTCTTAGCTGCTCAGCTGACCTTTTGCTAGTAGCCACGTCCCCTCACAATCACCGCGAGCGTACGCCACAAAATCGTAATATCGAGCCACAAACTCCAGTTTTCCACATAGTATATATCGAGCTCCACCCGCTCCTTGTAGCCGATGTCATTTCTTCCAGAAACCTGCCACAGTCCCGTTAGGCCAGGCTTAATGGCTAGGAATTTACCACCTAGTTTGCCGTAGCGCTCTAGTTCAGACTCAATAATTGGCCTTGGCCCAACCAAACTTAGATCACCTTTGAGTACATTGTACAGCTGTGGTAGTTCATCCAGACTTGTTTTACGCAAAAAGCGACCAACTTTACTGACTCTAGGGTCGTTCCTAAGCTTCTGGGTCTTTTTAAACTCTTCTATCAGTGCTGGGTCGCCGAACTTTGCCAGTGCTTCTTCGGCTGTTTTACTGGCAAATTTACCGCCGGTAGAGTATTCCATCTTCATGGACCGAAATTTATACACTTTAATCTTTTTGCCAGTGCGCGACAGTCTTTCGTGTGCATAAAATACAGCGCCCCGATCGGTCAACTTAATTATTAATCCTATAACGAGAAATAGTGGGCTGAGAATAACAAGTCCAAATAATGATGTAATAAAGTCTACAATTCGTTTTACTATTCTCCCCCATCCCTCAAGTGGTGTGGTGCGAAGTTCCAAGACGGGCACCCCACCATGAAGCGCAGTTACAACATTGGCATTATAAAGCCCCATAATACTCGGAATAAATCGATACGATATACTATACTGCTGACAAACGTCGAGCAAACTGGTGTCTTCCTGGTTTCCCTTGTGCATATGGATTATTTCGTCGATGTGGTTTTGATTATGAATGCGCAAAACGTCATCGGTAGTCGCTATGCGAGCATCAAAGTCTTTGAGCGAGCTATTTATTACATGGTATCCGCTGCCAAGGGAATGTTCCAGAGTGGCTACCAGCTTACGTGGTGCCAATATGAGGGCCTGATGAACTCCGACGCCAAAGTGAAACAGTACACGCTGCACCACGCTCATAACTATTCGAGCAAGGGCAATTAATACAAAACTGGCTATGAAGCCATATATTATGATGCTTTTAGAGGGAAACAATGGCGTGGGATTAAAAAAGTCTAGTACAATCAGAGCCATTACGCCACAAGCGGTAGCAATAAAAACCTTAATGAGTTCATCTATGCGCCGGCGCGTACTACCAAGTGAATACAGTCCCAACAGGGCAAAAATAAGTATCCAGATTGGCAGTAAAATGGTTAGATAGCGCAGATACACCATACCCCCTATGTTGTAGGCCAATGGCTTATCGCTTCCCGCACGGTAAAAATACGCAGCCACAAAGCCTATAATCATCATGGTGTAATCGATTGGCACCAGAACAAGGCTAAAGATAAGTTCGCTGCGCTTCTTCATATTCATCTATTATTCTAGCATAAACACCTATCGTCTGGAGGAAATCTACTCTGTGTTTCCGAGCATAATAATAGCCTCATAAGCCAGTTATAAGCCGAATTCTGTAACCCGCTAAAGCGAACTAGCGATCATCTATCTTCCTGCATTACTGCAGGCGTCCATACCAAGGTATGGATCGTGCGACAAACCCCAAAAAGAGCGAGTAACTCTGCCTAGTGGCGGGGCCCATAGTCTTGCAGCGAATGGGGTTTACCTCCAATCATAGTCACCTAAGATTGCTGTGTGCTCTTACCACACTCTTTTCACCCTTACCCCTCACCTTTTATGTCGCCACAAAAGGTGAGGGGCGGTATTGTTTCTGTGGCACTTTCCCTAAGGTTGCCCTCGGTTGCCGTTAGCAACCATCCTACTCTATGCTGTTCGGACTTTCCTCTCCCGCTAGGGAGCGATCGCTCGCTGACTTATGAGGATTATATTATACGATAATTAGACTATTGTGTCGAGGACAGATGCGCATCCAAGCATATATTTACCTGGGCATCAGCCAATTTATTAAACTCTCTTCGCACATGCGTAAAACTTACCTCTGTCTCCCCAGTCAATAGTCCTTGTACTTGGGCATAGAGCGGTTTCATATCGACATGCTTTACTCTGTAGATACCATTGAGTTGCTTAGTAACAAGCTCGCTGTCCAAGTAAAAGTGGGCGGTTTTTACTTCAGACTCTTTTAGCTTACTCAGCCCTAAAATAACAGCACTGTATTCTGCAAAGTTATTGGTGCGTATGCCCAGGTATTCATTAAATTCTGCCAATACTTCATCATTCGTTGTAGTTATTACTACGCCAGAGGCAGCTGGCCCAGGATTACCACGCGAACCTCCGTCGCAAAAAACCTTTACTTCTTCTGGTAGGTTCACGAACGTGCCCTCAATACCCAAAAGGCGATCACAACCAGGCCAAATACGAAGCGGTAGATCACAAACGCCCGTAAGTTATGAGTGCTCACGTATTTGAGCAACCATTTTATGACTGCCATACCGACTAATCCAGAAACAAAAATCCCTACTGCCAAGCTGAGTGCCGATACACTCGGCTCAGGATGCTTAATAAGTCCATAGGCCTTATATAGCCCTGCTCCCAAGCTAATAGGCGCCGCTAGCAGAAAACTAAAGCGTGCAGCATCCTCACGCTTTAGACCTCGCCACAAGCCTGCTGTCATGGTAATGCCCGAGCGAGATGTACCAGGAATGAGAGCCAAGGCCTGGGCGAAGCCGACTATCAGTGTGTCTTTAAGGTTTAGCTTACTACTATCACGTTCGAGCTTCGCAGTCGAATCAACATAAAGTAGCAAAAAGCTAAAAGCAATCATGCCCACACCCACAATCAACGGCGCATAACTACTACCGTGCAGCTGGGTCTCGATCCACTTATCCCCCAAGAATCCCAAAATAGCAGCCGGCACCGAGGCAATAATGATATAACCAAGCAATGGGCTGCGTTCGCGAATTAGCTTCCAAAAGTCCTTATAAAAGAACACCAGCAACGCAACTGCAGTGCCAATGTGGATTGCAGCGTCAAACCCAAGCCCAGGATCGGCGAGCTTAAAAAGCCATGGTGCAACAAGCAGATGGGCTGAAGATGAAATGGGTAAGAACTCGCTTATACCTTGGATTACCGACAGAAAAATAACTACAAACATAGCTATTATTGTATATCGGCCAGTGGGTTATCAGCAAGGTAAGCTCGTATCTTCTCCGCGGCTGGTTTGAGCTCGTCGAGGCCACCAAATACTGCCCGAGCTGGGTCCATATCGGATTCTTGGTCGATCGGAACTAAGTGAACGTGCACATGCGGCACGCCAAGCCCCATAAGCTGCAATGCAACCACCGTAGGCTCAAACACAGCATCGAGCACTTGCGCAAACCGTCGCGAGAGCTTCATAACACCCACATACACATCCGCATCCATATCGTAAAAGCGTTCGTAGGCTACTTTGGGTATTACCAGGCTGTGCCCGGGCTTGAGTGGTGCTCGAGACAAGATAATAATTGCCTGTTCATCCTCGTATAGCACCTCGGCTGGCTCTTGCCGCTCTATAATGCGCGTAAATATACTTTCTGCCATATCACCCACTACCCCTTCGTTATTATTATACATTACTACGCTATTTAGAGGCCGTATACTGCGAAAAAGCCTGTGGGCTAGGCACACTTGCCCCCTCCGCAGATACCTGCGCTAGAGCGGCGCTATACTGAGCTTTTAGGCCATCCACTCGGCGCGTTAGCTCCCCACTCATAGCGTGCAGGTGGTAGCCATAGGCTGATACCATAGCTATTAGAAAAAACGTTTTTACTCTCACGGGCACGATCCACTTTTATCGACGCTATTATAGCCTTAGTGAGGCTGAATTGCGAGCATAACCTACTTTGGCTTAGATCCTCGTGAGCTATCACCAAGCACTTCTATGCCATTCTGGATGATGGTAATCGGGGTATTAAGGTAGTGCGAGGCCAAGGCAATGAAGTTGTCCTGCTGGGCACGAATAGACTTACGCTTAGCTATAAACTCACGGTTGAGCTTGTCTTTGCGAATTTCGTTATTAGACTGGTAGTACAGAGATAAGGCGAATATAAGCAGGAGCAGGAACAAGAGGTATGGGAAGCCAATAGCAGCCTGGCGCGGTACAAAGTGAGCAACTGCTAGTATGCCTCGGTCAAACCAGTTTAGACTTACCTTGTTTGGTGAGGTTGGGGTGTACTGGGTAGTGATTATACGTGGCGACTTGCCAGATGTTGGCTGGATCGTTGTAGCCGTAGGTGGCTCTACAGTTGGTGGTGTAGTTGGACAAGTGTTGGTAGTAGCACACGGTACCGACGGACAAGTGTTGGTTACCGTACAATCTGCCGGCGATGCTGGAACTATGAAGGCTATGCCAGCCTGTGGTGAAGTTATTGCACCTACCACTCGAGAGCCATACGCGTACGATCCAGTAGCTAGCGGCATGAGGGGTGACGTGGGTTCCAGGAAAGCACCAGCCTGCACGTTCCAGACTAAAGCACTTGAACTATCACTAAAACTCAATAATGGAATATATACTCTCTCAGGGTTTGAGCTTATACCCAGACCAGTAGGCAAGCCATTAATTCCGTCATGCAACTCAACTTGGTTAGTGCCTAGATTCACCACTGCAAACTTCCCTATTGAAGGCATTACAGCAATATAGGCATAGCTAGCTGAAGCATCAAGGGTAAACGGATAAAAGATATCTTCGTACGGGTCAGGGAAGGCCATGACGCTTATTGAATTCAACTCCAAGCCACTAGAAGCATCTAATACCTTTAAGACTAGTTCATGGCCCTCCACATCCTTCGCTAGGTAATACAGCTTGCCAGCTCTATAGGTGGTAGTACCGACCATTGTGTTGCCAGAAACGTTAATTGTCCTTACTGCACCAGTAGCAAGCGTATATTCCAACACAGTATTCACCTCGGCTCCGAAACTCGTATAGAACTTAGTGGCGTCTTCATTAAGTGCACCATTAGTAAGCCCGTAAACATTCGATCCTGGCAAGATGGCTTCCGATCCCTCTAGGGAGAAGGTGCTTAGGTTTAACTTTCTCAGCATTGAGCCAGCCGAATTGCTCTGTTCTGTTAGCACTGCGAAGTTATCGTCAGGTGTTATACTCAAGCCGAGGGCAAATGAATTCGTTTGAGGAGGAACGGTAAGCGTACGCTGGCTCATAGTATTTAAGTCAAGTTCGCGCACAACAGCCTGTACTCCATTGGCGTTATAGCCAAATATATACAACTTCGTTCCGCTATTGTTCAAGGTTGCCCCAAACGCAACAAACGGAGGTTGACTAGCGCTGTTAATCCTTATGGTTCTGAGGACAGAGGCACTGCTGTTGTCGATTACTTGGACTGCTGTATTACCACTACTATCGAGCCAAGGAATAAACGCAACGTCACTACCGGGAACCCATCGAGCCACTAGGTTATGATTACCGACAGCGACCCCACTTACCTCGTAGGTCCAGGTACCCTGCGCATTAGCAGTAGTTGTTCCGACCTGAGTACCGTCTACAAAGATCGAGATTACTTTGTTGGCCGGCCCCGTGCCAGTCACGGTACTAGCGCCACCACCAAAGCTCGCACCATTAATTGGCGAGGTAATAGTCACAAACGGACTGTTGTCGTACACTACCGCCTGACCCACAACGAGTGTAAATGCTTGAGTGTCACTACTAAACCCATCGTCGGCTTGTACAGTAAAGTTATACGTTCCTGCCTGAGTTGGTGTGCCCTGCAAATAGCCTTGCAAGCTTAGGCTCATGCCGCTTGGCAGGCTTCCACTCACCACAGTAAAGACCGGCTGAGAGGCGGCGCCTTCGTATTCGATAGTTTTACTATATTGTAGTCCTACGCGACCAAAAGGCAGATTCGCAGTAGTGATGTTTAGTTGTGGTGCTGTCACTACTATGGTGTATTCTTGGCTCGTTGTGCCTCCAGGGTTTGCGCCACGAGTATCCTGAGCCTCTACCATAAAGGTATACGTGCCTGCAGAAGTTGGGGTGCCATACAAGATCCCGGTGCTGCCGGCGCCAACTAGTGTAAGTCCGTCGGGCAAGGCTCCAGTCACTACACTGAATGCCACATCTCCCAAATGATTAGCGGTATATATATACTCTTGGTAGCTGGCGCCAACCTGAGTATCTGGTAAAACTTCTGTGGTTATGCTTAACGGTGCTGTTTCGTTCACTAAGATAGAGAGCGAAGCGGTGTCAGAAGTGTGCCCATCCGTCGCCGTCACATCAAAGCCATAAGTACCAATTGCTTCCGGTATACCAGTTATGTAGCCCGTATTGGTATCCAGGCTCAGTCCGGGCGGCAAGCTACCAGAACTAATGCTATACGTAACCGTACCCGAGTTTTCGTCTACCGCAATGTTATCCTGGTACGACACACCAACTGCGCCATCATCTAGGTTCGTGGTTGAAATATGTACCGGCACACAGTCATCCGTTGTAAACGTTGCATCACTACTAACTTGGAATCCGCCTCTATCAATCACAAATACCCTGTAGTGGTACAACGTGCTACAGGCTAAGCCGCTCACCGCTTTGTCGATGCCTGCCACGCCGTCTACCGGACTCATGGCGCTAGAATCTACCGCCGAGCTACCATAGCTAGTAGTCAGGCCATACTGGAAGCCACGAGACGTAATGCCCTGTGGGTAATCAGTTGTGCCATGCAGAGTTGCTCCGGTACGAGTAATGTTGTCAGCCGGTAATGCAGTGAGGGTACGCAGGCCCGTGCAGGGTTCGGTCGTAAACGTACTGTCGCTACTATAGTCTGTACTATCAGCATCGACCACAAAGGCACGATAGTGGTACGTAGTATCGCACTGCAGTGCATCGAGCGCGGCATTTATAGCCGGCTGCCCCTTGTATACATAGCCCGCAACACCCGGGCCCCCGGCCAGTGGCGCCCAGATAGTCCCATTACTATCTGCATATACCCCGCCCAAGTAGCCAGCACCGTCAGCAACTTGCCAATCTCGCACTAAATTACCATTTGCATCATATACCCACACATAGAATCCACCGCTTGTGACATAAGCGTGACCATCGGCAGAAACATAAATATGTGTTGGGTTTATGTCCACATCCCACTGATCCACGAAATTGGCGTTTGTATCATATATGAGTACACGCATATTACTAGGGTCTGTAATATAGAGATTATTGCTTGTGTCAGTAGCCAGATACTGCCATTCAGCCCAGGTGGCAAGCTGGTTCGTACCTGTACCACTACTACTTATGAGTTGGCTCTGTAGTACACCGGCCGAGCTATACTCCTGTACAAGAGGCTGCCGGTCAATATTAAAGATTCCCGGGGCGGGGTCTGCATCCCACTGACCCACTACATATATATTACCCAGCCCGTCTACAGTAATGGCCGATGCGCCAAACGGGGTACCACTACTCTGCTCGGCCAGTGGGAACTGGCTCACGTAATTACCGCTGCTATCTAGCTTCTGAACCCGGTAAGTAGCTAGGTCTGCTACATATATATTACCGCTGCCGTCTACAAACAAATCCATTGGCTGCTGGAATTGACCGTTACCAGACCCATAAGAGCCATATTGAGCAATCAAATTACCGCTACTATCGTACTTATTAATCGAGGCTGTCGAGCTACCGTCGCTATCGGCGCGATACATATTGCCAGCCGCATCCATCGTATAGGCCCAGGCCCCTTGAACATTTGAGAATGTCTCTGCGGTGGTATAGCTGCTAGGATCAGTGGTGTCGAGCACCTGATTGCCATAGCTCGTAGAAGTACCGTACTCGAAGCCACGCGAGGTCACGCCATCAGGGTAATCAAATCTTGCGTGTAGGCTCGCGGCCGAAGTAGTCACGTCAGTTGCTGGTAGTGCCGTTACTACCCTACTCCCGCTATCGGCCTTGATCTTGCCCGCATACCACAACAACGCACTACTTACGGTCTGAACTGAAATAATCGCAAAAAGTACAAATATGGCATACTTACTAACCTTAAGCGACGTAGACGGCTTAAGGTGAAACTTGTTATTCGGCTTTAGGGGCTCTGGGTTTGGTCCCATGGTTTTGTTTTGGAGGTTTCTCGGGTTAGGAAAAGCCGCCCTTATCCTTATGTTTCCCTTACTATAGTACTTGTGCTTATTGTAACGAGTAACTCACCCATAGGCAAGCGCATTTTGCAAAATAATTCCTGGTCAGGGTGACAGGACTTGAACCTGCGACCTCACGGCCCCCAGCCGTACGCGCTACCAACTGCGCCACACCCTGCTATCTGCACTTCACTCATACATTATAGCAACTTCCCCATCTGTTGACGAAGAAAGTTGCAAAAAGGTATTTACATAACTCTCATGCTTTGACATAATACTTATGTAACGAGTAAATGTGTGCCAAGGATCAACAAATCAGCAGAGGTGCTGAAAGTCATAGCGGGCAAACGGGTAATCGTCGAGGACGAACTAACCCTTGCCCGCTCTCTTTTGAACTTATTTGGGGCTAACGCCCGCCGTCGCATTATCGATACTGCCGCCCTACTTACCAAGCAAGGCTTTGTATCGGTTGGCTCAATAGATGGCGAGAAGCTCTATAAGGTAACTGACAAAGGCCTACGCCACCTTGACCTATACTTGCTTAGCAAGAAAGGTATAGCCAAGCCCAGGGAATGGACTGGCAAGTGGCATATCATCACCTTCGAGATACCTGAACAGCAGAAGGTAACCCGTAACTATCTGGTAGCTCAGCTTAAGCTGCAGGGATTTGTAAACTACACCAAGGGTCTATGGATCTACCCCTACAATCCTACTGAATACGTAAAAGGCCTTAAAAAGCTCTTAGGGCTTGGTAAGGAAATTAAACTCATTACCGCTATTGATCTGGATGACGAAAAGCAGCTCCTTACCCACTTTGGCCTAAGCAAAAACCCTACCTAATACCGGTAGGGTTACGTCCTGCCTGTTATAATTCCTTGGCTCCGCACACTCCGCCGAGCGTAACTCTTCCCAGCACATGCTAGGTGGGTATTCGCAGCGCACGGCCCTATGGAGCGTGGCAATCTAGAACTCCCAATGTAAGTAAACTAAGAGGAAAAAGTTACTGCCCCTTCACTACGGAAGTTGTCGCGCAAGCGGTAGAGCCCCTTAATTATATCATGCGCCGAGCTACTACAATACGGAGCTGCCAAGCAGTAAGCGAGCCAAGAAGGCTATAGCCAGCGCGAGGTACGGGGCAAAGAATTGGTAGAATAAGAAGAGTATAAGCAGGACCCCCGCCAAGCCAAAGCGTTCTACACGATCCATAGCGTCGGCCAAAGCTGGCGGTGCTGCAGCATACAGCACGCGCGAACCATCCAGCGGCGGAATTGGTAGCATGTTAAACACAAAGAACCCGAGATTAATCAGTACAAAGGTGGTCAGGGCAGTTTCCACCCCTGTGGGCAAAGCAAAGAAGCGCAGGTACAGCGCTACAAAGGTAGCCATGGCAAAGTTGCTCAACGGCCCAGCTATCGCCACCAGGGCAGCCCCCCACTTGCCATAGCGCACAGCGTAGGGATTAAACGGCACGGGCTTTGCGGCGCCGAATACCACCGGCGATCCAGCTATGATTAGTATGATCGGCAGAAGTAAGGTAAAGAAAGGGTCAATGTGCTTGATAGGGTTAAGGGTAAGTCGCCCTTCGCGCTGAGCTGTTACATCACCCAACTGGTGACCTGCCCAGGCATGACAAAACTCGTGCACGGTAATAGCGGTTACGAGCGTAAATATGTAAGTCAATATTGAGGCTAGGTTAAAACTCATGCTTCAATAATAGCTGATTGGGCTTAATCGAGCTAGCATGTAAGCCCCATAGAAGCTCATCGTAGGGTTGCACAAATAGGCCAAAAATGCTATCATACTGAGGTTACTTCGGCGCTCAATTAGCATAATAACTCGTAGCACGCCGAAAAAGGATTTAAATTATGTCATACAAATGCGACATTACAGGTAAAGGCAAGCAGTTTGGCAACAACGTTAGTCACTCTATGCGTCACACCAAGCGCGACTGGAAGCCTAATCTACAAACCAAAACGCTCATTATAGACGGCCAAAAGGTGCGCCTAAAACTGGCAGCCTCTACTATCCGTACGCTCAATAAATACCAAAGACAAGCCGCCCTACAAACCGAGCAAAAAGCCTCCTAAATAGGAGGTTTTTTCGTTAAGCGTATGTTAATTTTAGCCCGGTCGCGGAATCTTGGGCAGATTGTATAACCAGGTGCGACGCGGAATTAAGAGCTGAGTACCCTGACCTCTTGCTTGTCGTCCGCAAGGTCCTTGCGCTGTAGTTTGAGCTTTTCGGTCGGCTCAACATCCTTTGCTCCCATTTCTGACAAGAAAGCGTTTAGCTCGGTTTCGGTATAGTGAACTGGTACCACCAGCTTGGGCTCGAGGGCGCTAGTCAGTTTGGCCACTGCTTCTGCCTTAGCTTCTTTAAGGGGTACAAAAAGCACATCACAACCACTTAGCGCCTCGCTGCCTTTATCGTCATCTTGAGGAAATACCGGCAAATACCCAAGACGTAAATCATCGAGTTCCACACGGAAACCAGTCATGCCACCTGCTAGCGCAATGCCGTCGATCATGCAGCCTCGCACCTCGTACTCGCCCGGCCCATCAAAGGTCGTGAGGGTGCGCTTAGTCGTGGCAGGTTTCGAAAGCAGTGCCACGTCGCTCTTGGATTCGTCTGCGGGATCAAACACCACACTTAGACCTTTAGCTACCAGTTTTATACCGGATTTCTGTGAATATGTTATGTCCATATAGTCTATTTTAACAAAAAATCACCCTCCCAACCAGGGCAAGAGCTGGTTATTCTTTACGAAAGTCTGGCTGACGCAAAATATCTTCGATTACTACAAGCAACGCAGCCGCCACCGGGGCTGCCAATAGCACGCCAATAAATCCAAGGAGCTTACCGCCAATTAATACCGCCATGAGAATGAATATTGGTGGCAAACCAAGTGCTCGCTTCATAACCTGAGGCACAATTACATGCCCCTCAATCTGCTGGATTACCAGAAAGAATATAGCCACCACCAGGCCTTTGCTCGGCGACACCGTAAACGCCACCAACACAGCCGGAATAGCACCCAAGTACGCCCCAACCAGCGGCACAAGCTCCATTATGCCCGCAATGATGGCGAGCGTAAGGGCGTAATCGATCCCAAGTATAGTTAAGCCAATGAAGCTAGCTATGAAGATAATCAGCCCTAGTATTGCCTGGCCTCGCAACCAGTACCCTAGTTTAGTCGATATTGCCAGGCTAAGATTAACCAATCGTTTTTTAAGATGAGGCTGTGGTATAAAGTCAAAGCCCGCCACCACCACCTTTTTACCGCCCGAAAGCATGTAGAATGTAAGCACCAAGAAGGTTAAAAAGCCCAATATACCACTAAAGAAGCTAGCCGCCACCGGGCCCACGTTGTTAAGGGAGTTTTCAACCAATCCTGCTGCCTGGCTCGAGAGCTTAATGTATACGCGGGTCATCTCCGGAGATTGAGCAAAGAATCCTCGCAGTTTTTCCTGGTACGAGGGTAGATTATGCGAGATAGTTGCGATCTGGGCGGTAAGTGTGGGGACGACCAGGAGTATGGTACCCATTATAATGGCAGCAAACGCCACGTAGATTAATACCACCGCGACAATCCTAGGGAGCTTAAGCCTTTGCAGTGCTTTAACCGAAGGGTCTAGTGCTGTAGCGAACACAACACTTGCAAATATTAAAATCAAAATATCCGATATTAACCACAGGACTACTAGGCCAGCTATGACCGCTAGCAAGTACAAAAACGAACGTAGAGATATATCGGCCGTTACCCGCCCCTCTTTTGCCATACTAGCCGCCGCTAACCGTTACTTTAATAGCTTCATCGGTAGAGATGTTAGGGTTTGGAGCACTTAAGTCGGCTTCCTTAACCCCTTCTTGCACAGGTGCTTTACCAAACACCTCCAGCGTATCAAGCAAAACGGTCTTTTTGGCGTCCAGTATATCCATCAGGAACCGGTCATTTAGATTACGACGATAATCAAAGTCTTCTACCCGCATAGCCCAGTAATTAAGCTCGCGGCTCATTTCTTGTTCCATGTCACCAATAATCTTGGCTAGCTGAGCCTTGTTCATGTCGCCGATTATGCAAATGTCTACGTTCTGGTTGCTACCACGCACAAAAGCACCAGACAAGAACAGAACCTTAACATTGCCAGCCCGAGAAATTTTCTTAAGAATTTGGTCTTCTTCTTTGGTTTCTTTAATCTCCTTAGTTTTAGTCGAGATCTGCTGGAAGATGGACTGGAGTTCATTATGGAATTTATACTTTGGGTCAACCTCGTAGTACAGCCGATTGGACTGGTTAACTGACTTTACGATCCCGATATTAAGCAAGTTTTGCAGCTCACGACGTACTGAGTTGATTTGCTCATCGACTTTACGGGTAATCTCACGTACATAGAATGGTCGCTCGGGATTGTTATAAAACAAGCTCAGAAGTTTTACTCTCGTCTTTGATCCAAACAATTGTTCGAAGCGCATTTTTGTATTCTCCTACCTCAAAATGTGTGCAATAGTGCGCGTTTATTGCTTTGTATACGTCGTATTATATGCCTTTGGCTTGCGAATTGCCAATGCTTTTTAGGGCAATTATTGGGCTAAATAATCGCGAACAAGCACATTGGCCTCACTCGCTTTATTGAGCCAATGAATTGCTTCATTGCGTTTAAACCATGTAATTTGTCGCTTAGCGAGTGCAAAGTCGTCGCGTGCAAAGCGATCCTTGAGCTCCGTAAGTGTAATGCGACGATCCAAATAATCCCGAGCGTGCTTGTAGCCAATTATGCTGAACTGTGGACAATCATGACCATAGCGATCAATGAGATTCTGCACTTCTTGAACAAAGCCATTGTTCAACATAACTTCAATTCGGCTAGCTATTATTTGCTTTAATAAAAGTCTATTTGGCATTATGCCTAGTAAAAGAGCATGGTACTTTAACTTCGTGCGGTCTGCTTTACTAGCCAGCCCCCGCATAAGTATTTGCTCTAGTCGGAGCCTGTTATGCAGGTCGATATCGTCGATATCATTCGGATAATTCTCGGCAACTTGTTTTTGAAGTTCGGCAAGCGGCATGGCGGAGTAATCTACTTTACTATTCCTACTTTCACGGAACTGATAATCATACAACACACTATCTACGTACATGCCGCTCCCGCCCACCAGAAAAGCCACTCCGCCTCTGCTCCAAATGTCATGGATAGCTTTCTCGGCCAGAGCCTTAAACTGCGCAGCGCTAAACGGCTCCCCTGGCTCACAAACATCGAGCAAATAGTGCGGCACAAGCTTTCGATCCTTGGTAGTCGGTTTGGCTGTACCAATATCAAAACCCCTATAGACTGTGCGTGAATCTGCACATATAATCTCGCCGCCATACTCCTGCGCGAGCTCCATAGCGAGTGCAGACTTCCCGCTGGCAGTAGGACCAACTATAGCGATTAGCTTATGTATTGCTTTGCCCTTTCTAGTATTGCTGATTCATCTAAGTCCTCGTAGCCAGTCTGTTCGCGCTGCTTTTTCATCTTGGTTATGAGGAAGTTCGCATCATACCATCCTACCTGGCTAGTACTTTCAGCATCTATGCTTCCCCTTACCGATATGTCCTGACTAACAAGATCACACAAGAAGTACAAGGTGGTCTTTTCGCGTAGTGACGCAACTCCTTGTATATTTGCGACTATACTTCCAATGTAATGGCGCGTCGTCGCCTTAGCTCCAAATTCCTCTTTTAAGCCACGTATTAGGGTCGCTTCTACAGATTCGCCAGGCTCAGGTGTTTCTCGCATAAGGATGTAAAAGTCTTTCGCCTCGCGGGATCCAATCTTAAGTTCATCGAAGTAGTGAGCGCAAACCTTGCCTTCCCCATTTACCAACACCGCACCAATAGAAACGTGATAGGGATAGCTCGTACTGCCCTGGAGCAAGTTAGCCATATAGAGCCCTATGCCTGTCTTGTGCTGATTTCATGCGTGACCTGTTGACAGAATTCATCTACGCCCTTACTGCCTTCATCACCCTCTCCTCGCTTGCGTACAGCCACTTGGTGAGCCTCTTGCTCCCGTTCGCCTACAACCAATACGTATGGTACCTTCATAGCTTCTGCGCTACGTATACGTTTGCCAAGTGACTCGTTATCGTCGTCCAGTACCACCCGCAAGCCTGACTTTTTGAGCTCCTGGACTACCTTCGAGCCATATTCATTAAACTTTTCTGACACTGGCACAACTCGTACTTGCTCTGGGGACAGCCAAACAGGAAAAGCACCCGCAGTATGTTCGATGTAGACCGACAGAAATCGCTCAATTGAACCGAGCAAAGCAAAGTGAATCATGACAGGGGTCTTGGCCTCGCCATCGCGATCAATGTAACTAAGACCGAAGCGTTCTGGCTGCACAAAGTCGAGTTGAGGAGTAGCCAGCTGGTGCTCACGCCCCAAGGCATCGGTTGCCATAAAATCAATCTTAGGCCCATAAAAGGCGGCTTCGCCCTCAGCCTCATAAAATTCTAAGCCACTCGCTTCGAGTACTTTGCGTAGCGTAACTTCGGCTTGCTCCCAAGTCTCAGCACTACCCAAGTACGCATCCGATCCGTCACGTTTAGACAAGCGAGCCCGCAGTTTCATCCCTAAAGAACTATAGAACTCTTTTGTAATAGCCGTGAGTTCCCTGAGCACATCCTGGATTTGATCGGGAGTGCAGAAAATATGACTGTCATCTTGAGTAATTGCCCGCACACGTGAGAGTCCACCCAGCTCACCACTCTTTTCATCGCGATACACAGTGGTGGTCTCGAGATAGCGGATTGGTAAATCGCGGTAACTACGCGGACGAGCGGCGTAGATTTGCTGGTGATGGGGACAGTTCATGGGCTTTAGTACAAGCTGATCAGATGTTTCTTGGCTTTTTACCAGGAAGAGTTCCTCGCCAAATTTTGCCCAGTGACCAGAAGTCTCATACAGTTCCTTCTTGGTAACATGAGGTATCCAGACTTTCTCGAAACCCAGATCTAGGCGCAGCTGCTGTGAGTATTCGTTCAAAAGCTCTCTTAGAATAGTCCCCTTAGGGGTGAACAGCGGCAAGCCTGAACCAACTTTCTCTGAGAAAACGAACAGATCGAGCTCCTTACCCAGCTTGCGATGGTCGCGTTTTTCGGCTTCGGTAAGCATTTCCAGATGGCTACCCAGCTCTTGCTGCGTCGCAAAAGCTAGTCCATACAAACGCTGCATCTGTGGGTTCTCTTCCTTACCACGCCAGTAAGCACCGGCCAGCTTAGTAAGCTTAAAAGCACCGGCTTCTGCCGTGTTATTCAAGTGTGGTCCTCGACACAAATCCACAAAGTCGCCAGTTTTATATACGCTCACTGTTGTTACTTTAGCAACGTTATCATCAATCAGTTTCTCCCCACTATCTATAATTGCGGTTGTTCCTTTTTCCTTAAGATCTCGCAAGAGTTCCACTTTAAAGGGCTGATTATGTGATTCAAAGTAGCTTATTGCTTCATCAATTGGCCACTCTTCGCGCACGAAGTCTAGCTTAGCGGCAATAATGGACTTCATTTCCTTCTCGATACCAGCTAAATCATCGCTACCCAATGCCTTATCGAGCTTAATATCGTAGTAAAAACCATTATCCACTACAGGCCCCACGCCAAATTGAGCGTCCGAGTGTAGCCCCTGCACTGCTGCCGCTAAAATGTGCGCCATTGAGTGCCGCATCGCTTCTATATTTGCTTGATCCGCCATACATCAACTCCATTCTTTAGTGCATTATACAAAAACCACCAATCGATATTGCCCGGCCCCAATGTTGTATCGGGGGGTTCCACCGGGCTTATCCATGGTGGATCACTCTTTCTGACTTGTTTCGCGTCGTCAGCCGCGGAGCTTGCCAAGGTGGTAGCTTGGCTCAAACACTCTCTTTACATTCTCTATCTAGCCCCAGCATAGACCAAAAAGCTCAAAAATTCAAGCGTGACCCAACCCCTTGCTCAGAGGTATCCCAGTTTTGCACAGTGGACAGTTTTCTGGCTCGTAAATGTTTAGCTTAAAGTCAATAAAACTGTATAACTTTGGTACACCAAAATCCTCGGCCAAAGAATCATAACGGTTGCATAAACAGCCAATGCCGACTACTTCACACTCTATCCTCGCGATCTCGCGCTGCAGACCCCTGAGTGAGTTTCCCTGGTTAATTATATCGTCAACGAGCAACACCCTTTTACCGTGAATCATTTCATCGTACCCACGTCGAATTATAAACTCGCCCTCTGTTTTACGTTTATCAGCATACACGGCGAGAACTTCTCGCTTTTCAAGCTTACCTAGATGATGTGCGATCCATTGGCTCAATACTACACCACCCGCAACAGGCCCTATCACGGCATCAACGCTAATCCCTGCAAATTCTCGTGCAATACCCTGGCAAATTTCACTCACAAGCTCTACATGGGGCAACAAGGCGTCTTTATTTAAATAAGTATCACCGTGTTTGCCAGAAGTATATACGTAGTGACCGTTACCGCGCAGTACGTTGTGTTCCTGAAGGAACTTTTCGGCCTGCTGTCTAGATAGTATAGGCATAAATGGTATTCCTGATAATTACTGGTGGGCCCTAGAGGATTCGAACCACTGACCTCTTCCACGTCAAGGAAGCGCTCTAGCCAACTGAGCTAAGGGCCCGTAAAATTTTCAAGCAATTATGTTTTGCACGCATCTTTTACAGTATAGGAGCGCTGGCGCTCTTTTTACTCTAACAACCTACGGCTTTGGCCGACTGAGCTAGGGGCCCATGTGTGCGTTAACCACACACTACTTTAGGCCAATCAGCCAGCCTACGTCAACTCGTTTAGCAAAAATGCCAATCTAACCTGTACGGCATCTTCAAACTTAGTAAGGTCATAGCCGGTGAGTTGTCGAATGCGATTAACTCGGTAAATGAGTGTATTGCGATGCACCTTAAGGCGGCGTGCAGCTAGAGTAAGGTTCAACGAGGAATCCAAAAGCGCGTGTGTAGTTGCCTCGAGATGCTTCTGAGTACGAATGCCTTGCACCGTCGTTTCGGCGCTATGACAAGCAAACTCGCGCGCTTCCTTGGTTCCGATCAGTGCCAACAATCCACTAGCAAATCCGCCGTTCACCACTCTTGCAGTCGACCACTTTTGCGACGCTATTGACTGGGTATACTGCAAGGCTATTAGGGAATTACAAAGCTGGCCCCGTGCCTGTTGGCTTGTTAAGTACGTGACCTTTGAGCCCACTGGGAGCTTACCTACAAGCTGCTCTGCCTGACGAGCGGCTTGCCGAGCTGGTATGTTGTCCACCATAAGCCAGCGGCTCTCACTAAGCTTAACTTTAGCAATAAACGTTGTACTCATATCAACATTAGCGAGATTCGCAGTAGTCTCTACTAAGTACAGGGCGAACTCCTTTGCTAAACTCACCCCTACACCGGCCATAAACTGGCGAATCTTGGCGTCACGCTGCGTAGAGCCTCCTAGCAAAGCCACTGTAACCTTGTCACGTAAACAAACGTTATCCTCCTGCTCGACGTCGGGCGGCCCAGTATAGTCAATCTCCTGGAGAGACACGGCCAAATACAATTGTGTGGCATCGTTAAAGTCAAGTGGATCCAAGCCTGTATGCTGACGAATTTTGTCTAGGCGATATATGACCGTATTACGATGAATCCTAGCCACCCTAGCTACTTCCGTAGGGCTCATACTATGCGCAAAGAACATTTTAAGCGTCGGTAGCAACACCTTGGGCCTGGCGAGTGCTGCAAGCAGTTCTTGGCTCTGAAGGCGCGACTGCGTACGCATACTGTCGCCATCTGCTATACACGCGACCAAGCCAATGTCTGCTTGGCGGTATACATACGGCTTACCCCAGAGCTGCTTGCCTAAAGTGGCGGCGTTAATCGCGTCTAGGTAGGCGTGCGGCAAAGCAGTATGCCGAGACGCGGCTTCGCTCAGCCCTATATTAACTTCCTTACCCAGAGCACGGGCAGCTTTTTTGAGTGCCGTACTTACTTCATTCGAGCTGTCCGACTCATCTTCGAAAGGCAGTATCACGCATAATTGTGAACCACCCATATAGAGTAAGATTTGTTGGCCACGGATAAGCTCATGTGCCTTCTGGAACCATTGATGTGTAAGCTCGGTGCTTTCGTTTGTGGCCGGATCGTTATTTTGCAGTTCGGCCACCACCACAATGCTTGGCAGAGCTACTCGACGCAACGCAGCCCGAACCAAAGGCTGGGACGGAACAACTCCTTGCAAGTAAAGGCTCAATGCCTGACTAGCCTCTTGGTTTGAGGGTGTTTTATAGTGAAGCCTGGCAGTAAAACTCTCAATTATTTTTGGCGACAATACAGGCCCAGATAGCACTGGGGCATTCTTCTTACCTACTTCGAGCCGTGTCGTCATACTTGCTCCTACTTCTAAACTAGATTACCAGAGTAAAAAAGCTCACTACAAGCATGGGCGTTTTCGAAGGCTATAAATTACCAAACCCCACTCGGTCAGGCACTAAGTCTTTCTGTAAGCCAGCGTGCGCACGGATGGTTTTGGGACCATAGCGCCTATTGAGCACATCGATTGCCCTACTCAAGGCCTGATCACGCCGTTGCTGCCATGACTCAGCTATAGGCAATCCAATCTGCTGGACCTCAGTCAGCTGGGTAAGCGAAAGTGCAAATAAACGAACGGGTTCGGACTCGATCCAAGCTTCTTCTAGCAGCTGCAGGGCGAGCGTACTAATCGCAGCATAGCCCGTAAGAGACTGTCCAACCTCATAGTATTTATAGACGCCAGGACGCTGGTTATAGGCGATAAACAGACCTACTCCTCCCGAATACAAACCGTAGCTATGCAGACGTGTCGCTAAACGCTGCACAAGCGCAATCACATAATCACGTGCCTGTATGAAGCTCAGCTGACGATTACCCAATACTGTCACCTGGTGGCTTATGCTTTTCCTCTTACGCTCGTTGGGGTTTTGATCTACTTCGTAGCCCCGTAAGCGCAAGTACCACTTCTCGCCCACCACACCAAGCTGTGAGCGCATAAAAGGCAGTGAGCGAGAAGCCAAGTCAGCTACGTCGGACACCCCTACCGCATACAGCCGACGCGCCATTCTCCGGCCAATGCCTGTACACTGCACCAGCGGCATCCCCCTATAGAAACTATGGAGGTCCTCAAGACACAATACTACACGCCCGTTGGGCTTTTTGCTCTGGGCCGCCATCTTAGCTAACCAAATATTGGGCGCAACCCCAATCGAACACTTAATGTATTCGCCCAGACTACTTTTAAAGCGTGTCGATACACCTTCTATCAAAGTTAAAACGTGATCAATCTCTCGTCCGTAAGATGGTATAAGCAAGTAAGCCTCGTCTATGCTTTTGGCACCAATCCTACAATACGTGTTATGTAATACCTCCATAATTCGCCGGTGATAATCGCGATAAATGGTCGCGTTACCGCTTACAATAGTAAGCGGGGGGCAAAGTTCGAGGGCGCGTCCGATCTTTGTGCCGACACCAATACCAAACTCCCTTGCCTCGTACGAGGCTGCCACAATACTGCAGTTTCTGCCCAAACAAGGCGCTACTGCCACCGGCCTCCCGCGCAGCTCGGGCCGCTCTTGTTGCTCTACCGAAGCAAAGAAGGCATTCATATCCACGTACAAACAGGCGTAATCTTGGGGTTTATGGGGCAGAACCGATTCATTCATGCCCCTATTGTAAGCTATTTTACCCTTAATCACCAAACAAAATACGAATAAGCAAGGCTGACTTAAGTTTAATCGTGACGCATGGAGTCAACAGGGTTGGTATGTGCAGCCTTGTACGCCGGATAAAGCACCACTAAGAAACCAAGGACAGCTACAAATGCCAGCGTAGCAGCCATAAGCATAGGAGATATAGCAAACAAACTTACCGTTTCGCCCACTCCCCTGGCGCGAGCAAAGCTATTAACTCCCACATTAACCACAGCACCTAGTACGGCGGCGGCGATGATTCCAAAAACTCCACCGAGCAATGACAGGGTAAGAGCCTCGGCAATGAACAGACGTTTCACGTCGCGCGCTCGTGCACCGAGCGATATCATTAGGCCGAACTCTTTCGTACGCTCTAAGAGCGATATAGTAAGGGTATTGAACATACCCAGGATTGCGATAACCATACCAATACCACCAAATCCGACTAAAACAACGTTGAGTAAGTTAAATATCTGGTTGATCTGATCAATGGTATCGATTGGTGAAGCAGTAACAAAGCCCTGATTCTCTATTTGCTTACGAACCGCAGCCACCTGACTGCGATCGGAGACCAACAGCTTGGCCTGAGTGGCGTTTTTAACACCTTGTTCTTCAAAAACCGCCGTAGGTACATAAATTTCTGCGCCAGCACCTGTTTCTACCACCGCAGCCACCTTAAAACTACGCGTTATAATAGTGTCTTTAGTGCCTTCTTCTTGAGCAGATATTGTAATATCTACATCAATAGTCTTGCCAATAACTTCTGCTTTGTCACCCGAACCGGTAGCCTTAAGCAGTGAGGTATTCACAATCACCCCATCGTTACTCTCTACATTATTCGTAGATCCAGAAACGACCTTGAAGGCGCTTAGATCCACATACGTCTGGTCTGATCCATATACGACCGCATCGGTACGCGACTGCCCTAGTGAGACCTTGCCGCTTGAATAAAACACCCGAGCAACTTGCTCGACAGCTGATAAGTTCTTAAATTCAGCCAAGTGGTCGGCATCGATCTTAACACTCTTGGCCTTAGGGGTGGTCACATCGATCGTCTTAATAGACTTAGAGCCAATTACTTGACTAGCAACGAGCTTCTGAAGACCAAAGCCAAGCGAGAGTAGGAACACAATCGAGCCAATACCGATTACAACACCTAAAATGGTCAAAAACGTACGTAAACGCTTAAAAAACAAGTTCTTAAACGCAATACGAATGAGCACGTTGAATTTAATTGCTCGGGTCGATAGGTTGGGCTTAGACTGACTCATACCTACTCCTTGCTCCCATGAGAATGCTTGGGCCGTGGCGGCTGAAAGTCAATAATTTGTCGGGGTGCCGACGCCTTATGCATAACTACGTCGTCGGTAGGCTTGCGTGGGCCGTCGTATGAGCCCTTTTCTTCAGTCACTACCCCGTCTTTTATATATAGCCGGTGGTCGCTTAGGGGCAAGTAATCAAGGTTATGCGTAACCAAGATAATCGTACTTCCAAAGTCCGCTTTAAATGACTCGACCAACTCCATGATCTTATCGCCATTTTTGGAGTCAAGATTTCCTGTTGGTTCATCGGCTATAAGGAGCATGGGGCTTACAATCGAGGCGCGAGCCATCGAAATACGCTGCTGCTGACCGCCTGAAAGCAAGTTTGGCCTATAGTGAGCGTATTTATCCAGGCCTACACGACTAATACTCGCCTTGGCTTCACCAATCGCCTCTTGATAACTGCGGCCGGTTAAATACAGCGGAAGCGCAACGTTCTCGAGAGCGTTGAGGCTATTTACCCAAAAGTTCGTCTGATACACCATCCCCATTCTACGAGCCCTAAACGCAGCCCGTTCGTCGGCAGTAAGTGTATATAGATGCGTACCGTCTACTACTACCGAGCCGGTTGTGGGCGGCTCAAGGCCAGTTAATACATTTAGAAGTGTGGATTTACCAGACCCAGAAGGCCCATATATTATGGTGAAACTACCACGACGAATGCTAAAGTTCACATCATGGAGCACTTCCACTGGTCCATCATCCAGCTGGAACTGCTTTGAAACATTCTCAAACTTTACTACTACGTCGTCCATAATTCCGCCCATCACGCCTTATATATATCTTATTTTAGCATAAGCATAATCCGAGCTTCTACGGACTGCACACATTACAGCTTGAACCCGAATATCTTCTGAATGGCACCAAAGATCACGCTAAATATGTTGTCTGTACCGCGTCCTACCACCACGGACTGACTGGCCGACGATACTGTGTTGCCGGCCTTATCGTTTGATATAGCCCCTACGCTATATACACTTGAGGTTGCCAGGTCGGATATGATCACAATGTGGTCAGTAGTTAGGCGAGCATCTTCGGCAGTCTTAGTAGTTGCCGTAGCGCCAGCTCCCACCCCGTAACTCACTTGCGAAGTCGAGGGTTCATCGGTCTTCCAGGTGACGATTATCTGTCCGCGTGCCTCAGCACCAGTGCCACGTATGCTGGCTTCGGTATTAACTTCACTAATAACCGGCGGGCGAGTATCAAGAGCCGTACGGAACTCCTGGGTTTCTGAGCTAGCCACATTGCCTAGACCGTCTCGTGTGCGTGCCACCAATGTATACTGCGTATCATCTTCTAAGCCACGTATAATCACTTCGTGCGACGTAACACTATCGGCAGTCACGGCCTCTAGCTGCTTCGTGCCTTTTGGCCCGTATACTACCTCGGACGATCCAGCTACATTAGTATCCCAGGTGACTTTTTGGGTGCTCGAGGGCTCACCGGCAATTGTCTGGAACCTTAAATTGCTTATGCGTGGTCGTGCTATTGTTGTAAAGCTAGCAACACTTCCGTCGTACTCAAATCCTGAGCTATCAATAGTGTTTACTCGGTAGTAGTACTTCGTGCCATCATCAAGGCCAGTAAGTTCAGTGGAATACGTTGAGGTGTCGGTCGAGGTATTTAGAGTAGATACTGCCCCAAAGCCCGAAGACTTACCATAGTATACCTTCACCTTCACAGCTCCTTGGGTCGTAAAGCGCAAGCCCGCTCTATCTAAGTTAATACTTGTAGTAGTTACATCACTTACCACGGGGGCAGGTGCAGTTGTAAACTGCTGTTCGGCATACTGGCCTGTGTTGCCATCGTCGTCGGTCCATTTGGCTCGGTAGTAGTACGTAGTACCTGGTCGAAGGTTCGGCAGCTCTATACTATGCGACGTAACCTGAGCTGACTGATAAGCCTCGGCAGCAAAGTAATTACCACTACTTGTGCCATACGCTACCTTAGTATCGCTCACCCGATCAGTTCCCCAGAATACTCGAGCACTACGGGTCTTAATATCGGTTACCTGTGGTCCAGCCACCAAGAGAGCTGGTTCGGTATAGCGTCCAGTTGGCATGAGTGAATCCGCATTACTCTGCGCACCACAGTTGTTAGCATTGTCGCAGGCTGCCACTTTGTAGTAGTAAGTAATTTGATCGAGGCCAGAGTCCACAAAGCTTGTAGCCGTGGTACTGCCTACTTCGGTATAGCTAATGTCGTCGAGCGAGCGATAGACCTTGTACTTGCTCACGCCCGAACCCGGTAGCACTGGATCGTCCCAGCTCAAGGCTAGCTTCCACGAGTTGGTAGCCTTGTTCGAAGCGTCGATGACCTCTAAATTACGCGGAGCACCGGGAGCCGTGGTGTTGGCGGTAAAGGTTACACTGGCACGATTGGCGTAGTCTATGTTCCCTGCCTCGTCCTTAGCCACTACATACATTGTGTTTACCCCTGGTTGCGTAGCGTAGGCATCACTGCTGAGCGAGGTAATGCCCTTACCCGCGTAGCTACAGTGGTTAGCATCGGGCATTACATTCACACTCCAGCAGTAATTAGCCTTGGACACTTCCCCCACCAAGTCAGCCGGCGCGTCCCAGTTAAAGCTGAAGCTGTTTGATGTATTAGTGCTCGGCGCAACGCTTAAGTTCTGTGGTGCCGATGGAGCGGTGTTGTTTAAACGGTAAAACACAATGTTTGCTGCGTTATAATCGCCAGTTGGTACGTTAGTCCAGTTGCCCGCATTGTCCATAACGACTATATAAACTACATTGGTGCCATTAAGGTCCACATCAGGATTAGACGATAGATCAGCTACATAGCGGCCGGTTGTGGCATCAATAGGTGGGGCGCCTTCGCCACTTGCCATTTCTGCAAGCGTGGTTGGCGTACTGCCATTCACCCCGTACCAACCCTGGGCGAGTTGGCAGTACCCGCTAAAAGCTGCAGCCATCGACGATATACAGTAGCGTATGCCCTCTATCCCACTCTGGCCATTGGGGTTACCTGGACCAAACAGGGTCATGTCGGTCGGAATAGGTAAGTTTCCAAGAGTTGGCCCGGCGTTAGTTGGCCACAGAATCTCCATCTCAGATCCGCTCCTGGTCTCACCAGTAACGCTAGAATTAAATAAGGTTGGTGCTACGGTGTCGAGCTTAAATTCAAACTGCTGGGTATCAGTACTCACATTGCCGACAGCATCAATGGTACGGATTCGGAGATAGTAATTGTTATCCGCACTTGAGTCCGTAGCGCCTAGATTAGCTGAATTGCCAACCGCCGACATATCAAGCGATGTACCAGTAATGGCGTACGGACAGGCCCCATTGGTGTCCAGTGGGCTGTCGGCGGTTATAGCACCTTTGGTAGTAAGTGGATCAGCCGTGTTATCGGCACCAAAGTATATACAGTATCCCTCTACTCCTGCTCCACCAGTATCAGCCGCTCCATTCCACTGGTAGTATGGCAACTGTGCAGGAACACCGAATGGCCTATTAAGCCCGAGGTTAGTAAAGCTCCCATCGGCAATCTCTCGCCCCGTATCGCTACCTAGCCGCATAGTTACTGTAGTTGGGTTTGTAGGCGCAGTAATATCAGGGTGTTGGTGGTCAATCGACACTTCGGTAACAGCCGCCGCAGGATTGCCCCAATCATTAAACTCAACTTGATACTGATAGTACCGCTTACCACCACCCGTACATGGCCCAGTAGTTGGGATTTGTTGCCCATCGGCGAGCAAGTCACAATCCTCGCCTGTGGTAGCGCCGGACATATCGGCATTATCACTCGACCAAATCCGCACCCCAACTGGAGGGCCTACTACATTTGGACTAGTAAGGTGGATGGCTCCGTAACTGGTCTCCGTGCTGCCTGTGTCAAAGATATTCGACGTAAGTACGGCGGTTTTACCATATGCACTTTCGGTAACGCTTACGAAGCGTGATGACACGGTAGCCCCTACTTTATAACGATATATATAGGGCAAACTATACTGCATATTCTGACCCGTATAAAAGTACATGTTCAGCGGCGTTGCTGTGCCTATTGATTCATTAATTGGCGCCCCAAAGTCTGTCCAGGCAACACCGTCTGTACTGTACTGGTGAACAAAACGATCCCCCGAAGCACCTAACCGATAGTAGGCTGTACTGCCATGGTTCTGGTTGGTAAGACCATCTACGCTCGTAACATCGTTGGTGCTACTGCGAGCAATTCCTACCGCCTTATAGACACTTGGTCCTGTACAGTTAAACGTAATGGACCCTTGGTCGGGCAGCACATTGGATGGGTCATATAAGTTAAAATCCAGAGTCGTAGTACATCCGCCAGGAGTTGAATCAAACGCTGTAATGTTAGGCGCGAATTCATATACCGAAGGCTCAGTGCGCGACAATGTATCTGTGTTCATATTGCTCACGCTCCCATTGCCACTACCGTCATAGACTAGACTACCGTTGCTTACGCTAAAGCCTTGCTCTAGCCCACCCGGCCACCTACCTGAGTCAAGACTATTGCCGTCAAAGTCTTCATAAAAGTCAAATGTATCGGCGCCGCTTGAAGCAGAGGCAGCTATACCATTGCCGAAGTACATCATTACTGTAGTGGAACCTTGGTTGAGTGTTGGCACCTTTATAGTTACATGCGCGTCTACATTAACTGTTTTAGAGCGCATAAAGTATGGAATGTCGTTGCCGTTACTATCAATAAAGCGCAGGCTATCGTAGGAAGTTTCCTGAGTAGCGCCCATGCCATACTGCCATGGTATAGTCAAGTCAACTTGATAATTAGTACGCGCCTGATCAGAAGTTAAGACTAACTTCTGCCGAAGATTAAAGCTCGTGTCACAAATGGCAGTATTACACCAACCGGTTACCTCGTCGGAGCCTGTCTTAATCTCACCCGGCGTACTCGTGTCTGCATTAATTGCACTACTGTACTGATTAGTAGTTGATGATCCAACCCCGCCACTCCAATCGGTCTGGGTGAGGGTCTCAAATGCCTTAGCGACGTTGGTAAGCCCAAGCGAGCCAGTAACGGCAATCATCACAAATACTGCCAAGCCTAGGGCATGTACCTTAGCATGGTGCTTTTTGGTGTGCCAGTTGCGATATGCCCTGTTCCTCTCGATGAGAATATTGTGGGGGCGCACTAGTGCGTGATGATGCGCCGTACCAACTGCAACAGCACCCTTACGGGCTAACTGCGATGTGGCCTTTTTAGCTTTAGAGAGATTTGTTTTAATTACGGTCATTTTGGTTATTTGCTAGGTGCACTCACGTTTAGATACCTTAAGCATTATTGATAGCCTCATTATAACCTTAAGCAATATAGAATTGCAAACAATTTATGTGCTCACTTTTCCCCACCTTAACAACTTTATCCACTTGTTAAATTATTAGTTATATGACAATATATAGTCATGTTATGCCCATTCTGCCAGCATCCTAAAACTCAGGTGTTCAATAGCCGTGGCACTACTCGGTCGACCCAAGTTTGGCGTAGACGAAGATGTCTTAAATGCAAAAATGCTTTCACCACCTACGAGGCGTATGATCTTAGGTTCCTAGACGTCCGTACTGCCGCTGGTACCGTTGCACCCTACGCCAGAGCTCGGCTATTTAGTAGTATCTATATGGCCTTCGTAGGGGATCCTCAGGGCGGCCGAGATCAAAAGATTGATGACATTACCTCTACTGTAGAATACAAGCTTCAAGCGGCTCATCAGTCTCTTTTAGATCGGGACGATATTATCGGAATCGTAGTAGAGAGTATTAAGCCCATTAGCATGACTGCAACTATGCGCTACCTGGCCGACCACCCACCCACCAACAGCAAAAACCCCTCTTCACTCCTGTAATAGCTACTTATAATTCATGCTATAGCACCGTTATTCTGCAGCCCCTTGACTCACGCCCCTCCCGCGCCATTCGAAGATCCTGGACGTGGTGTGAAGTACTCAGAACAGAACGCTCGAGGATTGTCTGAGGAGACACTATTGTGTTCTATTCCTTGAGTCGACGAGTCCCGCAGAGCACTTCTGCTTGAGTACGAAGCACTACCACCAAGAGATGAGGCCCATGGCGCAGATACTTTTGCTTACTTTTGGTATCTTCAAAAGTAAGGGAATCTTTAAGGCTTCGCCTTAACAAACCCATAGTACCCTTTTAAAAGACTTGGGAAGGGCGAAAAGGTCTTCCGACCTACTGGTTCGCATACGAGGATTCATCTCATACTTCGACTTGCAAGCATTTGGCTATGGGATCGCTATCGCTAAGTCCTCGCCAATGCTGAAGATCTCAGATTCACTGATCCTGTTGCTCCACGGTCGGGATAGCTGCAGAAGAAAAATGATTATTGCATTAACAAAAAAGACCTCAAGTGAGGTCTTTTTGAGTAAGCATAGTGTTTTACAACTTAAGCTTCCTTGGCTTCGCCTTCGGCACTGCCACCTTCGGCACCCTCGGTAGCTTCGCCTTCCTCGGCCGGCACAGCATCGCCCACTTCTTCGTCAAGTTCTTCCATTTCTGCTTCAGATCGTGGAGCCTCTACCTTGGCAACAAGCTCCTCGGGGTCGTTGAGCACCTCTACGCCAGTTGGAACTCTAAGATCAGCTACTGTAATAGTTTTTTCAAAATCATCGAGACCGGCAATGTCTACCTCAATGTTAGCAGGTAGTTTGGCTGGTAAACACTCGATTTCTAACTCCTGCAGAGCTGTAAGCAAACTACCCCCATCCTGGAATACGGCTGTAGATTCACCCGTAAAGTGTAATGGTACCGAAGTGCGTACAGTCTCATCCATTTTAACCGTATATAAATCAGCGTGGGTCGGATTTAGGCTGTGGAGGCTGTTTTGTACGTCCTGAACCAGTACATTTTTCATGCCTTCACCCTCTATATTGAGCTCTAGAATAGTGCTGTGGCCCGCACGGGCATAAACTTTGCCAAATTCTACTGCATCGAGCGAAATGGCTATAGCCTCACTACCTTGGCCGTACACTACCGCCGGCATTTTGCCCTCGGCTCGTAGCTGAGCAGCCTTAGTTGCCTTAGTATCACGCTTTTGTGCCACGAGGGCAACATTGTCTGTCATTATTATATCCTTTACTTATTTCGTTTACGAACGGGAGTAGCTGAACTCAGCACATTGCCCTTGTAAGAGCTAAGATGCAAGTGGAAATCTGCAATTTCTGAGGAAGATATAGGTGCCATGCTCCTAAAACGAGCCTTCTCGCCGGCTTTCAGGTCGGTTCGAACAGCCTTGCGGCGCTTCGAGCTGGAACGAGTCGGTACCGAAGTGCTATCAACCTGATTGTCTTCATTTAGAAACACTGTAGCAAGTACGGGCAATGAGCATTCATGGCAGTTTAACTGCATGAAACAGTGGTTATCTACCTTGCCTAAGAATGTAATGTCATTGAGTCGATAGCCACCACTACAGGAAGGACACTTGTAGAAAACCTGGAGGTTCTTGATCAGCTCTTGCAGATTTTTGCTTGTCAAATACGTACTCCCTCTTGGTTAGTAGCATAGCATTATTGGCCATATTCGTCAATCTGAAAAGAAGCCTAGGTGGTAGCGCGATGACGGCGTAACAGGGTAAGTGAAATAATGAGGCCTGAGAGGATGAGTACCAGAAACCCAAAAGCTATGATCTTTTGCGGGCTCGAGGCTACCAGGGCAATAGCACCAAACACAATCGAGAAGCTGTAAATCACCAAGACTGCCTGGCGCTGGCTTAGACCGCTATCAAGCAACAAGTGGTGTATATGACCTCGATCAGCGCTAAATGGCGACCGCCCCACTGCCACCCGGCGTACCACCGCCCACAGCGTATCAATTATAGGCAAGCCAAGCACAAGCATGGCAGTCGCCAGCTTGGCACCCGAGAATATTGCCAATATCCCAATCGTCATACCCAAGAAGTACGCTCCACTATCACCATTAAATATCGAAGCCGGGTAAAAGTTATAGACCAAGTAACCCAAGCAGCAGCCTGCCAAAATCAAGGCAATGAGAGCAGTATCTGGCTGATTCACCTTGGGCCCGGCTGCCACAAAGAACATAATAACGGCGGCAATCGCTGCAACACCACTCGATAATCCATCGAGGCCATCAAGTAAGTTCATAGTATTTGTCATACCTACTAGCCAAATAACCGTCAACACGGTTGCCAGCACACTCACCGAAGCATTCCAAAAACCAATGTGAATATGCCACTGGGTGGGGCTAAACACCAGGGTCTGACCAAATGGGTTACTTACGGCGTCAATGGTAATACCAAAGCCCACACATGCCACGAGTGCCGCTAGCATGTGTACTCCGAGCTTAATCCATGGGTTTATCCCTATAATATCGTCAGCGAGCCCAATCAAGAGAACCATAAGCCCAGCCACAACCAGACCAATGTACTGATGCGACAAAGTACTAATCAGCCCAGTACTTACGATCACGAAGCCAGCCGCAATGGCAATACCGCCAGCCCGTGCCACGGGCTTAGTGTGGATCTTGCGTTTCTCCTTTGACACCTGGTCGACTGCGCCAATTTTAAACGCTAACCTGCGTACTGGCGGCACGAACAAAAGTGTGAGTAGCCCGCCAGCTATAAAGCCAAACAAGTATCTCACTTTTTGACACCCTTTTCGGTAACATCAAATTCGCCTAAGTAGCGGCCGAACATGAGTCGGGTTTGGGCATTGAGGGCCGCAAGCGCCCCGAATGCCACCGTGGTAATTGGTAACAACACCCACTGCAATAGCATCCAGATTCGGCGTGTTCGTTTGTGGTGGGCTGGTCGTGGCGGCAATAACAGCAAGCTGACCCATATAGTAGCTACAATGCCGATCGAGGCAAAAGTAAGCACCCGAGAGGCGACTACGGGCAGTTGGTGGGCCAAGACCTGGTCTTTAAATGCCGGGTTTAAGAGCAACGGCAACCACGCGTAGTACGCCAACACCAGTGGGGCAGTGGCCCAACTTACGTGACCCTCGAGTAGGCGCATTATCTGTAGGAATTTATCACCTAGGGGTGCACGTTTGTTTTTAATAGCTTCTCGGACGGCGTAGGCAAAGTCACTTACCCCCCACGCCCAACGCCGTAGTTGTATAAACTGCGCCCTGAACGCCTGGCGGTAGGTTCGACCTTCAATTGCGTCCTGATAAATGGGTACATACATAGGAATCACGCGATGATCACCGTCGTAGGTAAAGTAAGTGCGCCAATACTGGTGGCCGTCTTCTACTACTGTCGTAACCGACCAAAAATCGGTATCGATTAGGGTTTGCAAACCCTGTGCGTGAGCGGCAAAGTTGCGCAACCTATGCGGTCTAGTCATCTCGATCATGTTCCAAAACGAATTACCACTCGCAATTACTCGCATAGGTGCCGGCACGTCCCATATATTATTTAAATACATGGCAATTGGCTGGAAGGATCGACGACGACGGTTTGGTTCGGCTGCATACGTGGCCGCCAAATAAGAAAAGTAGTTAGGATCCACTACATTATCTTCATCGAGTGTTGTAACAATTACATTATTTACGTCAATTCCAAGTTCTTTGATAATGCCGAGAGACTGTCGACCGGCGTAGGTTATATTGGCACCCTTACCTCGTATTTCACCCTCTATGCCATCTGGATGTTTCACAAGCGTAAACGACTTAAAGCTGGTCTTGTACGTAATTGCCATCTGTTCAGCATTGCGCTCAGACTCTTCACCGCCGCGCTCTTCGTAAGCTAATACAAACACAACCTTTTTGGCATCACAGTTAGAATCAAGTACTGCTTGGATCGATGGCTGTACCACCTCGGGAATAACCTTGTAGCAGGGCATGATTATCAGGTGGTATAAGTCTTTTGGTTTTAAGAGCAGATTCTCGTGTTGGGCAATAGTCTGCAAGTCTGCTATGTAGTGTTTTAGCCCCCTATGGTGCTCACGGCGCTTTTGTGCATATGCATCTGGACTAAACCGCGTCCACCAAGCTGGCTTACTTAGACCCAAAAACTCTTCTTGTTTTCGCTTGAGCGTGGCGGACAAACTGTTGAGATCATCGGCTCGCTGTGCCCAATTCACAGTTTTGTTGTACTTATAACGACGATAAGCGATAAGCAGGTTAGTACTCATACGTACAGATTTCAGGAACCAGTAAATGTCGAAGGCAATAATAAAGTACGCCAAAGCCACCGGAGCCTTAAAACTCAAGTAAAACGGCGCGAGTATAATCGCCCAGGTAAGAAACCCTGGGAAGATCTCGAGCGCGCGATAAAACCACCGAGCATCGGCAAAGCCCAACGAAATGTGAGGTACTTTACGCTTCGCCACTCCTATACTCCACCAAAGTTAATTGCCGTAAACCCTACTACCATGGCAAAGCACAGTAGCGAGGTCACCAGACTCCCCAGTAGTAGTGCAGCACTCACCAAGCGACTCTTAGAATGTGCGACTAAGGCCAAAGTTAGGTTTAGAACGAACACTATAAGGGCGGTAGCAAAAAGTTCGTAGAGTTGATACCACTTGCCCAATATGTCGAAGTTAGCAAAACTAGTAAAACGGATTGGTACCGACAATTCGGTAGCACGTATGTGGGTAAGACTCCAAAACAATAAGCCAAGCAGCAAGGCTAGGTTAACGAGCACGGCGACCACCATAGTGTTATCGCCAAATAACTGATGCCCTTTAACTCGGCCGATTTGACCCGATAGCTTCTTTTTCATCTTGGTTACAGTATAACAGTTTTCGCCCTCCGCGAGGAGATAATTCCTGGAGCCACCTGCCGGGATTGAACCGGCGACCTACGCTTTACGAAAGCGTCGCTCTACCAACTGAGCTAAGGTGGCATGGAGCGGGTAACAGGAAGGCTGCTACGCAGCTTCCGTGATGTACTTGGTCGAACCTCGAGCTTCCGCTCAGTATCGACGCTGCGTGCGCCACTCCACCGAACCCTACGGGCCCTCTATCATATATCGGCTAGATATTTTGCCTCCTGACAATGCCAGAATGCCAGATATGGAGCGGGTAACGGGAATCGGACCCGTATCTCAACCTTGGGAAGGTCGCGTTCTACCACTAAACTATACCCGCTTAAATCAAATAACTCACGCTATATAAGGTATATAGACACGAGTTATTTTAACACAACAAGCACAGCGCCAGGTAGACCTACTTAGGCAAGCGTTTTTTAAGCCTGCCTTCGAGCGTTTCCCACTGAGCCTGTTCTGCCTGAGGGGCATTAGGTAATTTCAGCAGGAAGGTAGCTCCGAACTTACGCACTGCCTCACTCCGAGTGTTTACCACATTCTCACCATGCAAGTATGGCACCTGCGCTTGCGGCTTTACTACTCGAACCTTTATTGATCGTTTTTTAGACGGCTCGTATGTATAAAACATTATGTTGTTCCTTTGTACTATTTTTGTGTTCTTTTTGGTTACGGCCTGCTGGCCTTTTATTTTATGTATTCATTTTCCTCCACCCTTTTCACTATTTGTTTGTGGATGTGTTCGAATTTCATCCAAAAACACTAACAGCTGAATATTATACGCGAATTGTCAATAGTAATCAAGTAATTCTTATGTTATTCTTGCCCTCCTACCCCTTCTTGCTCAATAAGGCGATATTTGCTACTATATCTTAGTTACAACGCCTCAATTGTAGGCGCCAGTAGCTATGCGGGCCCGTGGTGTAGAGGCCTAACATGCCTCCCTGTCACGGAGGAGATCGCCGGTTCGAATCCGGTCGGGCCCGCCA
>CAZRJR010000004.1:0-39365 GCA_964600985.1 uncultured Candidatus Saccharibacteria bacterium
CACCACCAGCTGCACTCACGATTACACCGAGTACGATGAATCCGAGAATGACTGTTAATATTTTGTGTCTTTTGAACCAATTTCCTTCTTTTGGTTGTTTCATATAACCTCCTTGGTTATTAATTGATTGTTAATAATCCAGGAGGCTATACAAAAATGGACAGCCACGCTGGACTGTCTAGATCCCAAGCTAGCCGTTAAGCCAACTCTTTTATGCGCAGCTGCCCATTCATATGGCTTAACACGCACAAAGGATCGTGCAACGAACTAACTTGGTATCTAGACATCTTGAATTATACCGTTATCAGATGACGAAGGCTATAGTTATCTGTTAATTCCAGGCCCCTGATGTTGCTTCGTTAAAGTCATCGAGCCGACGAGACCAATAGTTCCGTGAGCCATGTGATGAACTACTTCTTCTCCTATAGTTAGGACCGAATATCGTTCTGGCATCGACAAAGCGTACGGTTCCTAGATTTGAATCTGTTCTCATGTGTTCCAGAACTGCCATGGTGAGCGCATCCATGAGATCATCGTGCTTCTCAATGCCGTAGCCGACCAGCTGTGTAATCAAAGTTTCAGCCCCTTCTTTGGGAAACAGAATTACTCCACGCTCGATCTTATCTGAAATCATGCTTAGTCTCGAACGCTTGTCAGACTTTGGTGTTACGCCTTCAACATCGAGTCCATCGGCCTTCAGAACTTGCACAGCAGCGGCTTGGTAGGCAGTTTGTTCAATATAGAACTTTGGTGAGTGGTTTGCAGTATTCAGTTCCTTGAGAGTGTTAACCGTAGCGGTAAATGATAAACGCTCATTAATCGGGTGGGGCCGTATGTACATCCTCATCTTATCGCCAGTGCCTCGAATATCAAGAATCAACATGGCAGTGCAATCGGCTTTATCACTTTCGGAGATTGCAAGGTCAACACCAACTACTATTTGTGAACGTTCACCACGAAGGAGCGTCGGTAGCTCATCATAGTAGTGCAGCATCTTTCTGGTTATGATCTGTGCATCGTCAGGTACAAGGTTGAGCATATATTCTCGCTCCCAGGCGATACGATTTGCTATCGACCTCTTTAGTGTTTCGATAGAATTCTTATCTGGAAACTTAGCTGGCCAAAGTGACTTACCATTCTTTACGAGTGGGTACTCAATAAAGACTCCATCCATGTCTTCGTTTGTAATCCGCTCTTTTAAGCGCATCATGAGAGAGTCTTCGTGCAGTAAGTTGCCAACGACTATACGTTTTGTATGTATATCGCCCGCGGGCACAATCTCGCTAGTATACCAATTGTGAGTCTTGTCACGACCTTCCTTTGTCTTGACGGAGTTACTATCCTCAACGTCATCTGCGATGATGAGGTCAGGTCGAAATGCGCCATGCCGCACACCACGCACGCTTTGCTCCGCCGAGATTGCAGTTATACGGGCATTGTACTTTGGAATAAAGAGTGAGGTAGAACCCCATTCTTCACGTTGTTCAACGAATGGCCCCAAGTCATTCTTAAGCAGGTCATTACTTTCAAGTTCACGCTTAATGTTGGCAAGGTGGACTCTGGCTTGGTATTGAGTTTGGCTGACAATGAGTACGAACTTCTTTTGCTGCACCCCTAAGATTGCCCAAATTGGGTATGACATGGTCATGATGGTTGATTTGGCTGAGCCACGAAACGCCATAATGACGGCTAGCTCAATATTGCTGTCCTCAGAAAATTTAAACAAGCTATCGTGTAATTGGGAGCTGGCATGGGTCATATAGTTCGGAAAGTAGGTGGCAAAGAACCACTTATGGCTTTTTGTAGTAACCTTGGCCCGAAGCTCGCGGTTACTAAATAGGTCTGCTTGTATGTTTCGATCATTCATCGTATTTCTCCTTAGTTATGAGGCCGGCTAACTCTAGGGCACGGTTTACCGTTTCTGCTTGCTCTGGGGTAAGTTCTTGCCGGACATTAGTAATTGTTGCGTTAAGTTCTAGTTTGTTGCGGTAGCTGGCGTGGTGATGCTTGAGCCAGAATGTAATAGCTGACATATTCCGATCTTTAATCGCATTAATGAGTTGTGATTCAGCTAGATCGTTAATTCGTCCTACGCTCAGTTCGATTGTTTCCTCACAGGCTCTCGCGAATGCTTCGTCAGATTTCCGCCACCGATAGTAGGTGGAGCGGGGAAGTCCTATTTGCTTACAAGCAGCCTCAACAATCGGTGTTTTAGCGAGCTGAGCCAGGAGCTTCTTTTTATCTTGTTGCTGCTTTCTGCTCATAGCTTGACTCGTTTCTCGCCAGTTAACTTCTCCCAACGTTTTAGGGCTACTTCGGCGTACACTGGAGACTTCTCCATAATGTAGCAACGGCGTTTTAACTTGGTTGAGGCGATGAGGGTTGATCCCGATCCACAGAATGGCTCCACCACAAGATCACCCCGTTTGGTTAGTACCTTGATGTAGGGAATGAGGATAGGTAGGGGTTTCGTCCCAAAGATCACGCCTTGGCCAGAATGCTTTTCATCCTCAGCTGTATGCTCAATGAAGTCAGTCGGGATGAACTTCTTGCCTTTTTCGTGTGATTCCCATTGTGGCTTTCCGGAGATGGCATAAAGGGCGGTTTCATATTCCTCCTGTAAGCCTTCGGCCTCATCTTTGGTATTGAATTCGACTTTACCACTACCACCAACCATGGCGATGTCATGTTTGGAGAAGAACTTGTACTTAGAGGCAAAGTTTTGGTGACGGTTGGGCAAGTGCCAAACGATCATATTCTTCACCTTCCAATACTTTTCCATCTCGTCCCAAATAACACGAAGGTTTTTCCAGTTTTCATACACAATGATGGAGAAGTCGGGCTTAGCGTGCTTGGCAACGTTGGCCATCCAGAGCTCAGTAAAGTTATCTGGCAATACATCGGTTTCAAGGTATCGACGGTTCTTTTTAGCGCCAAAGCCAGTCACTGGCTTGCCACCACGTTTAGCGTGAAGGTAATCTAGGATGTATGGTGGATCAGTCATGCACATATCGGCTTGCTCGCCATTCATGAGCTTGTCGAAGTCAGTTTCTATGGTGCTGTCGCCACACATCAGGCGCGATTCGCCGAGTTGGTAAATATCACCTTTCTGAACCGTGATCTTAGTAATATCGAGCTTATTGAGTTCTTTCTCAAGGTCAAAACTGTCGGCTTCCTCTATGTCTATATCAAAGATTGCATCGAGCTCTTCGCTGTCAAAACCAACGTCAGCCAGTAGCGACTCATCGAACTCTGCCAGTAATTCGTAGTCCCAGTCACCCTGATTCTTATTCAGGCGCAAGGATAGTTCCTTGGCTTTAGTCGGGTCTTCTATATTCACATACACACAGGGGACAAATGTGTAGCCGAGCTTCCTGGCTATACTGAGGCGAAAGTTGCCACCTAGTACGGTTTGGTCATAGTTTACGACAAGCGGCTCAACCAAGTCGAAGCGCTCAATACTGACTGTTAAGTCGTCGGTAGCTTTGCCTGACCAGTGCCGAGGGTTACCAGGCAATTCCTTAAGTTTTTCTATTGGGACATGTATGATTTCTAGATTTTTGTTTTGATTGATATTCTGTGTTCTCACGAGTATCCCCTTTCGTTAATTTGTAAAGGAGCTATTTAGTAGGTGTTTTTATAAATCAAAAAGCACCAGCGAAAATAGCTTAGACATCACTTACTTACTAATTGTGATTCGCGCACTTACTGTGCTTAAGCCAATTCCGTCGGTGCAGATTTCACTGCTTGTTATTTAACCCGTTGGGATTGAGAACATATTAAGTTCATCTCCTACATTACTACTTCCATCATAGCTTCACAAGCATAAGCGTAATAGAGTATTTGACTTGTCAATAGCGTGGGTTAGAATTAGGTATAGATAGGGGCGGCGTTTACACAGCTATGATCCAACCCTGATCCATGCCGAGCTCAAGTACCGCACGATGCCAGACGAAGTGAGATGGCTTGGATCACCCTTGGAGATAGTGGAGGATTACCTAGAATTTCAAAAAGAACTGTACACCGTAAGCATAGAGGCAGGGTAGAATGAGTGATAAAAAAGTGTTAATAACTGATGATGCAGTGATCCAGGGTGGAAACCTCAGTAGGCTACGAGAAATGATCCAAAGCTCTCATATTAGCTTTTTGATAGGCTCAGGATGCTCAAGACCCTACCTGTCTACCCTTGATGGTATAGAGGCCAACATTTCTAAAGCCGAGAAAGATGGTGACTCTGTCGCCAAAATAAAAGAGCTGCGTAGATACTTTGAAGATGTTATGTTGCCGTGCTTAGCAATACTCAACAATGGAGAGGGCTTAACTGGCAGTAAAAAGGCACAGTTTAGTGAGACGTCTAGGGGTTACGCCGAATTCTTCTCAACAATTAATTCAATCCTAGTTCGCCGCAAGATGAACCTCTTGAGTAAACAGGTTAACATCTTTACAACAAACATAGATGTTTTTATGGAAAAGACCTTAGAGGACCTAGGTGTCGAATACAATGACGGATTTAAAGGGCACCTTAATCCATCGTTTGCCGTCAGTAATTTTCACAAATCGGTTAATCAAGTTAGTACACATTTTAGTAATGTCTCCGAAATCCCAACCTTCAATATCATTAAACTCCATGGTTCATTATCCTGGGCTAAAGACCCGTTAGATCCAGGAGAAATTACTTACTCTAAACTTGGACTCCTGGATACAGTATCTTTAGTAAAAGATGATGATGCTAACTTTGAACAAGAATACAAGAAGCTTCAAATAGTAAATCCAACTAAGAAAAAGTTTGAAGACACAGTGATCGATCTTACCTACTACGAATTAATGCGCATATACTCTAGCCACTTAGAAAAAGAAGACTCACTACTCTTCGTTATTGGATTTTCAATGGAAGATGAGCATATTCGCAAAATCACTAAGCGTGCTGCAGACTCTAACCCAACTTTACAGATATTTATCCTATGCCACGACGGTAATATTTCAGGTAATGGTACGGCCACTCATGAGAGATGTAAAGAGTGGTTTAAAGATGCACAGTACAGGAACGTAAGAGTAGTTACACCACCCGAAGGAGAGAAATTTACGCTTGAGTCTCTTTCGAAAGGTATATTCTCCGATGTACTTACAGAGGAGATTGAGCCAAAAGAATCGAAAGAACTCACTCAAACCAAAGTTGAGGATTAGTATGAGCTCATCAAACCCCTTAGAAAGAGTGAGTAGCTCTCGCAGACAGCTTGAGAAAGAGTCTATCTTTAAGATAGGAAATGTTTTTTCCGTGAGCGGACGTACAATCACTATAAAGGTTAACAAAGACAAGAACTTGTCTCACATAATCTATGACGGCGACGTCATTAAAAATGTTTCCGCAGGCAGTTACGTAAAAATAGAAAAAGGGTTTACTACTCTAATTGCAAAGATTGAAGGGGAGTATATAGAGGAAGATAAATACTATCCCTCTAACTTTAAAAATGAAAACCTAAAAATCAGTAGATTCTTAAGAGCATCGCTTTTCGGCCATTACGAGGGAGATAGTTTTAAGCAAGGCATCAAAGAGATGCCGCTAATTGATAATGAGTGTTACATACTAGATAGAGTTGAATTTCAGAAGTTGCATAACTTTTCGAAAGAAGGCGATAAGACCTTAAGAATAGGTGTTTTAACCGAGGAGCCAGCGCAAGAAATACGAATCGGGATCGATAAACTATTTGCCAGTCATATTGGGATTTTCGGCAATACGGGGAGTGGAAAATCGAATACGTTAGCTCGTATTTACTCTAATCTGTTTGAGTCATCATCAGACTTTCATAACTTTACGAGTAAGTCTACGTTTCTAGTCATAGACTTTAACGGTGAGTACACGGGCGAAAAAGTCCTTACAAATAACAAAAAAGTTATAAAACTAAACACACATAAAGCAACGGAGGATATTGCGGCAGTTGAAAAGTACTACATACCTGAAGGCTATATAAAAAATGCTGAGATACTTTCTGTACTCCTAGATGCCACCGAAAAGACACAACAGCCGTTCTTAGCTCGTGCTTTGAGAAATAAGTACCTGGAGGACGCTACACATTTTGTTCCAAGTATCCAAAAAACTATCAAGAATATTCTAGACAAAGAGGATAGAGGACTCGGTGTCGGAACGATTATTGATTTTCTGCGAAGACTTGAGCAGTATGTTAAGGACACTGATCGATCTCGACATCAGGATTTTATTTCCAAGTTATCGTCCAATCTTGGACAGGTCAACGGCGGAGCATTCTACTGGGCTACAGCTGCACCGGCTAACTACAATTCAAACTACGGCATATATGATAAAGAGTTGGGGGACTATCTTGAGTCCATAACCCTCGAGACTGACCTTCTTAATGAAATCCAGCTACGGATCCTGCTTTCTTATTATCACGAGATATCCAGTGGTCAACTTAACCAAGAGCATATCGGACCGGTCATCAATAGAATGCGCGGACGGTTTAACATGCTTACCAAAGTTATAAAGTTGGAGGATGACTCAACTGTGGAGAACGTAATTGTCTTGTCTCTAAAAAACGTGAACACTGAGATGAAAAAGATTATCCCACTTTTAGTTTGTAAACAGCTCTACGAACAGCACAAAACTGACTACAAGAATGATAAGGGCATAACAAAATCTCTACACATCCTCATAGATGAAGCGCATAATATACTTTCAGAGAATTCCGAACGTGAAAATGAGACTTGGAAGGACTACAGGCTTGAAACCTTCGAGGAAATAATAAAAGAAGGAAGAAAGTTTGGCGCATTTCTTACAATTTCAAGCCAAAGGCCAAACGATATTTCACCTACTATAATTTCCCAGCTACACAACTACTTCATACACCGCTTACTAAACGTAAACGACATTAATGCCATTGAGCGTGCTGTCGCATATCTCGATAAGCTGTCCTTTGACTCTATCCCAATACTTCCTGCTGGTAATTGTTTTGTTGCTGGTCTTGCAACTGACATACCGATCAAAGTAGACATTGATATTCTGGAGCTTGATAGACAGCCGAATAGCGCTACTATAAGACTTCAAGAAACATGGTCATAGCTTGGTATGTATACCCATCTCAAAGAGCGTAAATACTACGAAGATTTTATGAAGTTCGTAGAGAAGACAATAAAAAAGAAGGATAGGCATTCAGCTTGATGCACTAAGAGTGCTAAGAGATAGGACCCACTCCGCAGAGTTGCGGAACGGGTCCATGGTGCTTGGTGCACCCTCGATTGCTACTTCGTGCAGAGCCAGGCACGACTCCAGATGCGGTAGACGTTGTGGTAGGAGTTCTCGATCATGAGGCCGAAGGAGAGAGACTCGATCGCGAAATCCCCATCACCGCCGAATGTGCCCTTCAGCGCCTCGTACCCATCACCGCTGTACTGCTTGATCTGGTCGACGATGAAGGCCCACAGGAACTCTGGCAGTGTCAGCGGCTGTTCGGGGAAACCGTCGTATCCCGCTTCGTCGATGGCGCCGAACAGGAACTTCAGTCCAAAGCGATCAACGACGCGGAGTTGTGTGAGGTAGCCATCCTGGCCGGGCTGTTCCGAGGTCTTCTTGAAAGCCCAGTACTTCCGAGCAGTTCGCTCGTCTCCACCGGGGATTGAGCTTGAGATGCCGAGCAAGCGCAGCATGCCCATGAAGTCTTCCTTGCTGTTTGGTCGTCCGAAGAAAACCACTCCGCTGGTTGGCTCCATCGATTCACCCATCGTGAATGGGTTGATGTCACTGTGCTGCAGCCCGTAGACGCCGTTGCCTTGCGGGGTGAACTGCGACATGTCAGCTGGGCTGACGTTGATGGTGTTGTCGATGAAGATCGGAGGGCTCAGACGGATTTCACCGTCAGGACCTTCCAGGCCGATGATGATCGGGTCATCCATGATGCACCTCCGTGCACAGTAGGGGTTTATCGAACTATCATATTAAACTAGGCATAGCTGCTACGTGCAAGCTTAAGGATAAAACACGAAACCCGCTCACCAACGGCAAACGAGTCGCGTGTTGGTAAACGGGTAGGGGAGAATCATCCTCCGTGGACAGGGCAGGAATCGCCCACCGCAAGGATGGGACAACGACAGCGTCCCCTTGCCACCACGGTGGCAACCCCATGCGGGTAGACGATCATGCTGGCGTCTGTGGCCTTGGTCTTGGCCATCATGCAGGCGTTGCAGCCGGCCGTGAAGCTGTCATGATCCGAGCAGTGCGCGTTGCGAATGGCAGCCCGCACATCTTCGTCGCTCGGGACTGGCGGTGGCTTGAGCGACGAGGCGGCCACCGCTTCCGGGATCGACTCGCCCGTGTCGTTGATCACGGTCTGGGCCCAGCCAGCCACCATGCCGCAGATCTCGTCGTCATCCGTGACGAGCTGCTCGGGGTCGACATACGGATCGATGAAACCAGCCTTGGCCGGCTTTTGCCTCAGTAGCCCCCGGAAGTCCCGGATCTCTGTCGCTAGAGTCGAGCTGTCCTTGGTCATGAAGCGAGCCATGTCTTGGCCCAGCCGTGGGATGCAGCCGACCTTGCGCTGCTCCAGCATGCCGGCGTAGCACTCGGCGAACACAGGGCAACGCTCGTGCCCTCGTGCTTGCGCCTCTTCGGTAGTCACGATGGTTGGATCGCGCAGCCAGTTGGCGTCCTCACAGACGCTGGCTGCCTGCAGTAGTTGTATTGAACGGCGCGGCATAGAGCCAGCTCCTTGGGTCGTTGGTGCACACCTAGGTTTAGGTGATCGCTAGGACTATACCATCAGGGTTGTGAAGCAGCAAGGTTAAGCATATTGGCTCATATATAAATACATTATGCCCCGGAACTTGAGCTCCGGGGCATCGGCTTTAAGGCAGCCAACCATTCGTCACCCAATCAGTTTCTCGCGCATGGCCTCATAGGCAGCGAGTTCGGCTCTCCGCAAGGCGTCAAGCCGTGTCGACGAGCTCTTGATGTGCTCGATCTGAGCGTCAACCCAGGCCAACAGCTGAACTTCAAGTGGCTCTTCCGTGATGGGCTTGGCATCCCAATAATGGTAGCCGTTGGTGTGCCGGTGAGTATGTCCCGCCTCGAGGACGCAGTAGAAGATGTTTGGTGGCATAGCCCCATCTTCATCTCGGTCGAACACAGCCGTGCTGCGGCAGACGCGCATCTCGCAAACTGCCTTGATCGTGTCGGGCCGTACCAGCACCCAACCTTCGGCTTGGCCGGATGAAAGGCGACCACGCAGAATCTCGCGAGGATCCTTGTCGCCAAATGGCATCTCGACGAGTTTTCCGGCAGGCCACGGGAGAAAGCATTCTCTGATGAACGCGTCGGGGCTTACTCTCCTGGTCTTACTTGGTCCCCCAGTGTTGTCGTAGTAGGTGATATCATCAGCTTCAGTGGACATGCGAGGTTCTCCTCCATGAGAACTAGACTCGTAAGCAGATTATACTGCCTGCCTTATCTTTATATGTCTTATTTACGTCAAAAGGCAAGCAAAAGCGTGTTTATGCTCTGTGGGTCTCACTTGTCTCACCTTGAGGTTAAGTTCTCCCGTCCTACGAGCAAAGCTAGGCATAATATGTCTTACTCGTCTCATTTATACCCGTAAAGAATCCGTGACCTGCACGCTGAGCCAAGAGCGAGAAGATGACATTTGGTCGTCGCCTCGCTCTTTGTTTTTGGCCATCGACGAGAACTGAAAGTTCGGTGGAGTGGGGCGCGCAGCGTTATCTGTGAGCTCGCTCACAGATAGACCAAGCACCGAACGAAGGCTGCCTTGGCAACCATCTGACCGCCGGAGCCAAGTATATATGTGACAACAAGTCCAGTAAGCATTCATGCTACTGGGTTTATGCTATAATGATATTCGCCTGGTTGACCATAAAACTATGGTCAGGCAGATAGCCTAAAAGATATTAGACTATTTGCCCGGCCATAAGAACCAGCTTGTTCGCAAGGAAGGTTGGTCAGCGGTATCCAAGTCCGTGACCTGCACGTTGAGCCAGAGACCTTATACCAATCTAAAGAGACCGCAAGGTCTCTTTTAGCATGACGAAAATTATTGGTGTACAATGAGGGTTAATAGAGGAGTGCATTATGGCAAAGCATACTAAAACAGCAGTCGATAACGGACCAATGGGGTTCGTGCTATTCACCGCCTGGATTGGCGCAGTAGTCTATTTCGTAGGTAAAGTAGATGGTTTCTGGAATATTATCGTAGCCTTTCTGCAGGCTTGTGTCTGGCCAGCCTATTTACTCTACCATTTATTGCAGGTGTTAAGGGTATAGACTGAGACAAGACAGCGGCCTTGGCCTTACTAATCATTCGTGGGCTAAGAACTTACATGACTAATCGGCAAACAAACATTCCAGATAGTATCGGCAAGCCTGCCATGCGGGCTTTGCTGGCTGCCAATATAACAACGCTCGAGCAAGTTGCAAAAATGCCAGATAAAGAGCTACTGGCGATGCATGGTGTTGGGCCAAAGGCAGTCAGGCGCTTGAGAGAACAAATCAAAACAAGCCTGTGATCTGTATACGGAATCAGCAATTATCGAAGAGATCTTTCTGGTCTCTTTTCGATTAAGGTATAATTTAAGTAAAGGAGATAATATACTTATGCAAAAGATTACACCTAATTTATGGTTTAACGGCAACGCCAAAGAGGCAGTTGACTACTATGTATCGGTTTTCCCAAACAGCAAAGTGCTCTCTACCGAGCACTACCCAGAAAGTACCGACCAGGGGTTGGCTGATTTCCAAAAGGATTTAGCCGGCAAGGTGCTTACAGTAGAATTCGAGCTAAATGGTATGCAGTTTGTAGCTATTAACGCTGGGCCTGAATTTTCATTTAGCGAGGCCGTATCGTTTTCTATCGCTTGCGAGGACCAAGATGAGATAGATTATTACTGGAGTAAGCTCTCGAGTAACCCTGAATCTGAGCAGTGTGGCTGGTGTAAGGATAAGTACGGCCTAAGCTGGCAAGTTGTACCAAAGAACATGGGCGAGCTTATGCAAAAGCCGGATGCCTTTAAGACCCTCATGCGGCAAAAGAAGATTGTAATCAGCGATTATTAGCCGTAGAAATGTAGCCTTCCTCTCGCAACCCGATACCAATTGCATATTTGGGTTCACCGCTATACACTTAGCATAAGAACAATAAAGTGTGAGGGGTGCTGATGTGCAGGAAAAAGAAGTGGCTTTAGGTGCTACGGGTGCAACAAAAAAGAAACTAGCACGTCTCACCTCGGCCGTTATGCTGGTTCTGTATTCGTTTGTACCAACGGCTGCTGTGCTGACTGCGCCACAGATGGCTTTAGCCATTGGGAATGGTAGCTCGGTAAGTCCATATCAAATTAGCTCATGCGCGCAATTATCCATCATGAACAGTAACTTGAGTGCGGTGTATGAGCTAACAGGTAATATTGACTGCTCCGGCATGGATCCTGGAAGAATTGGCTCTCAGTCTACTCCGTTCACCGGGGAGTTTAGAGGTAATGGCCACACCATCGCGAACATTACAGTTGTAACCACTGACAACGGTATGGGGGTGTTTGGTTATACAAGCAATGCAACAATATATAATGTTGTGCTCGATAATATCTACATAGGCGGCGCAAACAATGTAGGGGCACTTGTAGGATCGGCTAACTATACGAATATCTGGTATGTGAGCGTAATTAACTCAAGTGTAACTGGAACGGGTCAGCACATCGGAGGCATAGTCGGTTATTTAGGTGGATCCACTGTATCAAGGAGCTATGTTGACGAATCAGTAGTAAGTGGTGATTCGAACGTAGGCGGTATAGCTGGTACAGCCATTGGGCCGTCTACTATTTATGATAGTTACGCTATGCCGGGTGCCACCGCAGGAGTAACTGGTATTTTGAATGTAGGAGGTATAGCTGGACAGTCCGGCGCTGGCCCAACCATAATAGCCAATACCTACGCGGACAGGGAATTGGTGGGATACGATCAATCCAGTTACCCGCCCGTAGATAGTTATGAAGTTTCTGGTCCGTTCTCGCCGCCGTGGGATTTCGCCGCCGTGTGGAGTAACACGAACCCTTTCCCGACCCTACGAGTATTTCCGCAGATGTTATGCGAAGCACCTAGTTCAACGGAGAGTAGCATTCATGTCGCGTGCGCGACAGAGGCGACATTGCCCGTCGACGCTACTTGGGAGATCCAATATTCGTTCACAAACGCCACATCTTGGACGTCGACCCCTAACCAGGCAGGAAGTGACTTCGATACAACCATAAACAATACTCTCTCTGGTACATCGTACACGGTTCGGTTTCGCTTCAGTTGGCAAGGGCTGACAAGCCCATGGGGCTCGCAGGAGATCCTGTCAGTTGGGGAGAGCGATGTGGACGGGGATGGTGTGAGTAACCAGATTGAATCACAGGGGCCAAATTCGGGTGATGCAGATAATGATGGTACGCAGGATTACTTAGAAGCGAACGTAACGAGTCTAAGGAGCGATGTTTCGCAAAAGTACGTTGTGCTCAAAACGGCTTGTGAAGACAACTTTAATACGCAGATTGGGCTTGAGTCGTCGGAGCAAAAGGATCCAGCGTTTGATTACCCAACCGGACTTATTGGGTTTGTCGGTAGGGGTTGTGGTGTAGGTGCAACGGTTAATGTACAAATTAGCTTTTATGGCGAGTACAGCGGCCTCGTACTTAGGAAGTCCAGAGGCGTAAACTATACAACTATCCCAGGCGTAAGCCTTGAACAAGCTCAAGTGGCTGGTCAAAATGTAACGATTGCGCAATATCAGATTAAAGACGGAGGATCTTTGGATGACGATGGGGCGGCAGACGGGAATATTGTAGACCCCGTTGGCCTAGCGGCTAGTCTTATTGGGGCGCCAAATACTGGCCTCTAGGCTGCTTATCAACGATCGTCCAGTTATGGTGAGTAGGGAAACTGCGAAGGCGTGCTTAGGTTCTGGCATGTATAATGTATATACATGAGTAAGCGTAAAAACTCGCTAGAGAACAAATATGTTTTAATTAGTTTGGCGATGGTGGTGTATCTTGCGCCGGCTATACTCGTGGCTACTATTGGCAACAAAAGGCAGGAAGCAGACAGTGGTAAGGCTACCACCAACACTTACTCCACGAGCACACCAAGTGAGAAAAAGCCGGGAAACACTTACAAATGGCGCGGTGGCCCCACAGACCCCAGGAAGATAATAATTCCAGCCATTATGGTGGACGCATACGTCCAAAATGTAGGTGTTGATCAAAATAAACAAGTTGCGGTACCAGATAATATTTACATTGCCGGTTGGTTTGTGCTGAGTGCGAGGCCAGGACAGAGGGGACTCAGCGTGATTGACGGACACGTAACAGGGCGACGTAATAATGGAGTGTTTAAAGACCTGGAAAAACTTAAAGTAGGCGACGTATATAGTATAGAGTTTGGAAACGGTAGCAAGAAGAAATTTAAGATAATTGGTAAACAATCAGCACCAGTCGATAAAGCAGTAAGTGTGATATTCTCACAGAACCCTAAAGTAGTGAGCCAACTCAACCTTGTTACCTGTGGTGGTAGGTTTGATGACAAAACTCGGTCATATAGCGATCGGCTAACTATTCAATCAGAGCAGATATAGAGTAGATGGCTCCTTTCATCAAGACACAGTATTCTGGTTACAATGGACAACAGTCTTAAACATAAGTAGAATTAAGCTTAACGGATAAGTAGCTGGAGTATCAATCTGAGCATTTGGCATAGAAATTCAATATTGGTGTTGGTAGCAGCGGCCACTTTTGTATTAAGTAGTCTAGTTCTCAAGACTGCTCAAGCAGCTGACGCAGACTTCAGTAACGGCATTACGGTTGACTCAAACTTAGACACGGCTGATGCCAGTATTGGTAATGGCGTGTGTGATGACGGAGGTGGCAACTGTACGCTCCGGGCTGCTATTCAAGAGGCCAATAGTGATCCTGATGCGTCGGAGATAAAGTTTAATATTGCTGGCGGAGGAGTGCATACCATGCAACCATTAACCCCGCTTCCTTCGCTTACCGAGAGGGTTACTATAAATGGATACTCTCAACCTGGCTCATCCGTGAACACTGCAGCCAGTCCTCTGCCAATGAACGGCACATTGGCCATTGAGCTAGATGGCAGTAACCTCGCAATAAATATCGCCAACAGAGGGTTGAACATTGCGGCTAATAATTCGGAAGTTAAAGGTCTGATAATTAATAACTTTGGCGACAGTGGGATTGTGGTTAGCGCAGATAGTGTGGTGATTCAGGGGAATTACATTGGCACTGACAGCACGGGACTGGTAGACCAAGGAAATGGTAGAGACTATGTGGTTAGTTCTGTCGGAGATGGTGTGTTCAATGCCTCGGGCTCAGACGGCACGGTCATTGGCGGAACTACGCCGGCTGCCAGAAATGTGATTGCCGGTAACCAGTCGAACAATATTTTTCTAGGACCAGATAACGGAACATCAAATGATCGAGTTAAGATTCAAGGAAATTATATTGGCGTGGGGGCAAACGGCACCACGCCATTGCCGTCAGGGTATGCGCTAGGTCTAGGGAACGCCATCCTAATGGAAAATTCCCATTACACTTTAATCGGCGGCACCGAAACGGGCGCAAGTAATGTAATTGGTAGCGCGAGTGAATACGGTGTAGCGTTCCGCGAGGGTGTAACCAATACTGTAGTGCAAGGAAACATGATAGGCACAGATTATACAGGCACGCAGCTCATGACTCATAGCAGGGGCACGGGGAATGCTCAAGCTGGGGTTCACGTAGGTATTGTGTCTAATGCCGGCTTCACGCTTAAGTGTCATGACATACTTATTGGTGGCACCACCGTGGCAGCTCGCAATATTATCAGCGGCAATAATTCGGAAGATTCAAGTTACATTGGCGGAGTCAGCATAAACGACGGCAGTTATAATGTAACCGTGCAAGGTAATTACATTGGCACTGATGTGACGGGCACGTTGTCTATACCTAATGGAACAGGCGTACTAATGGACACATCAGATAATGCTCAGGTGCAAGAGGCCTATGACAATGTTATCGGCGGCGACTCGGCGAATGAGCGCAACATTATATCTGGCAATAATGGCTCAGGAGTTTACTTAAACGGACCAGGATTAACAACCAATAGTTTTCAGGGTAACTACATTGGGCTTGGTGCGGATGGATCTACCTCTGTACCAAATGGTGAAGATGGTGTTAGGATACTTGATGGACCTCAGAACAACACATTCGGCGGTACTGGAGCAGGTGAAGGCAATGTAATTACGGCTTCAGCTGGAAACGGTTCTTCAGTTGGAGCTGGAATTATTACCTTTGGCAGTAGTTCTAGTAATAGCTTTTTAGGCAATTCTATATATTCAAACGCGGGCCTCGGGGTAGACCTTGCTCCGGCAGGGTTCACAGCCAATGATACCAATGATGCCGATAGTGGTCCAAATGGATTACTAAATTTCCCCAGCAATCTTACCTACTATGAAGCCGGCGGAAATACCGTGACGGATTACCAACTTGATGTGCCGGCAGGAAACTATAGAGTGGAGTTCTTCTCTAGTCCTACTGCGGATCCGTCCGGGTATGGTGAGGGTAAGGTTTACTTGGGCTATCAAGATATTACATCTAATGGATCAGGATCTCAGAACTTCTCACATGTCTTAAGTGGTACGTCGCATACAAACATTACTGCCACAACTACACTCAAGGACGGATCGGCGGATGGATTTGGACCTACCAGCGAATTTAGTGCAGTAGCTGAGGAGGTAGCAGGACCAGCCGACCTAGCTCTTACAAAGACGCTCCTAAACCCACAATCAATTGTAGCGGGGGGCAACGCTAGCTATCAAATTACCCTTACTAATAATGGCCCTACTGCAGTTGATCTAACGATGCTCAACGGTACAAATATTAATCCATTTGCTGGCTTCCTGTTTATAGACTTTCTACCCTCGCAGCTCACCTACACAGGCAATACCAATTCGGATATTACCTGTACCAATCTTGGCACAACCCTTTCTTCTGCGGTGGCCGGGCAGCATGCAGACTACAACGCCATAGCTTGTGCTTACAATCAAGGCAGTGGTTCACTTGCCAGCGGTGAAAGTATAGTGGATACACTAAATGTTTCTATTTCGAACGATGCTGAGCTTAAATTCGTAAATTATGCACTTGCACCGGCCATAGATGTTGATCCAGATTCTGGCGCAATTATGACGGCAGTAATAACCGCCTTTGGGGGAGGCGGTTCGCCTGATTTAATTGATGCTATGGTAAGTTTAGAACCCAATAACTTTGCAGTAGCAAGCATTCCTCCTAGTGAATCGGGCGGTCAAGATAGTGGTAATGCTTCGCAAGTTCTTGCCGCTACCGGAGCGAATGAGTTTTTCTGGTACGCGATTGGTGGAGTTCTGCTACTCTGGTCTATTCGCTCATACTATATGTCGAGTCACAGAAAAGCCACACAAAAAGTAAAATAGTAGCGGTACTTTTAAAACATTATCAAGTTTGGGCCCCTGCTATTCGTGGCTACTTGTTTGCTTGTTGTGCAAGGATGCCCCGTACCGAAGGACTCACTGCCTTATCTGTGCGATGAATACAGCCAATCCAGCAACAGGGTCGGCGCTTACCCTCTATAAGCTCCTCAACGACCCGTCGTACATGATCGTCGCGTGTCTTTTGCTGCTTCACACTTATAGTCCAGCAAATCCATTCATTACGAGCCAAAGGGGTAAGACCCTCCCATTTATTCCGAGCCTCCCTACTGGAGTTGAGCGCATTTTGTAGGTCTAACGGTATTTCGTGGACTGTGCCACCAGATATCTTTGATGCGTTCATATGTGTATCTTAACGCAATTAATCCCATCCTTCCATATCTGAGGTGTATAATATGCTCATGGATAAGAAGATACTTAAGCGAGCACTGATTAACTCATTTGCAACAGCTTTGTATGTAGTCGCAATTGGTATGTTTATGTCGCACGCTGAGCAATTTTTTGGTAAGCAGGATAAGCCCTGGACGCCAGTAGTAGTGCTAATGCTTTTGGTCGCCTCGGCGGCAATCACTGGCTCGTTATTATTTGGCTTACCAGCCATGTGGTATGTGGATGGTAAGAAAAAACAAGCACTCCAACTTCTGTCCATTACGCTCGGCTTGTTTGTACTATACACACTTCTAGCTGTGCTGGGCTTAGCTCTAACGTAATAAGTCACCTCAAAGGCTTTATCCAATATTCTACGCTAGGTGTCGAACTCGCCAAGGTGCACAGCGTTTGCTAAGATAGATACATGAGCAAAACATCACATGCCAAACACGAGCACAAAGTGCACCACGACCCAGTTGTGGATGAGTTGGTTCCCATGGAAGACGATACATTTGCTAAACGCCATAAAACGCTTATCTGGGTAATTATTATTGGTTTAGTAGTTATGCTGCCGATAGTATTTGGCGCCTTAGCACTGCTTCACGCTATTTGAGCCCACAGATAATCCTAAAGGATATAGGTTTAGTCGACTTTTTTGGTTGAGTAGGGAACTTGGCTACGGTATACGTAAGACTGGCTGTAGTTGGCTAGATCCATTAGGGCGCCAATACCTACGAAGAGCCAACCGCCAAAGTTCACCGGGCCGCTCGAAGCCACGAGCATGTAGAACAGGGTAGTCCATGGTGCGAATAGCAAGCCAAGGAGCGGCACAAGCACACCGTTGAATGCTCGCGAGACCACGTTAGTAAATGCCCATAGCAGTATGATGCCGAAGCGGGGTGATAGCATGATAATTAGTGCAAATAAGCAGCCCATAGTGTGTACCTCTTTATGTTTTTATAGTAGTACTAGGCAGGTACTTTTACAAGTAAAGGGTTGGTTCGTGTGCAAAATATCTCGTAAAAACTAGCATATCCTACAACCAGGAGACTTGACCTGAGCTCCTGGGTATACGATTATCAAATTAGGTACAATAACACGAGGAGGTTTTTATGGCTGATAACAGCAAAGTAACTGGATGGGTAGGTTGGATCCTATTCGCTGGTGTAGTATTAATGGTTCGTGGTTTTGCCGAAGCACTCTTTGGGCTCGGTACACTCTTAAACAACCAGTTCTTGCTAGTAACGGCAAATCATGTAGCAGTAGTTAATGTTACGGCATGGGGTTGGGTGCATTTGGTCGCGGGCCTTGTAATGGTGGCGGCAGGATTTTCAGTAGTAAATGGTCACTCATTTGGCCGCATCGTGGCGGTAGTGCTTACTTCGCTCGCACTATTGGTAAACATGACCTATGTAGCGGCGTACCCAGTATGGTCATTACTCTTGATCGCGATCGACGTGCTCGTGCTCTACGCACTGGTAGTTCATGGCAATGAAGCTGCCAATCAGTAATTTCAACTGACTCTCGATATACAAATAGTCCGGGCTAGCCCGGACTATTTGTATTATAGTGATTTGATGTATCATAGAAGCATAACGGAGATTTAAGCAAAATGGACTACACAACAACAACTTACCAAACAGCAAGTTCGGGCACGGCATGGATGTTTGGCGGATTATTTATGTTTGTATACCTGGCTATTTTAGTGGCTGCAATCGTGGCCATGTGGAAGATGTTTGAAAAGGCAGGGGAAGCAGGATGGATATCGCTCATTCCCTTTTACAATACCTACACACTTTTTCGTATAGCAGGTCGTAATGGACTTGGCTTCTTACTTCTATTTATCCCAATCGTAAACATCGTGGTGTACGTGATGTTGGCAATCGATTTGGCCAAACATTTTGGTAAAAGCGCGGCTTTTGGTGTGATAGGGCTATTCTTCTTTAGCCTTATAGGTATGTTTATACTTGGGTTTGGTGACGCCAAATACGTAGGTCCTAAGCACGCTTAGTTAAGCATATCTACAATGGCAATCGCTCCGAAATGTGACAAGTGCGGCAAAGAGCTCACTACATTCGGAGCAATTTTGCTTGGTCCACCAGATGAATCTTCTAAAGTAAAGAAGCATCACCTGTGCGCAGGCTGCTACGAACGTATACTGGCGCGGCTGGGTAATGTAGTCGAGAACGAATAAGCTAGTTTGCTAGAACTACTTATGGCTGTGCTATGATCAAACTATGAAGCGTAAGACAGTCATGGTAAACGACTCAGTTCAGTCAGACTACAGCTACGAGCTTACTGCTCCTGTTGGAAAAGAGTTTGACCCGCAGTTTACCCCAGAATTATCGCCTCAGCAGATGCTTGAACTTGGTGTATTCGGCGGTGATTATTTACAAGATTGTCGGGGCGAATTTCCTGCTGCTTGGTTTAGGCACGCTAAGCTGGCTGATGGCAAGGGGGATCCGCAGTTGAACTACTTTGGCGTAAGTGCCAGTCAGCCACTGAGCGAATGGCAGCGTAAAGGCTGGATTTACCCTGAGGACCCACGGGGTTGGTTTCAGTGGTACTGTAGGTATTACATGGGCAGGCGAATTCCAGGGGAAGACGACCGGCAGATTGCTCGCTGGAAGGCAATCCGCCGACACGTAGCCCAGATTAAGAGCAACTGCTTGCCGGGTGACACAGATTGTCGGCCCCGCCAGCGCCAAGCGCTGCTGCACTGGGCCTATGATAGCCGCAGGATCTAGTCTCACATAGCTGAGCTATTTCTTGCGAACGCGGAAGAAAATACTCGGGCCAAAGTAGAGGCGAGCTAGAGTAGGCTGGAGTATGCGTTCTATGCGAATCATAGCCTTTTCTGGCAGAACCTTCTTAACCCCAGGCGAGCGCAGGTTGGATACCGAGAGGATCTTTTCTACCTTGAACCCAGCATCTTCGAGCTGATCACTCACCACCTTGGGGTGGTGATTTACAAACGCAATTGATTCTTGCTTTATGTTGGCTTCGCTACGACGCTCTATAGGGTCTTTTGATACTCGCTTTAGCTTGGCCGCGGCTTTAAGGCGTGATTTAAAGTGTAGAGAGTTTGCCACCTCGAGAATTAGTGTTCCATCTGGTGCTAAAACCCGATTTAGTTCCCTAAAGGTTGGTTTAGGGTTGGGCAGGTGGTGCATAACACGAATCATGGTTATGAGGTCTAATTCGCCGTCTTTAAATCCAAGCTTGTCACCCTGCCCGTCCATAAAAGCCACTTCTTTAACGCCTTTAGTAAACTCTTTGCCTCGGTCGCGCTGCTGTTTGGACGGCTCCACCACGGTTACATGCTTGGCATAGGTGCGCAATAGTTTAGCCAGGCGCCCAAAACCTCCACCAATGTCGGCAGCCTTATCGAAGGTTCTCTTGCCTAGGAGCATGTTCAGAGCTAGTTCTTCGGCAGCGTTTTCATAGTCCCGACCTTGCCAGTATTCTTGGTAGTTAAATGTTGGGTCGTCGTATTGATTGGCTTTTGTCATACATCTACTATATCACCAGCCAGAGCTGATAAAAAGCTGAAGAAACAGCAAAAAGCATAAGCAGTCTTGACATATCAAAATAAATTGTTTATAATACGCTCACTATGTCAATTAATACACAGCATCAGCCGCGACTAAATCGCGCATTTCTTGCACAAGAAATGCGAGCGGTGCTGCGCTAAGTTCGTTAATTGTTGGATTCTTTTTGAACACAGCTTGAGCTCGGCGCAGTCCGAGCTTTTTTGATAGGAATATTGCTATCAAACCGTGTTCTTTAACAATCCAATAGTTCTTACATCTCAAATCCCGATCCAACCCGAAAGGAGCGCCCATGCTGGGTGCAGTCCGTAAGTTGTTCTATCTGGTTGGCTTGATCGCCAAAGAGCCAGGTGGAGACGAGAAGGTGCAGCAGGTCAAGCGTGACGCCCGCAGGGCGCTGCTTTGGCTTGTGGTTACCGAAATGCTGGAGATCATTCAGATTTATCCGGTGAAGTACTTCGTGGATGGAATAACGCAAGGCAAAAGCCTCGGCTACTTGCTGCGCATTGTCTTGGCAATGCTGGCCATCGATGTGGTGGTGCGTATTGTTGCCAACACTATGAACCACACTCGGCACGTTGCGGCGTGGCATCAGTATGTCATGCTGCTTGGCTTCGGCCAGGCAAAGCAAATGAGCATGGATGTGGCATGGCACTTGGAGCACGGTACTGGCGAGAAGGAATCCTTGATTGCCAAGAATCTCAGCCGGATCGACAATCTCACGGACCGAGTCATTTACAATGGCTTGCCCGTGGTGATTCGGATTGTTCTGACACTCGTTGCTTTGTTGCTGTTTGGTCCGATCTTTGCACTGTTCGGTGCGGTTGTGGTGAGTCTGTTCGTGGCTGTCATGGCCTACAACGGGCGTTACATTCGTCCGATCGACGAGGCCGGACACCGAGCCTGGAAGGACATGCACACTCGTGGCACCGAACTGTCGGCTAAGTCGCGTACTCTGAAGCAATTCGGGGTCGAGGCGAGCTTCGCACAGCGCTATCAGTCAATTCTCGATGGCTACGCCGAAGACGACATCGAGCGCAACCGCGCTTGGCGTCGCTATCAGCGTCGACCCGAGTATGTGCTGATGGCTGCCTTTCTAGGCATGTATGCCTTGCTGGCCTTGCTTCACAGTGGGCCCCATGGTGCTGCTACGGTAGGCACTGTGGTGCTGGTTATCGACTGGCTGAGGCGGATTCTGATCAACCTCTACCAGTTCCGTGATGTGCAGCGTGCCATTTCGGACGGCAGTCAGGCGCTCAATGAGTATATCGAACTCTTTGAGACCGTGCCGAGTGTGCGTCAGCCCGAGTCTCCCCAGAAGCCCGCTGCGGCAGAAGGGAGAATCGAGTTGCGTCAAATGGGGTTCACCCATCCGGGCAACTGCGTTCCGACGCTGAAGGAGCTGGATTTGGTCGTGGAGCCGAACACCACTATTGCACTCGTCGGTCCCTCTGGGGCTGGCAAGTCGACGGTGGCAGCCCTGCTCGCCCGGGAGACTGACCCTACTGAAGGGGCGGTTCTTTTGGACGGTATTGACCTGCGGGATTTCGACTACGACTACCTGCGACAGCAGATGGTGACAGTTGTGTCGCAGGACGTGCAGTTGATCGACGACAGCATCGCCGACAACATCCGCATGGGCAATGCCCAGGCGAGCGATGAGGAGGTGCACGAAGCAGCCAAGCGTGCTCATGCTGATGAGTTCATCGCCAAACTGCCACTCGGCTACGCCAGCCAGGTGGGTGAGAATGGTGTGCGTTTGAGCGGCGGTCAGAAGCAGCGTGTGGCGATTGCCCGGGCGCTTCTACGTCGCCCTAAGTTGCTGATTCTCGACGAAGCTACCAGTGCGCTGGATGCACGCTCGCAAGACTTTGTGAAGGCCACAGTGGACGACATGATTCGTTCGCGTCAGGCCACCATCGTGGTGATTGCCCACCGCCTGAGTACCGTGGAGTCGGCCGACGTGGTCTACTACATGGAAGATGGTCACATTGTCGAGGCAGGTTCTCACCAGGAGTTGTTGGCTCAGGGTGGATGCTACGCCGAGATGGTGGCGCGCGAGATTGGAGAACATTTGGACTGACATAGGAAGGGTGGGGGTCTAGGAGGAACCCCCACCCACAGTCCTATATGAATAATCTATCGAAGTGGGCTTTTGACGTACTTTATAACGACATAGTAAAGCAATCAAAAGCCCACTTCGGTGGAGTAATTCGGCTTCACCTAGACCCAAGACAAGGGCTGAACAAGAAAGGACACACGGCCATGTACGGACCAGTGATCGAAGGTACGAAGTGCAAGCTTCGGCCCATGATCGAGAAGGATGCACATGTGTTTGTGCGGATGCTCTCGAATCCAAAAGTGACGCGGTACTTGCAGCTTCAGGAGCCGCCGAGTGTGCGTGCAGAGCTGGACTGGATCGAGGTGCGTGCCACTGATCCTAACACTCTCAGCTGGACGATCGAAGTCGAGGGCAGGTGCGTGGGCTCGGTTGGCTTCGATGCCATCGACTGGCGCAACCAGACCGCTACCATTGGCATCTTCATTGGCGATACGGGTTTGTGGAACCTAGGCATCGCTACCGAAGCCGCCAATTTGGCAGTGCGTCACGGTTTCGTGGCTTTGCCACTGCGCAAGATCAAGGCTGGTTTCCTGGCGCCGAATGAGGCGTCGGGCAAACTGCAGCTCAAGCTGGGTCGCGAGGTCGGCCGCTGGCACGCCGAATACTGGCGTGATGGTCAGTGGGTGGATCATGTGCTGACCGAGTTGAATCGCGACGAGTGGTTTGCTCAGCAACTCCACAAGTAGGCCCTCTGTGCCTTTGCCCCCGGCGATACGTTCGCCGGGGGCTTCTACCTTTGATTTAAGTTTTCGGGTAGAATAACTACATGATTGTACTCGACGTAGAAGCCAGCGGTATAGACCCACAAAAGAACTCTCTTTTGAGCATTGGCGCAGTAGACTTTAAGAACCCCAATGATCAATTCTATGAGGAGTGCTACGCGTTTGAAGGGGCTGAAATAGATGAATCGGCGATTGCTTACTGTGGGTTTACTATGGAGCAAGCGACAGACAGAACTAAATTGAGTGAGGGTGAAATGGTGCAGAAGTTCTTTGACTGGGCTCGTCAGCGCGACGAAATCACTTTAGCAGGCGAGAATGTAGTATGGCTCGACTTGGCTGCTCTGAGCTATGCAGCCCAGCGCCATGGACTTAAGCATGATTTTGCGTTCAAGAGCCAGTTTGCCTACCAGCAGCCCATGCCATTTGGTTTTCGCACGGTAGATCTGCACTCGCTTTCGTATGCCCACCACTTGAGCCGAGGTGTAAAGCCGCCCATGGAGAAGGGCTTAACGCGCTTAAGTGCCGACACTACGCTCAAATATGTTGGTATTCCACCAGAACCCAAGCCACATAATGCTCTTAATGGAGCCAAATACGAGGCTGAAGCGTTTTCACGTTTAATCTACGGTAAAAACCTTCTGCCTGAGTTTGCTGAGTTTGCTATTCCAGACTATTTGCAGCACTCGTAGAACTACGTTGGCTGGATGCCTGTTATGCTATACTTAAGCTAGTATGTCACTCGTAATTATTCTCGTTCTATTGCTACTCTCAGCGCTATTTTCTGGTATGAACCTTGGCCTCATGAGCCTAGATCCGTATGAGCTAGAGCGCAAAATGCAGCTGGGCAACAAGGATGCGGCTAAGATTTATCCAGTACGCAAACGCGGCAACTTACTCCTTGTAACGCTCTTAATGGGCAATGTAGCGGTAATATCTGCTATGTCGATCTTTTTGGACTCACTAGCACATGGCATAGTTGCTGGGGCTGCTACGACGCTACTCGTAACTATATTTGGCGAGATTATTCCCCAATCGTTGTTCTCGCGGTATGCGCTTAGTTTGGGTGCTCGTTTGTCTTGGGTAGTGGAGGCGTTTATGATACTGCTCTGGCCAATTTGTGCACCGCTGGCCTGGGCGCTTGACCGTATCCTAGGAGATGAACTGCCAACCATTTATTCTAAACGTGAACTCGTTCAGATAATTGAGGAGCATCGAGTGTCCAAGCACAGTGATCTCGATGATGACGAAGAGCGAATCGTTCGTGGTGCTTTAACCTTTGGTGACAAGGTAGTGGCCGATGTTATGACGCCCCGCTCGGTAGTTGTGACACTGGATGCAAACACCAAACTCGACGCTCCACTACTCAAACAGTTACAGGCTAGTGGCCACTCACGCTTTCCAGTGTATGACTCGGATCCAGACAAGATCATCGGTATGTTGTACTGGCGCAGTTTGGTGGGGCGGATTATAAAGGGCCACCCTGTTGGCGAATTGTGCGAGCGCAAAGTGCACTACTTGCACGAAGCCGAGCACTTAGATGCAGCACTCGAGGCGTTTTTGAAAACAAAGCATCATCTGTTTGTAGTTATTAACGAGTTTCGTGAGGTGCAAGGGGTGGTGACCATGGAGGATGTAATTGAAGAAATTCTCAACAAGGAGATTGTGGACGAGTCTGATCGCTACGAGGACTTGCGATTGGTTGCGAAGCGACAAACTAAGGCGCGTGCCGACTCGAAGAACCTTGCGTAAACGAGTCTCAGGCATTATGATCAATAAAAGCATAACAACTAAGAGAGGGTAACATTATGGCACAAAAGAAGCAGGCGGCCGCCAAAAACGGGGTAGAAAAAGATCAGAACGTAAAAACACTGGCGGCACTCGCGTATATTATTTTCTTTCTACCATTAATTACCAACAAAGACTCTAAGTTTGCTATGTATCACGCTAATCAAGGGCTCGTGTTGCTCCTTACGGTAATTGTGCTCAATATAGTCACAAGTATACTGGGTGGCGCACTCTTCTTCTTTGGTGGCTTTATGCTCTGGAGTCTTCCCGGTCTTGTTGGTCTAGTGTTTGCGATTTTGGGAATCATGACTGCATTAAATGGTGAAATGAAGCCACTACCGGTAGTGGGTGGAGTATCTCTCATTAAATAGGTAGCTAAATATGGCCAAGACTCCTATAGAAAAATCACCTACACCATCAAACTCGACGCCCAAGCCAGGCCGACCAGTCGAGTCAATCCGCCGTGCCCCTAAGCAGACCACGGTACCCCAAGCCGGCACTAAACTAGAACAAACTTCTTCGTCGCCAACACCTGGTTCAACTTCTACATCTGGCGCAAAGCAGACCAGCACGCTTAAGATTGTGCTCATAGTTGTTGGAGTTCTAGTGGCGCTGAGCGTTCTGGGTGGCTTAGTTTCAAGATTCGTAGCCAAGGGTATATTTGATGGCGGCGTCTCGGTGCTGAGTGGCGGCAAGGCTAAGGTTGACTCCAAGAATGGCAGCGTGACTATTAAGGGCGATAATGGCAAGGCGACACTTTCGACCGAGCAAAAGTTGCCAGCAGGTTTTCCCACCGATGTACCAATCTACCAACCATCCACCATTAAGTTCTCGGCTAGTTTGAGCAAGGGGTCGTATAGTGTCACGCTGAGTACTAATGATAGTTCGGCTATGGTGGAGAAGTATTACGAGAAGCAGCTGCCAAGTAACGGCTGGGCGGTTAAAGAAAACAGCCATGTTACGTTTGGTGCCGTTTCTACTACTACGTACACAAAGGGAGCGAGTGACTTGATTGTAGTAATTACCGGCTCTGGGAACAACTCAGGTGCAACAGCGGTGAGCCTGGCCTACAGGGCAAACGCATCGGGGCAGTAGCTGGTGAAGAGGATCTTTAAGGTATCGTCGCTGCAAGTAATTACGGCGATCATAATTACCTCGGTCACATTTGTGGCCACCTACTACGTGGACATCATTACCCTTGTTACTGGTCAGAGTAGTATTAACGAGAGTATACTTCGGCAAACGCTCGGCGATCAGATTAGCACCTTTACCGGAATTGGCACGGTCAATACGATAGTGATTGTGTTGTTCTGGAGCACAGTTGGGCTAGTTGCCTACACAGCGGTTTGGTTTATGGCCAGCGCGTATGTGAATGCACGAAACGGTGTTAAGGTAGAGAAGGAATATACTAATCGCGGCCAGCTGCATGATCGACTACGTATACCACTGATTCGCGCCTCGATTATAGTCGGACTTATGGTGTTGGCTAGCATAACTCTCAAATTACTCTGGCCTTACTGGCTGGGGCTCTTTGGGCAGTTTCTAGTATTTGTACAAACCAATGTGGTTACCTCGCTCGGTTACTTGGCAGCCGCGTACATTGGTGCACTTACCAACCTATATGTGTTCAAGGTTGGTATTAGCACTATTCGCTCACTACAATAACTGTAAGAGCGTTGGCCTAGTACTTGCGGATGAGCCCAATAACGATTCCTTGAATCTTAAGCGGAGTGCCTGGTTCTACGTAGATTGGATCCATGGCTGCGTTTGAGGGCTGCAAGCGGATTCGGCGTGCTTCCTTGTAGTAGCGCTTGAGCGTGGCTTCGGAATTGTTTACAAGTGCCACCACCAGCTGACCGTTACTAGCGGTTTCTTGTTCCTGTACGACCACAAAGTCGCCATCGTTAATACCTTCGTCGATCATACTCTGGCCTTTTACTTGCAGCACATAGGAGTTCTTGCGCCCCACCATAAAGGGCGGAACTTCGAGTGTCTCGGTTTGGCCCTCCATGGCCTCTATAGGGCTACCGGCGGCTATGCGTCCCAGTATAGGTAGTGCTACCCCGGGCATTTCCATATTGGCCTGAACTTCCTCTACGGGCATGAGCGATCGTGCCGAGTTGCTGCCTTTAGTGAGTAGGCCTTTTGCCACCAGCGAATCTATGTGCTGGGCTACGGTCGCGACCGAATTAAGTTTAAGCCCAGTAGCGATTTCGCGATAGCTGGGAGAATATCCCTTTTGTTCTATAAAGCCCGTTACATAATCGAGCATGCGACGTTGCTTTTTGGTTAGTGCTTGTTTCATTTTTTGGCCCTCCTTAGCTATTGCACACATTATAACGAACAGCATACGAACTTGTCAACACTTTTTTGTAGGCGGAATAAGACAGATCTCAGCAATACGGCCAAACACTAAAAACCCCTGGGTTAGAGGGGCTTTTATACGTAAGGCTGTCGCTTAAACTAGTCTTCTTCTGGAACGTTGAGACTGTTGTAAGTTTCCTCGGAAACAAACTTAGTTAGGTTTGTGCCATTGTTGTTCGCACGGATGGCGTAACGAGTTTGTGTGCCACCACTCTTGGTCTCGCGTACGTACTTTTTGCGTTTAATCTGACTTTCGTCGATCTGAACTTTTTCACGAAGTTTTACATCGTAAAATTCAATTGTTGCCATGGTGTGTTCTCCTTAAACTAATTCTGCGCTTAGCTTCGCACAGTGCGAAACTTAGTGCAAGCATAAGTATATTAGCAGGCCATCGCCCACCTGGCTAGCCTCGATGGTATAGTTGTGTAATCCTCCATAACCTGGTATACTAGCGATGGTTAATAATTAAAGTCTACTCAGTCCTCGTTTTCGTAAGCTCTTTTTGGTCCTTACAAGCGTTCTCTGGTAGGGGTTAGAAGGAGTATATTATGAAAAAACTATTTGTTGGAAGCTTGCCTTGGGCAGTAAACGACGAGCGCTTGGCAGAGATCTTTGCCGAGGCGGGTACTGTTGAATCTGCCAACGTAGTACTCGACAAAATGACCGGTCGCTCACGTGGCTTTGGTTTTGTAGAAATGAGCACTGTCGAAGAAGCCCAGAAGGCTATTGAAACCCTCAATGGTAAAGAAGTAGAAGGCCGAACTATTATCGTGTCTGAAGCTAAGCCACAGGTTGACCGCCGCTAAGCAGTAAGCAGCCTAAAATTGCTAAAAGCCCCGCCACCATCTCGGTGATCAAGCGGGGCTTTTAGCTTGCAAAGAATCCGCTAGGAGCGTTTAATACAAAGTATATACGGAGGTGAGCATGAAGAGGATTGTAGCGATTGTGGTGGCTTTTGGCTTGGTGGCGCTGGGGGGTATGCACGCATTGCCCGCTCGCGCCGCGGTGAGCAGTAGTGGACCTGTTACTATGGCGGCTGGCGAGGTACATACTGGTTTGTATGCCAAGATGGCCGAGCGAGTAGAGATTGACGGTACGGTAAACGGCGATGTGGCGGTCTTAGCAAGCAGCTTTGTGCTCAAGGGTACGGTAAACGGCAGCGTATACGTATTGGCTCAAACGGTGCAACTTGACGGCACAGTGAGTGGGAATGTGCACGTTATGGCGAGCGACGTGTCCGTGGCAGGTAGTGCGCAGTCAGTATACGCGGCAGCCTCGAGTTTTGTAACCACTAAAGAGTCTAAAATGGACAGCACGCTAGCTGCGGCGGCGGCCAACGCAGATGTGGCGGGTAGCGTCGGCCACTCGGCCTATATTGGCGCTTCTAAGGCCGCGTACAACGCCGCCACTGGTGGTTCGGTCAAGATTGCCGCCCAAGAGATTACTGTGGGCCCCAGCGCCGTTATAGCGGGAGATTTAAGCTATAGCGAATCGGCACAGATCCAGGTAGAGAACGACAAGAACATATCAGGCTCGATCAAGAAATTTGCTACACCTAAGACCACTCATACGCCAACTTGGGTATCGGTACTTACCAAGGTGTTCTTCGGGCTTGTGTCAAGCTTTGTACTCGGCATGGTGCTGCTATGGCTGGCGCCAGGTAGTGTGGTGGCTACCGGTGAGTTCTTGCGCCGCAAGCCAGCCAATGCCCTGCTTACTGGCTTCGGGTTCTTAATCGGTGGGCCAATTGTGCTATTTATGCTAGCCATAACTCTTATAGGACTACCACTAGCTGTACTCGGCATTATGCTGTACATAGCAGCCCTTATGGTGGCGAATGTATTCGTGGCTATCTTAGTGGGTAGGCGAGTGCTGGCTACTGGGCCAGACTGTGTGTCTGCTCGTGCCAATACTCTACCGCTCCTCGTAGGCCTGCTGATTATCGGATTGGTTTCTGCACTGCCTGCCATAGGTGGAGTAATGAGTTTTGCCGTTACTATAGGTGGAATCGGCGCCTTGGTGGCTCGCAGTTGGCAGCGCTTAGGTGTGGTGCGCAAGGCACAAATCGCCCGCTAACCTGGCCCAACCTATTGACAAAGGTGTAACAGTTTCGTAACCTGTTAAACATAAGAATAATTAAGGAGATAATAATGTCAGCATACGCACACACAAACTCAAAAGGTCAGACTTACTACCTGCACCGACAAGAAGTCACTCTTAAGGGTGGCCGCCAGCAAACTATTTACTACTTCGCAAAGGAAGCTAAGCCAACAGCTATCGACGAGCTACCAGAAGGCTATGTAGTTATCGAGAACACTCGTACCGGCCTACCTATTCTTAAGAAGGGCTAAGCTTAGCTCAGGAGTACAACCATGAGGCCCTTTGGGGCCTTTTTGGTTTGACTTTATTTATAGGTGAAAATCGGCTATATTTAGCTAGTCCCACCATTATAGGGGCCCGTAGCTCAGTGGTTAGAGCAGTCGGCTCATAACCGATTGGTCGCTGGTTCGAACCCAGCCGGGCCCACCAAGCATAAGCATAATAGATTAAGACTCCGAAGGAGTCTTTTTTGTTTATGCTTGAAGTCTCCTCGCACGGCGCTATAAGATACGTGTATCCACAAGACCCTAAGGGGGTGAAAGAGGATGGCACAATCAGAGAAGCGGTCAGCGAGGCAGCTCTCACCAGCTCGACAGGCTTTGTCAGACCAGGTGCTAGCAATCCTGCGGGATGCTGCCCCGCATCCAGTAGGCACAACAGCCATCGGTGAGGCTCTGGGTCCCTGGACATTCCGTTGGAATACCTGTGGTCACCCTGACTTCTGTGATGACCCCAGGCACTGGAGAGAACGGGTACACCCGGGGCATCCGAAGGAGAAGTTTTGGTCCCTCTTACTTCGCCTTGAAAAGCAGGGGTTGGTAGAGCGCCTGTCAGTCGAACGGGCGAAGGGCCTAAACCCACAGGGCCAGCACTACTGGCGTTACATTGGGAGCCAGGAGGTGTAGGGGCAAGGTAGGCGAAAGGACCTGCGAGCCCCAGAGCGACTTAGAGATTATCTAGGTCGCTTTACATTAATAAGCAATTATGTTATTATAATAACGTTGTCGACCGAAGGGAAACTCATGACAACCATCTCAAGGGAGACCCTCGAGGCTTGCGACCGCAGGGCACGCGAAGTCTTCGGGGGGCACAACACCCTCTTGGCCATGACAGATGGCCAGGCTTCGATGCTCCAGGGCTACCAGCTCGGAACGCAGTACGCCGTCATCGTGGACGGCCGCGTCTTCGTCCTCGACGATGACTCGGACTGCTTCTACCTGGCGTACCCGCATCCCGCGGGATGTGCCCAGGGTGACCACTGGTTCACCTATGACGTCTGTCGCGACGTTCCGGTGGAGGACGAAGCATCCATGCGTACCGCCATCATGCAACTGGACCACCAGGCACTGATGTGGCGAGAAGCAGGGCTGCGACAGACCGTCTGAGGAGCCATCAACATCAGCCCGCATGGGTCGTCTGCTGGAGCGTCATTCCAGCATCACCCAAGTTCATAATTAAGCATTGTGGGTTTAGGTGATAAAACCTCAGCGATATTAACCTTATGGTTCGAGATGAGTCTAGTTAGGCCCACCAAGCATAAGCGTTTTGAATAAAGACTCCGAAAGGGGTCTTTTGCTATACTAATAATATGATTGAAAAGATCTCAGGTATAGAGAACTCTGCGGAAAAGTATGGTGAAGGTCGTGTGTTTGTTGAGATTGGTTTTGGCTGGGATCCAGCAATATTGGGGGCAGGAGTCAACCCAGTGCGTCGAGAGTACTTTAGTAATACTCACTATGTAGGTGTGGACCTAGATGGTGGTCAGGTGCACCTTGCTAAAGATGCAACTTCACTACACGAAACTGAGCATATGAAGAGCATTGGCTTTAATGAGGGCAAAATTACCGATCTAGACTTACCGCCAAAGTCGGTAGATGAAGTATACGTATCCAACGTGTTTGCTCAAACGAATGCCGAGCAGGATGCACTTACATTCTCTGCACAATCGATGTATATGCAGGACAGATTACGTGGCGAGAAAGACCCTGTAAAACGTAGGGAGATAATCCAGGCAATGTATCCAGCGCTCGATGGTGATCCACGTAGACCTTTCTCAGCAGTCCTAGCAAGCTTAGAGACTGTTAAGCAAGCACTTAAGCCAGAAGGAAAGATGACAGTGGTAGAGACGAACACACCAGTCGAGCTGGAAATGCTCCAAGTGCTTTTGGAAGACCTAGGATTTGAAATAGTAGAGGTCATTACACCAGAAGATGAAATTGGCTGGCGTCGCATGGAGGAGCGCTATCATATGCAGGAGCCGAATTTATTTTACAGCGATGATGTACCATATCTTCTCACAGCAAAGCTAAAACCTCCCGAGCCTTCTTTATCAACTGAATGGCGTAGAGACACAATCCTAGCACCAGAACGGGGTGTAATGGATTACGTGGGTGGCCTTGGACTATTCTTGGATGATTTTGATGGAAAAGTTTTAGATTTAGGTTCGGGATCAGAGCAAAGGCTCAATGAAGAAGTAGGTATGATTTTACAAGCAAACCCAGGCTTGGATATTCATCCGGATATCGTATCGCTGAGCCCCGATATGATTAACTCAACGTACCGAGAACAGTTAAGGCAAAGTCCTGGGTTTGAGAATAAAACTGTTGCCGCACTTGCGGAGCACTTACCTTTTGAATCGGAGTCTTTTGACCGAGTCCTTGGCCTTGGAAGTGTGGTTATTTACGCTGGCTTTGAAGGGGAAGGTAGTGACGGTATGGAGAGAGTGCAGGCTTGGCTAGAAGAGGTTGTTCGTGTGCTAAAACCAGGTGGAGAAGCGCGCTTAGGTATGCTATACGGCGAAGGAGATCATCAAAAATACATTGATGCATTTAATAGCCTAAGCCTGGATGCAAATATTAAGATTGAGCAGGCCTTAGATACCGACGGAGAGCCATTCTACACAACCTCTATACCACAGCAGTATGTTTATAGGTTGGTAATTACCAAGCACTCGACTCAAGAAGCTTAAGTACTGTCGAGACTAGGTTCCATTTCGACCCACTCACGCCCTCAGTAATTACAAGTTTAGAAAAGACTCCGAAGGGGGTCTTCTTTACACGTTCTAAACGAGAATCGCCACCTCCAGACGATTATATCTCGACCAGAGATGGCGGTTTGGGTCAGATGCGGAAGAAGCCTCGTTCTGCCTCGACACATACGGTTTCAGCGAATTCACGCACGGCTTGCTGGGTCTTCGGACCGAACCTTCGAGTGAAGTAGCCCCCGTGCTCCTGAACGTCTGCCAGCGCCTCAGGGTCATCAAGGATGAACAACAGCTCGTACAGGACAACTGGTGCGTGCGGTCCTGGTCGCCCCCTCCCAAGCTCCCGCAGAGTGGTCCCGAAGCTCTCGCTCTGCTGGCCGGCTTTGGTTAAGGCAAGCCGGACGGCGTTCATGCCGTTGACGACCACACCACGTCGTGCTGGGGTGAGAGCCATCTTGTCGCAGACTTCACCAATCAGGTAGTCATTCACTACTACCTGATACTTCTTTGCATGAAGAACTCGTCGCTTTGTCATCTATTCTCCAAGTATGTCAGGTGCTAATGTCAGTATAGCCTTCTTGTTCCAAACCAGTCTAGTCATAGCCAATAAGTTTAAACATTGTAATGAAGTTTCCGAAAGATGTCTTTTTGCTATACAATCTATCTATGAATTTCGATGAACTAGACAGGCAAGCAGATTCACCAGAATTAGATGTAGTAAGAATCGTATCTCTAAAAAATAGTAAAGTCTTACTCGTCAAAGAATCAGATGATCCAAACTGGAAACTCCCTGGCGGTAAAATACATGCGGGAGAAACTATTTACGAGGCTGTTGTTCGCGAACTTGATGAAGAACTTGGAGCCAAAATTGCGAGAACCGACATAATAAACTACAAATCCGCTAAGATACCTCATAGTGAGAATATAAGGTACATTCTCCTCGTTACAAGTTTCCCAGGAGATAGCATAGCTAAAACGGATGAAGTGGAAGAATTCAGATACTTCTCTCTAAATGCACTTCCGGTAACAAAGTTTAGAGAGCACATACGCACAGCTGTGGAGATTGTAAGCAGTTAGTTTTTGTACGCTGGACGGAGTAATTCATACCTAGCTATTGGCACTAGCCTTTATCTTTTCTGCTCTTAAGCGTAAGCTATACGTAACAAGTATTAAGTAGGGAGAGAATCATGAGCATTAATTACGCAGCAGTTTTGGTGGCTTCGGTAGCTGAGTTTATAGTAGGGGCTATATGGTACATGCCGGTGTTTGGCAAGGCTTGGGGTGAGATCCATGGTTTTCCTAAATTGAGCAAGGCAGAGCAAGCCAAAGCACAAAAGCAAATGATGCCGATGCTGGCAGTACAGTTTATGGGTACGTTGCTGACCACAGCAGTGTTGGCGGAGCTTATGCGCGCCTTGCCGGACTATTCGGTTTACTCGCTTGCATTCTTGGTTTGGATTGGGTTCTTCGTGCCCACTCAGGCTTCGGCTGTGATTTTTGGCGGTACCGAGGGTAAGTGGGTAGTTAAAAAGATCGCTATTATGGCCGGGGCATCGCTGTTGTGCCTGTTGGTAGCCGCCGCGATCTTGGGCGTATTCTAGGCTTTGCCTAGGCTCTAATTGGAATATAAAGTGAACGTAAAACAGGAGAATAACTATGAAGTTTAGCAATGTAATGCTTAATTCAGAAAACCCGACTAAGCTGGCTGAGTTCTATACGGCTATCTTGGGCGAACCCGGCTGGCACGAAGGTGAATGGTTTGGCTACCAGTCGACTGCTGGGCTCATGATCGGCCCGCATAGCGAGGTAAAAGGTAAGAGCCAAACTCCAGCGCGAGTTATGCTTGGATTCATTTGCGACGATGTAGAGGCCGACTTTAAGAAGCTAGCAGGTTTAGGTGCTGCGGTAGTAGCGAAGCCTTACCACCCTAACGATGATGCGTCGGTTACCCTGGCAACCGTCGAGGATCCAGACGGTAACTACGTGCAGCTTTCTACACCTTGGCCAAGCTAGTATCGAGCTTAGTTTGATATGATTTGTATATGAAGTTTTTCATTTCCGGTCAGATTGATGATGTAGAAGATGTTCGGGGTGCAATGAATGCAGTGAAGAACGCTGGCCATAGCATTACTCATGACTGGACGGAAACGGATGCTTTTCTTGGTGGTGTTGAGCAAAAGCTGGCGAACCGGACTGAATCTGGAAAGCGTGCTAAAAAAGACATTGATGGTGTACTAGCCGCCGATGTGTATGTGTTGATATCGGATAATGTAGCAGTGGGTAAAGGCATGTACGTAGAGCTCGGTGCGGCCATTGCTGCTTACGAGAAAACTGGCAAACCAAAGGTTTATGTGGTTGGTAAGCTCAATCATCTATCGGTGTTTTACTTACACCCAAGTGTAGTTCGCAAAGATTCGATTGCAGATGTAATAGCCACTCTCTAGCAGTTAAAAGAAAAACTACCCACCCCTTTTAACTACCGATCTTACCTGATATAATATAGTTAATAAGAGGAGGAGCGTTATGACGATGCCGATTGATCTAGTGCTGGTACGACACGGACAATCGGAACATAATCTAGCCTCCCACTTCGCCAAGAACGGCGACGAAAGTCTCTACACCGATGCGTTTCGAGCACGTCACGATTCACTACATCGGCTAACTCCGAAAGGTCGACAACAAGCCAAGATGGCAGGCGATTGGCTGAGAGCCAATAAATACCCTGTTTTTGATCGCAAATATGTTTCGTCTTACATCCGAGCTATGGAAACAGCAGGCCTTCTGAGTCTGGATGGACCAGAGTGGATGCTTGATCCGCTATTGCGCGAACGTGAGTGGGGAGAGCTTGATAACATGACACCCCAAGAGCGTGAAGAGCATGCCGAAGAATCTTTAAGGGTACGTGACACAGATCCTTTTTATTGGACACCTCCAAATGGTGAGTCAATAGCACAGGTTACAATTCGCTTGCGCTCTGTGTTGGATACGCTGCACCGCGAGTGCTCTGATAAACGAGTAGTGATAGTTTGTCACGGTGAAGTAATGGCTACTTTTCGGTTTGTACTGGAGCGCATGACAGTAGATGAATGGATGGAATTTAAGACTTCGGATAAACCGGGAGACAAGATACAGAACTGTCAAATCCTACATTACACACGGCGTAACCCCGAGACAGGGCAATTGTCACCCCACCTGGATTGGCTTAAGTCTATTAGTCCAACCGACCAATCAAATAGTTTTACAAGCTGGCTGGATATCGTGCGCCGTCGTTTCAGTAATGATCAGCTTTTGAAGGCTGCCGAATCGGTTGGCCCATCGTTTCCTGATCACGAGGGCTACTAAATGACGCACTGGTTACTTGTAAGCTCGCCCCAAAACTTCGAAACATCTCGCGCGCGCGGGTTCGACATAGCCGGCATGAAGTCGCGCTGGCGTAAGGCCGCGAGCGAAGTAAAGGTAGACGACACCGTGTTCTTTTACCTCACAGGAGTTAAGGCGATTGGTGGGGAGGCGAAGGTAGCCGGCGATTGCTATGAAGATTACGAAAAGATTTGGGAATCTACCAAACCGGGCGAAGTGTATCCCTATAGATTCCCAATTAAAATGCTGAAGGTGCGTAATGAGGGTGACTACTTGCCAGTAGCGGACTTTATAGACGGCTACGAGTATGCGCGACGCTGGCCGAGCAAGAACTGGACGCTGGCGTTCCAGGGTAACGTACACAGGCTTGGTGAGGCTGATTACAAACTAATTCACAATCTGCTTTAGTGCCCATCCAGGAACCAGCGTAAAGCGCTTTAGATAGTTTCTAAGAGCGGTGTGGGCCCTAAGCCTGTCGACAATCTGCTTATGATACAATGAAGCTGATATGCGCACGAGTATGAACTATTCACGGATTGCTTTTTGGCTCGGCTTAGGGCTTGTGCTGTATATATTCTTTTTACTTATTGGCGAGGGCGGCAAGAGCTACAAACTGCACAGTAAAGCCGACCAGATCAACGCAGAGATCGACCAGCTAAAGGCCGATAACGATCTACTGGATTACAAAATTGCCTACTACACCACCGATGTGTACAAGGAGCGCCTGGCACGCGAAAAGCTTGGACTTCAATTACCTGGTGAATCGGTTGTGATTGTGCGGGGCTCCAAGCCCGAACAGACTACTGCATCGCTGCAGATTAACCAATCTCAGCAGCCAGTGGCTAGCTCGAACTTCCAAGCATGGTTGCAGTTCTTGTTTGGTAATAAACGCTAATATTCCTACTTTTGAATATACCAAAAGTAGGCAAAAGTATTTCCAGCATGGGGCTCAGATCTAGAAGTGGCTGTTCGTTTCATCTTAAGAATTTCGCTGCGGGATCGCTGACGCTAAGTCCTCGCTCAGTCTTAATATCTTAACTCCAGCCTTTCTGATCTTCGAATGCTGGCCAGCTGCAAAGAATAACAGTAGGTTGATTTATTAGCTTAAATAAGCTAGAATATTCATTGCTGTAAGCACATTTATCGCGGGGTAGAGCAGTCTGGTAGCTCGTCGGGCTCATAACCCGGAGGTCGCAGGTTCAAATCCTGCCCCCGCCACCAGTTCGTTTTGTACTTCAACATCCAGAATCCCCTCAAGTGGGATTCTTTTAGGTTTACGTACAAAGCCTCACATTACGATACGACATATGATGTCGCATCGGGGTAAAACAAAACTTGCATCGGGTACATACAGAAGTATACTAAATAGGTAAGGCTGAGTAGCTCAGTTGGTTAGAGCGCGGGACTCATAAGCCCGAGGTCGGTGGTTCGATCCCACCCTCAGCCACCAATTTCATAATACAGATACGCTCAAGATGAGCCTTTTATAGTAATGCACTTATTTACATACTTGCAGGAAAACTTCCCGCAGAGTATAAATAATCCAACCCTATTGTCTACTAGAAAGGGTTTGGCGTGCGACGTCAGCTGCTTATCAAGCGCAGTATCGACGTCGCTGCGTCGGTAGTGCTTCTGTGGTTTCTGCTCCTCCCTATGCTGGCTATCTACGTACTTACGTGGTTGGCCAGTAAGGATCGTTCGGAACCACTTTTCTACTCCGAGGTTAGAATCGGATGGAAGGGTCGGCCGATCACCATCTACAAGTTTCGTACGGTGAATCCTCGAACCAATTCCGTGAATCTCGTTCGGCGTTTTATGCGTAGGCTTGGACTCGATGAGATGCCTCAGCTCTGGGCTATTCTCATTGGCCAAATGAGCTTTATAGGGCCCAGGCCGTTGAGAGCCGAAGATGAGCTTGTGCGCTACGGCGGCATTCCCGAGTGGCGTCGAAGTGTCCGGCCCGGTCTTGTATGTACATATGGCCTCGCCATTCATCGAGTACAGAAAGGAACGGAACTTTACGCAAAGCCAGTTCCAGACGCCGTAGCAGTCGATATGGACGGCCGCTATGTACAAGACTGGAGCCTCAAGACCGATATAGAGGTTCTTAGGTACGCAGTATCTACACTTGCTCACATCGTGCGGTGTAGCTTCAAAGGAGAGTAGGGCGAGGTGGGCGAAAGGACCTACGAGCCCTAGGGCGACTTAGAGATATTCTAGGTCGCTATTTTGTTTAAGCTTGCAATAGTTTACCTAATCTGTCATTATATCCATCAACCTGGCACCGTGTCGGGTTTTCGACGAAAAGGAATGATCCATTGATCTCTAGCTACCAGACCCTCGCTTCGTATCTGCGGGCCCGGTTCGGCAACGACGAGCGTGGTGCCTCCCTCGTGGAGTACGCCCTGCTCGTCGCGCTCATCGCCGTCATCCTCATCGTGGCCATCTCGTTCCTCGGCAAGAGCACGAGCAGCAGCAAGTAGCCACGGCCTCGGGGAACCACAGGTCGGCCGGGGTACCTACGTGGTACCCCGGCACCGATCTTCAGTTGTTCGATGAATTCTGAGGCCACAGAAAGGAGGTTGAGCCGATGGCAGGAAAAGAGCTCTGCGGGTGTCCTGATTGTGAGTGTGAGACAGTGGACGAGTGTTGTGATCCCCGTCTCAATTGCCTCCATGACGGAGAGTGTTGTCGGGTCGCTCCTCCTGGTGAAGACGACAACTTCTTCATCGTTGAGGCTCCAGAGCAGCGGGTCCTTACGCCCGCGTAGCAGGAATCCCAAGTGGTCCCACAAGCGATTCGAAAGCAGCGACTTTCGGGTCGCTCTTTCGTTTAGGGGAGTAACGCACCTACACATACGCCCAATACTGCTACAATAGTACTAATGATCCATAAGTTACATGACCATTTGCAATGTACCAGTTTGTTGCCCCAGGGCGCGAGTATCGTGGTGGCTGTATCGGGTGGAGTCGACTCGGTGGCGCTCTTGGACTTACTAGCTCGACTGTGCCAGGACTACGGCTGGGACGTGGCTGTAGCGCATCTGGATCACAAAGTCCGCCCTAGCTCGGCCGACGACGCCCAACTGGTAGCCGACTTGGCACGCAAATATGACTATAAATACTACTTGGGCCAGCTGAGTGGCAACGAAACTCGCGAGGCTGCTTTGCGCAAGGCTCGCTATGATTTTCTGGAATCGATCCGCGAGGGCCACAACGCCAACTGGATCGTAACGGCGCACCACCGCGACGACCGCATTGAAACCTCGGTGTTTAATACCATTCGTGGGGCTGATAGGTATGGTATGACGGCCATGCGCCCTGTTCGGGGCCGAGTAGTGCGGCCGCTTTTGCCATTCCGCAAAGGTGACTTAATAGCTTACGCACATGCTCATAACTTGCCGTTTGTGGAAGACGAGACCAACCTTGACCAGTCCTATAGTCGAAACTTCGTGCGCCACTCGCTTTTGCCGCTAGCAGCCACTATGGAGTCGGACTTTTATGG